>DGCD01000011.1:326408-328730 GCA_002384935.1 Pusillimonas sp. UBA3987
GTGGTTGTGAAGTTGTGGTTTTAGGTGTTGTGTGCAGTGAACAGGGTCTTGCGTGTGCGGTTAAGGTGTCGCGCGCACTCAGGGGGTTGTGCACTGGTCATAGCGATATGGCTAGGTAGTATCCGAAGTACAAGCAGTACAAGTAGTACAAGCAGTATTTGTTCTTTAACAATGAGGAAGAAGCAACAATGACAAGTAGCTGTAAGTGGGCTGCGTGTTCCGGGTGCATGTTTTAGGACATGGATCCGTTAAGGGACAGGCAGGCTGATTATAGATACGGGTTGTGATTGCATTGCAAATAAGTTCTGACTCAAGAGCCGAGTTGGTTGAGCGCGTCTTTTTTAGGAAAGGGGTGTGATGACTGACTCCGTCTTTTGGAAGTGATGAACGGCATGAACACGTAAACTCAAGTTAGGAACCTATAGCCTTTGTGGTTATAGGATCAAGTGACTAAGTGCACATGGTGGATGCCTTGGCGATTACAGGCGATGAAGGACGTGGTAGCCTGCGAAAAGCGGCGGGGAGCTGGCAAACGAGCTTTGATCCGCTGATGTCCGAATGGGGAAACCCACTGCGTAAGCAGTATCCTGTACTGAATACATAGGTACAGAGAAGCGAACCGAGTGAACTGAAACATCTAAGTAGCTCGAGGAAAAGAAATCAACCGAGATTCCGGCAGTAGCGGCGAGCGAGCCCGGATGAGCCTTGACGATTTAGCGTTGCGTATAGCCGAATGCTCTGGAAAGGGCAGCCGTAGCGGGTGATAGTCCCGTAGGCGAAATGCGCGATGTGGAACTAGGCGTCAGATAAGTAGGGCGGGACACGTGAAATCCTGTCTGAAGATGGGGGGACCATCCTCCAAGGCTAAATACTCGTAATCGACCGATAGTGAACCAGTACCGTGAGGGAAAGGCGAAAAGAACCCCGGAAGGGGAGTGAAATAGATCCTGAAACCGTGTGCATACAAACAGTAGGAGCCTCATTTATGGGGTGACTGCGTACCTTTTGTATAATGGGTCAGCGACTTACATTCAGTGGCAAGCTTAACCGAATAGGGAAGGCGTAGCGAAAGCGAGTCCGAACAGGGCGTTTTAGTCGCTGGGTGTAGACCCGAAACCAGGCGATCTATCCATGGTCAGGTTGAAGGCACGGTAACACGTGCTGGAGGACCGAACCCACTAATGTTGAAAAATTAGGGGATGAACTGTGGATAGGGGTGAAAGGCTAAACAAGCCTGGAAATAGCTGGTTCTCTCCGAAAACTATTTAGGTAGTGCCTCGCGTATTGCTGCTGGGGGTAGAGCACTGTTATGGCTAGGGGGTCATGGCGATTTACCAAACCATGGCAAACTCCGAATACCAGCAAGTATGAGCGCGGGAGACAGAGCACCGGGTGCTAACGTCCGGACTCAAGAGGGAAACAACCCAGACCGCCAGCTAAGGTCCCCAAAATTGGCTAAGTGGGAAACGAAGTGGGAAGGCGAAGACAGTCAGGAGGTTGGCTTAGAAGCAGCCATCCTTTAAAGAAAGCGTAATAGCTCACTGATCGAGTCGTCCTGCGCGGAAGATGTAACGGGGCTAAGCCAGTTACCGAAGCTGCGGGTGTGTATCGTAAGATATACGCGGTAGGAGAGCGTTCTGTAAGCCTGTGAAGGTGGCTTGTAAAGGCTGCTGGAGGTATCAGAAGTGCGAATGCTGACATGAGTAGCGATAAAGGGGGTGAAAAGCCCCCTCGCCGTAAGTCCAAGGTTTCCTGCGCAACGTTCATCGGCGCAGGGTGAGTCGGCCCCTAAGGCGAGGCAGAGATGCGTAGCTGATGGGAAGCTGGTTAATATTCCAGCACCGTCGTACAGTGCGATGGGGGGACGGATTGCGAAAGGTCATCGGGGTGTTGGAAGTCCCCGTTGCTGCACTATAGAAGGCGCTTTAGGCAAATCCGGGCGCGTAATTCAAGGGTGTGGCTGAATAAGACTAAGGTCTTAAACTGATTGGAAGTGGTCCCAAGAAAAGCCTCTAAGCTCTAGCTGTACGAGACCGTACCGCAAACCGACACAGGTGGACGGGATGAATATTCCAAGGCGCTTGAGAGAACTCAGGAGAAGGAACTCGGCAAATTGATACCGTAACTTCGGGAGAAGGTATACCCTGGTAGTGTGAGGCGCCTGCGCGCTGAGCATGACGGGGTCGCAGAGAATCGGTGGCTGCGACTGTTTATTAAAAACACAGCACTCTGCTAACACGAAAGTGGACGTATAGGGTGTGACGCCTGCCCGGTGCCGGAAGGTTAAGTGATGGGGTGCAAGCTCTTGATCGAAGCCCCGGT
>DGCD01000017.1:0-136700 GCA_002384935.1 Pusillimonas sp. UBA3987
CGGTAATGGGCGTACGCTTACCAATGGGCTGGGTTTGTTGTTGATTGGCTGCGAGCTTTGCCAATTGTTCGATGGATTGTTCGTGCGCGACTAGGCAGGAAACAACCCACTGAAGGATTGCCTTGACTCGCCATGCCAAAAGGAGGGAGCCGATTCCAACCGACAGGGCACCGACAACCTTGAGCCAAGTTGAAAGATCAGTAGGTAGATACATGTAGAGAGCCTCAAGAATTGAATGCATAACTAGATTTAGACGACCGGAAAATAGGATCGGCGTTCTTATAAAAACGAATCTATCCGCAATCCTGAGAGTGAGCAATCGTAAGCAAAATTTTTAGGCAAGCCTAAAAATTTCGAGATTGGAGCTGATTGCAAGTAGTCCAAAGACCAATGATAGGTGACTGCTTCTGGCCGATTGAAGCGAAAGCCTGAAGGCCGAATCCGACCCTAAGCGCACGTTCAGGAATGTCGAGGTAACCGATGCCCCGCAGATTAATCGAGTATAGCCTGCTATATACCCGCCATATCTTCAGAGAGCGTTCCAAACAGAGATTTTACAAAATCAAGAGCCCCAGCATCATCCATTAGCAAGCGCCTCACAGCGCTCTCATATTGGTCGCGTGTTTGGAAACCAAGTTTTCGAGCTACCTCTGTAAGTACTGGCGTCTCCCGAACTGGATAGTGCGCAATTATTTTTTCAAGATTTTGCTCGGCGATTGCTTGACTCAACATCGCCACTTCCTCATTTACCGTGGCGGCGACATCAATTGTGATACTTATCGGAGTTCCCGCAGCTATCTCTGCCTGTTTTGGCCAGTGCTTATCAAGTTCGTCTCGTAATGTCCTCTCAACCGCACGCTCGCTAAGGCGTTGCGCATGCGGTGTAACGGCTGAAAATGCGGCTTTTTCGGCCGCTCGCACAAGAGATTCCGCACTTTCTCCAGTCACCGACGCATGTCGGATTGCAATCTTGTGCTGTATCTCCGGGTGATAATAGATCGACTCCACGGAATAGACTGATACCGCATATATTCCTTTGGCTTTGAATCGAGAAATATCCTCTGTTGTCCGGCGGTCGTTATCTATAACTCCAAACGCACGTAACCAATGAAGCTCAGTCGCGTTCCGAATACCTGAAACGGCATGATCTACATCACGGCAGCTTGCTTTTGCAATTACAGTGACATTCGGGAACACAAGGCTATAAAGAGGAAGGTCAAGACTTCGCTCATCGCCTTCGATGAATAATAAAGTGCGGCGCGCCCCAAGAATGTCCTTCTTTAGCTCCTCGTCAATGCGGGATTCCGACGGAACCAGATCGGCATCCCAAGAGGTGACTGTTGATTTGCTGTAAGTACACCCACGAATTAGCATGGTGCGTGCCCCTGGATTATCCAGAGGAAGCATGACGTCATGAGTAGAAACGACAAAAGCACAATCTGGACGTTTAGCGAACAGAAGAGTCAGCAAAGGTGAAATAATAGATCTATGCAGATGACGCTCAGGTTCGTCAATAAGAAGCAATGTTCCAGGAGCTGCTGTAAGCACGCTTGCAGCGATTAATAAAGCATTTCGCTCGCCATCAGAAAGTTCAGCAATACTAAATGGGGTGCTGCCGGATTTGCTTGCAAGAATCTGCTCATTTTCCTTTACCGATATCTCAATTGGCATGTTCGACAAGCGAAGCAATTCGTTGATGATTTTGATCGGTGCGTATTCCTTTGATAGGGTTTTAGCCAAGTCAAGGTTGCCGTTGTCTACAGCACTAGCAATGTTTCGAGCCCGAACGTTCTCGGCATCAATGAGATCGTAGATCGCTATGCTGGCACGATGCGAGGCATAGTCATCTTTCCAGCGTGACTGCACTGTGTAGTCACTTTGCGACATATTGGCTTCAGCGCGTCTTTTATCTGCCGGTGCCATCGTTAGCGAACTCGATGTAAACCAAGTCTGGCGATGCGCAGAAATCCGCTGAGCCTTACCGTGATGCGTGCTATAGAGTTTATGCATTAGGCTTGACTTACCGGTTCCGTTTGCGCCAAGGACGAAAATGCACTGACCAATATCCAGCGAAACTGCTAACGAAGAACTATTCGAATCTGGGATTGTAAAATCAAATGACATATGGGCGATTCAAACCGAAATGTTGGAGAAAAGGCTTAAAGCATCAATTAGAAAGGATGAACGATTGCTAAGTTTGTCTAAAATATTCTAAATAATAATTAATGTTCGTCTGTGGATTATGCACATGTAGCTCATTGTGGGACAAGGACTCCGCCCGCGTGACGTTTAAAACAACTCCAACAACGGAATGCCTCGAAAGTGCTCTATGAGCAGCAGCCCTGAATGGCTGCTTCTGGCCGAATGCAGCCACAGATAGGTGACCACATCGTACTACTCACGACGTTTCTTTTAACTGCGTGACAACCGTTAGCCTCCAATCCACAGTGCAATATCCGTGCACCCTGATGCAAAAACCTCATGATCTACGTGCGGTCTCAATGTATAAAACAACAAAAAATCAGTCAGTTATAGTAAATTAACCTTGTCCGGTTTTAGCTGTTAATCCGCAGGTCACTGGTTCGAACCCAGTTCGGGGAGCCAAAATTCAAAAAACGCCAGTCCTTCGGGGTTGGCGTTTTTGCTTTTTAAAGACATAATCCTCCAGCAACAAATTACCGTTAACGTCAGGATCATTTACCCTTGCAAAGGCTGAAGATGGATATGTCGAACCCAACACGCAACGCCAGACAATGGGCGCGTCGTCATGTTGGGGAATATCACACCGGGCTGTACATGATCACGTCGATCTGCGGTCTGATCGACGCGGTGTGTTTTCTGGCGCTTGGCGGCGCTTTTGCTGAAATGATGACCGGCAACCTGCTTTTGCTTGCGCTAACGCTGGGAACCGGCGCCCACTTTTCTCACTTAGATCACTACCTGGCCGCCATTGTCGCTTTCACCCTCGGTGTCCTGCTGGGGGGGTACATTGTTAATGCGGCCAGGCAAAGCGGGCGATACCAGCGCGTTGGGTATGTCGTTGAGTGGTTCGCGCTTGTTTGCGCATGCGTACTGGCGCTGCACGCAGACCCCCGCCCCGACAGCTGGAGCGGTATCGCCCTGGTGAGCATTCTTGCCTTTTCCATGGGTATCCAGAATGCAATCGTTCGTGCTTATGGCATTCCGGATCTGGCTACCAATGTCATGACCATGACCTTTACGGCAATCTTCGCCGACGCCCGCCTGGTTAAGGGCAATAACCACCACTGGCAAAGACGGGTTGGCTCTGTGCTGCTGTTTTTTACAACCGCCGTTATTGGGGCCTTGCTTTTACATTTCGGTTTGGCCGTCCCGCTGATCCTGGCGACTGTAATTTTCACGCTCGCTTTGTATCCCCTGCTTTTTGGCCGTCGTGACGCAGCCCCGTAGCGACCAGAGTGCTATTGTCCGAAAATATGATCAAGCCAGTTATAGATGACCGCGTTGGACAGTGGCAGATTACCTAATTGACAGTGCATGTCGGCGCCCTCTTCAGCCTTAAAAACACGACTGGTAACCGGCCCGGTTACCGTCTGCCGAAACTGCTCGTATTGCCGATGCGCCTCATCGCCTTCGCCGGCACCCACCAACGCCAACGACGGGCACTGAATTGCGGCCAAATCCTCAACCCGATACGCTTTCAATACCTTAATCCATTCGGAAAAACGCTCAACACCAAAACGACGACACGCCGACTTGAAGGCCAGCTTTATTTCCTGAGGCATATACTGCTCGGGCACATCATCAACCTCAGCCAGGGAAACGTCTTCTTCAGGTGGCACGGCATCGGTGTCAAGATGCGTGAAAGCACGCATATAGGCGCCCAGATCATTAATGGGTGAGTTAACGATCAACGCCCGAATCCGTTGATCGTACGCTGCGGCCCGCGACACAAAATAACCCCCATAGCTAATGCCATAGAGCGCCAGGCGCTCGGGTGCAATCTCTTTGCACCGAACTGCGTAGTCGATCACAGCCGCAATCGGCTTTTCATAGTCGAAGCGAAATAGAAGATTCGGATGGCGCCGCAAACACCCTACCTGCCCAGGCCCTTCTGCAATCAGTACGTTGTAGCCACGGACCAGGGCAGCTGCAGCCGATTGAAAATACAACTCTTCCCCGGTGCCATCGAAACCGGTCATGATAATAATTGTTCTGCCGTCGGCCGACCCGGAGGCCGGCTGCATAAAGTAACCCGGCAAGTCATACCCTTCAAACGGAATGTCCACAGCAACAATGTGATGCGCCAACATGCCGGCCGCCCGTATAAAGGCATGACGCGAAGCCTGCCCAAACTTCAGCGCGGTATCGCCATACGGATCGGAGTAGTATTCTGAAGACCGATAATAATTGGAGGCTCGCAGCAAATCTGATGCCGCTGCATGTAAATGGCCTTGTTTTACGTTTTGATCGGCCATTTCAACCAAGCGATCAGCCATGGGAGAAAACGCGCCGGGCCATTCACGCGGGTCTTCGTTAACCATAAGCATTCTGGCGGCAAACACCTCGCCGGCCGCACTGCCGCCGAAACTGGCCGAACCCAACAAACGCATCAACTGAAAATCGATTTCCGCTGATTTGAAACCGGCAATGCGCGTTGCCGTTCGTTCAACTCCGGCCATGACTCCCCCGCGAAAAAACCTTATGGATTTGAACCCACATAATAACGCTGCCACTTTTCAACTGCGTTGTTCTTCTGCGCCTGCGGGTCATTTCCCTGAACGATGGCTTCCAGGATAGCCTGACGTTCAGGTGTAATACGCGTTGCAAAACTGGCTGATTCTGTCACACCACTGAGCACACCTTGCACATAATAGCGTTGCTGCTCATCGTCGTAAACCAGTACCGGCGAGCCGCTTTGACCCTTGGTGGCAAGGCATTCCGTTCGATACAAAATGCGGGCGAAAAGCCGAATGCTGCAATCGGGCTGAATATATGCCCCGTACAACTCTTTGTCGTTCGGATAACCCAGCAGCGTCATCTGCCCAGCGTTTGCATTGGGTGCCGCGCGAAAGGGGACAACGGCTGCCGCTTCGCTGATACGCTGCCCTTTCCGATTCAAACCCACTTCAACCAGGGCAAGGTCGTAACGCAAATTGGCCGCCGTTTTACGACCCAGCTCGTAGCGCACAGGACGGTAATACCGCAATACCGGAAACGAACCGAATGGCGTGCCATTATTGGCACGGGATCCAGGGAAAAAATCAATTTTTCCATACGGCTCACCCAAATCATTGAACAGGCAATGCACAACGGTTAATACAAACCGGGGGGCAATCGCTGTTCCAGTGCAATGGCGAATCCGCTCGCCCCCTGTCGCCCGTATCTGCCCAACTGCTTTTTCATAATCGTGAACGGCTTCCGATGTCAGTGCCAACCGATTGTCGGTGCGTGTATCTGCGGCAAGTGAACCGGCAAATAGCATTGAACACAACACCACAAAAACCAGCCCCCATATCCGCTGCCCAACTCTAGAAGCCATACTTAAGTAAAAGTTTTGTCTGAACAAAGGTATCAACATCTGTTCATACCCCGAAATCAGCGGCTTGATACCCTGTACCCATCGCGGCCGGCCTCTTTGGTTTCATACAACGCTTCATCAGCGTAGCGTAACAAGGTTTTCACACGTTCGGCGTGATCAGGGTAAAGCGCAATCCCGATACTGCAGCCCACTTCAACCGTTGCATTATTCAAGCCGAACGGCTCATGCAAGGCATCAACGACTTTCTGGGCAACACTCCGGGCCTGATCAACCCCGTCAATATCTTCCAGCACCAAAACAAATTCGTCTCCGCCTAGACGAGCCACAAAATCACTCCTGCGTAATGTTCGCAACAAGCGAACCGCAATTTGCTTCAACAACTGATCACCGGTTTCATGCCCATAAGTATCATTCACCGGCTTAAAGTGATCCAGATCCATGAAGCAAACAGCCAGTTTCAAGCGACGCCGACTGGCTCGCTCTATGGCTTTCTCCAAATGATCGAGCAACAGAAAACGGTTCGGCAGCGCGGTTAGCGGGTCGTAAAGCGCGCGTCGTCGCAACCTTTCCTCTTGGTCTTTCTGGTCGGATATATCGTTGAATACGCCGACGTAATGCGTAATTTGATCGACCGTGTTACGAATAACACTAATACTCAACAGCTCTGGAAACTGCTCTCCATTCTTGCGCTGGGCCCAGACCTCGCCTTCCCAGTGCCCGCTCATTAGCAAGCGACCGGTTAATGCACGAAAGAAAGAATCATCATGCTTGCCAGTGGGCCAGTGCAACAAGGCCGACATGCTTTTGCCAATGACCTCTTCCTTGTTGTAGCCGGTAATTCGGGTGAAAGCCGGATTCACAGACACGATACTGCCTTGCTTGTTCAAAATCACCATGGCCTCGGCAGCCTGTTCCACCGCGACCGCTGTTAGCCTTAACTCCTGCTCCAGGGCAGCGCGCTCGGTAATATCCTGCACCATGCCGATAATTTTCTTCAGGCGGCCATGCCGATCGGTACGTGCTTTCGCTCTTAACACCAGCAAACGCAAACCGTCCTGACTTTCAAAGGTATGCTCAACCTCGATTTCATCTACGTCAAG
Source organism: Pusillimonas sp. UBA3987 (assembly GCA_002384935.1). Classification (GTDB taxonomy): domain Bacteria; phylum Pseudomonadota; class Gammaproteobacteria; order Burkholderiales; family Burkholderiaceae_B; genus Neopusillimonas. The sequence goes on from DGCD01000017.1 coordinate 6,622, forward strand.
ATTTTGAACCGACAAAAGCGCATCTTTCAAGTGCTGGCGATCTGGCTCGGGCACAAAGCCCAAGTATGCCTGGCCGTTCCGGGGAGCCTGAGAGGCGGGCAGGCCAAGCGCCATCAATGTGCCATCATTGGTTCTGAGACGGTCATCGGAGGGGCGCCACTCCCAGATGCCCATCCGCGCAATCAACTGCGCCTGCGCAAGCCGGGCGTTCTTTTTTTCAAGCTCGTCCTCGTATCGTACCGATTCGATAAACCGGGCAATATCGCGCCCAAGAATGCGCAACAAGCCTTTCAAATCCTCCTCGAGCGGTTCACATTCGCGACGAACCAACTCGATCACGCCAAGCAACTTCTGACCGTGCTGCAAGGGAAATGCCACTGCGTTGCACCACCCCATGCGCGTTGATATCGCATGACGGCTATGGTTTATCTCGGTACCCAGGTCGTTCACCCAGACAACATCTTTCGCATTCAAGACCTGTGAAGGCAAATCGTTAACCTGTTCCAGGGCCAGTTCACGTGAAGCATCGATGTAATCTGACACATCGTCATCCGTTTCCAGCCATTCATACAGATTGATCTGCTCTTCATCGAAAACCCAGGCAAGCGCAAGATCCCAGCTTTTATTACGCGCAATCGCCTGAAGCACCTGCGGCAAAGCCTCTTCCTCGGACTCGGACTCTGCAAGAATCGCCGAAACATCGTATTGCAGATACAAGCGTCGAACGAGGGCGGTCGAGTGCGCAAGCCGCGCCTCGAGCTCCTGGACAGAGGTCGGAATCGTTGTTGCCACAATAAGTAAGTTGCCTGAAACAGACCTGATCCGGTCTTTGAATAAACTGCGATGCTGGAAGGTAAGTCGGCCCGCTGTAAAGGCGGGCCGACTCATTTTAGCGCATGCTCAATCAGGACTGCGGTTTTTGTTCTTCAGGCTCTTCCATGTTCCACGGCAGAATGCCGGGCGACACATGCAGGAAATGCATATACTGTTCGAATTGGTCGAGAATATCACTAATGACATCCTGGCTGTCGTATCCGTATACGTCGTAAGCCCGTCCACCACGGCGCAGAAACACTTCCGCCCGATAATAGTTTTTATCGCCATCGACATCGCGCGACATTTCCGGATTAGCAAACTCCGGTATTGCATAAGCACGCAGACGTACTTCGTATACGAATTCAAGCTGACCTTTCTTGAAGACCTCGAAACGGGCCCGGCACTGCTCCTGGTCGAGCGCAGCCGTGGCTTCCCAGTCCTGCTGTACCAGTTCCTGCTCTACGCGCTGCATACTGGGGTACACCGTATTCAAAATAAACTGCGATACATCGGCTTTCCCGGGGAAGTCCACCAGATTAGCCAGTCGCTTTTTCCAATAGCCGGGGCCTTCCTTGTGATGACGGCCTTGCATCGATTGCTGCAAACTCATTTCGTGATGACTTTCAATAACCAAAGCGCGCCACATACCCACAGCGGCAATCAGCATTATGATGGCAAACGGCAAGGCGCTTACGATTGACGCGGTTTGCAACGCGCTCAGCCCACCGGCAATGAGCAACGTAATGGCAACAATCCCCGACAACGAAGCCCAGAAAATTCGTTGCCACACGGGACTATGCGTGGCGCCACCAGAAGCAAGTGAGTCGACAACCAGCGCCCCCGAGTCAGCCGAGGTCACAAAGAAAGTGGAAATCAACAAAACCGCCATGAACGAAACGATGCCCGACAGCGGCAATTTTTCAAGCAACTGAAACAACGCCACGGCGTGGTCGGCCTGAACCTGATCGATAAGGCTTGTGTAGCCTTCCTCCATAATCATATGCAAGGCGGTATCACCAAAAACCGAGAACCATAGAAATGTAAATATGGTCGGCACGAACATCACACCCACAACAAACTGACGAATGGTGCGTCCGCGACTGATCTTGGCAATAAACAAGCCAACAAACGGCGCCCACGCAATTGTCCAGGCAAAAATAAACAACGTCCAGTTTCCAATCCAGCCACTGGACGTATAGGCTTGTAAATTAAAGGTGCGTTCCACAATATTGCTGAGATAGCTGCCTGTGTTTTGCATAAACGTATTCAAAATGAAAACCGTAGGGCCCACAATGAACACGAACAACATGAGCGAAATGGCCAACACCATGTTGATCAGCGACAGGCGTTTAATGCCTTTATCCATCCCCGCCACAACGGAGAGCGTGGCAAAAGCCGTAATAACAACAATACACGTTACCTGCACCCAGGTATCAATGGGAACGACCGGCCAAAGGTAATTCAAACCCGCGTTAATTTGCGCCACCGACAAACCCAATGTGGTGGCAAGCCCGAACGTCGTTCCCAAAATGGCGAAGGTATCAACAGCGTGACCTGCCGGGCCGTAGATTTTGTCACCGATAAGGGGGTACAGCGTTGAACGCATGGAAAGCGGCAAGCCGTGGCGGAACGCAAAATAAGCAAGGACCAGACCCACCAGGCCATAGATAGCCCAGATATGGAAACCCCAGTGGAAAAAGGCGATTTGCATTGCCTGTTTGGCGGCATCTACCGTCATCGCCGGCCCCGCCGGCGGCAAGGCGTAGTGCAGCACCGGTTCGGCAACACCAAAAAACAACAGTGCAATGCCATACCCCGCCGAAAACAACATGGCAAACCACGAAGGGAAACTGTATTCCGGTTCGGCATGGTCGGGCCCCAGCTTTATTTCTCCCCATTTCGTAAAGCAGATGGAAACAATAAACACCAGAAATATGGCAACGGCCAGCATGTAGAACCAGCCGAAATTCTCGGTGATGTAGGTGAGCGTGACGGAAAACAGCTCACCCGCTAAGGTAGGGTTGCTGATGGTCCCGATGACCATTAAACCAATCACAATAACAGCGGGGATAAAAACGGGGATCAACACCGTTGACCCACGCAGAATTTGATTGTTGTTCTGCATAAATGGTTACCTTTGGCTATGGATCAATTAGGGTAACATCTTGACAAGCAGCGGTTACAACCCGGTATTGCCCCGGTTGCAAGCCCTGATTATTCACGGTAGCGTGAAGTGAGTCCAGTTCGCAGCGGCATCTTTCTCCATAGGCCGCGCGATATGAAAACCCTGGGCAAAATTACAGCCGATTTCGCGCAGGAATTGCAATGTTGTCGCGTCTTCCACGCCTTCGGCGGTAGACTGTATCCCCAGGCTTTGCCCAAGGCTCACAATCGCCTGAATCACCTGGCGCGACTCCGACGACACCGCCGCCGTAATCACAAACGATTTATCCACCTTGAGCTCTGAAAACGGCAAGCGTACCAACTGCAACAAAGAGGAAAACCCGGTTCCCAGATCATCAATGGAAAGATGAAAGCCTTTCATGCGCATGCGGGTCAACAGATCGAGCGATGCGACCGGATCTTCCATGGCACTGGTTTCCGTCAGTTCAAAAATAAGCTGGTCGGCCGGCACACCAGCGCGAGTGCAACGCGCGAGCAATTTATCAACGAAGGCGTCATCCAAACGCGAACGTGCAGACAAATTAATCGACAAGCGTACTGAAGAACGGGCATATCGCGGCGCAAACCAGCTTAGACTGATATCCAGCATTCGCTCAGTCAGTGCATCAATCATGCCTGTATTTTCAGCCGACGCAATAAAACGATCGGGAGGAATAAAGCCATGCTGAGGATGATCCCAGCGCATCAGTGCTTCAAACCCGACCAGGTCCCCGCTGAAACAGGAAATTTTCGGTTGATACATCGCAAAAAACTGGTCCTGGTCTAAAGCAGACTGCAGGTCAGTGGCATCGGGCGAGTAAACCTGCAATCCTGCCCTGCCTTTTTGTCCACTGGCCGCAGTCGGCACCACGGGTCCGCTCAAGTCGAATAACTTGCGTAGTGCAGATGGCATGAACGGCTTGGGCAGTACCCCGACAATATTCAGGCCACGCTCCGTTGCCGACCTTCCGGCAGCATCCAGCACGCGATGGTCAACACCGCTGGTCACGATAATGCGCGCCTCGCAATGACGCTGAGCCAACCTGGCAAGAACTTCCACACCATCCATTTCCGGCATGATCAAGTCGATGGCAATGTGATCGGGCCGCCAATCGTCGACTCCTTGAAAAAAAGCTTCCGGGCTGGAAGTGAAACGGGTTTCAAAGCCGCTAGCCCGGGCTATAAGCTCAATCGTTTGACCCACACCCGGATCATCATCGAGAATCAATAAGCGGCGCATATTGTTGGTCATATCAGGGCTCCTGACCCGTTGGTTCTCTTAAAGCCTGCCACACTTTTTCAGCAAGCTCCACTCGACGATAAGGCTTATTCAGCAACAACACCCCAGGATCCAGTCGGCCATGATGCACAATGGCGTTCTCAGTGTAGCCCGAGGTATAAAGCACTTTGAGGCCCGGCCGCAACAACCTGGCCTGATCCGCCAATTGCCGGCCACTCAATCCGCCCGGCATGACCACATCGGTAAACAACAAATCACACTGCGTATCGGAGCGCAGCATCTCCAACGCCCGTTTGCCATCTTCAGCACATATTACGTTGTATCCCAAACCCAGCAATTGGGAGTAAGCATATTCGCGCACCAGGTCGTCGTCTTCGACGAGCAAAATGGTTTGTCCGCCACCTTTGGCGCTCTCGACTTCCTGCGGGGTCGGCTCAAGCCATTGCTCAGTGGTTCTGGGCAAATACATTTTGACCGTCGTTCCCTGGCCTGACTCGGAATAGACTGTCAAATGCCCGCCCGACTGCTTAAGAAACCCGAACACCATGGGCAGACCCAGGCCGGTCCCCTGACCCCGGGGTTTCGTCGTAAAAAAGGGTTCAAAAAGGCGCTTCATGTTTTCAGGCGGAATACCGCATCCAGTATCAGACACCGCGATCATGACATACTGCCCCGGGCTCAGATCCGGATGCTCTCGGGCGTAATCACTACTAAACCAAACGTTTCCAGTCTCAATGGTAAGACGTCCCCCACTTAGCATTGCGTCGCGCGCGTTAATGGCCAGGTTCAGCAACGCATCCTCCAGTTGCGACGGATCAACCATAGCCGACCACAAGCCGGCCCCCATCACAAACTCCAGTTCAATATGTTCTCCCAAGGTACGCAGCAACAAGCTTTGCATGCCGGTGACCACGCGGCTTACATTAAGCGCCCGAGGCTCCAGCGGCTGGCGACGCGCGAACGCCAGTAAACGCTTGGTTAACTCCGCGCCTTTTGTCCCGGCCTGTGCGATCATTCTGGCCGAGGTTGATAACGCTGACCGCTCATCCAGACTTTCAACCAACAATTCAGCGTTACCCACCATCACCGTCAACAAATTATTGAAATCGTGGGCAACACCGCCGGTTAACTGACCGATTGCATCCATTCGCTGCAGATGACGCACACGGTCCTCCAGCAACTTCCGTTCACTGATATCGCGCTCAACCGCCACCCAATGGCTATACCAGCCTGAGTCATCTATCATCGGAACGATGTCGATTTCAATCCAGTATTCATCACCCGCCTTGGTGTAATTCAATAACTCGGCACGCACGGGGCGCCAACTTTTAAGCGCCTGCCGAATCCGTTCAAGTTCGGTCCGCGCCGTGCCCGAACCCTGCAATATGCGAGGCGACTTTCCAATCACCTCTTCCCGGCTGTAACCCGTCCGACGCACAAACGCATCATTAACATAAACAATGCGAGGTCCAGGTTCGCTAACCGGTGCGGCTTCGGTAATAATGACAACATCATTCAAGCGAGACAAGGCCGTTTCAAGCAGACGCAGATGCGCCAATGCGTTGTGCTTTCTGGTGATATCCTGGAAATAAACAGCCAAACCTTCCTTCGACGGATAAGCATGCACCTGAAGCCAGATGTCCAGTGGCGGGTAAAACTGCTCGAACACAACCGGCTGACCGGTTTTCATTGCACGACGATACTCTGATTCGAACGTTGTTCCCCTAGCCGGTGCAAACTCAACCCATACATTACGACCGATCAATTCACTGCGGTCACGCTTAAGCAACTTTTCGGCCTGCCCGTTCAGATAGGTAAAGTTCCAATCGGTATCCAGGGTAAAAAACGCGTCGGTAATGCTTTCCAGGGTGTTGTAAAGCCGGGAAGCCAGATCGTGTGCCTGCTGAGCCACCTTGCGCTGCTCGTGCACATCGATCAGCGAGCCAAACCATTTAAGCGTGCCGTCCACCCGGTCGTGGACCCGCACGGCACGTGTCAGGTGCCAACGATACGCGCCGTCGGCACGCCGCAAACGCGCCTCAACCTCATAAGGCTCTCCGGTTTTCAGGGCATGCTGCCAAACCTCAAGTACCGATGACAAGTCATCGGGGTGCACGTAATGCTGCCATTGATTTTTCTCGAAGCGACGATCCGCCACACCTGCATACTCAAAAAACCGAGGCGTAACGTACTCTGTATCGCCATTCTCGGCGGCCGTCCAAACCGTAATAGGCATGGATTCGGCCAATTGCTGGAAACGCTGCAAACTGACCCGCGATGTCTGCTCTGCCACTTTTCTGGCAGTAATGTCCTGCAGCGCACCTTCAATTTGAACCACATCACCGTCGGCATTTTCAACCGCCCGACCCGAAGCGTGAACCCAGACAATCTGACCGTTGGGCAGCACAATGCGTGACTCAACGTTGAACGACTCTTTCGTACTGAGGGTTCTTTGAAAGGCACTGCGTAAATAAGCCTGATCACTTTCCGCGTAATACGAGAACGCCTCGTCAAGTGAGGCCGGGTTATAACCCGCCGCCTTGCCATATATCCGCGCCACTTCATCCGACCACCTTACAACACCGGTTTGCAGGTCCACAGACCATCCTCCCAAACCGCCGGCCGAGGCAGCCACTTCAAGTAAATGACTTTGATCGGACAACGTGCGTCTGGCATCCAGCAACGCAGCATGAGAATTAGTGAGTGCTTCAGTCGCCTTGATACGCGACGCAACGAGCCCGCCGGCGACCAGAATGACGCCGATCGACATGATTCGATTGAGCCAGGCAAACTCTTGCGGGTAGCCCCCAATAACGGGAGGCGAAAGCCATGCCCCCAGCAGAATCAGCACAACAGCCACCAACATGACCGCAAGCGTAAAACCCACCCGCCGGGCCTGGATGCTGAACAGCACGACCGGCGCATATAAAACACCCACTGTAAGCCCCAAGGAAGTCACTGCATCCAGCCATAAAATGGCCAGCATTAAAAACACAACGATAACCACTGACATTCCCGGCAGCGTCAGCGAAGTCCTGCATCTACCCGACCTCATGTTGACACCCCATTACCCCCACACAACCAAAACCTTCAACCAACCTGTCCAGGCCAAAGCCAACGAAAAAAATAAAGTATGCCTCAGTGGGACAGACATCCATGCCATTTGCAATAAAATACAAAACAAAATGGCAATAAGGCAATGAGGACTTCCCAGTAGTGCACCGCGATTTACTTCGGTGGCATTTGCTAATCTAACGCATCAACCGGGCAGGTATACCAGCGACTGTTAAGTTCAATGTAATGCGTTTGCGCATCTGGCCCATGGCTCACACCCTCGAAAGAACCTGCAACGTCTTGTTGGCGATCACGCTCTCCTCATCAGTCGGTACGACCCGCACAGAAATGGTCGAAGCATCCGCTGCTATGTTCGAGGCATTGTCTTGATTCGCCCGCTCGTCGAGCTTGAGCCCCAGCCATTCCAGGTGGCGACAAACACGCCCCCGCATTTCCGGACAGTTCTCACCAATGCCGGCGGTAAACACAAGGGTATCCAACCCGCCCAGAGAAACACATAATCCGGCAATGCTTTCTGCCGTGTGATAAGCGAAATAGGCAAGAGCCAACTCCGCCTGGGGCTTGTTGCTTGCAAGCAACGCTCGCATATCAGTCAGCCCCGACAGCGCTTTCAAACCGGACTCGTAGTACAGGACATTTTGAATTTCTTCATGAGACATCCCCTGTTCCATCATCCAAAGCACGACACCTGCATCCAAACGACCAGGGCGCGTGGACATGGGTAAGCCGTCGAGCGCGGTAAAACCCATTGTCGTCTCCACGCTCAAGCCGGCTTTCATTGCGCAGGCCGAGGCGCCGGAACCCAGATGCGCTACGACGACACGGCCATCGGCCAGGCGTTGATCACGCTGCCTTAGATAACCGGCAATATATTCATAGGAAAGACCATGAAAACCATAACGACGAACGCCTTGCCGGAAAAACCGGTCGGGAATCGCAAAGCGCTCTATTACGTCGTTATGATGACGATGAAAAGCCGTATCGAAGCAAGCCACCTGCGGCAAGTTCGGCCAATGCTGCGCTATCGCCTGCACCGGATGCAAATTATTTCGCTGATGCAGCGGCGCCAATGACGCAAGTGCCTCCAGACTCGTGAACACTCCGGGCGTAATCAGCACACTGTCATGGTAGTTTGGGCCGCCATGAACTATGCGATGGCCAACAGCATCAGGCGCCCGCTTCAGATTCCGGGCCAGCCATTCCATAACCAGCGACTGCGCCTGATCAAGCGAAGACAATGCGTTGGCCGCTAGCGCTCGCTGCGTCAACCCTGAATTGTCGGAGCCCCGGACACGAAAGCAAGGCTTTTCCGAGCCAATGCCGGTTACCTGGCCCGAATAAATCAAATCGGGCCTCGTGCCGTCATCTCCTTCATAGACGCCGAACTTCAAGCTGGAACTACCGGCATTAACGACAAGCAATAATGGTTTCATGACGTCATCGGCCTAAAAGTGATCAGGTGGCCGGTAATTGCCTGTGCAACAGCCAGCGCGCGTAACACACCGCCACCGCGCATGAGGCCAACCGTGTTTGCGCCGAGTCGGCCCGGCTGGTAAGAACGATCGGTACGCGCGCGCCCACCACAACACCCGCGGCTAACGCACCAGACAGAAAAGTAAGGTTCTTGGCCAACATATTGCCAGCCTCCAGGTCGGGTACAACCAAAATCTGAGCGTAACCCGCCACTTTGGAATGAATGCCCTTGATACGCGCGGCATCGGGGCTGATGGCATTATCCAGCGCCAAGGGACCGTCGACAACCCCGCCCTCAATTTGCCCCCGGTCGGCCATTTTGCACAAGGCAGCAGCGTCAATTGTGCTGGGAATCTTGGCGTTTATTTGCTCCACAGCCGATAAAATGGCTACTTTGGGCTTACCCAGTCCCAATGCATGATGTAACTCGATTGCATTGCGCACGATATCGGCTTTGGTCTCCAGATCGGGAAAAATGTTGATAGCGGCATCGGTAATGAACAATAGCCCGGCATGTCCCGGTACATCCATAATGAACACATGACTGAGCTTGCGATTTGTGCGCAAACCGCTCTGGCGGCCCAACACAGCATGCATCAGTTCATCGGTATGCAGGCTGCCTTTCATTAGCAATGACGCCTGGCCCGACTTAACCAGCTCGACGGCCACCTCGGCGGAAGCGTGGCTATGCGGTGTATCGTGCACTTGAAACTGATCCAGATCCAATCCAAGCGCCGTGGCCGCTTCCCCCAGGCGGGCACGAGGCCCAACCAGCACGGGCTCAAAAATGCCTTGCTCTTGCGCAGCCGCCGCCGACGCCAAAGAAACTTCATCGCATGGATGCGCAACGGCACAAACCAGCTTTGTTCCTTCCGATACCGCGCGATCTATAAAAACCTGATAACGGGAGTTGCCTTGATGCATCCGCGACCCTTCACAAAGATAATGCACCCTGAAAATCAGTACATGTGTTGACCACCGTTCATGGCCACATTGGACCCGGTCATGAACGCGGCAGGGTCACTACAGATAAATGCAACCAATGCCGCAATTTCCGAAGGCTTGCCAAGGCGTCCCAGTGGAATTTGAGGCAGAACTTGTGTCTCAAGCACATCCTCAGGCACCTGGGACACCATCGGCGTATCAAGATAACCTGGCGACACGGCATTTACGGTAACGCCCTTGCGAGCAACTTCAAGTGCAAGCGCCTTGGTAAACCCGACAATGCCAGCCTTGGCAGCCGAGTAATTGGTTTGACCATAAGCGCCTTTACTGCCATTTACCGACGAAATACTCACCACTCGCCCCCAACCTCGCTTTACCATCGCGCCATACAACAGGCCGGTCATGTTGAAGACCGAATCGAGATTGGTTCTCAAAACCGCATCCCAGTTTTCTTTGCTCATTTTGGCCAGGGAGGCATCGCGTGTAATACCCGCATTGTTGATCAGGATATCGATTTCCACGCCCTTGTCGGCCAGTTGATCGGCGCACTGCCGGCAAGCGTCATAGTCAGACACATCAACGCCAACCGCCTGCAACTCGTAACCCTCGTCGCGCAAACGATCAAGCCATGGCTCAGGTTCCTCATGCCCTGGAAAGTACGTTACCCACACCGCATTCCCCGCATCATGAAGTGCTTTGGCTATTGCCTCGCCCAAACACCCCATTCCCCCTGTTACCAAAGCCGTTCGTTTTGTCATGCCTGATCCTTACGAAAAGAGTTGTATCGCCTTCTGCACCACGGCATAAAGCGTTGCCAAAAGACCAATACCCAGCAGCACCATACCCGGATTCCGGTCACGAAAACCAAAACCAATAATCAGCAAAAGCACACCGATTACAAAAACCACCAGTACGGTATTGTTATGAAAAAACATTGCGCCCCTCCCACCCATGCCTTGAATAAGTTAAATCAGAGTACGCCCTGAAATAAGCGCTGCAAAAGCGAGGTCAAGCCAACCACTTCGCCATTTAAACGAATCGTATCGTCTTCATAGAAGGCATCGATTTTCAGGGTGTTGTTTTCGTACACGGCCACACCGGCGCGATTCAGCCGCGCAGCATAAGCGTCGAACATCATTCTTGCCATCGCCGACGCACGCTCTGGCTTTTCCTCGCTCAGTTGTATGAACAACGCTTCAAAAAACGCCCGCTCAATTTCAACACTCAGGCTCAATCGACCCAAAACCGCCAACAACAATTGATCGGCGGGTGCGTCAAGCAAAGCCTGATCAGGCTCAACAAAATCGGCATCCAACTGAATCCGTCCCTGCCCCTGCGGGTTGGTCCATACCAAAGGCCCCAGCACCAACCCGGGCTGATTATTCAGGAACGCGAACAGGCTGGTTCTGAGTTGGCGCGCCTGGTCGTCATCAAGCTGCGGCAGGTCGTCAGATGTCGTGTCCGCAGAACGAATGGCGTCATATTCCTGTACCAGCGCAGTCAGTGCGGACATATTCAACCGATCGGCCGAGGCCTGAGCAACAACAGACCCCAACTGAGCATCATTGAATTCGACGGCCTCAACGCCATAACTGACCTGGCCCGTTAACAAGCCCGCGACCTGGGTTGCCTGTATGGCCGCCCCCGTCTGGTTCAACACGACATCTGGCATTTCAGGTGTCGTCAGCGCAATCCGCGCCACGTTCACTTCACTGTCGACAGTGCGCTCGCCACTTGGCGAAAGCATTTTTTCGCTATCGAGCGAGATTGCCTCCATGGTGATAGCGCTGGCATCTGCATCCGATAGCTGAAGCTTGTTGAAATCACCAACCGCATGATGCGACCGGAAGTTATCGCTAAAACGAATATCGACCTGCCCACCGCTGAAGGCAACCTTGCTGCCGTCTGCCTCGCTGAAGTTCGCCTCACGGAAAATCCAGTTGGACACACCCTTCCCGCCAAAACCAACAAAAGTCCGGATCAAGACGGGAGAATCGCCTTCGAGACTATCCACCCAAGCCGCGGTTGAGTCGGTTTTCTGCAACTGCGCCTCGCTAAAGGCCAATGCAGGCGCCCAATTCCCCTGGCGCAAGGCAGCCAAAGGGAAAGGGCCATGCTGCAACCTATCGGAGAATGCATAATTGACAGCACGCCCCTCGTCGTCCTGCCAGCGCAACTCATATTCGGCCTGCGATGTGAAAATGCCCCGGTCATAACTGCGAATACGAATCTGAATATCCTGCAAACCGGTATCCGGCCCTATTGCTTTCAATACCTGCTCATTCGCCTGCGCCAACTCGCGCTCGATCAAGGCCTGGGCCTCGCGCCCCATATACCAGGACGACACGCCATAACAGACAACAATAAAAACAAAAAAAGCCAGGACGAATTTAACGACTCTCATCAGGATCCTTGTGTGGTTTTCAACGACAGCCCCTTGGGCAAGGGAAATGCCACGTTTTCCTCTACACCGGGCAACGTTCTTACGGAAACCGCCCCCAATGCTTTCAACCGGGCAACGACGCTTTCAACCAGCACCTCGGGCGCCGAAGCACCCGCAGTGAGACCCACCCGCTGTGTATTCTCGAGCCATTCGGGCTGGATCATATCGGGATCATCAATAAGATAGGCCTGCGCGCCGCCCCGCTGCGCCACTTCACGCAACCGATTGGAATTGGAGCTGTTAACACTGCCCACTACCAACACGAGATCGCATTGCGGCGCCATGATTTTGACGGCGTCCTGACGATTCTGGGTGGCATAGCAAATATCGCTTTTCTTGGGCTCCACGATACCGGGGAAACGCGTACGCAAAGCCTGTGCCACTTTCGCCGCATCGTCCACCGACAGGGTGGTTTGGGTAACAAAAGCCACATTATCAGGATTGGTAACTTCCAGCTTCCAGACGTCTTCGGGTGTTTCAACCAAATACATGCCGCCTTCAGCCTGACCCAGTGTGCCTTCCACTTCAGGGTGCCCGGGATGGCCAATCATGATAATTTCACGCCCCGCCTGGCGCATACGTGCAACTTCCACGTGAACCTTGGTTACCAGCGGGCACGTCGCATCAAAAATCTGCAGCCCCAATTCCTGGGCTTGCTGGCGAACCTGTCGCGACACGCCGTGCGCCGAGAACACCACAATGGCGCCTGCGGGCGCCTGGTCGAGTTCATCGATAAAAATAGCGCCCTTGTCACGCAAGTCATTCACAACAAAGCGATTGTGCACAATTTCATGACGCACATAAATAGGCGCGCCATGAAGCTTAAGTGCACGTTCCACAATTTCAATTGCGCGGTCGACTCCCGCACAAAAGCCGCGCGGTTGAGCAAGCACAATCTCCGTTGCCGACAAATCGAGATGGTCAATCATTACATTACCCCCAGGAGCGCAACATCCAACCGCAAATCCGCCCCCGCCAGCGGGTGGTTGAAATCAAACAAAGCAGCATCATCCCTGCTTTCTTTACAAACACCGGAATATTTCAAACCCTCGGGCGAGGTAAACGTCACAATATCACCCGGCTCGTACTGCATGCCCGGCTCCGAATGCTGGTCAAGCAATTTACGCCCGACCCATTGAATCAACTCGGGGTTGCGATCGCCATAGGCCTGTGCCGCCGGTATGTCCGCAGAAAACTCGCTACCTTCGCCACGACCCAGCAACACCGCCTCCAGGCTGGGTGACCATTGGCCCATGCCTAACTGCAACGTGGCGGGATTGCCGCTGAAAGTATCAGCAAACACCGATCCCGCACCCGGACCGGAAGCAATAGTGATGCGGTAATGCAATGTCAGGTAGGAGTCCGACTGGACAAAAACGTTCACTGAGTCAGAGGGAGAGGTCAAAATCTGTCACCGTTAAATATCTATATCAATTTGACCATTTTAGAGCTTCCAATGAAACATCGCCTAACCCGGCCCCGGCCACCCCTGCACGCCTCTGCGAGCCGGGAACGACCACGCGAGCGTTTGCTTACCCATGGCGCCCAAAGCCTGACCAACGCCGAACTGCTGGCCATCATCTTGCGCACAGGCATGCGCGGCTGCGATGCGGTCGCCTTGGGCCAACAGCTTATCGACCGCTTTCGCGGGCTGAGAAGCCTGCTTAGCACCGACTCGGCATCCCTGTTGGAAATTACCGGACTGGGCCATGCGAAGACCTGTGAACTGCTGGCCATTAATGAACTCAACAGACGTGCAATGCACGAAGAACTGGAACACGGCCACGCGCTGGATCAACCGGAGCGGGTCAAGCATTATTGCACTGCCACAATCGGCCACCGTAAAATAGAGCATTGCATGGCCTTGTACCTCGATAGCCAGTTTCGCCTGATTGAAAGCGAAGAAGTCTCCCGGGGCACCTTGACCCAGGCCTCGGTTTACCCGCGAGAAATCGTTAAGGCGGCATTGCGCCATCATGCCGCCGCCCTCATTCTGGCACACAACCACCCTTCGGGTATCACCGAAGCCAGCCAGGCCGACCTCGCCCTGACAAGGCACTTGAAGAGTGCGCTTGCGTTGGTCGATATACGGCTGCTGGATCACTTAATCGTGACTCCGACACAGGCTGTTTCTCTGGCTGAACAAGGGCGGGTATAGGGTCCCGCTCTTACAAAGTGGAAAATCTGCAAAATAACTCGACCTGAATCAATGTACATGCTAGAATTGATGGTTATCCTGGATACGTAGTGGCTGCTTTTTGAAAGAGGCAAGAACCAACTGGCGACCCGAAATTTTATTTATCAGGAATTTCACCATGAGAGAAGGCATTCATCCCGAATACCGCGAAGTTGTTTTTCTAGATCAGCAAACGGGCAACAAGTTTATTTCTCGCTCAACTTTGCATTCGCGTGAAACAACCGAAATCGACGGAAAAACCTATCCGCTCTTCAAGTGCGAAGTAACGTCGGAATCCCACCCGTTCTACACTGGTGCGCAAACACGCCTTGTAGAAACCGGCCGTGTCGAGAAATTCCGCGCCCGCTTTGCCCGCACCACCGGGACCCTGAAAAAAGGCGCCTGATATTGGTGGCAATGTAACGCTATCCGCTTTGTCGCCCCTAACGCGACACTTGAAAAGGCAGCCAAACGGCTGCCTTTTTAATTTAAGATTCCTTTTTAGCTTCCTCCTACTGTCAGAACGTGGCGCCTCATAATCCCAGATCCACTCCGGCACGACTCACCGCCCCGGCAACTGCAAAGCTGCCGAGGTTCTATTTGCTGCTGCTAAGCGTTATTTATATTTTTGCCGGCCTTTATTTTCGCGATCCATGGAAAACAGACGACGTAGTTGGCCTGGCCACGATGCTTACCGCGCTGAACGGCCCCGATCAGGCTGCCTGGCTACCCCAGATAGGCAGTTTTGCACATGCCCAGGACGGTCCGCTGGCCATGTGGGTCGGCGCGGCATTCATTAGCATTTTCACCCCCATTCTGGCGCTCTTCACCCAAACACTCGATGCGCAGATCATTGCGTCTCGCCTGCCCAACTTACTGTGGTTCGGCTTAATGGTTGGAACAGTATGGTACGCCACCTACCTTCTTGGACGCCGGCCCGAGCCGCAACCACTGCGGTTGCCATTCGGCGGTGAACCAACCGAACGTGATTATGGGCGCATGATTGCCGATGCTGCACTGCTGCTGATTCTGGCAACGGCAGGCATTATGTGGCGGATGCACGAAACATCGGAAGTGCCGGTCATTATCGCCGTGCAAGCCCTGGCTTTTTATTCGATTGTTCGCATGCTCGACCGTCCACTATCCGGCGCCATCACACTGGGCCTGGCAATTGGCGCAGCACTTTTGGCGCGCGGCTGGATTGGAGCCCTGCCAATTTACCTTGCCGTCGCCACTGCATTTTTGCCCACCCCGCTATTGCGAAAACGATTGAAATGGGTTGGTTTATCGGCGCTGATCGGCAGCGCACTGTGTCTGGCATGGTGGATTCCCGCACAACACCTGAATCCCTACTGGGCCAGATACTGGTGGCTGTGGAATATCGAATCATTCACATTGCCCAGTTGGCGTGAGCTCCTGAGCATCTTTCGCGACTTGCCCTGGTTTCTTTGGCCGACGTGGCCATTTGCACTGATGGCATTATGGCAATGGCGCTCGTGGTTGCGTGCGCCTCACGTATGGCTGCCTCTGATGTTCGCGCTGTGGCCTCTGGTGACCATGCTATTCCTGGCCGACTCATTTGAGCCGGAATACAGCTTGATGGCAGTGCCTTTCGCAGTCATGGCCGCCTTCGCATTGCCAACCTTGCGCCGCGGCATGGTGAATTCACTCGACTGGTTTGCAGTAATGTGTTTTTCCCTCACCATCGCAACAGTGTGGCTGGGCTGGGTTGCGTTACAGGCAGGTTGGCCTGACCAGATATCCGATAATATCGCCCGCCAGACCGAAGGCTACCAAGCCTATGTTTCCTGGCCGGCGGTGACCATCGCATTGGCCGGAACCCTTTCCTGGCTGATACTGGTCCGGTGGCGAGTCCTGCACCGCCCCGCGGCCCTGTGGCGCGGCACTGTGCTGTCTGCGGGCGGAATTGTGACCACCTGGCTGCTACTCGTGACGCTCTGGATGCCTGCGCTGGATTATGTACGCAGTTACCGCGATGTTTCGAACTCGCTCAGCCAGGCGATAGAAACTCACCAAAATAATAACGAATGTCTCCAGGCAATAGACCTGGGCGTAGGTCAACGCGCGGCATTTTATGTTTTCAATAACCTGGACCCCTCGGGCAACAGAAACTGCACCCTGGCAATTATTCAAACAAGCCCGCAAGCACTGGCCAACGGCATACGACCACTGGGCAACAAGAGGTACACATTGCTGTGGGAAGGTAAACGCCGACCCGAACGCCGAGAACTCTTCCAGCTCGTTCGTATCCATGCAAAATGAACGCAACCACGGGCACGCATTCTTTATTTTTCTATATCAAGGAAACGCTCAGGCAAGCCTGGCCTATCCTGATTAGCGCGTGGGCAGGTATCGCATTCGGCGTACTTGACACGACCATGGTCGGACATGCCAGTGCCGCCGACCTGCAGGCCATGGCGCTATCGGTTTCAATTTATCTGACGGTTTTCATTGGCCTGATGGGGGTGGTTCACGCACTTATTCCCATCATTGGCCAACACTTCGGCGCACGACAGGCCGAACGGGTGGGATACGTTTGGGGGCAAGGAGTCTGGCTGTCTCTCGGGCTTGCCGGCGTTGGCAGTATCGCGCTTTTTTTTCCCGACCTATGGTTGATGTTCTCCGGTACGATCGAGCCCGACGTTCGAGACCGCATAACGTGGTATCTGCGCATGTTGATTATCGCGCTTCCAGCCAGCCTGCTTTTTCGCACAATCTATTGCCTGGGTACCGCTGTATCACGCCCCAAGATTGTCATGACAATCAATCTGGCCAGTGTCGGTTTCAAGGCATTGTTCAACTGGATTTTCATCTTCGGAAAATTCGGAATGCCCGCACTGGGCGCTGTCGGCGCCGGCCTGTCGTCAGCCATTGTGTCCTGGATGACGGTCGTGATCGGATTATGGGTTATTACCCATGACCCGTTTTTCAAGCCCTTTAAGATCAGACTTGCCCGCCCCGACTGGACAGAGCTTAAGTCATTGTTGCGCCTGGGCATACCCATGGGCGGCTCTTACCTGGTTGAAGTATGCGCTTTCACATTCATGGCCTTGCTGGTCGCCCGTGAAGGCATGTTCGTGACCGGGGGACACCAGATTATGGCTAACCTGGCCGCACTGTGTTACATGCTGCCCATGGCAATTGGCATTGCCTCTGCCTCGCTGACCGCCCAGGCCATCGGTGCACAAGCCCCGCAACGTGCACTGCTGACAGGACGGGCCGGACTGGCCGTTGTACTCATGGGCGCCACGCTCACTGTCGGCATGGTTATTGTGTTCCGCGACCTGATTGTGTCGGCCTATACCGACGATGCCCAGGTGACCGCCGTGGCTGTTTCGCTGCTGAAGATACTGCCCCTGTTCCTTTTCTGCGACGCCATGCAGTGCATCATGACCTATTTACTGCGCGCGTATAAGGTGGCGGTCGTTCCGCTTATCATGCAGGTGGTTGCACTGACGGCGTTTGGTTTGGTTGGGGGTTGGCTCCTGGGCTTTGGCCCCTGGAAAGGACTACTTCAACCCTTGCTGACTATCGTGATGCCCAACGCCCCGATCGGTGCCGGGAGCCTTTGGTTCATGGCCGCGCTGGGACTGGGCCTATCGGCAATTCTGCTGAAATTCTGGTACGGCCGTGTCGTGCGCCAGTACCAGAATCAGTTCAAACACTAAGCACTAGCGGTAAATATAATTGCGGCGCCACGGATATGCTTCGTCGGAAGGATAATCCAGCTCGTCCTGCCGCCCGGTTGCCTTATGCTTTAACAACACCTGGTGCAAGGCAATCCAGCCTTGCTCAAAACCCAGTGCGCAACCCGCCAGATAAATACGATAGGCACGTAAAGACTTATCGCCCTGTTCTCCCGGCTTCAGGGTTTTGCGCGCTTGGTCGAGGTTTGCTTCCAGTGTATCGCTCCAATGCCACAGCGTACGCGCATAATGCGGGCGCAGATTCTCGACATCGACGTCCTCCAGGCCACTTACCGCGACCTTTGCCAACTCGTTGCTGATATGCGTGAGTTCGCCGCCGGGGAAAATATACTTTTCAATAAAGCGTCCCATGCCCGCACCCACTTCCGCGTTATACACACCGCCGGCAGTAATGCCATGGTTCATGATCAAACCGCCTGGGGCCAGCAAACGACGAAGTTTTGAAAAGTACTCTTCCAATTGAGCCCGTCCTACGTGCTCGAACATGCCAACGGAAGCGATCTTGTCGTAGGGCCTGGATTCGTCCAGGTCGCGGTAATCAAGCAAGTTCATTCGCACCCGCCCGCTCAAGCCTTTCTCTTCGATCAAACGATTCACATGTGCGTGCTGGTTTTTCGATAAGGTAATACCCGTGGCATCGACACCATAATTCTCGGCCGCCCAAAGCAACAAGCCACCCCATCCGGCGCCAATATCGAGAAAACGCTCACCTTTTTTCAAGTCGAGCTTGCGGCAAATGTGATCGAGCTTGGCTTCCTGTGCCTGCGCCAGCGCCATATCGGGCTCCCGGAAATAAGCACACGAATACACGCGGCGCGGATCCAGCCAAAGCGCATAGAACTCGTCGGACAAATCGTAATGAAATTGAATCTGCTCAGCGTCGCGCGTGGTCGAATGACGGCGAATCGATACCAAATGCCTGACCAGCGCCGTCAGCCAGCTGCCCTTGGCCGCGTCAACCGGGTTCTGATCCAAAATTGCAGCGGCCAGCTTCATCAGGTTGCGCATGCTGCCTTCAACCTCGAAACGACCTTCTACATAATCTTCACCCAGGTGACCGGCCTGACCGGTGGCAAAATTCACCAACGTTGCACGATCCTTGACGATGAGCTTCATTTCCGGGTTTGAAGCCCCAACCGTTTCACCCCCTGGCAACTGCATTTGCACTGCGATCGGCAACGCCGCCAGTTTTTTCTCTATCATAGACAAAACCGAACTCACACTCCGCTCCCTATGTAAACAAACAAAAACAAGTCTAGATACATACCCTCAGTACAGCTCTTTATATGCCGCACTCTTTTTGTGCCGTCAATTTAGCATTATTCTGTAAGAACGGGTAAGAGCCACGTTCTCCGAACTTTTACGCCATATTAACGAAATTCTGCTTAGACTAGCATTTCAATTTCTATTACACTGACGACTTTTGAACGCATGCCTTCCCGTGTGGCGTGCCTTCAACAAAGTTCAATTATGATGAAAATTCCTGGATGGCTACTCCTGATGGGCGCACTGACCGCCCTGGGGCCGCTTGCCATCGATATGTATCTCCCGGCGTTTCCCAACATTGCACAAGGGCTGGGCGCATCACAAGGCGAAGTGGAAAGAACGCTGGCCAGCTATCTGTTTGGTCTTTCACTGGCCCAATTGGCGTATGGCCCGGTAGCCGACCGCTTTGGCCGCAAAAAACCCCTGATATTCGGCGTCACCCTGTTCACGCTGGCATCCATTGGTTGCGCCATGACCAACGATGTCACCCACCTCACCATCCTGCGCATTATCCAGGCCTTCGGCGGCGCTGCCGGCATGGTCATTCCCCGTGCCGTCATTCGTGACAACCTGGAAACACGCGATGCCTCAAAGGCGCTGTCTTTATTGATTCTTATCATGGGTGTCACCCCGATTCTGGGGCCGATCCTTGGTGCGCAGGTCATGTTTATCGGCGGCTGGCGAGGTATTTTCGGCATCATGATCGTCTGCGGAATACTCCTTGTTTATGCCGCCGCGCGCCATATGCAGGAAACACTGCCGGTCGAAAAACAAATCCCGCTCAACATTCGCAATATCGGGCGTAACTATTGGGCATTGCTGCAGCATCGGCAGTTCATGTTTTACTCATTGGCCGGTGGCTTTGGTTCGGCGGGGTTATTCACCTATATTGCCGGCTCACCCAGGGTGTTAATCGACGTCTACGGGGTCGACCCTGAATACTTCGGTTTTCTATTCGGCCTGAATGCCTTGTCGCTGATCATCATGTCTCAACTCAGCGCACGTCTATTGAACCACCACAGCCCGGAAAAACTACTCAAGATGGCGCAAAACAGTATCGTTATCGCCGCTCTGGCCGGTGTTGTCCTGACACTGGCCGGCGTTCTTAACTTGTGGCTGTTCATGTTGTGTCTCATGGCGTTTATGGCCAGCCAGGGTTTTGTTCTTCCCAATTCAGGCGCCCTTGCATTGAATCATCAAGGAAAGCGCCTGGGTTCTGCATCGGCTTTGATGGGAACCATTCAAATGCTTTGCGGAACCATGGCCGGGCTGGCAATCAGTGCCTGGCACAGCGACACGCCTCTTCCCATGATGGGGTTGCTGCTGGTCAGCGCGGCTTTTTCGTGGCTTGCAGGACGCATGGCTTTCAACCGGCCTCCTAAAACCACTTGATATAAATACACTTTTCGTATTAGAATAGCAGGCTTAGTTGAAATCAATTTCAAATCCAATTAATCCGATTTTGGGTTTTACTTAATTACTACTTTATTGCTACACACCTTGCAAAATGCATTTGCCACGGCGCAATTGCTACGGCTTTGAAAAAGATGCGGCCGGGCAAAATGCAACAAGGTCAGGTAGAAAAGGGGCAAAATTATGGCACGCGTATGCCAAGTGACAGGCAAAGGCCCGATGGTGGGCAACAACGTTTCACACGCTAACAACAAGACCAAGCGTCGTTTTCTTCCCAACCTGCAAACACGTCGTTTCTGGGTTGAAAGTGAGAACCGCTGGGTTCGCCTGCGTGTCAGCACCAAAGCCCTGCGCACCATCGACAAAAACGGCATCGAGGCCGTTCTGGCCGACCTCCGCGCACGCGGCGAAGCTGTTTAACTTATTGCTAGCGTAAAGGAAACTTATCATGGCTAAAGGTATTCGCGAAAAGATCAAGCTCGAGTCCACCGCTGGCACGGGCCACTTCTATACCACCACCAAAAACAAACGCAACAT
Organism: Pusillimonas sp. UBA3987; assembly: GCA_002384935.1. Taxonomy (GTDB): domain Bacteria; phylum Pseudomonadota; class Gammaproteobacteria; order Burkholderiales; family Burkholderiaceae_B; genus Neopusillimonas. Next base: position 27,897 of record DGCD01000017.1, read on the forward strand.
GCCCGAGAAAATGCTGATCAAGAAATTTGATCCCGTAGCACGCAAGCATGTGGACTACAAGGAAACCAAGCTTAAATAAGCCCTGAAGCTTGGCCCTGAGAACCCTGCCCCGGCAGGGTTTTTTTATATCCGATCACACCGGGCACCGTCTTTCGCGCCGGCCAGAAACGCAAGACCGCCATGCACCCTATAATGTGGGGTTTGCACTTATACCGACCCACCTAAATGACCATGCAGGAACGATACAATCCCACCGAAGTTGAAGCAGCCGCACAGAAGACCTGGCAAGCACAGGACGCTTATCATGTAACTGAAGATGCCCGGAATGCCAATGGCGAGCCCAAGCCGAAATTCTATGCCTGCTCCATGCTGCCCTACCCCAGCGGCAAACTGCATATGGGCCATGTTCGCAACTACACCATCAACGACATGATGGCGCGGCAATTACGCATGCGCGGCTACAACGTACTCATGCCGATGGGTTGGGATGCTTTCGGCATGCCTGCAGAAAATGCAGCACTGAAATCGGGTGTGCCACCGGCAAAGTGGACATACGACAACATTGCCTATATGAAGAAGCAAATGCAGGCAATGGGCTTGGCGATCGACTGGTCGCGCGAAATGTGCGCCTGCGATCCGGAATACTATAAATGGAACCAGTGGCTGTTCCTGAAGATGCTTGAAAAAGGCATCGCCTACCGGAAAACCCAGATCGTTAACTGGGATCCGGTGGATCAAACCGTACTGGCCAACGAACAGGTTATTGATGGCCGTGGCTGGCGTTCCGGCGCGCCGGTGGAAAAGCGCGAAATTCCCGGCTATTACCTGCGTATTACCGATTACGCAGACGAACTGCTTGATCAGGTTAAAAACGGTTTGCCCGGCTGGCCCGAACGTGTCCGCTTGATGCAGGAAAACTGGATCGGAAAAAGCGAAGGCGTGCGCTTTGCCTTCACACACGAAATTCACAACGCAAACGGTGAACTGATTCAAGACGGACGCATGTACGTATTCACGACGCGCGCCGACACCATTATGGGGGTGACTTTCTGCGCCGTTGCGCCAGAACACCCTCTGGCCGAACATGCGGCAGCCGGCAATCCGGCACTTGCCGCTTTCATCGAGTCCTGCCAGCAAGGCGGAACGACGGAAGCGGAAATCGCCACACGCGAAAAGGAAGGGATGCCAACGGGGCTGAAAGTTACCCACCCGCTTACCGGCGAACCCATCGATGTGTGGGTGGGAAATTACGTTCTCATGAGCTACGGTGACGGCGCGGTCATGGGCGTACCTGCCCACGACGAACGTGACTTCGCGTTCGCCAGGAAATACCAGCTTCCCATAAAGCAAGTTATTGATGTAAAAGAAAAAACCTATTCCACCGACAACTGGCAGGAATGGTATGGCGACAAACAACAAGGTGTGACGGTCAATTCGGGCCCTTACGACAAACTGAGCCACACACAGGCCGTTGACGCCATTGCCCGAGACCTCGCAGAAAAAGGCCTGGGCGAAAAACAGACAACCTGGCGGCTACGCGACTGGGGCATTTCCCGTCAGCGGTACTGGGGTACGCCGATTCCGATTATCCACTGTGATAGTTGCGGCCCGGTGCCAGTACCGGAACAAGATCTTCCCGTTATTTTGCCCGACGACCTGATCCCGGACGGTACCGGAAATCCGCTGGCCAGGAATGAGGCGTTCCTGTCGTGCTCATGTCCGAAGTGCGGCGCTCCTGCGCAGCGCGAAACCGACACCATGGACACGTTTGTCGACTCGTCATGGTATTTCATGCGCTACACGTCACCCGGCAACGACCAAGCCATGGTCGATGAACGCAATGACTACTGGATGCCCATGGATCAATACATTGGTGGTATTGAACATGCAGTGCTTCACTTGCTGTACGCGCGTTTCTGGACACGGGTCATGCGCGACCTTGGTCTGGTGAAATTCAGCGAACCCTTCACACGCCTGCTTTGCCAGGGCATGGTGCTGAATCACATTTATTCCCGCAAGAACGCTCAAGGCGGCGTTGAATATTTCTGGCCCGATGAAGTTGACAATCAATACGATGAAAAAGGGGCCATTACCGGTGCGCGTCTCAAGACGGACGGCTCCTCCGTTGAATATGGTGGAATCGGCACCATGTCGAAATCCAAGAATAACGGAGTTGACCCGCAATCACTGATTGACACCATGGGCGCCGACACCGCACGCCTGTTCGTCATGTTTGCCAGCCCACCTGAACAGACACTGGAATGGTCCGACTCGGGGGTCGATGGTGCCCATCGCTTCCTGCGACGGCTTTGGCTTTTCGGCCACTCAAACAGCAACGCAATTAGCGCGGCGCTGCAGGCAGGCCAGCAAAATTGGTCAGACGCAGACGAAGCCAGCCAAGCCCTGCGACGTGAAATTCACGGCCTGCTGAAACAGGCGGATTACGATTACCAGCGTATCCAGTACAACACGGTTGTGTCTGCCTGCATGAAAATGCTGAATACACTTGAAAGTGCCAAATTGCCCGACACGCCTGTGGCGCAGCAGACCTTGGCTGAATCGCTGGGCATCCTGCTACGCGTTTTGTACCCGGTAGTACCCCACGTTACCTGGAAGCTATGGCAGGAGCTGGGTTACAGTGAAACATTGAACGATTTGCTTGATGCTCCTTGGCCCACGGTTGACGAACAAGCATTGATTGCCGATGAAATCGAACTTATGCTGCAAATTAATGGCAAACTGCGGGGCAGCCTGAAAGTGGCGAACGACGCCAGCAAAGCGCAAATCGAGCAGCAGGCCTCGGAACACGACGCCATCAATCGCTTTCTCGAGGGTCGCCCTGTGAAACGAATAATTGTTGTACCCGGGAAACTCGTCAATATTGTTGGATAACACCGCCATGCATCGCTCTACCCTACACGCTTCGTCCCTGTTTACTGCGCAACATTCGCTGCGCTGGTTCGTTGCAATAGGGTTGCTGGCGCTTTTAACGGCCTGCGGCTTTCGCCTGAAGGGGCAGACACCCCTGCCGTTTCAAACGGTTTACACCAATATCGCCGAAAATTCAGCATTTGGCTCGCAACTTCGGCGTGTCATTCGGGCCACTTCACCCAACACCCGCTTTGTGGAAGAGCCAAAAGAAGCACAGGTGCGCCTGACGCAACTTTCGCTCACGCGCGACCTCGAAGAGGTGTCAATCAGTGTTGAAGGGCAGGTTGAGGAATATGAACTGCGCGTCACCATTGTGTTCCAGCTTACCGATGCGCAGGGCCACATCTTGCTGCAGCCCACAACCCTCAGCACAACACGAGAGATTCCCTACGACTCCGGGGCGCTACAGGCAAAACAAGGCGAGATCGGCTCTTTGTATGTTGAAATGCAGCAAAGCCTCATTGACCGCATGGTTCGTCGTATCACGTCGCCAGAAGTCATGCAGGCCTACGAGAATGCAGACTCATTACCCATTGACGAAAGTCAGGTACAGAATGACGATGCGCCGGTCGTGGAAGACGATTTGGACATCGACGACGATTTACTGCGCATGCCAAACACAACACCCACCAGCTCTTTCTACTAACGGCCAACGAGTTTTCGCCATGCCTAGCAGGCTAGATCCCGACGCTTTTTCCAAAATACTGGAAAAGGCAAATGCACTTGATGCACTTTATGTCATTTCCGGTGATGAGCCCCTGCTTGTCACCGAAACGACTGATGCCTTGCGTCAGGCTGCCCGCAAGGCCCAATTTACCGAGCGTAGTAGTTTCGTGGTTGACTCACGCAGCGACTGGGCGGAAATTGACGGTGCCATGCAGAATCTGTCGCTATTTGGCGACCGCCGCCTGGTGGAAATCCAGATCCCGACAGGCAAACCCGGAAAAAACGGCGCCGAAGCCCTGGTAAGCCTGGCAAAACGTCAAGCCGAAGCAAACGACGATGGCGTATCTTGTGTCGTATCACTGCCGCGGCTCGACAAAGCCAGTCGTTCATCCAAATGGGCCACGGCATTGTGGCAATCGGCTACCGTTATTGAAATACCGGTTGTCCCGCGCCATGACCTGCCCCAATGGATAGGCCATCGCCTGGCGCGACAAAAACAATCAACCGATGCGGAAACGAGAAACTGGATCGCAGATCGCGTAGAAGGTAACCTGCTGGCAGCACACCAGGAAATCATGAAGCTCGGTCTGCTGTACCCGGAAGGTCAACTGAGCGCCCAGGATGTCGAGCGGGCTGTCTTGAACGTGGCACGCTACGATGTTTTCAGCTTGCGCGACGCCATGCTGACCGGGGAGTCGGCCAGGGCGCTTAAGGTACTCTCGGGCCTGAAAGCCGAAGGCGAGGCCCTGCCTTTGGTATTATGGGCCGTAGCCGAGGAAATACGCATCCTTTCCCGGCTCTCGCTTGCGCGACGACAAGGACGCGCCATGGGCGAGCTCATGCGCGCACATCGGCTCTTCGGCGCGCGCGAAGCGGCGGCCCGCCGGGCGCTTGAAACTGTCACACCGGCCGTATGGGCCGCGTCCATCCAGCATGCGCACGACATCGACCGCCTGATTAAAGGCCTGACCGTTAACGGACGCCTGCCCGACCCATGGGAAGAACTGGCCCGGCTGGTATTGCGTATCGCATTGGCAACCTCCAACAAACCTAATCACTCATCCCGACACGCAGCATGAAAGATCAAGACATCCCCGCTCTCGTTAACCGTCTGGGCCAGCAGGCACGACAAGCATCACGCGTACTCATGATCGCCTCGGATCAGGAAAAAGCGCAGGCACTGCGCAGCATGGCAAACCAGCTCGAAAGCCAGAAAGAATGGCTGCAAGGCGAAAACCAGAAAGACCTCGAAGCTGCCCGCCGGAATCAGTTGCAACCCGCCCTGCTCGACCGCCTCACGCTGTCGGATAAAGCACTGCAAACAATGATCGCCGGCTTGCGTCAAATCGCTGATATGCCCGATCCCGTTGGAAGCCAGACAGCAACCGTAACACGACCAAACGGCATGCGTGTCAGCCAAATGCGCGTCCCCCTGGGCGTCATTGGCATTATTTATGAATCGCGTCCCAACGTGACCATCGATGCGGCGGCACTTTGCCTGAAATCAGGCAACGCCACAATCTTGCGTGGCGGCAGCGAAGCATTTCACAGCAACCGCGCACTCGGACAGATCATTCAGGCGGGGCTCAAAGAAGCCGGCCTGCCAGAGCAGGCAGTCCAGGTGGTCGACACCACCGATCGCGCAGCTGTCGGGCAGTTGATTACGTTAACCGACTATGTCGACGTTATCATCCCTCGCGGCGGCAAAGGGCTTATTGCCCGTCTGGCAGCAGAGTCCAAAGTGCCCTTGCTGAAACACCTGGATGGAAACTGCCATGTTTACATAGATCGGGCTGCCGATCCCGACAAGGCCCACGATATTGCCGTAAACGCAAAAACCTATCGCTACGGCGTCTGTGGCGCGATGGAAACATTATTGGTGCATGACGATATCGCTCCAACCGTTTTACCGCGTATTGCAGACACCCTCATCGCCAAAGGCGTTGAACTGCGGGGCTGCGATAAAACAAGGGCATTGATACCGGCAGCCAGCATGGCAACCGAGGAAGACTGGCAAACAGAATACCTGGGCCCTATCCTGGCGATTCGTATCGTTGCCACAATTGATGAGGCCATGGACCACATCGCCCGCTACAGCTCCGGTCACACAGAAGCGATTGTCACCGAGCATATCGGCGCGGCGACACAATTCCAGCGCTATGTAGACTCGAGCTCCGTTTACGTTAACCTGCCTACGTGCTTTGCCGATGGATTTGAATACGGTCTGGGTGCGGAAATAGGCATCTCGACCAATCGAATGCACGCGCGCGGACCGGTCGGGCTGGAAGGATTAACCACCTTGAAATGGGTCTTAACCGGAGACGGCCAGCTACGCGGCTGATGAAATGATGCTCTGGATCAAAACCTTCCACGTCCTGTTTGTAATCTCGTGGTTTGCGGGCCTGTTTTACTTGCCGCGCATTTACGTCAACCTTGCACAACCTAATTCGCAAGAGACCCAGACTCGTTTAATCGGCATGGCTCGCAGGCTCTTTCGGTTCATGACGATCCTGGCCATTCCGGCGATCTTTTTCGGCTTGTACCTGTACCTGGGTTACGGCCTGGGTCGCAGCCAAGGCTGGATGCACGCCAAACTGGGGCTGGTTGTTTTGTTGCTGATTTATCACGGTACCTGCTATCGATATCTGCAACTTTTTCAACAAAATCGCAACCGCCATTCGGAAAGATTTTTCCGCTGGTTCAATGAAATACCAGTGCTTTTGCTGACCCTGGTTCTCATTATGGTATTCGTTCGACCCTTCTAGCCACGGGCTGCCCAATGACCGAAATGTCAAAAAAGAAGACTTTAACCCTGCAACGCAAGCCTGCCCAAAGCCCTGAGGGTACGGGTAAACCACGCAAGCGCAGCGGGGCCCGGGCACGCAATGTCGCGCAACAAGAGCTCACAAAACAAAAGTATGCTGCGCCCGCTCCCGTAGCGCCAGAACCCGCAGAGAAAGCCCCGGCCCGCAAGCGGGAACGCAAGCCCAATGTCACGCAAGCGCAGACCTTTCAGGTTTTCGTGCCCTGCCCGCACGGGCTTGAAATGCCGTTGTCGCTGGAATTGCAAGCACTGGGCTTCGATACGGCTGAAGCCGGGCGTGCCGGCTGTCGGTTAAAGACGGACTGGACAGGCATCATGCGCATTAACTTATTTTCCCGACTGGCAACCCGCGTTCTGGTCCAGGTTTCCCATGCCCCTGTGCGCCACGAAGAAGACATTTTCGACCTGGCCTATCACACACCGTGGGAGCGCTGGTTTGGTGCAGAACAGACACTTCGCGTGGATACCTCGGCGATTCGAAGTCCAATGAAAAGCCTGCAATTCTGTAACCTGCGTACGAAAGATGCCATTTGTGATCGCCTGCGCGACCAGGAAGGCGAGCGCCCCAGTATCGACACAGTCCGTCCCGATGCTCGCGTGCATCTGTTCCTGGACGAAACATCCGCTACGCTTTATCTGGATACCTCTGGTGAGTCGTTGTTTAAACGCGGTTGGCGGCTTGATAAAGGCGAAGCGCCCATACGCGAAAACCTCGCCGCCGGCCTGCTTGCATTATCAGGCTGGAATCCCGACGCCCCGTTATTGGATCCCTTTTGCGGCAGTGGGACGATTATGATCGAAGCGGCCTGGATCGCCCTGGGTGTGCCGCCGGGAATCTGGCGCCCCTTCGCGTTTGAGCGGCTGCGTGATCACCCCTTCCGGCATTGGCGCGACATCAAAGACGAAGCTCGCGAGGCCATTCGTACTCAACTTGAGACACCGCTTTTAGGCACCGATATCGACCCGCAAGCCATTGCTGCAGCAAAACAGAACCAGGAGCGCGCGCGGCTGGCGCCCGATACCGTCCGGTTCGAGGTTGCCGACGCACGTAACGTCGTCCCCCCGGGCGGCAACGGCTGGCTGGTTACCAATCCGCCCTACGGAGAAAGATTGCCAGACGAAGCGTTGACGCTGTGGCAGGAATGGGCCAGCAACCTGAAGCAGCATTACGACGGATGGCATGTTCATATTATTTCAAACGACCTTGGTCTGCCCCAGAAAATGCGGCTCAAACCACTGAAACGCTACCCGATCCACAATGGCGCGCTCGACTGCCGGTTATTTGGATTTGATATGGTTAAAGACCAATATCGCACCTGAAACAGGTTTTTTCACTGCCATAGTGTCGTTTAAAAAACACAAATACCCCCGGGAAGCACGGTTTTAATGCAACGCAACAATTGGACTTGCACTTTCCTAGGGTTTTCCCTATAATAGGGTTAACCCTGAACGAAACGTTCAATTTTACGAAAGAGAGGCCAATTATGAACAACCTGCACAGCGATATCCGTCTGACTGATGAACTAGAACGCCAACTGATGCAAGCCGCCATCGAAGAGCAAAACCGCTTTCGTCCCGGCCACGCACTGAAGAAGCTGTTCACCAAGCTGGGCGGTAATGTTAACAAGGCAACAACAGTTAATGTTGCTCCTCGCCGTAACGTTGAATCGGCTGCTTAATTAGCTGGCTTCCAACGTACTGCAAGAACCCGCTGCGAAACGCCCCGGGTTCCAAAAAAGCCGCGCAAGCGGCTTTTTTTATGCCGTTGCTGCAAGCCGCCCACCCGATAAAAATTCAGTTGCACGATAAACGACGACTGCTGCCAATTTCGACGTTTCTGTTTTTCAACGAATTTATTGGGTGATAATAACGTTTCCATGAAATTTTGATCTGACGACAGTTGTGCAATGCAAAACAAGCCCCAGGAACCCAGCCAGCCCCGTACGCTAATCACCCCCAGTCGTTGGCGGCGTTTTTCCAGCATGATGTATGAAGGCGTATTGCTGTTTGCCGTTGTGTTTCTGGCCAGCTATTTATTCGACACATTAACCCAGAGTCGAAGCGGCCTCATGTTCCGGCACGAACGGCAGGTAGCGCTTTTCATCGCAATCGGCATTTACTTTGTGTTGTCATGGAAATACAAAGGCCAGACCTTGCCCATGAAAACCTGGAATATCCGCTTGATCGACAAGAATGGCCTGCCCCCTACCGTCGGACGCCTGACGCTCCGATATATCCTGGTGTGGCCGATTCCCCTGATCTCAATTCTTTTGGTGCAGGGGCTAAGCCGGATCACCGGCTATGCTTCCACCGACCTGCTGATCGTCTTTACGCCATTTACCCTGTTCATCTGGACATGGTTCGACGCTGAACGCCAGTTTCTGCACGACCGGCTGCTTGGAACTCGTCTCATATCAGTGTAAACCCTAATGTTTGAGGCTTTGTAACACTAAATCGTTGCATAGATAGCCCGCTTCGTTCATGCTTGCACCGGTAACCCAGCTACCGCGTCTTTTTGTGCGCGCCGTTGACTTATCGGACACCTATGAACAACCAGTATCCGGAGCTGTACTCATCTTTCCGTTGGCTTGTTCCATCACAATTTAATATTGCGCAATATTGCCTTTTGCGGTGGGCATCCAACACGCTGGAAGGGCGCCGCCCTGCCGTATTCGCCGAGAATGATTTCGGCGAATCAACCATGCATACTTATGGCCAATTGGCAGAGACAACGGGAAAGCTGGCTAACGGTCTGATCAAGATGGGTATCGGCAACGGTGACCGGGTTGCGGTGGCAATGGGTCAGTCACCCGAATACATTACCGCCTGCATGGCCATTCTCGCGGTTGGCGGCATTGTCGTCCCGATTCCCGCCATTCTTAATGCCAAGCAGGTAACCGAGCGCCTCAGCCACGCCCAGGCCAGGGCAGCCATTGTTGACATGCCGCACGCGCCCGGCATCTTGCAGGCATATGGCCAGTATCCGGGGCTCAGCCAGATTATCAGCCTGGGTTTCCAGCATGAATTAACGCTGTCCTGGAGCAGCCTTCTGGCCCGCCAGAATAGTGAATTTCACGTTGTTCCCACATCGTCTTCAAGTGCCGCATTTTTGCTTTATCCTATTGGCCATGCGTCTGCCTTGAAAGGGGTTTTGCTGTCTCATAGCGCTTTAATTGGCGTTCTACCCGGTTTCGTCGCTTCGCAGAACTGGTTTCCACAACCCAAAGATATTTTCTGGACACAACATTCATGGTCCAGTGTCGACGGCCTATTGGGTGGCCTGCTGCCCTGCTTGTATTTCGGTCGCCCAATTGTTGCGCTCGACGGCCATTTTTCCACCCGGCAAACCATTGAGTGCCTGCACAAATACAAGGTCAGCAACATCAGTCTGCCCTGCTCATCGCTGCGTGCCGTCATGGAAGAGCCGCAGCCCGATCTGGGCAGCCTGTCGGTGCGTGCCATCATGTCTACCGGCGAACACCCCTCGGGCCAAGTGTATGAATGGTATGCCAATACGCTGGGGCTGACCCCAAACCATGTCTACGGACAAACAGAAGCCCCCTATATTGTCGGCCATAGCCATGCTCGTTGGCCGGCACGGCCCGGCAGTATGGGCAAGCCATTTCCAGGCCACCTGGTTACCGTGCTCGACGAAGCCGGTCGTCCGTGTCCGGCCGGCATCATCGGACAGATTGCCGTCAACCGGTACGACATCCACGGCTTTCCCGACCCGGCGCTGTTCCTGTCGTACTGGCAAGATGAAACGTCAACCCAACAACCGTTTTTACGCGACTGGTATCTCACCGGCGAACACGCCAGTATCGATCGCGATGGGTATTTCTGGTACACGGGTCATCAGTCAGACATTGAAAGTCAGCCTGCAGCCAATAGCAATGGTTCGGTATCATTGAGCCTTTGACCCTTTTCATTGCTGTAGCCATGCCTATCTATCAATTCAAGAACCTCAAGCCCAGTATTGACCCGGACACATTTATTTTCGAAAGTGCCGACATCATCGGCGATGTCCACCTGGCTGCCGGCGTAAGCATCTGGTCGAACGTTGCAATACGCGGCGACAATGCCCCCATTACGATCGGCAAGGGAAGTAATATCCAGGAAGGCAGCGTGCTGCATGTTGATGAAGGGGTGCCACTTGATATCGGAAGCCATGTCACCGTGGGGCACCAGGCCATGCTGCACGGTTGCACCATCAAGGACGGTGCGCTGATCGGCATGCAGGCCATTGTGCTGAACAACGCCGTTATTGGTCGAAACTGCCTGATTGGCGCAGGTGCCATTGTTCCTGAAGGCCGTGAAATTCCCGACGGATCGCTGGTTGTGGGGGTTGGCAAGATTCTGCGTACGCTCAGCGAGGAAGAAATCCAGAACATGCACCTCAACACGCAACACTATATTGAACGTGGCCGCGAATACAAGCGCGACCTGATCAGGCTGGACTGACGGCAATCCGTCACGCCAATAAGCTAAAATGGTCGATATGAGCGACCTTCTTAAAAAGTACCTGTTCCAGGACAACAGCACCCGCATTCAGGCGGTTCGATTAACACAAGCCTGGCAAACCGGCTTAGCCCATCAAAACCTCCCGGACTGCGTACGCAATTTATTGGGAGAACTCATGTCGGCGGCCGTCTTGTTGGCGTCGAACATTAAATTCGATGGCTCGCTGGTACTGCAATTGCAAGGCGACGGGCCTGTCTCGCTTATTGTCGTTGAATGCAATGCCGACCTCACCATTCGCGCTACCGCAACACTGCGTGAAGATGCCGACGTTCCTGCCAACGGGACATTACAGACCTTGTTGAACACGCAAGGCGAAGGCCGTTTCAGCGTTATTCTTGATCCTGGCAAGCAAACAACCGATCTGCAGCCATACCAGGGTATTGTGCCTCTGGAAGGCGAAACCGTTGCAAAAGTACTCGAGCACTATATGCAACACTCTGAACAGTTGGACACACGGCTATGGCTGTCAGCCGACGAAAACTGCAGCAGTGGTTTACTTTTACAGAAACTGCCCGATCACGGGGGCCATGCCGATGCGCCATCAGAAGAGTCCTGGGACCGCGCCGTTACGCTGGCCAACACGCTGCAAACAGAAGAACTGCGCGAACTGGACACCGATACGCTGATCAAACGCCTCTTCTGGGAGGAGGCGCTGCTCACATTTGAACCGCAATCCATAACATGGCATTGTCCTTGTACCCGGGAGCGCGTCGGTAATATGTTGCGCATGCTCGGGCTAGATGAAGTGCAAAGCATTCTATCCGAGCGTGAGACGGTTGATGTTTCTTGTAATTTTTGCGGGCAACCCTATCAATTCGATGCCGTCGATTGCGCGAGCCTGTTTACTGATAATCCGGATAGTGCCCACGCAAATCCGCGTTCGATTCATTGAGAACTGCAACCACGTAGAAGTCACAATCGACAGGCATTAACCGGCCAAGCCACAATAAGGGCATGCCACTGCACAACCTTGCCCTGACGAAACCTTTAAGTCCACGCCGCGCGCAATCAACGCTCACGCGCGTACGACCACGACAATACAACCGGAATGAAAAGGGTGCCGGCATGGTTGAGTTCTCGCTCATCGCACTGCCCATGATTCTTACAGGAATTGGCACTGTAGAACTAACACATTGGATTTATGTACGGCAGGCGGTGGGGGCAGCGCTTGTCGGCGCCGCCAAGGCGGGCAGCCTCCGGCATGCCAATCCAACTGCAATTGCCCGCGCGTTCGAACAACGTGCCATTCCTTTGCATACCGGCGGTTCAGTGCGCACAGCAACGCAACAACTCACAAACAACCAGGCACGTGCAATCCGGGGCCAGCCTGATCTTGCATGGCATATTCAAATCCGGTCACCGTCAACAGCCGTTTTCAACGACTTTCCAAAGAGTCGCGGCGGCGGCACGCCCAATTATCGTGCTATCGGCAACAGCTACCAGCGCGAACAACATTTGAAAGCCAAGAATAATGGCTGGACAAACGGAGTCGGCCCGACCTCAAAAGAGACCATTTTCCAGGCCAATACGCTAACCCTGCTGCTAACCTATCAATATGTGCCGCTCGTCCCTGGCCTGTCGGCTTTGGCACCCGGCCCTCTTCTGATTCGCCGCGAGGTACAAGTCACGATGCAATCCGACCCTATATTATGGTCGGACAGCGCCAACGCACGAGTGAATCGCAAGCCGTGGCAGGGTTCTTCAACCCATATTCCTAATGAGAATAACAGTCAGCCAGCAGAAGGCTCGTCCGGCGGCAGCAAGAACGCCGGACAACAGGGAAATAAAAACGAAGCTGAACAACCGGGCACAGTGGCCGACAAACCGCTTCCGGAAAATAACCCCAACGGGCCTGACCCTGAATCAGTTGCAGACTGCCTCAACGGGGAGGCGTATCGGCCCGCAAAATACGTACAAAGACGTCACCCTCTTTCACCATCCCCAGCTCCGAACGCGCACGCTCCTCTACAGCGGTCGTTCCGGAACGTAAATCGTGTACCTCGGCTGCCAACGCATTGTTTCGCATCGTAAGGGCTTCATTCTCGGCCTGTTGCTCGGCAACCCGGGCTTCAAGCTCTGCCACCCTGCTCCAACTGTCTTTACCCCACCACAATGGATATTGAATGGCCAGGGTCAGTATTACCAGCACCAGCAGAAGCAATCGCATGCCCGCCCCCTGTCAGCCTCCTTAGAAACAGGAGGCATACCTGTTTGTTTAACGCAAGTTGTAAAACGCCTCGCGACCGGGAAACGACGCCACTTCAGCGAGCTCTTCCTCGATACGAAGCAACTGGTTGTATTTGGCCATGCGATCGGAGCGCGACAATGAACCGGTTTTAATTTGCATTGCGTTGGTAGCCACGGCAATATCGGCAATGGTGGTATCTTCCGTCTCGCCCGAGCGGTGCGAAATCACAGAGGTGTAGCCTGCGCGCTTGGCCATCTCTATCGCTGCAAATGTCTCGGTCAGCGTGCCAATCTGGTTGATTTTGATCAGAATGGAATTGGCAATACCTTGCTCAATACCTTGCTTCAGAATGGCGGTATTGGTCACGAAGAGGTCGTCGCCCACCAATTGCACTTTCTTGCCCAATTGGTCCGTTAGGATCTTCCAACCTTCCCAATCGTTTTCCGCCATCCCGTCTTCAATGGTAATAATGGGATACTTGTCGCACCAGGTTGCCAACAGGTTTGTAAAGTCTGCTGCGTCTAAAGACACTCCGCCTTCACCCGCCAAATGATACTTGCCGTCGCGATAGAACTCCGAACTGGCGCAGTCCAGACCCAACGCTATTTGTGAGCCGGCCTCGTAACCGGCCGCATCAATGGCTTGAAGAATCAGTTGGATCGCAGCCTCGTGATTGGCGACATTGGGGGCAAATCCGCCCTCATCACCCACCGCAGTCGACATGCCCTGATCGTGAATCAGCTTCTTAAGGGCATGAAACACCTCGGCGCCCATGCGCAGCGATTCGCGAAAACTGCTTGCACCGACTGGAAGAATCATGAATTCCTGCATATCGAGTGTATTGTTCGCATGTGCGCCGCCATTGATCACATTCATCATCGGCACCGGCATTTGCATGGGTCCGCTGCCGCCAAAATAGCGGTACAAAGACAGACCCGAATCATCGGCGGCAGCTCGTGCAACTGCCATGCTGGCAGCCAAAATGGCGTTGGCGCCCAAACGGCTCTTCGACTCTGTGCCGTCCAGATCAATTAGCGTGCGGTCGACAAACGTTTGCTCTTGCGCGTCCAGACCCATCAGGGCTTCGGAAATTTCGGTATTGAGATGCTCAACTGCTTTCAACACACCTTTACCCAAGTAACGACCCTGGTCGCCATCACGAAGCTCAATCGCTTCACGCGCACCGGTTGACGCCCCCGAAGGGACGGCCGCCCGACCCATTGCTCCCGACTCCAGCAATACATCGCACTCAACGGTGGGGTTCCCACGCGAATCCAGAATTTCGCGCCCGATGATATCTACAATAGCACTCATGATTTGAAATATCCTGCCTGAATTTAAAAAGTCATTGAATTAGAAAAGCATTGTACTGCGATGACCGGTTATACCCATCACATTCGCTGGTTATGCCTCAAATCTACTTTTTCCAGATGCTCAACGGCTCTTACCTGCCAGCCCAGTTCATCTTTAATACGACAGCGTAACGCGTCTGCGACCTCGGGTTCGCCGTGAACCAGAAAAGTGTGCGACGGCGCCTGCCGAAAGCCACCCAACCAGCGCAGAATTTCGTTTGCGTCGGCGTGGGCGGAAAGCATTGAAAGATTATCGAGCTCAGCCTTCACCGGCACATGCTCCCCGTGAATTTTAATTGTTTGAGCCCCAGCGAGCATTTTAGCGCCCCGAGTTCCCGCCGCCTGATAACCGGCAAACAAAACCGACGATCTCGGATCGGGCACGTAGCGCTTCAAATGATGAATCACGCGGCCTCCCGTGGCCATACCGCTTGCTGAAATAATGATTTTCGGCATCACCGACGTATCTAAAGCTTTGGACTCTTCCACACTCTCAATACGGGTCGCCACGGCGTTAACGTCGCGCACTTGTGATGGGGTCAGTTTCTGTTCGCCCGGATAATCGGAATGAATTTCCTGCGCCCTGACCGACATCGGACTATCGAGGTAAATGGGCATGTTCTGCGGAAGCCGGTTTTGCGATCGCAGCAGATGCAGATAATACAGCAACAGTTGCACTCGTCCGACTGCAAATGCAGGAATCACAACCGTCCCGCCCCTTTCGGCGGTACGCACGATCAATGCCTCGAGTACGCTTTCGGGGGCGCTGGTTTCATGTATGCGATCGCCATAGGTAGACTCCAGGACCAGATAATCGGCTTGCTCAATGACATCGGGATCAGGCATTACCGGATCACCATAACGTCCCAAGTCGCCGGAAAACACCAGCGTACGTCCATCCCACTTCACTTCCACGATGGACGCGCCCAATATGTGCCCCGCCCGATGCAGCTTGACTTTTACATTCCCGGCGATGGGATGGAACAAATCACGTTCGAGAGGCTGGAATAAATCAATCGCACGTTGGGCGTCTTTTCTGTTGTAAAGCGGTAAGGCCGGATCGTGGGATGACAGTTGATGCCTGTTGGCAAACTCAGCATCAGATTCCTGGATATGTGCGCTGTCGAGCAATAGAACCTCGGCCAGTTCCAATGTCGCCGGCGAAGCATAAATGGCCCCGCTGAAACCAGCCTGAACCAGTCGCGGCAAGTAACCGGAATGATCGAGATGGGCGTGCGTCAGTACAACTGCGTCGATACTTGAAGGGTCAACCGGGAATGGGGCCCAATTGCGCTGGCGCAGAAATTTCAAGCCCTGGAATAATCCACAATCGATCAGGACACGCTTACCGTCTGACTCGAGCAAATGGCGCGAACCGGTAACAGTACCCGCCGCCCCCAGGAACGACAATTCCATAGCCTTTCTGCCTAAACAGGGTCAGTCGAACGCGAACAGGCCGTTTTCCTTAACGCAACGATCGATACTGACCAACGACTTCAATAAACCGGGCATCAAATGCAGCGGCACTGCATTGGGCCCATCCGATAAAGCCTTCTCGGGCTCGGGATGTGTTTCCATGAACAGGCCTGCAATACCCACGGCAACCGCAGCCCTGGCCAGCACAGGAACGAACTCTCGCTGCCCGCCGGAAGCATTACCCAGCCCACCTGGCAATTGAACGGAATGCGTCGCATCGAAAACCACCGGACACCCCGTTTCGCGCATAATATCCAACGAACGCATATCCGACACAAGGTTGTTGTAGCCGAAAGAAGCGCCTCGCTCGCACACCAGAATATTATTGCCATCGTAACCAGCCAGCACAGACGCTTCACGCGCTTTGTTCACAACTTGCGTCATGTCGTGTGGCGCCAGAAACTGGCCTTTCTTGATATTGACGGGCTTTCCGGTGGCCGCACAGGCTTGAATAAAATCGGTTTGCCGGCAAAGAAATGCAGGAGTTTGCATGACGTCGACCACCTGCGCCACATCGTCCACCTGGCTGATGTCATGCACATCGGTTAAAACCGGCACACCCAGCTCTGTTCGTACATCAGACAGGATCTGCAGACCCTCCTGCATGCCCGGCCCGCGAAACGACTTACCCGAACTGCGATTGGCCTTGTCGAACGAGCTTTTGTAAATGAACGGAATACCAAGGGCGGCCGTTATTTCTTTGAGCTGCCCCGCCGTGTCGAACGCCATTTGACGCGACTCAATGACGCAAGGGCCGGCAATCAGGAAAAAAGGTTTGTCGAGCGCCGCTTCGAATCCGCATAGTTTCATACAACAGCCTTTTGTTTACGCTCTGCCTGATGGGCCAGCGCCGCATTGATGTAACTGGTAAACAGCGGATGGCCACCGCGCGGCGTTGATGTGAACTCCGGATGAAACTGTACACCCATGAACCAGGGGTGTTTGGGCAGCTCCATCATTTCGGGCAACTGTTCGGTCGGTGTACGGGCGCTGATAACCAGGCCGGCTTCCTCCAAGCGCGATACATACACGTTGTTCACCTCATAGCGATGACGATGACGCTCATAGACCTCATCTCCGTATATGCGCTGCGCCCGCGTCCCGGGTTTAACCGGACATCGCTGCGCGCCTTTACGCATCGTCCCGCCCAGGTCGGACGATTCATCACGTTTTTCAAGCCGCCCTTCACGATCCTGCCATTCAGTAATCAACGCAACGACAGGATGCGGCGTGGATGGATCGAACTCTGTACTATTGGCCCCGCCCAGCTGTGCCACATTCCGCGCGAACTCGACCACGGCAAGCTGCATACCCAGACAAATGCCAAGATACGGCACATTATTTTCACGGGCGTAACGAATTGCGGCAATTTTGCCTTCCGTTCCCCGCTTGCCGAATCCGCCGGGCACCAGAATGGCATCCAGATGAGCAAGGCATTCGGAGCCTTCCGTTTCAATAACCTCGGAATCGATGTATTCGATGGAAACGTGCGATTCCGTGTGAATGCCCGCGTGAATCAGTGCTTCGGTCAAAGACTTGTATGATTCAGTCAAATCGACATACTTACCCACCATCCCGATCCGAATTTCATGGCGCGGGTTCTCAATGGCCGCAACCAGTTGATTCCATTCCGACAAGTCAGCCGGCGGGGCGGACAGTGCCAGCGCATCACACACGAGATTATCCAGCCCTTGGGCATGCAACATGGCGGGGATTTTATATATTGAATCAACATCCCAAACCGAGATCACTGCATCGAGCGGCACATTTGAAAACAGCGAGATTTTTGCGCGTTCGTCCTCGGGAATCCGGCGGTCGGCACGGCACAACAAGGCATGCGGATAAATCCCGATTTCACGCAGTTTTTGCACCGAGTGCTGGGTGGGTTTGGTTTTGAGTTCACCGGCGGAAGGAATATAGGGCACCAAAGTCAGATGCACAAACGCAGCCTGGTTGCGCCCCAGGCGCAGGCTCATTTGACGCGCTGCCTCAAGAAACGGCAGCGATTCGATATCGCCTACCGTTCCGCCGATTTCCACAATGGCAATATCGGCATTGCCTTCATAGGCGGCCTTGGCCCCTCGCGCGATAAAGTCCTGAATTTCGTTGGTTATGTGCGGAATAACCTGAACCGTTTTGCCAAGATAATCACCCCGACGCTCTTTACGCAAGACGGACTCGTAAATTTGCCCGGTCGTGAAGTTATTCACCTTGCGCATGCGTGTTGAAATGAAGCGCTCGTAGTGGCCCAGATCAAGGTCGGTTTCGGCACCATCTTCAGTTACGAAGACCTCTCCGTGCTGGAAAGGACTCATGGTGCCAGGATCCACATTAATGTAAGGATCCAGTTTCAACATGGTGACGCGCAGGCCGCGCGATTCGAGAATGGCGGCCAGAGAAGCAGCAGCGATGCCTTTGCCTAGCGAAGACACCACCCCACCCGTTACAAATACATATTTTGTCATCAGTTTTCAGCACCCGGGATCACCAGGCGGTAGCGGGAAATTGAAATTATAGCCGACACACCCCAACCTTACAGGGGCTCGGTACGAGTGATCAACCAATTCTTTGCTGCGCCGTTCACGTGAGGCAATAATCTTTGCCGCACTTGCCCGTGATAATGGTTCAACCATTGCTTGTCGGTATCCGACATCAGCGCCGGCTCGATGCAGCGCGTATCAATGGGGCACAGCGTTAGCGTTTCAAACTGCAGGAAGTGTCCAAAATCGCTCTGGCGGGCCGACTGGCAGGCGATCAAGTTCTCGATGCGAATGCCCCACTGCCCCGGACGATACAACCCCGGCTCGTTTGACGTAACCATGCCCACCTGCATCGGGACAGTGCGCGCAGCGCGGTATGAAATAGACTGCGGCCCTTCGTGTACATTCAAAAAGTACCCCACGCCATGGCCTGTACCATGTCCAAACTCCAACCCTGCCTGCCAGAGCGGCATGCGTGCCAGCACATCAAGCGCCGAGCCCGCCACCCCTTGGGGAAACACCGCCTGCGATAAGGCAATCATGCCTTTTAGTACCAAAGTGTAATCACGTTTCTGGTTTGAAGTTGGTATGCCAACTGGCACGACACGCGTAATATCCGTGGTGCCGCCCAGGTACTGTCCTCCCGAGTCGATCAACAACAGGCCATCGCCCTCGATCCAGGCGTAGGATGACTCCGTTGCCTGATAATGCGGCATCGCCCCATTGGCGTTAAATGCGGCAATGGTGGAAAAACTGGGGCACACGAAATGAGGCCGCCGCGCACGTGCGGCGGTGATATGCTCGTCCACCATGAGCTCGGATATCTTTTCCTTGCCAACGTGATCCTCGAACCATGCAAAGAACTCGCACAACGCTGCCCCGTCCATCTCCATGGTCTCGCGAATGTGTGCCAGTTCGGCCTCGGTTTTGCACGCTTTCATAACCTGCGAAGGATTATCGGCTTCGCACTGCTTGACAAACGCTGCCGAGGACAGCAAACCGGCCGTCGTGCGAACGGGGTCGAACAGCAATGTATCCGATTCCGGCAAGCAGGCCAGCACGCCGCCCACGGCTTCGTACGCGTCAAGCACAATGCCATCCCTCTCGAGCTCACGCTGCAGTTCCTGAGGAATCTTGGTCTGATCGATGAAGAGACGGGCATCATGCTCGCCAATTAAAAGATGACTGAGAAAAACCGGGTTGTAAGCCACATCCTGACCGCGCAAATTCAGTATCCAGGCAATATCATCGAGCGCCGACAGCCAATGCCATTGCGCCGTTTTGTCCTTCATTTCCTTGCGAACCGCCGCCAGCTTGTCGGCGCGGCTCCGACCGGCGAAATCTGGCGCATGCGCATACACCGGCGCATGGGGAAGCGCAGGCCGATCTGCCCACGCATCACCAGGCAGGTCGAGGTCTGTTTGCAAACGAATGGCGTGGCCAGACAGAATTTGCAACCACTGGCGATGGGCGGCAACGCTAAGCGTGTTGCCGTCGATTGCAACACAATCACCGGCAGCCAGTTGCGAAACGATCCAATCGGGGGGCGACGGCACATCCTGTTGCCCTGCCCGCATGAGCTCAATGCCCGTGCCCGCAAGGTCAACGACCGCCTGTTCCCAATAACGGCTGTCTGTCCACAAACCTGCAAAATCAGGTGTTACCACCAATGTGCCAGCCGACCCCTGGAAACCGCTTAACCAGGCACGGGCCTGCCAATGTTCGGGCAGATACTCAGACAAGTGCGGGTCAGCAGAAAGGACCACACAAGCCTTCGCGCCTTTGGAAACCATGAGTTCACGCAAATGATGAATCCGCTTTTTGATGACAGATTGAGTTTCAGACATTCACACCTTCTTGTTCGTCAAGCCGGCGCCCGGCACGCTTCAGATGCACAGGCGGCCCATATCGGAAGTACAATGTTTAAAGTATACGCCCACACAAAATATATAACGGAGGTCAACATCCATGGCTGAACGCGAATCAATGGAATACGACGTCGTCATCGTCGGCGCCGGGCCGGCCGGCTTATCGGCTGCCATCCGCCTGAAACAACTCGCCAACAACAAAGGGCAGGAACTCAACGT
Source organism: Pusillimonas sp. UBA3987 (assembly GCA_002384935.1). Taxonomy (GTDB): domain Bacteria; phylum Pseudomonadota; class Gammaproteobacteria; order Burkholderiales; family Burkholderiaceae_B; genus Neopusillimonas. The sequence continues at coordinate 48,422 of DGCD01000017.1, forward strand.
CTGTGTCCTTGAAAAAGCCTCGGAAGTCGGTGCCCATATCTTGTCGGGCGCGGTCATGGATCCCAAGGCGCTAACCGAATTGATCCCCGACTGGAAAGAAAAAGGGGCACCGCTGAAAACCGAGGTCACGGAGGATCGGTTCCTATTCCTTACGCAAAAAGGCGCCCGTGCCACTCCGAACTGGCTCCTGCCCGAATGCTTCCAGAATCACGGCAATTATGTTGTACGCCTGGGCGAAGTAACCCAGTGGCTCGGCGAGCAGGCCGAGGCGCTGGGCGTGGAAATCTTTCCCGGATTTTCAGCCGCTGAAGTGCTGTACGACGAAAATGGCGCTGTGAAGGGGGTCGCCACCGGTGACATGGGTATCGGGCGCGACGGCACCGAAACACCGAACTACCAGCCCGGTATGGAGCTTCACGCGAAATATACGATTTTCGCCGAGGGGTCGCGCGGCCAACTGGGGCGTGAACTAATCGAGCGCTTCAAGCTTGACCAAGGCAAAGATCCGCAAAGCTATGCCATTGGCATCAAGGAAATGTGGGAGGTCGACCCCTCGCAATCGAAGCCGGGGCTGGTTGTTCACACGGCGGGATGGCCGCTTGATGCCGATACCTATGGGGGCTCCTTCCTGTATCACCTCGACAACAATATGGTCGTAGTAGGGCTGGTCGTTGGCCTTGATTACGCCAATCCATGGCTGTCGCCCTACGAAGAATTTCAACGCTACAAAACCCATCCGGCCATTCGCACCACCTTCGAAGGCGGCAAGCGTATCGCCTATGGTGCCCGCTCGCTTACTGCCGGCGGCCTGCTCTCGCTGCCCAAACTCTGTTTCCCCGGCGGTGTACTGGTGGGCTGTGAAGCGGGTACGCTCAACGCCTCCCGAATCAAGGGAAGCCATGCCGCCATTAAAACCGGCGCACTGGCCGCCGAAGCCGCGTTCAACGCCCTGGCCGCCGAACGCAGCCGGGATGAGCTCACCGCATATCCCCAGGCATTTGAAAAATCATGGCTTCATGAAGAGCTCAACAAATCGCGCAACTTCAAGCAGTGGTTCAAGAAAGGTCGTACCGTTGCCACCTTAATGACCGGCATCGAACAGTGGTTGCTGAAAGGCAAAATGCCCTGGACAATCCATCGCACCAAACCCGATCACGCCTGTTTGCAACCCGCGTCGGAATGTGCCCGTATCGATTATCCCAAACCCGACGGCAAGCTCACATTCGATAAGCTCAGCTCGGTATTTTTATCGAATACGAACCATGAAGAAAATCAACCGATCCATTTAACCCTGAAAGACGCTTCGGTGCCTGTTGCCGTTAATCTTGCAAAGTATGGAGGACCGGAGGCGCGCTACTGCCCAGCCGGCGTCTACGAGTTCGTTAAAACAGAGAACGGTGAAGATCAACTGCAAATCAATGCCCAGAACTGCGTCCACTGCAAAACCTGCGATATCAAAGACCCAACGCAGAATATTGTGTGGGTAACCCCCCAGGGCGGCGAAGGCCCGGTTTACAACGGTATGTAAACACCACACAAAAAAGTGCCCCTGCAAATCAAACAGGGGCACCTTTTTTTTCGTCGGGAAATCCGCAAACGCTAAACCGACTGTGACAACTGATCCAGAATGGAAGGGTTCTCGAGTGTCGAAACATCTTGCGTAATTTCCTCGCCCCGGGCAACATTGCGCAGCAGGCGACGCATGATCTTGCCCGAGCGGGTCTTGGGCAGGTTTTCACCGAAACGAATGTCCCTGGGCTTGGCAATCGGGCCAATCTCCTTGGCCACCCAAGCACGTAACTCCTGGGCAATCTGCACTGCCTCGTCACCCTCGGGCAAATTCCGTTTCAACACCACAAACGCCACAATGGCTTCGCCTGTTGTGTCGTCCGGCCGTCCCACCACAGCAGCTTCAGCCACCATGGAATGTGATACCAGGGCAGACTCAACCTCCATCGTGCCCAGCCGATGCCCCGATACGTTCAAGACATCGTCGACCCGTCCCATAATCCAGAAATATCCATCGGCATCGCGTTGCGCGCCGTCGCCGGCCAGATAATAGCCCTTCATTTCTGGCGGAAAATAATTTTTCTTGAACCGCTCGGGGTCACCCCAGATGGTTCGGATCATGGCGGGCCAGGGGCGTTTGACAACCAGAAATCCACCGGTACCCGACTTCACATCGACACCCGCTTCATCAACAATAGCCGCTTCAATACCAGGTAGCGGTAATGTGCAAGAGCCTGGCTTTAACGGGGTAGCACCCGGCAACGGCGTAATCATGTGACCACCGGTTTCAGTTTGCCACCATGTATCGAGTATTGGACAACGCTCGCGACCCACCTCCCTGAAATACCACATCCAGGCCTCGGGGTTAATAGGCTCCCCCACCGAACCAATGATGCGCAGACTGTTCAAGTCGTACTTGCGCGGATGACATTCAGGGTGCGCTTCCGCCGCTTTGATGAGAGAACGAATCGCGGTAGGCGCTGTGTAGAAAATACTGACTTCATGCCGTTGAATCATTTCCCAAAACCGGCCAGCGTTGGGATAGGTGGGCACGCCTTCGAACATAACCTGGGTAACACCGGCCGCCAGCGGCCCGTACACAATATACGTATGACCGGTAATCCAACCCACATCTGCCGTGCACCAGTAAACATCTGAATCCTTGGCGTCGAAGGCCCACTTCATCGTAAGGTAGGCCCACAACAAATAACCTGCGGATGCGTGCTGCACGCCTTTGGGCTTGCCCGTTGAACCAGAGGTATACAAAATGAACAGCGGATGTTCTGCATTGACAGGAATCGGCTCGCATGGCCCGGCTGTCCCCTCGCATACATCATGCATCCAAAGATCGCGCCCTTCATGCCACTGCACCTGGCCTCCGGTTCGTTTGTACACGACCACATGCCGCACCGCCTCGCAGCCGCCGGCGGCAATGGCTTCATCGACCGCCGGCTTTAACGCAATGTTTTTTCCGCCTCGCATTTGTTCATCGGCCGTTATCACCAGCGAAGCGCCAACATCCACCAAACGTTCGTTGATACTCTTGGAAGAGAACCCCCCAAATACGACAGAATGAATCATGCCCAGCCGGACGCACGCCTGCATCGCCACCACCGCCTCGATTGACATCGGCAGGTAGATAATGGCGCGATCACCTTTTTTGTAACCCAATGCTTTCAAGCCATTGGCGAACTCGCATACCCGATCGTAGAGCTCACGGTATGTAATACGCAGAACCTTGCCATCGTCAGTCTCAAAAATAATGGCAGTTTTGTGCTCGGTGGGTGTTCCCAGATGACGATCAAGGCAGTTGGCCGAGACATTCAGCTCACCGTCGGCAAACCATTTATAAAAAGGCGCTTCAGACTCATCAAGAACTTGCGTAAAAGGCGTGGTCCAATTTAAATGTTCTTTGGCCAGACGCCCCCAAAACCCGTTTGGATCCTTCTGTGCCTCCTTGGCCAGATCCTGATATGCCTGCATACCGGAAATGGCCGCGTTTTTCTCTATATCGGCAAATGGCGCAAATACGCGATTCTCGACCAACACCGATTCAATATCTGTAGATGCCATCCTCATTACTCCTCGTTCAATGAATTATCATGGCCTGACACAGAGTAAGTATCGCGCACCTTGATGCCGCGTGCAAAATCAAGCCTTTGCAACACGACCAGGCCCACGACGAAAAACAAGCCCGTAACCAGCAATGCCTGACGATGATTGCCGTCGGTGACCCACGTAACCAGACCATAAGTGAACGGACCCACGACAGCCGCCAACTGAATCGCAAAGGTCCAGAGCGAATAGAATTCCGCCAAACGCCCCTGTGGCGCCAGCGCACCTACCATGGCGCGCCCTGCGCTCTGACTCGTACCCATGCACAAGCCGGCCAAAGCGGCGGCAAGCCAGAAAATCCATTCACTGACAGCGGCATAAGCCACCAATACCATCAGGATCCAACCCATCAGCGTCAGTGCGAGTGCCTGTTTGTGGCCTGCCCGATCCTGAAAGTAGCCGAACGAAAGCGCACCGGCCGCGGCCGCGATATTCACCACGAAAACCAATAGCATGGTCTTGGCCATCGTGAACCCCATGGCCTGGTTGGCGTACACTGCAGCCAGTGTCACCACCACGGCAATACCCGCCTGGTAAAACGCACCGCAGATGAGCAAAAGCCGAAAATCCGGAAAGCACTCTGATGTTTCACGCCAGGCGCGCTTTAACTGTTTGAGCGGCGCAACCCTCGGACGCCGGTTGGGCGGGGAACGCTCGTTCAGGAAAAGAAAAGATGGCAGCGCCGACAACGCGAATAAAGCGGCCGTAAACAACATCACCACAGCAACATACTGTGGCGCGTCGTATCCTTCAGCGGCAAGCGTCGTAACCAGATACAGGGATAGCCCCAAAGCCAGCATGCCGCCGAAATAGCCGAAACCCCAGCCCCAACCCGATACCCGCCCCAAAGCGCCCGGTTTCGCTATTTCGGGCAGAAAGGCGGCAATAATCGACTCCCCCACGCAATAACAGTAGTTCGAAACCGCCAGAACCACCAGACCCAGCAACACCGCCCCGGGCCCGATCAGCGCAAGCAAGGCCGTCGCGGCGACACAGCCCAACGTGCTCAGGAACAGCACTTGCCGTTTCTTCCCCTGTGCATCAGCATAGGCACCCAGCGAAGGCATGGTAAACATGACCAGCAGATACGATACCGACAACGCGGCAGTCAGTGCGAGGGTTCCCCACGACCGCCCCTGCGCAACCACCGAGACAAAATAACTATTGAATACCGTGGTCAGGACGACCGTGGTGTAGCCTGAATTGGCAAAATCGTACATTGCCCAGGCCCACAACTCTCTGCGGCGTACTCCAGGACGAAGGGCGCTCGCAGAGGCGGGTGGTTCAGAGACCGTTTTGGTTGACTCCGTCATTAATGACAATGATCAGTACCCGAAATTAACGGATGTTAAAGTTCAAGTGCGGCAATTCCGGCACGCGCGATTTCCGCGTCGTCAGACGACTTCACGCCTGAGACACCGACAGCGCCGATCGTCTGGCCGTCTGCTATTACAGGCACCCCGCCCTCGAGTAGCGCATCAAGATTAGGTGCCGATAAAAATGCAACGCGCCCCTGCGCAATCACTTCTTCAAATATCTTTGTTTCACGGCGTCCCAATGACGCTGTTCGGGCTTTTGCTTCCGACATCCGGGCTGTCATGGGTGCGGCACCGTCGAGACGCAGCATGCCCAAAAGATGGCCACCGTCGTCTGTTACCGAAATCGCAACAGCCCAGTTATGCTCTTTGGCAAAGGCCTGTGCCGCCGACAGAATTTTTGCTACTTCGCTTGCACCGAGCACGGGTTTGGTATTCATTGAGTTGTCCTCCTGGATAGTGTCTATTTATTTATTCAACAATGAATCCGCATGATGCCATAAGTTCCAGGTTACGGCCTCCCATCACCTGCGCGCGGAATTTGTAACATTTCAAGCTTTACCTGACACAAAGTTTTAGTTACACTCGGGCACGCAAAAAGTGCCAATCGGGAAACAGGCCTAAATGCTTAGGCCTTTTGTCAGGGAACCATGTCGGATAACGTACCAGCCAACTCCGGGAGTCAATGTCGTGCGCCAATCACCACGGTTGGCGCAAAAGCAATGGTCTTCGCAGTTGCCATATTTTTGGCGGGGTGCGCGTCCAGCGGCCCTGGCTCACAGGCAGGCAACGACCGCGAAGCTTACCTGGCACACTTGCGCTCCGATCCGCTGGGCGCCTACCTGGCCAAGAACGATTACGGTCTTAGCCGCTCCCCCGAAACGTTTTACAACGACTCGCGTGCAATGGCCGGCGCTGCAATGGAGCACCTGGGGGTTGAATATAAATACGGGGGAGACGAGCCGGATACCGGTTTCGACTGCAGCGGCCTGGTTATCTATGCGGCGGAAAAATCACTGGGTTTGAAGCTGCCCCGCCGCTCTGCCGATATTGCCCGCCAGGGCATTGCTGTTGAACGCTCAGAGTTACGCAAAGGTGACCTGGTCTTTTTCAATACGCTAGGCAGACGTTTTTCGCATGTCGGCATCTACCTGGGCAATCATAAGTTTGTCCACGCGCCCCGCCGGGGAGCCCAGGTGCGCGTCGAGAGCATGGACATTGCATACTGGAAAAAACGCTACAACGGCGCCCGACGGCTTGGCGCCGACACCCTGCGCTCAGCCTCGCTGCAATAACCGCACTGCATCAAAGCCTGCTGCATACAACACACAGACCTGCGGCAGGCCACAACGCGTATGCCAGATCGCTGAGCTGCCATACGGAATGTTTTCATGACATTGTGGCCCAGGAAATCAGTAAGCAAAATCAGTAAATCGATGCCTGAAGGCAATTGAAGATTTTTCTTCTGATGGGCAGGATCCCGACCGCTGATATGTCGGTGAATCGAAATATTATGCCCCTTCAACAGATCAGGAATGTTGCCCAGGCGATCGGCACCCACAATTACCGCATTTACAAATGTCGTCATGATGACTCCCGTTGTCTAAGAATTAAGACAAACGATAATCATTCTTATTTGTATTGTCAATACATATTGACATCATATCGACTTCGGCAACAACGCAGCACGATAGTTAATGTTAATTAATCGGGTGACGGTACTTTTTCCAATGCCTGTTGCACCACTTCGCGCGTCAGTTCGGGCGCCATCATTTCCAGCAAGGCGTACACATAATCGCGCAAGAATACGCCCTGCTTCATAGCCACGCGAGTTACATGGGTACCGAACAAATGCCCAACGGGAATCCCCACCAGGCCTTTGTCACGGCGCGGATCGTAGGCGATCCCCGCAATAATGCCAATCCCCAGGCCCACGTCGACATAGGTTTTAATGACGTCAGCGTCGATGGCCTCCAGGACAATATCGGGGGTGATATTGCGCGACTCGAATACTTCGTCAATGACCCGGCGCCCCGAAAACTGACGATCGTACGTGACGATTGGATATTGAGCCATTTGCTCAAGCGTTAAATTGCGCGCCTGTGACGAAGTCAGCTCTGTCAACGGGTGGTCTGGCTTGACCACAACCACGTGCTCCCATGAAACAACTGGCAAAGCCACAAGACCCGGCGTATGTGCCAGCGATTCAGTCGCAATGGCCAGGTCAGCCTGCTCGTGCAGTACCATTTGCGCCAGGGTGGGCGGGTTTCCTTCTGCCAGCGACATTCTGACCTTGGGGAAACGGGCGCGAAACGCCGGAATAACCTTTGGCAGCAGATAACGTGCCTGGGCATGGGTGCAGCCAATCACCAGCCCGCCTTCGTCTTTTTGGGCGAACTCGTCACTTACTTTTTTCAGGTTATCCACTTCCCGCATAATACGCTCGATAACCTGAGCCACGACGGCACCCGGCTTTGTCAGGCCTTTTATGCGCTTTCCATGACGTTCAAATATTTTGACGCCCAACTCTTCCTCGAACTCGATAATCGATTTCGACACCCCTGGTTGAGAAGTATACAAAGAGCGCGCAGCTTCTGTCAGGTTATAGTTGCGCCGTATGGTTTCTCGCACGAAGCGAAACTGTTGAAGATTCATTTTTTACCCCGTATAGGGGTAAAATTATACGTAATATAGAAACAAACTCAAATAATATTCAGTAATATGTCTATATTAAAAAGCAGATTAGTCAAGAGGCAGGTTTGGGGGATTTGGGCGGTCGGATACGTAGCTTGCGCCACATCATGAACACCATCAAAGCAAGAAAGATGGCGTGAACCAGCCAGATGCCCAGATAAAAATTCAGTTGTCCTGTACCGATCCAGCCACGCGACAGATTAATCAGGTTCATGTACAACAGCCCCACCAGGCCCGCGATCAAAACGTCTCCGGACCGCCCCAGGCGCGGGTTCACAGCGCCCAGTGGAATGGCCAGTAACGCCAGGTTCAGCGCAGCAAGCGGCAAAGCGAGCCGCCACATCATCTGGGAATCGGCGTTATCGTTATTATCGTTGAACAACTGTTGTGTTGGACGCGCTTTTATCTGACTCTCGGCCTGGGCTCGTAACGCCTCCGGTGTTGTATCGCCCTCTCCCTCCAGACGAAACCCATAGCGCTGGAAATCAAGCAGGCGAAACTCAGTTTGACCTGGCTTCAAATCGTAGCGGTGCCCTTGCGAAAGAACCAGGAAGCGGTCTCCATTGTCCTGGGTTTCAACCCGCGCACTGTTGGCGGTTACAACACTGAGCCAGCCTTCGTCGTTGATCCGGGCCACAACCTTGCCCAGCTCATCCCCCTCATTCACAGGATCTTCAGCAAAAAACACCCGGGCGCCATTTTCGGTTTCAATAAACTGTCCGGCCGTCACCTTGGACAAATCTGACCTTTGTTCATAGCGCTGACGGTACTCGGCAATTTGCCGATAGGCCCAAGGCGAGGCGAACAATGTCAAGAATGCGATCAGCATCGCCGCCGGCACTGCAAGACGCATAACCGGGCCAATCCAGTCTTTCAACGACAGGCCACTGGCAAACCATACGACCATTTCCGACTCGCGAAAATTACGTGTTACGGTGGTAAGCACGGCAATGAACAATGACACCGACAAAATAACCGGCAACGCGGTAATACTTGAAAAGGTAGCCAGGCCGAACACGACGTCGGCACCAATACTGCCGCCTGCCGCATCGCCAAGCAGCCGAACAAGCAGGACACTGAGCCAAACCACCAATAGCGTGGAAAAAACCACACCGGCATGACTCATGATTTCGGAGACGACAGATCGTTTGAATAGAGACATAAACAAAAATGCGAGATAATCAACAACATTCGGCCGATTAACTACGGAAAGCTTATATGGAATTCAGCACACAAACCAACGCAGCGCCCCACCAAATTAAAACCGCGGCACTGGCTGTCGGCATTTTTGCCGAAGGCCAGCTCACACAACCTGCTCAACTGCTCGACCAGGCATGCAACGGTGCGTTATCACGTATTGCTAAAAGCGAATTTCCCGGCAAAGCCGGTACCCAAACCCTGCTTAGAAACCTGGACGGCGTTGCCGCCGAGCGGGTTATTTTAATCGGGTTGGGCAAACAAGACAGCTACAACAGCAAAATTCATGCAAATGCCGAACTGGCCTTCGCAAAGTACTGCGTACAGGCGCAGGTTGCAGAAGGTGTCTCCACGCTTGCAAGCCTCGACTGCCAAGACGCCAGCATTCGGCAGCGCAGCCAAATTGCCGCAACTGCGGCAAGCCAGGCAACCTATCAGTATGATGCCACACTGGGCAAGGAAAACCGCAGCAAGCCCGTCAAATTAAAGAAAATAGCACAATGGGTCAGCCGCAGCGATGCGGCCCAGGCCAAGCTTGGGCTGCGTGCCGGCCAGGCAATCGGCAACGGCATGCAGCTTACCCGCCTGCTTGGCGATCTTCCAGGCAACGTCTGCACACCCACTTACCTTGGGCAAACCGCGAAAAAACTGGCAAAAGAATTCAACACCCTCAAGGCCGAGGTCCTGGGACTCAAGCAAATCCAGAACCTGAAAATGAATGCGTTTCTTTCTGTTGCCAAAGGTTCGGATGAACCGCCGGCGTTCATTGTGCTCAAGTACACACCGGCTGCCGAAAAAGCAAAGTCGTCACGTGGCAAGAAACCTTATGTACTTGTCGGCAAGGGCATTACCTTCGACTCTGGCGGGATATCAATCAAGCCAGGCGCCAACATGGATGAAATGAAATACGACATGTGCGGTGCGGCAAGCGTATTGGGCGCCATGCGCGCCGTTGCCGAGCTGGAATTGAATCAGTCCGTTATCGGCGTAATTCCGGCTTGCGAAAACCTGCCCAGCGGCCGTGCCAACAAACCAGGTGATGTCATCACCAGCATGTCCGGCCAAACAATCGAAATTCTGAACACCGACGCCGAAGGTCGTCTGGTGCTGTGCGATGCGCTCACCTACGTTCAGCGATTCAAACCTCAGGCGGTTATCGACATTGCGACGCTAACCGGGGCATGCGTAGTCGCGCTGGGCCATGTCAACACCGGTCTTTTCTCACCGAATGACGAACTGGCCACGCAACTGCAAGCCGCCGGGCGGCAAACCAATGATCCGGCCTGGCGCTTGCCGCTTGATGATGCCTATCAGGAACAATTGCGGTCCAATTTTGCCGATATGGCCAATATCGGCGGACCACCCGCGGGGTCGGTTACCGCGGCCTGCTTTTTGTCGCGTTACACCAAGGAATACGACTGGGCCCACCTCGACATTGCCGGCACGGCATGGCGCAGCGGCAAAGACAAGGGCGCTTCCGGACGTCCCGTTCCCCTGCTCATTCAATACCTGATGAATCAGAATTGAGTGTAATGGCACGAGTCGACTTTGCATTCGGTGCTGAAGATCGCTTGCGAACCACCTGCGAGGTGATTCGCAAGCATTACCAGCAGCAACACCCTTTACTTGTTTACTGCAGTCAAACAGAACTGCTGGACCGGTTCGACCAGTTTCTATGGTCGTTTAAACCCGAGGCGTTTATTCCGCATGTCGACGCCGACGATCCGCTGGCTTCAAGCACGCCGGTATTGTTGACAAGCAGGCCGCCTGAACCCGCCATGCACGCCCAATCCGACACCCAGCCGGTATGGCTGCTCAACCTGGATACCGCCTGCCCCCCCAACGCAAATCAATTCAACCGTATTCTTGAAATAGTGAGTCTGCAGCCCGAAGACATCGAGCCTGCACGGCAACGTTGGCTCCATTACAAAACCGACGGGCACGACCTGCATGCTCATGACCTTTCGGCACGCAAATCCACTTGATGTTCAGCAAGGTGTAAGTTAAGCTTTCAACTAGGAACTCCGTGCGTATCTGCAGGTCATATGCACTGAGGTCAAACGTTTTTTGTACGATCACGATACTCAATTAAAAGGATTCACTATGAGCGACTCCCGTCAACCCTCTTTCCCCGGCCGGGAAACCTATGGTGCGGCCTCCCAGGAGGTTGTGCGTAATCGCGTCCTGCGCAACACTTACTGGCTGCTTGCGTTGTCCTTGATTCCAACGGTTTTGGGCGCCTGGATGGGCGTTGCCACCGGTATCAACTCGGCTATGGCATCCAGCCCCGGCATGAGCCTTATCTTGTTCTTTGTCGGTGCGTTTGGCCTGATGTACCTGGTTGAGAAGAACAAAAACAGCAGCCTGGGCGTTGCGTTTCTGCTTGCCTTTACCTTTTTCATGGGCCTGATGCTGTCCCGGCTTATCGGGTTTATACTGGGCATGGGTAACGGCACCCAGTTGATCATGATGGCTTTCGGCGGAACCGCAGTTGTCTTCGGCGCAATGGCCAGTATCGCCACCACCACAAAGCGCGATTTCACTCACCTGCAAAAATTCCTGTTCATTGGTGTCATCCTTCTGATCGTGGCAGCGGTCGCGAATGTGTTCCTGCAGTTGCCTGCCCTGATGCTGACCATTTCCGTCATCGCCATCGGGCTGTTCTCGGTACTGCTGCTGGTCGACTTGCAACGCATTGTGAACGGGGGCGAAACCAATTACGTCTCGGCCACCATGGCGGTTTATCTCGATCTGTACAACATCTTCGCCAATTTGCTGATGCTATTGGGCATTTTCGGCGGCGACGGCGATTAAGCGGTTCAAACGAAACAAGCGTTCCCGCTTCAACATCCCTATCAACGGCTCGTCATAGCGACGAGCCGTTTTTTCTTGGCCCAACAGCTCAGCCAATGCTTCAAGCACGAGTTCGGCATGATATTCAAAGCATGATGACAGGAACGCATCGGGTTCCCAGCGCTGGATATCCAGACGACGCAATTCACTGCGATTGAAGTCCTTTGTATTTCGGGTCAGGATCCCTACTGGAGAGCCGGCATAGCGTTCCTGAACGGCACAGGCTACCGCAATCACATGCCAATCTTTTGGATCGCTGTATTTCAAGCCTGCCTTGTAGGCCGATACGTCCCCCTGGTCCGCGTCGGGAAAACCGGCCTGCAATGCCTCCCATTGGTCATGAATATGATCGCTTGGCACCGCCCAGAGACGTTCAGCCGTACGACGCCACTCATCGCCAATGACCGGGCTCCATGCGGGGCTGAAAACGTCTTGCTCTGCCAGACGCAACAAGACATGACGCAGGACATTGGAAATGAGTACGCACGTGTCCAACACAACAAAGGGGGGCAGCGTCGTCATCAGAGCCGCTGCAAGGCCATCAAAACCGCGCGCGTACGCAACGGGCGCCCAACCAGCAAGGTATCAATGCGCTCACGAAAACTGCGGCGCAGTTGCGGCTCGAGGGCCGGATCATCGAAATCGGGGGGCTCCATATCCAGGCCATAACCGGTTTCATGCAACAGTACCCATTCAAACCGGCGCAATGCCGACGCAGCTCCCGCTCCGGCGGCCAGCTGTATCAGCGCATCATCATAGGCTTCGAACAGCGTGGGGTGGGGGTCCTCGCGAGGCAGAAGGTATAGCAACAATTCGTTCATATACCAGGCCGACATCAGCGCGCGGCCTGACAGCGGCCTAAGGCCGGCATTATCGGCGCGCGTCAGGGTCTTGACTTCGCCTGCTCCCGACCACGACAACAGCAATGGTTGAAATCCGGCCAATATCGTTCGCAGGGATGAATACGGCCGTTTCGCCCCTTTCGCAACCAAAGCTACAATGCCATGATCACGCGAAAAAACCTGGATCAACAGTGATGTTTCACGCCAGGGAACGGAGTGAAGCATATAAGCAAAACTATGTGTAACCCGTACAACCCGTTTACTCATATCCTAAATCGCGCAGTGACGATTCTCGCGCCGACCACCCTTTACGGACCTTCACATAAACCTCAAGATGCACTGGCTTTTCAAGCAGCTTCTCGATATCCTGACGCGCTTCAGTTGCGATACGTTTCATATGCATGCCTTGGGCGCCCAATAAAATCGGACGATGCGTCTCACGCTCAACCACAATACATGCTGCAATTCGCGCACCGCGCTCATGCTCTTCCCATTGTTCAATCACAACGGTACACGCATAGGGCAATTCGTCGCCAACCAGTCGGAAAACCTTTTCCCTGATCAACTCGGCCACAATGAAACGCATCGGACGGTCAGTTAACGTATCGGCTTCGAACATGGGTTCGCCTTCAGGCAACCGCGCGGCTATTTCATCAAGAAGCACATTCAGTTGCGTATCCTTGACCGCACTAACCGGCACCACGGCTGCATAAGCATGCTTTACCATCAAGTCGTTCACAAATCCGAATAGACTGTTCTTGTCTTTCAATTGATCGACTTTGCTCAGGACAAGAATCGTTTTCTCGGAAACGGGCAGCAACGGCAACAGTTCCTCGTCTCCCTTAGACCACTTGCCGGCTTCAACAACATGCAGCACGACGTCGACGTCGGCCAATGCCTGCGTGACGACGCGATTCATCATCCGATTCATCGTGCCGCCATGCCGGGTCTGGAACCCCGGCGTGTCGATAAAGACAAACTGTTCATGCTCACGGGTCAGCACCCCGTTAATCCGGTGCCGTGTCGTTTGGGCCTTGCGCGACACAATCGATATCTTGGAACCAATCAACGCATTGGTTAGCGTCGATTTACCCACATTGGGACGCCCCACTACCGCAACAAAACCACACCGAAAGACTGAAGTCATTTATTTTCCTGGGATACGGCAACCGGCAGCGTCAATTGCGCATTCTTTCGTGCACGCGCACGCCCGCTTTTTGCCGGTGCCATTTGCTGAATTGAAGCAATTACCTGGGTAGCAGCCAGTTGCTCCGCCGCCCGGCGGCTGGAGCCAGACGCCATGACTTTAATATCGAGCTTGGGTACCGAACACTCAACATCGAACATCTGATTATGTGCCGCGCCATGCGTACCAACAACGGTATATTGAGGCAGTTCCAGCTTGCGGCCCTGAAGCAACTCCTGCAAAAGTGTTTTGGGGTCCTTGCCCAGGGTTTTGGGATCGACATTCTCCAGCATGGGGGCATATAAATCGCCAATAACCTTGCGCGCTGCATCAAAACCCTGGTCGAGGAAAACCGCGCCAAAAACCGCTTCGAGTGCGTCAGCCAAAATGGACGGGCGTCGAAAGCCACCGCTTTTCAATTCGCCCTCGCCCAACCGGAGAAAATTCGACAATTGAAGCCTCTGGGCGATTTCCGCCAATGAGGCCTGTTTCACCAGGTTCGCACGCAATCGGGACAAATCCCCTTCATCGACCTTTGGGAACTGGTTAAACAATAAGGATGCCACGACAAAATTCAGTATGGCGTCGCCCAGGAACTCAAACCGCTCATTGTGACGGGCGTTATGGCTTCGATGCGTTAATGCTTGTTCAAGCAATAATGGGTCGGAAAAGGTATAACCCAGCGCTTTCTCAAGATTTGCAAGCTTTTCCATTAGTTAAACCGACCTATTCGACCCAAGTCACCGAAATTCATCCATACAAAGAACGCACGGCCCACAATATTTTCGTCGGGCACGAACCCCCAATAACGGCTATCGAGACTGTTGTCGCGATTATCACCCATGACAAAATAATGTCCTTCCGGCACCAGGCACCGGACACCACCTGAAAAATAATTACAATTTTCCCTGTAGGGGTAGTCGGTAATGGGCATGAAATCCTGACGCCGCTGACGATCCAGCAAAATTCGATGCTGGTTTGTCCCGAACGTTTCAATGAATTCGCTGACATACGTCGAGCGATCCGGCTCATAAAAGTCGCCGGCACGCTCGAGCGGCACCTCCTTGCCATTCAGGTAAAGCGCCTTATTGCGATAGAGCACCTCATCACCGGGTACACCGACCACGCGCTTGATATAGTCTACATCGGTATCCACAGGATAACGAAATACAATCACATCTCCCCGTTCAGGGTTTCCCACAGGAACCACTTTACGATCAATAACGGGCAAGCGAATACCGTAGTCAAACTTATTAACCAGGATTAAATCGCCATTTTGTAAAGTGGGCAACATTGAGCCTGAGGGTATGCGAAATGGTTCAACAATAAAGGAACGCAACACAAAAACGAAAAGAATCACTGGAAAGAAACTAACGCAGTACTCGATAAACCAGGGCACTTTATGCGCTTTTTCATACGCTTCGCGCCTTAGTTTTGCGGCTTCAACCGACCCCACTCCCGCAGGGGCGGCATCATACCGCGCCATTTCCGCAGCAGCACGTTTACGCCTGCGAGACCGCAGGAAGAAATAGTCGAGAGACCAGACAATACCGGTAACGACCAGCAAAACAAATAAAATCAGCGCGAAATCCCAACTCATATCGTTATTTATTCCTATTGCCCCAACGCCACATTATTTGTCATCGACCTGAAGAATCGCAAGAAAAGCCTCCTGCGGAATTTCAACGTTACCGACCTGCTTCATGCGTTTTTTACCGGCTTTCTGTTTCTCGAGCAGTTTTTTCTTGCGCGAGATGTCGCCACCATAACATTTGGCTAGAACATTCTTGCGCAAGGCTTTTACACTTTCACGCGCAATGATTTCCGAGCCGATTGCCGCCTGAATGGCAATATCGAACATTTGGCGGGGAATCAGGCCACGCATTTTAGAGCAGACTTGACGCCCGCGATAACGTGCGTTGCTTCGGTGCACCATCATCGACAGCGCATCGACACGATCTCCGTTGATCAGCAGGTCCACCCGAACAACATCCGAGGAACGATACTCGATGAAGTCATAATCCATCGACGCATAGCCGCGCGACACCGATTTCAGGCGATCGAAGAAATCGAGGACGATTTCTGCCAGCGGCATTTCGTAAATCAGCTGAACCTGGCGACCATGGTATGTCATATCGTCCTGGATGCCTCGCTTGTTGTTACACAGCGCCATGACCGGCCCCACGTAATCCTGCGGCATGAACAAAGTCACTTTGACGATAGGTTCACGGATATCGGTAATGGCCCCCACCTCCGGCATGCGCGACGGGCTTTCAACCATAATCACCGTGCCGTCACGCTGCTCGACCTCGTACACAACAGACGGCGCTGTCGTGATAATGTCCATGTCGAATTCACGTTCCAGCCGCTCCTGCACAATTTCCATATGCAGTAGACCGAGAAAGCCACACCGGAAACCAAAACCCAAAGCCTGGGAGACCTCGGGTTCAAACATGAGCGAAGAATCATTCAGACGCAGTTTTTCCAGCGAGTCACGCAGTTGGTCGTACTCACTGCTTTCAACCGGATACAAACCCGCAAAAACCTGCGGCTTCACTTCCTTGAATCCAGGTAGCGGCTTATCGGCCGGACGGTTCGCCAAGGTTACCGTATCACCCACCTTGGCATTCTCCAACTCTTTGATTCCGGCAATCACAAAACCGACCTGCCCCGCCGATAGCTGTTCGCACGGGACCGATTTCGGCGTGAAAATACCAATTTGCTCGCACAAATGTGTGAAACCTGTCGCCATCAGGCGAATCTTGTCTTTTGGCTTCAATACGCCATTGACAATACGCAGGAGCATCACAACGCCCACATAGTTGTCGAACCAGGAATCGATAATAAGCGCTTGCAACGGCGCATCGGGATCTCCTTTCGGAGGCGGCACCTTGGCAACGACCTGCTCGAGAATCTCATCAATACCCATACCGGTTTTGGCACTGGCCAAAACAGCTTCCGAGGCGTCAAGACCAATCACATCCTCAATTTCCTGGCGGGCGGCGTCAGGCTCGGCTGAGGGCAAGTCCATCTTGTTCAACACCGGGATCACTTCAACGCCCTGTTCGATCGCGGTGTAGCAATTCGCGACAGTCTGGGCCTCGACCCCCTGGGAAGCATCCACGACAAGCAAAGCCCCCTCGCAAGCCGACAATGACCGACTCACCTCATAGGAAAAATCAACATGGCCCGGCGTATCGATCAGATTCAAAGCATAGACTTTTCCGTCTTTTGCCGTGTAGGCCAGCGAGGCCGTCTGGGCCTTGATCGTAATGCCACGCTCACGTTCGATATCCATCGAATCGAGCACTTGCGCAGCCATTTCGCGGTCTTGCAGGCCACCGCAACGATGAATCAGGCGGTCAGCCAAGGTGGATTTACCATGGTCGATATGGGCAATAATGGAAAAATTGCGGATGTGGTTCATAAACCTGAATGGATGAAATCCGGGCTGAGACGACAGCCACGGATAAAAACGATAAGCAAAAAGAGGAGCGCACTGGGCGCCCCTCTTGTAGCGACAACCGCATTTTAGCCGGTTTGGCGAATTATTTCGTCGGCGTCACGACAATCCACTGGGATTGCCCTTCACGATACACCAGTAATGCGGCATTTTTTGAGGTGTCGAGCCCCGCGACGGTTTTGGCGAACTGTTCGGGATTGGTAATATCCGTATCATTCACCGTCAGGATGATATCTCCCGGTGCAATACCCGCCGTGGCTGCCGGCCCCTTGGCCGCCGTCACCATGACACCTTGCTTCAGGCTCTCGCTCTTGAGCACATCGGCAGGCACCGCCTGGACTCCCAAACCCAGTACGTCAGTTGACATTTCCTCGGCCTGTGAACCCGTATTAGCCTGGGCTGCGGCTTCGTCGGACTCAAACTCCCCAACGCGGACACGCAACGATACCTCTTTGCCTTTGCGCCATACTTTCATGGTTGCACGGGTATCAGGTTTGGTTCCCCCAACGATTCGAGGCAGGTCCGACCACTGAGCAATGGGTTCGCCATTGAAGTCGGTAATGACATCGCCTGCCTGAACACCTGCTTTATCGGCAGGCCCATCACGCTGAACGTTACTGACCATTGCACCACTGGCACTGTCTAACCCGATTGCCTTGGCTACTTCTTCGGAAACCGGACCGATTTGTACACCAATGCGCCCGCGGGTAACTTTGCCATGCTCTTTGAGTTGCTCAACGACACGCATGGCTTCATCAATGGGAATTGCAAGCGAGATACCCATGAAGCCGCCGCTTCGGGATACGATCTGTGAGTTAATACCCACGACCTCACCAGCCAGGTTCAAGAGCGGACCTCCGGAATTGCCGGGATTCACAGCAACATCGGTTTGAATGAATGGAAGATAATCACCGGTATCCCGGTTAATCGCACTGACGATACCCGAGGTAACGGTCGACTCCAGGCCGAAAGGAGAGCCAATAGCCAACACCCACTGCCCTTTCTTGAGTGTGGTTGACGTACCAATGGGCAGCGGCTTCAGGTCTTGCGCATCGATTTTGATTAGCGCAACGTCAGTGCGCGCGTCTGTACCAATCACCTCGGCCTTGTATTCCTGGCCGTCGGTCAGCGTCACCTGGATATCGGAAGCCCCCGCGACAACGTGAGTGTTGGTCAGAATATAGCCATCTTCGGAAATAATGAACCCGGAACCAACGCCCCTGGGAACAGTGCGTTCCTGAGGCTGCGCTCCATCAGGAGCCGGCGCGCCGCCGGGGGGACCACCACGACCGGGCGGCACAAAATCGGGGCCGAAAAACCAACGGAACAGCTCATAGGGATCGGAACCCGGCCCCATCTGAGAACCAACAGGAATGCTCTCGGTCGTACGAATATTCACAACCGACCCTTCCGATTGCGCCACCACTTCGGTGAAGTCGGGAACCGTTAATGTCGGTACGGCCGCCGTTTGCGCCTGAACCGAAACACTCGCCCCTAGCAGGGTACAAGCAACCATCGCGCCAGCAAAAAACCGTTTCACACGTTCTTCAACGCGGGTTGTTCGCATCATGAAATCTCCTTGAAAATGAATTATTGCTGTCCGGCCGGCGGCGCGACATATTGCGTTTGCTCGGCAATACCTTGCAAAGTCGACGTAGGAATAATACCCACGGCAGTCAGCCAGTAATCACCAATCCGTGTTCCGTAAACATTAATTGCGCCGTTACGCATGGCACCCTTGTGAAGGGTGCGTGCATCATTGGCCGCATCGAACACTTCAATGAACACCGACACTGTCGCCAGCCCATCAGACAACACCACATGCTTTACCGCATCGCCCGACTTCATTGGGCGAGCCAGTTGCTTTGAAAACGAGAAGCCGGAAGGTGACTGAATACGCCACCCCAACTCCGTAACGTCGATATCACGTGTTGAAATTTGTACCTTGTCCCAATCCGACGTATCCCAGGAAGAGTCCAACCCTTCACGGACAACATCTTCTCCTGTTTGTAGCATGGTAAAGGCAATCTCATCGATAACATCCTGGTCACTGACGGTTTGAGCCTTGATTAATAATTTAGTTTCCGTGTCGACACAAAATTTGTAACCATATCGATCTTCCGAGCGTGGTTCAACGTGGATCATCTGACACTCGCGCCCGGCAACACGCGTGATGTCTGCCTCACTGACAGACAACTCATAATATTCAGAAATCGCGTCGGTGTTGCCCAAAAACAGGCTGGGAAAACGATCTGTCCGCGCCTTGTCGATCAATACAAGGTTTTTCTCTGGAACCAAACAGAGCTGGGTTTCATTATGCCGAATAAACTCTCGCGGTGAACCATCCAGCACTTCGAGTCGCTCGCGCTCGCCGGTACCGTCAACCACATGAATAATTCGCGATGAGCGCATGGTTCCGCTCTCGGTATAAGTAAACACGCCGGCATAATCGGTGTTGCGTGCTGCTTGCTGTGCCTGTTGCAACAATTCGAATGCGGCTTTATAAGGCTTCTCGCTCTCTTGCGCCTGCACCGACGGCAAGCAAGCCAGCGCCCCCATCAACAGCCAAGCCAGATGCCAGGCAGACATTTGCCGAGTTACCCTTCTCATTGCGTTGCGGCCCCCGCCTGAAACGAGACTTGCCGAACCGGATTCACACCGGCAAACTGCTGATGTGCACTCACGTAATCGTGCAACCCGGAATCATCCGCCGCGGCCAACATGGGCGGCGCCTCGTTGACCTGCCCGCCCACAAAATAAGGTAGCGCAACCCATACAACCGAGGCCACGGCTGCCGCCACCGCCAGGCCCGATACCCCCGCGCGCCAGACAGGTGAGGTTTTGCGCAGCCGGGGGGCAACAATAACCGGTTCGTCGTCTATTGCTTTTGACACACGGGCATAGAAACGGTCTGAGGGCTGCACTGCCAGCTCTTTGCTACGCATTACATCGCCGATCAAGTGGTAGGTGTCCCACAGCTGCCTGCCATAAGGGGTATCGAGATCTTCCGCCCGAATTTGCGCTTCCCCATCAACCCAGGCCGAAACACTCTCTTCCCATGAAGAATCGTAATCGGAACGCGTCTGAGTATGCATAATTGTCACTCCTTACCACCGTTGCGTCTCTGCGCCCGTGCCCAGCACAGGGCGCAGTTGCGCCGCAATTGCCTCTCGCGCGCGAAAAATACGCGAGCGAACTGTTCCTATGGGGCAACCCATTGACTGGGCAATATCCTCATAGCTCATACCTTCAATTTCCCTTAACACAATAGCCGTGCGCAACTCTTCCGGTAGCGCATCGATTGCCTCATTAACCGTACTGACCACTTGCCTGCTGGCCAGAACCGATTCGGGCGTGCTGATATCGGTTAGGTTATCAATTTGGTCAAAAGTTTCATCGTCTTCGTTTGAAACAATTGAAGAAGACATTGGGCGACGTTGACTTGAGGCCTGCCAATTCCGTGCCGTATTGATCGCGATGCGATACAGCCACGTATAAAACGCGCTATCGCCGCGAAACTGAGGCAAGGCACGATACGCCTTGATAAACGCTTCTTGAGCCACATCCTCAACTTCGGACGGTTCACGAATCATGCGCGACAATAAGCGCATGATTTTGCGCTGGTATTTCAATACCAGTAAATCGTACGCCCGCTTGTCTCCGCGTTGAACACGCGCAACCAGTTCTGCATCGACATCACGCTCGCTCACGCACACCCCCCACCATCGCGATGTGTTGAGCGACCTGCATACCCAGCGCACGCCAGGCCGGCTCGGATACTCGAGATTTCCAGACTGTTAATTCCATAATTCGGTTCGCCCCGGAAGCTTCCTGTGTAAAGCGCAGTGTAGTCCAGACCCCATTAGGCCAGACCCGCTCCAATGATACCCGACGTTCACCTTCGCGATGGGCAGTGTAAATCCACCCTCCCTCCTCAAAACGCAGGGAGCCCCGCACGAATAAAGAATGCATGACACGACGCCGACAAAACATGAAAGCAACCAGCGTCGTGCCGGAAAACAGTGCAAGACTGTGAGACAGAAGAATTGATGCTGCCAGCAAAAGTACAAGAGTAGCGGCAAACCATACCCACAACGGGGTACCGATTTGCCACTCAGTGGAATTTTGCATTCCGCTGGCCCGGCTTAAATCCGTCGCACCAGCATTGACCCGTTCGTGCCGCCGAAACCAAACGAGTTAGACAGGGCCACATCAATTTTCAGGTCGCGTGCCTCATTGGCACAATAATCGAGATCACACTCCGGATCTTGATTAAAAATATTAATAGTGGGAGGAGATACCTGATGATAAACCGCCAGCGTAGTGAAAACCGCCTCTATCCCGCCAGCCGCCCCCAGCAAATGCCCTGTCATGGATTTGGTGGAGTTAACGACCAATTTGCGTGCATGATCGCCGAAAGCCAGTTTTAACGCTTCCGTTTCGTTTTTATCACCCAGGGGTGTCGAGGTGCCGTGAGCATTAATATAAGAGATCTCGGTAGGATCAATACCCCCGTTGCGCATGGCCAGCAACATGCCGCGCCGCGGGCCGTCTTTATCGGGCGAGGTAATGTGATGCGCATCGGAGCTCATACCGTAGCCAGCAAACTCGCCATAAATTCGGGCTCCCCGTTTACGGGCGTGCTCATACTCCTCAAGCACCAGGGCTCCAGCCCCTTCGCCAAGCACAAAACCATCGCGATCGACATCCCAGGGACGGGAAGCGGCCTGAGGATCATCATTTCGGGTAGACAAGGCCCGCATGGCGGCAAAACCGCCGACACCCAGGGGTGAAACAGTCGATTCCGCACCCCCGGCAACCATGACGTCTGCATCGCCGTACTCGATCAGGCGTGCGGCATCACCAATGGAGTGCAACCCTGTTGTGCAGGCCGAAACCACTGCATAACTGGGTCCTTTCAGGCCCAACATGATGGATAATTGTCCTGAAACAAGATTGATGAGCGAGCCCGGCACAAAAAATGGCGAAATACGCCGCGCACCGCGCGACAGGTATTCAGACTGTGTTTCTTCAATACGGGGCAAGCCACCAATACCCGAACCAACAATGACGCCGATACGATCGGCATTCTGCTCATTCACATCCAGGCCCGCATCTTTCCACGCCTGCACACCGGCAGCCACGCCATAATGAATAAACGTATCCATTTGCTTGGCTTCCTTGGCCGACATGTAGTCCGTGACGTCGAAATCCTTGACTTCCGCCGCGATCTGCGCGTTCAGACCTGACGCATCAAAACGTGTGATATGACTCACACCCGAACGCCCACTCACCAAATTACTCCAGGCGTTGTCGATATCATTCCCTACGGGCGAAATAATACCCAGACCCGTTATGACGACACGTCGCTTCACAGATGACTCCTAGAAATAAAAAAGCGGTTTGAAGCCAGCCTATTTATGCAAGCGCAAATACAGCCACTGCCAATAAGCCATCTAGAAACCGCCCCGACCCGAGCTGCGTTAAGCGCAACTCCGAGCCTTTTTGTTGAAATTATTCTTTGCTGTGCGAGTTGATGTACTCGACGGCTTGTTGAACGGTCGTAATTTTTTCTGCTTCCTCGTCAGGGATTTCAGTTTCGAATTCGTCTTCGAGT
This sequence comes from Pusillimonas sp. UBA3987, assembly GCA_002384935.1. Classification (GTDB taxonomy): domain Bacteria; phylum Pseudomonadota; class Gammaproteobacteria; order Burkholderiales; family Burkholderiaceae_B; genus Neopusillimonas. The sequence goes on from DGCD01000017.1 coordinate 71,214, forward strand.
GCCATTACGAGCTCGACCATATCGAGCGAATCGGCACCGAGGTCGTCAAGGAAGGAAGATTCGTTTTTGATCTCGGCTTCGTTAACGCCAAGTTGTTCAGCGACGATCTTCTTGACGCGCTGTTCGATGCTTTCCATGCAGTTCTCCAATTAGGGAAAAATTCCCGCGAATTATAGCCAAACGTATTGAATAATAGGAAACGGCTATGACAAAAAAAACAGTGTTTCAATACTTGCCATACACAACAGCCGTACCGGCCAGAGCATTGGAACACCTCGTACCAAAACAGGATTTTAACCTGTCTGAATCATCACATGTACATCCCACCATTTACATGGAGCGTCGTACCTGTAATGTAACCTGCTTCTGGCGCTGCCAAAAACGCCACCGCGTTCGCAATATCGGCTGGCGCACCCAGGCGGCCCAGGGGAATCTGGGTTAAAAGCGCCGACGTTTGCGCCTCGCTCAATGCACGCGTCATATCAGTTTCAATAAAACCCGGCGCAACACAATTTACCGTAATGTCACGACTGCCAAGCTCTCGCGCCAGGGCTTTGGTCATCCCGGTCACGCCGGCTTTGGCCGCCGCGTAATTGGCCTGGCCTGCGTTGCCGCTGGCCCCAACCACCGAAGTGATATTGATTATTCGTCCCCAGCGCGCTTTCATCATTGTCTTGATGACACCGCGCGATAAACGGAACACTGCGGAAAGATTAGTATTGATCACATCCGCCCAATCGTCATCCTTCAAGCGCATTGCCAGGTTGTCGCGCGTGATACCGGCATTGTTAACCAGAATATGCGGCCCACCTTCGTTGGCGCCAATATCGGCGAGCAGCGCATCGCATGCAGCATTGTCTGTGACATTCAAAATGACACCGCGACCACCGATATCAGCCAGCATGGCTGAAATACTGTCGGCCCCGCTCTGGGAAGTCGCCGTGCCAATTACCTTCACACCACGTGCGGCCAACTCAAGGGCAATTGCCTTGCCAATTCCTCGCGTCGCACCGGTTACCAACGCAACCTTTCCTTCCAACTGCTCACTCATGATGCCCCCTTGATGGTTTCCAAAACCGAATCCAACGACGCCGGATCCGTAATCGACAAGCCGACAAGGTCACGGTCGATACGCTTGGTAAGGCCCGTCAGCACTTTGCCCGGTCCGCACTCTATGACGTGCGTCACACCCTGGGCTTTCATCGCCTGCAATGTCTCGACCCAGCGTACCGGATGCCATGCCTGACGAACCAACGCATCCTTGATTGCCGCGGATTCCGTCGGGGAAGCCACATCGACATTATTGATCAGCGACACTTCAGGCGGCATCAGGTCAACCTCAGCCAACGCATTTTGAAGCACATTAGCGGCCGGCTTGAGCAAGCTTGAATGAAAAGGGGCGGAAACCGGCAACAGCAAAGCACGTTTGGCCCCGGCCTCGCGCGCGCGCTCACAAGCACGCTCTACTGCCGCCTTGTGGCCCGCGATAACCACTTGGGCAGGCGCGTTGTAGTTGACAGCCTCGACCACCTCGTTTTGCGCGGACTCAACACACAACTGACGAACCTGATCGTCATCCAGACCCAGAATGGCCGCCATCCCACCGCTGCCAACCGGCACCGCAGCCTGCATGGCATCGGCGCGAACCCGCACAAGACGCACGGCATCGGCCAAAGAAAGCGCGTTAACTGCCGTCAGGGCGGAATACTCACCCAGGCTGTGCCCTGCCACGATATGCGGTATCGGGCCGCCCGCATCGCGCCAGGCGCGATAAACGGCAACCGAGGCGCTTAACATCACGGGTTGGGTGTTGGTGGTTAGATTCAGATCTTCAGCGGGACCTTGGGCAATAAGCGCCGCCAGGTCCTGCCCCAGCGCATCTGAAGCTTCGGCAAGCGCAGCCTGGACAGAGGAGTTGCCTGACCAGGCATCCATCATACCTACGGATTGAGACCCTTGCCCCGGAAATACAAAAGCAAATTTCATGACGATTGAACTGAGTTATTTGAACGCGAAATATGACAAATTTGCGTGATTTTACATGCGAGCGAGTACAGAGCCCCAGGTAAACCCGCCACCCACGCCTTGCATGAGTACGAGATCGCCTTTTTTGACACGCCCATCACGACGAGCCACATCAAGCGCAAGGGGCACACTGGCGGCAGAGGTGTTGGCATGTTGATCGAGTGTAATGACAATTTTTTCTGTGGGAATACCCAGTTTCTTGCCCAGAAAATTAAGGATACGGACATTAGCCTGATGCGGAACCATCCAATCGATATCCGCCAGGTCCACGCCTGCGGAACGGCAGACGTCATGCGCGGATTTCGACAATGAATTAACCGCCATTTTGAACACGGCCTGACCATCCATTCGCACAAAAGGGTCGCCCACGACCTGCCCGTCCACAATCCGCCCATTGGCACACAAAATACCCTGCTGGCTGCCGTCGGCGTGAAGCTCGGCGGCCAGAATGCCCGGCTCATCGTTCGCCTTGAGCACGACTGCGCCCGCACCGTCTCCGAACAGCACGCAAGTGCGCCTGTCGTCCCAATCAAGGATACTGGAAAAGATCTCGGCGCCAATAACCAATGCAGTACGTGCTCGACCTGCCTGGATAAATGCGTCGGCAGTCGTCAGGGCGTAGACGAAGCCACTGCAGACAGCCTGGACATCGAAGGCCGCTCCCTGGTGGATACCTAACTGCGCCTGTACCAGGCACGCCGTACTGGGAAAAATCACATCCGGCGTAGAAGTAGCCACGATCAACAAATCGATATCGGCAGGATCAACCCCCGCATCAGCCATTGCCCGCTTTGCAGCCTCGGCCGCCAGCATGCTGGTTTTGACTTCCGGACCGGCGATATGCCTTTGCCGGATACCGGTGCGCTCGGTAATCCATTCATCCGAGGTCTCGATACCCCGAGTCGCCAGCTCAGCGGCCAGATCCTCATTTGACACTACACGAGACGGCAAGTAGCCCCCCGTTCCTGCTATCTTGGCATAAGGCATAGTGAAACCACTTCCATTGGATGGCAGCTTAGGCTGCCCGACCTGTTACATCGTTAGACACATTCGCTTGCAGCGACTTGGCTTGGGCAAGGCTCTGGTGCAAATCATGGATTGCCGACGTCGTTCCTTCCAAAAGCCCGTTATTTACAGCTTCCCGTGCGCGCTGGAGCGCGCAACCAAACGCGTAGACATCAGCGGAACCATGGCTTTTAATGACGATACCCCGCAAACCCAGCAGGGCGGCACCATTGTACCGACGGTTATCCACTTTCTTGCGAAACCGGCTCAGAACAGGAGTCGCGACCAAACCCGCAAGCATCGACAAAAGCCCGCTTTTGAACTCAGCGCGAATCATGGTGGCGACCATGCGGGCAAGGCCCTCCATGGATTTCAACACAACGTTGCCGGCGAACCCATCGCAAACGATGACGTCGACTGTGCCCTTGCAAATATCATCACCTTCGACATTGCCGTAAAAATTAAGGCCGCTGCCACGCAACAACTCGGCCGCCTGCTTGACGACCTCGTTCCCCTTAATGACTTCCTCACCAATGTTCAGCAAACCGACTTTCGGCGAACGATGACCATAAAGTGCGCTTACCAATGCTGTCCCCATGATGGCGAACTGCAACAGATGTTGCGCCGAACAATCAACGTTGGCACCCAGGTCAAGCACAGTGGTCGCCCCGCCGTGCTGATTGGGAATTGACGCGGCGATCGCCGGCCGATCGATACCATCGAGCGTTTTCAACACATAACGGGAAATGGCCATCCAGGCGCCGGTATTGCCAGCCGAGATGCAGGCATCGGCAATGCCATCTTTCACCGCCTGTGCCGCAACCCGCATGGACGAGTCTTTCTTGCGACGCAAGGCGACCTCAACCGAATCGTCCATTGCGACGACCTCGGAGGCAGGAAGGATTTGATACCAGTCGGCACGATCGCAACCCAGCCGCGCCAACTGAGACTGGATAACGACAGCGTCGCCAACCAGCAGGAAAGTGGTATCGGGAAAACGTTGCGCAAACTGGTATGCGGCGGTCACCGTAACGGGAACCCCTACATCACCGCCCATACAGTCTACGGCGATTCGAATTTTCTTATGTGGCATTAATTAGGCAACCTGGCAGCAGATTGCTGGAACACCGGTTTATTCGTCGTTTTTCGTTTTCAGCACTTTACGGCCACGATAGAAACCGTTGGGGCTGATGTGATGACGAAGATGCAATTCACCTGTATTGGGCTCAATCGCCGTGGGGGGTGTGGTCAGAGAATCGTGTGCACGATGCATACCGCGCTTGGACGAACTCTTCTTGTTTTGTTGAACAGCCATGATGACTCCTGGTAAAGGGGCTTTCTCACCCCCGGGGTTAATTCGAAAAAAATCAATTCTTTTTTAGCTGCTCAAGCACCGAAAACGGTGATTGACGCCGGGTTTCCTGTTCCTCGGAAACGGCAGACCTTTCTACCTTGATTCCGCTATCTGGCGGACATTCCCGATGCTTCGGCACATAGGGCATCGCCAAAATCAGCTCATCTTCAACAAAGCCTAGCACGCTAAACCGTTTCGACCCAACAATACGCTCGATGCTGTCGTCATCAAGATCGTCGGTGTCCTGTTCAGCAGGCGTTCGCACCAGCTCAACCCGGTTATCGACATTGACATTGCATATAAACGGCCGCAGACAACGCTGGCATTCCAGCATCGGTTCTGCGTGCGCGGTAACGTGCAAAAAATATCGGCCAGCGACGGTGCTTTCACCTTGTAAAGTCCAGCTGACCGGGCTTTCACGTTGCGCTTCAGGCTGTGTAAGCTGGCCTTCCAACATCCGGGTAAATAGCTTAAGGTGCGCCTGCCCCTGCAAAAACGACCCCGCCCGTGCAAAACCAAGGGCGTCAATCAGTGAATCACTCACGGGCTGCTCTTTGCCTGTTAAAGAAAACATTAGATAATACCGCTTTCAATACTCTTGCGTCAAACCTTCTGGAAGAACTCCCGCCTATGCGTCTGATTCTGGCATCAAGCTCACCCTACCGCCGCGCACTCCTTGAAAGACTGCGCCTGCCATTCGAAGTTATTGCCCCCGATATTGACGAAACGGCGCTTGAAAACGAAGACCCTGTTGCACTCGCCCTGCGGCTGGCCAAAGAAAAGGCCATGACCATCGCCGCAGATAACCCTGTTGCGGTCATCATCGGATCAGACCAGGTGGCCACCCTGCAAGGTGATGCCATCGGCAAACCCGGCGACCATGGGCGGGCAATTGAACAACTCAAAATGCTAAGCGGCCAGACGGTGACTTTTCACACCGCCCTGTGCGTTGCGCATAACGGCAGGGAAGAAACAGAAAACGTCGTTACGAACTGCCGTTTTCGCACGCTCAGCGAAGCTGAAATTCATTATTACCTCGACCAAGACAAGCCCTACGACACAGCAGGCAGCGCCAAAGCGGAGTCATTGGGCATTTCCCTGATGGAGCATGTCCGTTCCGACGACCCCACCGCAATTATCGGACTTCCGCTGATTACGTTAAGCAGTATGCTGCGCCGGTTTAACATTAACCCTTTGCAACCGGATTGGCCGTAACCATGCCACAAACTCTTCATTTGATACCCGTCAGCCTGGGGGAAAGCCCGACATCGCGCTGGCTTCCGGCACAAGTACAGGCGACGGCCGGAAAACTCGACTTCTACATCGCCGAGAACGCCAAAACCGCCCGGGCTTTTTTGAAGCTGATCGGCACTGAAAAGCCGATACAGGACATTACCATCCATGCATTGTCGCGCGACACCGATGCCGCGCAGATACGACGATGGTTCAAGCAGTCAGACGCAACTGGCGATATTGGCCTGGTATCCGAAGCCGGGTGCCCCGCTGTGGCCGATCCTGGTGCACTCGTCGTGCAAACTGCTCACGAAATGGGTATCCGCGTGGCGCCCTGGACAGGCCCCTCGTCAATCATGCTCGGCCTGATGGCCAGCGGCCTGAACGGGCAGAGTTTCGTGTTTCACGGTTACGCGCCTGTTGCGCCTGCCGAACGGGCCAGGCAATTACGTACCTGGGAAGCAGCATCGCGAAAAAACCGGCAAACACAGATATTCATTGAAACACCCTATCGCAACGATGCCATGCTCGAAACACTGCTTCAATCTCTTGCCGGAACAACACGGCTATGCATCGCACGCGCACTGACGACAGACCATGAGTGGATACAAACCCACGCCATCGACACCTGGAAAAAGCAGCCGGCCCCTGCGTTACAAAAACAACCTACCCTTTTCCTCTTCCAGGCCTGACCTTAAAAGTCATTGCATGATGATTACCGGCAGACAGTGACCGCCCCGATTGAATAATTCGGGGCAGGCACAACAACAGTATTACAGCCAAGTACACCCATACTTCAAAGAAGTCATTTTTGCCGGCCCTGACCAACCAGAAATGCCATAACGACAGCGCAATTGCAGGGTAAACGGCATAATGCAGGCGCTTCCAGTTGCGTCCCAGGCGGCGCATCCACCCCCGGGTTGAGGTCAACGCCAAAGGCGTCAGCAATACAAATGCCACGACACCTACAGTAATGAACCATCGCGTCACAACATCGTGCCACATGGCGGTCAGCATGAACCCCTGTTCCCACAAGGCCCAACCCAGAAGATGTAGCGTCGAATAAAAATAAGCGAACAACCCCAGCATACGACGGTGCAGCAACAAAACCGACACACGCGCATACCGGTTCAACGGTGTGGCCAGCAGAACGAGGCATAAGGCCACAAGCGCCCACTCACCCGATGAGCGAATCAGGTACTCGGGCGGATTGGCCGTCAGCCCGCCTGTAAACCCCAGGCCTACCCACAAAAATACCGGATACAGGCACGCCACAAACATCAACACCGAAACCATGGCTGAAATCATCTTTTATTAACTCAGTAATAGCGCGATAAATCCATACCCGCGTACAGAGACGCAACCTGCTCGCCGTAGCCGTTGAACATTTGAGTCGGTAATCGTGGTGCGAACAAGCCTCCCGAGCCAATACGCCTTTCAGTGGCCTGACTCCAGCGGGGGTGCGGAACCTGGGGATTAACGTTGGCATAAAAACCATACTCTTGAGGCGCAATGCGCACCCAACTGGTTTCCGGTTGCTTTTCAGTCAGGCGAATATGAACGATAGACTTGCCCGACTTGAAACCATATTTCCACGGAACCGCCACACGAACGGGCGCCCCGTTGGCAACCGGCAGGGCTTTGCCGTATACGCCGAACACCAGCAAGGTCAGAGGATTCATTGCCTCATCGAGCCGCAATCCTTCCAGGTATGGCCAATCGATAATCCGGCTACGCAATCCAGGCATCGCCTCGGGCTGTACATCGGTAATGAATTCAACATATTTCGCATTGCCTGTCGGCTCCACGGCTTTCAGCAAGGCTGATAGCGGGTAGCCATTCCAGGGGATCACCATCGACCACCCTTCGACACAGCGCATGCGGTAAACGCGCTCTTCAAGTGCCGCCAGTTTCAAAAGATCATCCATGTCAAACTCTTGCGGGCGCAAAACCTCGCCATCGACTTTGACTTTCCAGGGCTCCAGGCGCATGCCCCCACCATTTCGCGCCGGATCTTCTTTACCGGTGCCAAACTCGTAAAAATTGTTGTAAGTGGTGACATCGCTCTCGGGGGTCAGCTTTTCATCGGTGCCAAACTCCATATTGCGCTGGCCGTAATCGGTACCTTCCCGCCCCCACGCCTGCAAAGGCAACGACGACAGCAAGCCGGCCCCCATCGCAGCCGCTCCAGCCTGCTGCAACCACTTTCGACGCGACGTCCAGATATATTCCGGCGTTATTTCCGACGATGCAATTTTCGGTATCTTGAATCGAGACATTTCACCCACCTTCGTTTTAATTTCGCGAAGCCGGGCATCCCCGGCTACCGCACTACTGGAACCAACCGTCCGAACAGCCAATCGCCCATTTCCTCAACACTATGCACCAGCACGGTTGGCTCGGCGCTGCGCAAAGTATCCACATCGTGTGCACCATAACTCACCGCAATACTGTCAATGCCGGCGTTGTGCGCCATCAAAACATCATGTGTCGTATCGCCCACCATCACCACACGGGCCTGCTCCAGACCCAAGCCATGAATAATATCGAACAACATGGTCGGGTCCGGTTTCCCTTTGGCCTCATCGGCACACCGCGTCATGTCAAAATAATGCTGCAGGTTCGAAGCATGCAACACCCGATCAAGCCCGATCCGGCCCTTGCCTGTTGCAACGGCAAGGCTGACCCGCTCCTCTTTCAACCCCGACAACACCTCGGGAATGCCATCGAACAAAGGAATGGCCTGGTCATTCTGAAAAAAATGATGCTTGTAACGCTCAACAAATGCAAAAAGCTGGTCAGATGGCAAATCGGGCGCCACGTGGTAAAGCGCACTTTCCAGTGACAAACCGATTACCCAGGCAGCCCGTTCACGAGCCGGCACCGGCAGTTGCATATCGGCGCATGCCAACTGAATCGCACTTACAATAGACTGCGTCGAATCCATTATGGTTCCGTCCCAGTCGAAAATAACAGCATCGTACTGTTTCAAGACATCTGCTCCAACTCTTTAAGTAGGGCCTGGCATGCAGGCGGAAGTGCGGCTTCGAGCCGCAGAATTTCATCACTGGCAGGATGAGGAATATCAAGTCGCCAGGCATGCAGAAACATACGACCAAAACCGCGCCGGGAAAAAAGCGCCCTGACTTCATCGTGGCCATACTTATCGTCTCCCACAATGGGATAGCCACTGGCTGCCAGATGAACCCGAATCTGATGGGTCCGGCCGGTTTTCAGCTCCGCCTCAACCAAGGAGAAACGTCCCGCGTAACGTTGCATCAGGTTAATAATGGTGTGCGCCGGCTTTCCCAAGGGGTCGACCTTGACGCGTCGCTCGCCGGAGGATGTCAACCACTTCAATAAAGGTTGTCGCAAATGCTGACGGTCGTTCTGCCAGTCGCCCTCCACTAAAGCCTGATACCGTTTTCGTCCTTTGCCTTCACGCATCATTTGATGCAAAGCCACCAGCGCCGACCGCTTTTTGGCAATAATCAACAAGCCGGATGTTTCACGGTCAAGGCGATGCGCAAGTTCGAGGAACCGGGCATCCGGGCGCGCCGCACGCAACTGCTCGATAACGCCGAACGAGACGCCACTGCCGCCATGTACGGCCACGCCAGCCGGCTTGTCGATAACCAAAAGGGCGTCATCTTCGTAAACAATCGGAAAACTGGCAGCCGGCGCACGGGGCCGGGTATCCCGATTGGGCATTCGAAACGGCGGCACGCGAACCGAGTCGCCCTCAAGCAGCCGGTACTCCGCCTGGCAGCGCCCTTTGTTGACTCTCACCTGCCCGGAACGAATGGCCTTGTAAATATGACTTTTCGGCACCCCTTTGCAGGTTTTCAACAGAAAATTATCGATGCGCTGTCCAGCCTGTTCCGCGCCAATTTGTAACGTTTGAACGACCATATTCATGGTTTGAGAAGATTCCGGTTTGCGCATAGACAAAACAGGCATATAATCTTATTAGCCTATAGAAGCTGAAACCCACCTGCGTAGAGACGAAAGTGTTACGTCTCCGTGGGTCGCGAAAGACCATATTGTACTGCTTACGTGTTTCAGCTTCCGGGCCAATCGGTCGCCGGAGCGTCATGCGTCGGCGCAACAGCAGAAGAAAAATAAACTGCTTTTGTGTCAGACACTGCGCAAACCGCGTGCGACGCTTTAGTCTTTGCTTCGTTACTCGAAAGTTTTAATGCACCAGATGCGCGCAAACGGCGCATCTGCTGTTCCCAGCAAATTGTTCGTCAACCACGTTATTATTGTGAACCTGACCTTCCTGCTGCCTGAACCGTGTGCCAAGTGGCAACTCACTTCTGCCTAACGAAAAAGGTGGATGCCCCCTGACATCGGTCAGCCGGCCCTCCTTTTGTTTGCAAGATTAAACGTCTCACACCGAGTGGTCCAAGGTCGTGCGCCAGCCATGTGGCGTGCCATGACTACGGAGAAATACACTCATGAAACGCATGTTGTTCAATGCAACGCACCAAGAAGAGTTGCGCGTTGCCATTGTCGACGGTCAGAAACTCATCGACCTCGACATTGAAACCGCCGGACGCGAGCAGCGAAAAGGCAATATCTACAAAGGGGTCATCACCCGCATCGAACCCGGCCTTGAGGCATGTTTTGTCAGCTACGGCGAAGAGCGCCATGGCTTTCTGCCCTTCAAGGAAATTGCCCGCGGTTACTTCAAAGACGGCGTCGACGTCAGGTCGGCCCGCATTCAGGATGCGGTCTACGAAGGCCAGGAACTGATCGTCCAGGTAGAGAAAGAAGAACGTGGCAACAAAGGCGCAGCGCTGACAACGTTTGTTTCGCTTGCCGGTCGCTACCTTGTTTTAATGCCCAACAACCCTCGCGGAGGTGGTGTATCACGCCGGGTAGAGGGCGAAGAGCGCCAGGAACTGCGCGAAGCGATGGATCAGCTCGACGTGCCGCCGGGAATGAGCATTATCGCGCGCACAGCAGGCATCGGGCGAAGCGCAGAGGAATTGCAGTGGGATTTATCCTACCTGCTCCAACTCTGGACTGCGATCGACACAGCAGCAAAAGACAATGCGGCCCCCATTCTCATTTACCTTGAGTCCAGTCTGGTCATTCGTGCCATCCGTGACTATTTCTCACCGGAAATCGGCGAGATCCTCATCGACACCGAAGAGATCGCCGAGCAGGCAACCGCCTTCATGAGCGTGGTCATGCCCGACAACGTTCAACGGGTCAAGGTATACAAAGACGACATCCCGCTTTTCTCCCGGTTTCAAATCGAACATCAAATTGAAACCGCGTACTCCCGCACGGTACAACTGCCATCAGGCGGCGCAGTGGTCATCGACCACACAGAGGCACTGGTTGCCGTCGACGTCAACTCAGCGCGCTCTACTCGCGGTGCCGATATCGAAGAAACGGCCATGCGAACCAACCTGGAAGCGGCCGAGGAAGTTGCCCGCCAGCTTCGTTTGCGCGACCTGGGCGGCCTGATCGTCATCGACTTCATCGATATGGAGGACAACAAGAACCAGCGTCTTGTTGAACAACGCCTTCGAGACGCCCTTCACTTTGACCGTGCACGGGTCCAAATGGGCAAAATATCCCGTTTCGGCCTCATGGAGCTGTCGCGACAACGCCTGCGTCCTGCACTGAACGAGGGTTCTCACATTACCTGCCCCCGCTGCAATGGCACTGGCGTCATCCGCGATGCAGAATCCAGCGCGCTGCATGTACTGCGCCTGCTGCAGGAAGAGGCCATGAAGGAACACACGGCTGCCTTGCACGCACAAGTACCGGTCGACGTCGCTACATTCCTGCTGAACGAAAAACGCGCCGATATCACCAAGATCGAATCGCGCCTGAAAGTAAACCTTGTTCTGATTCCCAACAAGAACCTGGAAACGCCTCATCATCATATTGAGCGCTTGAGGCACGATGACCCGCGCCTGGACAATGCCGTTACCAGTTTCCAACTGGTGGAAGCCCCCGATACCGACATTAGTTACCCGGGAAACAAGGAAACAGAAAGCAAGCCACGGCAGGAAGCGATTGTTAAAAGCATTACCCACGCACAGCCTGCCCCGGTGGTTGCTACAACAACGCCAACCGCAGTTACCGGCACCGTAAGCGCAGGTCAAACGGCAACGCAGCAGGCAACCAGTTTGTTCAAACGTTTCATGAACTGGCTCAGTGGTGCAAGTGCCGATACAAGCACCACCCCTTCACCAGCGCCTGTTCAGAAGGAAGAATCAAAAGAGAAGGCCGACCATCGTTCACGACGTCGCGGCGGACGCGGGCGCCGACGCAGTGAAAGCGGTGACGGCGCATCCGAGAAAACGCAGCACACTCAAGGTGCACGTCGCACGCGACACCGCCCGGAAGAGACTGAATCAAAAGAAGCGGCAACCACGACCGCCACTAAAGAGCAGACGTCCGAAGAGGCTCAAAGCGAAGAACGTTCCAGTTCGAATCGTCGTGGACGTCGCGGACGCGGCCGGAACAGGCGCGACCGAACCGATGTCGCGGCCGAGCAGGGCACCCCGTCGGAAAACAATACCGGCGAAACAGACCGTTCACGTGACACGGCAACCGAACGGCCACAACCCAAAACCGCTCAGAAAGGTCACAGCGACCAAAGTGAAGAAGAAAATCAGCAAATCGCTGATGCGGGCGACGACAACATCGATGCCGATGCGAACGATACGGGTACGGAACGCAAGCGCCGCCGGCGCCGCAGCCGTCGTGGACGTCGCAGTAACACTGAAACCAACGTGGCAACTCAAGACGTGTTGGCCTCTGAAGATGCCCAATCGCCATCAGCGCAAACAGCCGCTTCGGAACCGGAAGCAACATCCGCACCCGTTGCAGACCCAAATTCGTCCCACTTGGCAACCGTTGATTCCGAGCCAGGCGAATCGGTTAGCGCACCGCAGGCAAGCAGCCCGGAACAAGTGTCGTCAAAAGTCGACTCCCCTCAAGCCACCGAGCCTGCTCCGTCTGCTCCGTCTGCTCCGTCTGCTCCGTCTGCTCCCTCTGAAGAGCCCGCAACAGTCGATCGTCATAACGAGGTTCAGAATGCGAATGCTGTAGCCGGGAACATCACTGGAGGTCCCGTAGAGACATCCACAACCGATAATGAGATTTCTTCGGCTGAGGATGTGGCTCCCGAACCGGCAACCGAGGAAGTGACTCCTGCAGCCAAGCAGGAAACGGCTGAAACGACAACCGCCGCCGAGACGCCTGAGCCGGTAGCGGAAGATAAACCGCAAAAGACACCTGCCGTGGCAGTTGGCAAAGCCAATACGGAGCACCATTCAACGGCGACTCAAGCCACGTCTGAGTCCTCTCTTGCAGACATGGTCGCTTCGTCTGGACTGCAGCTCGTGGAAACACGCGCTGACGCAGTCAAGTCCAAACACAACGGCGCGGCAACCCCGGTTTCAGTGGGGCGGCCACGTAAAGCGGCTGCCGTTGTTCACGACGAACCGCTGCAACAAGTTGAAACCGGGTCCAGGTAGTAGTAACCGCCGGCACAACAAGTAAAAAGGCCGGAAAGCCCCAGGGCTTTCCGGCCTTTTTATTCAGAAAGGAACCATTCACTCCATGCGGGCAATGGACTCAACCGGCTGGCGGGTTAACAGTGCCAGAATATGCGCCAATTCCTTACGCATTTGACGACGATCAACAACGCAATCAATCGCCCCCTTTTCAAGCAGGAATTCCGCACGCTGAAAACCCTCGGGCAACGTTTCCCGAACTGTTTGCTCGATTACACGTGGCCCGGCAAACCCTATTAACGCCTTGGGCTCAGCAATTACGACATCGCCCATAAAGGCAAAACTGGCGGAAACGCCGCCCATTGTCGGATCGGTAAGCACACTGATAAACGGCAACCCCTCTTGCGAAAGACGCGTCAGCATGGCATTCGTCTTGGCCATTTGCATAAGCGAAAACAAACTTTCCTGCATGCGCGCGCCACCCGAGGCCGCCACGCAAATGAATGGACAGCGCAGACGAATGGCTTCCTGTGCGCCCCTGACGAAACGTTCGCCTACCACCGAGCCCATCGAGCCGCCCATAAACTCGAACTCAAAGCAGGACAACACCACGGGCAAAGTCAGAATTCGCCCGCTCATGACCACCATCGCCTCGGTTTCTCCGGTTTGCCGTGTGGCCTGCGTCACTCTGTCTGGATATTTCTTGGAGTCTTTGAATTTCAGCGGATCCACCGGACGGGTGTTCTCACCGATTTCCACCCGGCCATCGGGATCGAGCAGCGCATCGATACGACGGCGCGCCCCGATTCTCATGTGATGGCTGCAGTTGGGGCATACATTCAGCGTGGCCGCCAAGTCATCCTTGTACAAAACTGATTCGCAACCGGGGCACTTGATCCATAACCCTTCCGGAACGCGACGCGAATTGGCATCATTATTCCGGTTGATCCGCGGCGGCAGAATTTTGTCAATCCAGCTCATTGTCATTTTCCTGATTGAAGTTTTATTGTTTAACCGAGCGCTCGACGAATACCCGCCAGCCACGCTCCTGCTGCCTTTGCTGCGGCCTGATCGGCATCGTGGCCGCCGGCCTGGGAAACGGCCTCTTCCATGGTCTCAATCAACTTGCTGCCGATAATAACGGCATCGCAAACCTGCCCCACGCGCTGGGCACTTTGTGCATCGCGAATACCGAAACCAACTCCGATAGGAATTGAAACATGGCGCCGAATTGCCTGAACACGTTGTTCAACCTCGGACAAGTCGATATTGGCCGCCCCGGTTACTCCTTTCAATGACACATAGTACACATAGCCGCGCGCAATTTCGGCGACTTTTCGAATCCGCTCGTCAGTTGAGGTAGGGGCCAGCAAGAAAATGGGCGCGACCTCTGCATCGTTTAAATAACCGGCAAACTCAAGCATCTCTTCGGGCGGGTAATCAACAACCAGCACGCCGTCCACGCCTGTTTCCCGTGCTTTGCGGGCGAACTCAAGCTGCCCATAGCGCTCGACGGGATTGGCATAACCCATTAACACCACGGGCGTCGTTTTGTCTTTGTCGCGAAACGCCTGCACCATGTCGAAAACATGACGCATTCCAACCCCTTTTTCAATGGCCCGCTGCGTTGCGCGTTGCACAACCGGACCATCAGCCATGGGATCGGAAAACGGCACACCCAGTTCGATCACATCGGCACCAGCCTCGACAAGCGCATGCATCAGCGGAACCGTAGCCTGGGGCGAAGGGTCGCCCGCCGTGATGTAGGGAATTAATGCGGCGCGCCCCTGTGCCTTGGAAAAAGCCGCAGCCAAACGATCGACTCGGGCTTGTGTTGCTTCGCTCATAATTTGATTCCGCTCATTTCGGCCACGGTATGCATGTCCTTGTCGCCCCGGCCAGACAGATTAACCAGAATAATTTTATCCTTGGACAATTGAGGCGCCAGCTTTACGGCGTGCGCAATCGCGTGCGAAGACTCTAACGCAGGCATGATGCCCTCTGTGCGACAACACTTGTGGAATGCTTCCAGTGCCTCGGCATCGGTAATACCCACATACTCGGCACGCAAGGAATCTTTCAACCAGGCATGCTCAGGCCCGACTCCCGGATAATCAAGCCCTGCAGAAATCGAATGTGTTTCCTGAATCTGGCCATGCTCGTCTTGCATGATATACGTGCGGTTACCATGCAAAACACCCACCATGCCCGCGCTCAGGGAAGCCGCATGACGACCGGTATCCAA
The DNA here is from genome assembly GCA_002384935.1 of Pusillimonas sp. UBA3987. Taxonomy (GTDB): domain Bacteria; phylum Pseudomonadota; class Gammaproteobacteria; order Burkholderiales; family Burkholderiaceae_B; genus Neopusillimonas. Next base: position 86,563 of record DGCD01000017.1, read on the forward strand.
TCCGTCGCCCGCCGCCTCAACCCCCACGAGCTTTACATTGGGTTCATCAAGATAAGGGTGGAAAATGCCCATGGCATTGGACCCACCGCCTACCGAAGCCAGTACATAGTCGGGCTGGCGACCCGCATACTCGGGCATCTGCACAAGACACTCTGTGCCGATCACCGATTGGAAATCGCGAACCATGGCCGGATAAGGATGCGGCCCGGCCACCGTCCCGATAATGTAGAAAGTATTTTCAACATGGGTAACCCAGTCGCGCATCGCTTCATTCAGTGCGTCTTTCAGCGTGCGCGAACCCGACTCCACCGGTACCACGGTGGCGCCCAGAAGCTTCATGCGATACACGTTGGACGCCTGACGACGGACATCCTCGCTACCCATGTAAACCACACACTCAAGGCCGTAACGCGCCGCAACGGTGGCAGTGGCCACGCCATGCTGGCCCGCACCGGTTTCCGCGATAATCCGCGGCTTGCCCATGCGCCGTGCCAGCAATATCTGACCAATACAATTATTGATTTTGTGCGCGCCCGTGTGATTCAGGTCTTCCCGCTTGAACCAGATCTGGGCCCCGCCCAGCTCTTGCGACCAACGCTTGGCGTGGTAAACCGGACTGGGCCGCCCCACGAAATGCTTGAGTTCGTAATCGAATTCACGCAAAAAATCGGGATCGTCTTTGAATTTGTCGTAGGCCTGACGCAACTCGTCTAGGGCGTGCACCAGGGTTTCGGCAACAAACGAACCACCATAGGGCCCGAAATGCCCTTTTTCGTCTGGGAACTGATAAGGTTTCAAGGAATAACTCTCTGGTTGAGCCGATCGTGCATGCCATCGGCTGTAAGGTGCCGGGTCAGGCACCCACCGCATTCAAGCACCATTACCGGCTTAATAACGACTTGGCTTCATTTTAACAGCGACCGGGCTTTCTCGCGGAATCATGAAGGTTACAAGCGGGACGCACTGAAACCCGGAATTTCATTCAATGCAGCCAACGCACGTGTGACCTGCTCTGCGTTCTGCACCTCAACTGTGAAAATCATATGTGCCAGCGAACGGCGGCTTTGTGTGTTGACCCCGATGACATTCAAGCGAAGGCGGCCGAAAACATCCGTAATATCGCGCAAGAGATTCAGGCGATCGGGTGCATGGATACTGAAAGCAACCGGATAGACACGGTCCTGAGTCTCGCCCCAGCTTACCTCAATAATGCGTTCCGGTTGCTTTAGTGCCAGCGCAGAAAAGGCCTGACAATCGGAGCGGTGAATCGACACGCCACGCCCCCTTGTCACAAACCCCCGTATATCGTCGGGCGGAACCGGGCGACAGCAACGGGCCAGTTGAGTCATCAGCGAGTCAACGCCCACCACCAGCACCCCACTCTTGCCCGACCGGGTAACGTTATCAGCCGCGCCTTGCAACTGAAGCTGCCCCGGCGAAACCGGCTCGGCCCCGCTCAAGCTCTGCTCACGCTCATGACGAAAATGCTGGTCGATATGACGCAGGCTGAACTCATCTTTCGCCACCGCGACATACAAATCGTCAGCGCGGGCAAAACCCAGTTGACCGGCCAGTTGTTCAAGATTGACAGCTGTTTTGCCAAGCCTTTGCAACTCGCGCTCAACCAGCGTATGCCCCTGTGCAATACGCTCCTGCAGCTCAATGGCGTTGAACCACGACCGGACCTTGGCACGGGAGCGGTTGCTCGCCAGATAACCCAATTGCGGATTCAGCCAATCACGAGAAGGCCCCCCCGACTTTGCGGCGATAATTTCAACCGTTTGTCCGGTTTGCAATTGCGTAAGCAGCGGCACCATATGACCATCCACTTTCGCGCCCCGGCAGCGATGCCCCAGGTCGGTATGCAAGGCATAGGCAAAATCAACCGGCGTGGCGCATGCGGGCAGCTCAATAACGCGTGCCTGCGGCGTCATGACATAAATCCGGTCGTCTGGACCCGGCTTTGCCGTGCCCTGGCCGGCCTTGGCGGACGGCACGGGCTCTTGTTCTGTCTGGCCATCGGCTTTGCCCCATGAAAGAAGCTGACGCATCCAGGCCACTTTGCGATCATAATCCGAGGCCGCCACCTGGGTTCCCCCCTTGGGCCCGGCCTCCTTGTAACGCCAATGCGCCGCCATGCCGTATTCCGCGAACTGATGCATCTCATGGGTCCGAATCTGCACTTCAAAAGGCTTTCCATCGGCGTCCGCAACAACCGTATGCAATGATCGGTAGCCGTTGGGTTTGGGGCGCGAAATATAATCGTCGAATTCCTCGCTGATCGGACTCCACATGGAATGCACCAGCGCAAGCGCTGCATAGCAATCACGCTCGTTACTCACAATGACGCGCAACGCACGCAAATCGTAGAGTTGCCCGAACGACAGATGCTTATTGCGCATCTTGTTCCAGATGCTGTAAATGTGTTTGGGACGACCCGAAACATCAGCCTGTATTCCCTCGCTTTGCAATGCCTCGCGGAGTTCGCTGACAACACGATCGATAAACTGCTCGCGTTCAACCCGTTTTTCCTCAAGCTCGCGGGCAATCATTTTGTAGGTATCCGGCTGCAAAAAGCGAAACACCAGATCTTCAATTTCCCACTTTAATTGCCAAATACCCAGTCGATTCGCCAGTGGTGCATACAACTCCATGGTTTCCTGGGCCAGGTTCGGAGGGCACGCCGTTTTGGAACTGGCGTGCCAGCGCAAGGTTTGCAGCCGCGAAGCCAACCGCAACAGGACAATCCGCAAATCAGCCGCCATGGCCAGCAACATTTTGCGCTGCAGCTCCCTTTGATCGACGCCGGTTCGGGGATCATCGGTATTCAGCCTCGCCATCCGGCTCATGCCAAGCAACTTGCGGGCACCCTGAACCAGGGCCGCTATTTCGCTGCCAAATTTCTTAACCAGCGGATCCTTGCGTCCGGTAAGAAAACTGCCTTGTGTCGAGATTGGCGCCAATATGGCACTGGCACGTGTGGCCGCATCCGCTTTCATTTCCGCCAGAATGCACGCCACCGCTGCCGCGTGAGTGTCGAGCGGTTCACCCGTACTGGCGCGCTGCCCATCCAGCGCAGGTTGGGCAAAAAGTACAGCCTGAATCAAAAGCGCGCGCCCGGACGCATCAAGGCCTTCGGCGGCCCGTGCCAGCCACGTCTCATCGAATGGCACTTGCAGCCCAGTTATCTCACTAGACTCGGACGTCACACTTCACCTCATGCTCAAACAGGCGGCAATTGAAACACCTGCCGCAAATAAGCCAGATAGGCCGGGTCATCACACATTGTCTTTTCAGGCGCATCCGATACCTTGGCAACCGGCTGGCCATTGCAACGCACCATTTTCATCACAATCTGCAAGGGCTCATGGCCCAGGTCATTCGTCAGATTGGTTCCAATACCGAACGAGACCTTGCAACGACCCGAAAACTGCTTGGCCAGTTCAATGGCACGCGGAAACGTCAGCGCGTCGGAAAACACCATCGTTTTGGTGCGTGGATCAACACGATTCGCAACGTAATGAGCCAACAGGCGTTCGCCCCACTGGAAAGGATCGCCGGAATCATGCCGGGCACCATCGAAGAGCTTGCAGAAATACATATCGAAATCGCGCAAAAAGGCATCCATGCCGTAGACATCCGACAACGCAATACCCAGATCTCCGCGATATTCCTTGGCCCAGACTTCAAGCGCAAAAACCTGCGAATCCCGCAGACGCGGCCCTAATGCCTGACAGGCCTGCAAATACTCATGCCCCATGGTTCCCAAAGGGGTCACGCCATGCTTTCGTGCAAGAAAAATATTGCTGGTTCCGGCAAAATGCGCGCCCATCTGATCGCGCATTGTTTCCACGACCTCATCATGCCATTGCTTGGAAAACCGGCGTCGTGTTCCATATTCGGCAACTCGAAACTCGGTCAGCGCCGGATCATCGATGACCAGATTCATTTTCTTGCGTAACCGACGACGGCCTTCATCCCAGCCCGGCTCTTTGCAGGTATTCCTGAAAAAAACCTCGTTCACAATCGCCAGCACCGGTATTTCAAACAAGATCGTGTGCAGCCAGGACCCTTTCACGGAAATGGCGATTTCACCGGGAAGCTCACCGTGATCAATATCAATACACTTCTCGGGCAAATGAAACAGCCCGAGAAAGTCGGCAAAATCACTTTTAATGAAGCGCAACCCGCGCAAATAATCCAGTTCGTCTTCAGTGAACTTCAACTGGCACAGGGCATGCACCTCTTCACGAATTTCGTCAAGGTATGGCGCCAGATTGACATTGGGCGTGCGGCATTTGTACCGATACTCGACCTGCGCAGCCGGAAAATGATGCAAAACCACTTGCATCATGGTGAATTTATACAGGTCGGTATCCAAAAGAGATGTAATGATCATGGGTTCTTGCGTCGCACGCGCGGCTTGCCTTCCAGGTTGCTGAATGATTATTGGGTAAAATGGTCGTAAAGGGTTTTACCCAATGTATCAGAACAGGCATTGTAATGTTTAACCTGGCATCTCACACTGCGGTGGCGCCAGGTTGGCATGACAAACCTGAATGTCATTTTTGCCGGAGTCCCTGAATGACCCACGTGGTTACCGAAAATTGTATTAAATGCAAGTACACTGATTGTGTAGACGTTTGTCCTGTCGACTGCTTCCGAGAGGGGCCTAATTTTCTCGTCATCGATCCCGACGAATGCATCGATTGCGCAGTTTGCGTACCTGAATGCCCGGCCAACGCCATTTTCGCGGAAGAAGACGTCCCGGCCGACCAGGTCCGCTTCATCCAAATGAATGCCGACCTGTCCCCTGAGTTTGGCCCGATCAATCGTTCAAAAGGCGGCCTGCCCGACGCCGATGAATGGAATGGGGTTGAAGGTAAAGAACAACATCTGGAAAGATAGGGTATGTCCGAAAAGAAATACACGCGCCAGAAAGTTTTGCAGGTTCGAGAATGGGTACCCGGAAAGTTGCTGTCCATTAAAGTCAGCCGCCCAGACAATTACAAGTTCAAAGGCGGCCAGTATGCGCGCCTGGGCCTGTCCGACAATACCGAATCAGAGGCGGAGCCTTCGGTATGGCGCGCGTATTCAATGGTAAACGGGCCTGACCAGACAACACTGGAGTTTTATTCCATTGTTGTACCTGAGGGGAAGTTCAGCCCGCAGCTGGCTGCCTTGAAACCAGACGATGCCATTTACATCGACAATACGGTTTTCGGTTTTTTAACGGTTGATCGTTTTGAGCCCGGCGGCACACTTTGGATGATTGCAACGGGAACCGGGCTGTCGGCCTACCTGTCGATGCTGAACGACCCCATAACCTGGTCGAGGTTCGACCGAATCATCCTGGTTCACGGCGTGCGGACCAAAGAAGAACTGGCCTACCAGGACGAGCTGCGCCAATGGGAAGCCAGCAGTGGTACCGAGGCCCTGCCTGCACGATTTGTCTATCTTGCCATCCCGACCCGCGAATCAATGCCTGGCGTTCCGCAGGCGCGCATTACCACGCTCATTAAAAACGGTGAGCTTGAAGAACTGGCCCACTGCACACTGGATCCGCAGCACAACAAAATCATGCTGTGCGGTAACCCGGAAATGCTGGCCGACGCCCGGGCCATACTGAAGGAAAAAGGCTTTGCCGTTGGCCGACGAGGCAACCCGGGCAATCTTGCTGTTGAAAACTACTGGTAGATTCAAACCCTGTTTAAATAAAGGAAACCACTCGCAATGCTTTACGACATACACGAATTGCAACGCACTTTTCTCATGCCGCTCGTTTCCTTTACCGGTCAGGGCTCGCAACTGTTTTCACACCCCTACAGCCCCCTTTCCTACACACCCGTGTCGCGCCATCTCGCCGCAACATACGAACTGATGCACCGGTTGGGCAAAGCTTATGAAAAGCCCGATTGGGACATTGACCAGACCATCATCGACGGAAAAGAAATACCGGTTGTACCGCAATGCGTCAAGGAATATCCTTTTTGCAAGCTGATCCATTTCAAGCGTGAAGAACCAACTGCCAGAAAGCTGCCAACCGTATTGTTGGTCGCACCTTTATCCGGCCACCACGCCACGCTTCTAAGAGACACGGTGAAATCGTTTTTGCCGGCGCATGAGGTTTACATTACCGACTGGGTCGATGCCCGAATGGTATCGCTGAGCAACGGTCCTTTTCATTTACATGATTACGTCAATTACATCCGCGAATTCCTTCACTTTCTGGGACCGGGCGCCCATGTAGTTTCGGTGTGCCAGCCCACGGTTCCCGTATTGGGCGCGATATCACTGATGTCCGCAAACGACGACCCTTGTCTGCCCGTCAGCATGACCCTCATGGGCGGTCCAATTGATACACGCCAATCACCAACGCAGGTCAACCGCCTGGCCACAACGCAGTCTTATTCGTGGTTCGAAAACAACCTGATTCACCGCGTTCCGGCCAAATACCCCGGGGCGGGTCGCAGGGTCTATCCCGGCTTTCTTCAGCATGCCGGCTTTATTGCAATGAACCCCGATCGCCATATGGAATCACATTACGATTTCTATCTAGATCTGGTCAAAGGCGACGATGACGACGCCGAATCGCACCGGCGTTTTTACGATGAGTACAACGCGGTGCTGGACATGCCTGCCGAGTTCTATCTGGACACCATTGATATCGTATTCCAGCAACACCTCCTGCCGCGCGGGTGCTGGGACGTCCAGGGTGAGCGCGTTGACCCAGGTAAAATAAAACACGTTCACCTGCTGACGGTTGAAGGCGAGCTTGATGATATTTCCGGACAAGGCCAGACACATGCAGCCCACGGGCTTTGTACCGGTATTCCCGCCGAGAATAAACATCGTTATACGGCAGTCGGATCGGGACACTACGGCATATTTTCCGGCCGACGCTGGCGCAACATTGTTTATCCGGAACTCGCAAAATTCATTGCCAATGCCAATGCAGCCTCATGAGCGACAACGGTCTCGTTGAACAGGTTGATGCAATTCTGCCGCAAACCCAATGCACTCAGTGCGGGTACAACGGCTGTCTTCCCTATGCGCAAGCCATCGTCCTGGAGCACGCTCCCATCAATCGATGCCCGCCGGGCGGGGACGCCGGCATCGCAGCATTGGCACAGTTGCTGAATCGTGCTGTTGTCACACTTGACACAAGCTGCGGACTGCCCGAGCCATTGCAATTGGCCCAAATCGACGAAACGCATTGCATTGGCTGCACGCTTTGCATTCAGGCCTGTCCGACCGACGCCATTGTAGGGGCGTCCAAACTCATGCACACCGTGATCCCTGACGCCTGTACCGGTTGTAAATTATGCATTGCCCCGTGTCCGGTCGATTGCATCGACATGGTCCCGGCCGAACGGGAATGGACGACTCAAGACGCAATCCGGGCGCGGGCAAACACGCGTCGACGTGAAGACCGGCTAAAACGCAAACATCCCGAAGACCAACCGCTGGCTGCACGCACGCTGAGCAACAAGGCGGCGCTTACGGCTGCCGCCAACGATGATGCTCAAACGCGCAAGAAAACCATTGCCGATGCCTTGGCTCGTGCCCGAGCCCGACGACGGGGTACGCCCGAATGAATCAGCAGAAACGCGAGGAAATCTTTTCACGCCTGCAGGCCGCCAACCCTGCCCCAACGACCGAACTGAACTACACGACTCACTTCCAGTTGTTGATCGCGGTGATTCTGTCGGCACAAGCAACCGACAAATCGGTGAACATCGCCACTGCCCGTTTCTTTCCTGAGTATGGAACACCCGAAGGGATTCTGGCGCTGGGGCTGGAGGGCCTGACCGAAAAGATCAAATCAATTGGTTTGTACCGGACCAAAGCGCAAAACGTCATCAAAACGTGCCGGACTCTTCTGGAACAACATAACGGCCAGGTGCCTGAGGATCGTGCGGCGCTTGAGGCGCTGCCCGGCGTAGGCAGAAAAACAGCCAACGTGGTATTGAATACCGCATTTGGCCATCCCACCATTGCCGTCGATACACATATTTTCCGTGTGGCCAATCGTACTCGCCTGGCCCAGGGCAAAACCGTGCTGGATGTGGAAAAGAAACTGGAAAAACTCGTTCCGCGGCAATACAAGCAAGATGCACACCACTGGTTGATTTTGCATGGACGCTACGTGTGCCTGGCCCGCACGCCAAAATGCAAACAATGCGGCATAAATGACTTGTGTGAATATAAAGAGAAATCAGGGATTGCCCCGCTATGACAAACCCTCATTTGCTTTTGATTCGAGTCCCGTCATACTGACCCCTGGCTGAACACTGTTCTGTATTTCACAAGCAATTATAAGGGGGTTGCATGGCGCACCCTGCCCTCGAAATCAAAAATCTGAATGCGTGGTATGACGATCATACGCACGTTCTCAAAGGCATCGACCTCACCGTAATGCCTGGGCAGGTTATTGGTTTACTCGGCGACAATGGCTCCGGACGCACGACAACGCTGCGCTCCCTTCTTGGCCTGACCGGCACAAGAACAGGCTCCGTGAAAGTTAACGGCGTCGAGTCGATCCATATGCAACCCAAGAACATCGCTCATTTGGGCATCAGTTACGGGCCTGATGAACACACACTTGCTGAAGATCTGAGTTGTGAAGAAAACCTGCTCACGCCAATGCAGGGAACAGAAACACTGGGGGGGGGAATGTCGTTGGCAGACATTTACGAGCTTATCCCGCTTTTACGCCATTTCCGGCATCATCCGGTTGCACACCTGTCTACCCCTGAGCGGCAATTGCTTGCTGTTGCGAAAGTTCTGCGCCAAGGAACCAACATTCTGTTGCTGGATGAAATCAGTGACAGCATCACACCGAACATTGCACATATCCTCAGCCACGCCATTGGCGCCCTGAAAAAACAGGGCTACACCGTTGTGATGGCAGACCACCAACCCGGCGCAGCCGCCCAGGTTACGGATTACTTCCACGTCATTAAAAACGGCCAACTGCTGAACAGCTTTTCACCGGCGCCAACCTGGAGCGAAGCTGAAACACAACCTTCGCCCCCTTAAGCCGCAACTGCTATTGCGTTTCAGCCTTCTTGTTTCCAAGCCCCAGATAACTCTCAATGACTCGCGGATTATCGCCCAGCTCTTTCGCAGGGCCTTCAAGAATAACTTCACCCGTTTCCAGCACATAGCCATAATCAGCCACCTGCAGCGCAGCACGGGCATTTTGCTCGACCAGCAAAATCGAAACACCTGTTTTTCTCAATCGCGCAATAATCTGGAAAATTTCACGCACGATACGCGGCGCCAGACCAAGGCTGGGTTCGTCCAGCATCAGCAACTCCGGCTGGGCCATGAGAGCCCGACCCACGGCCAGCATTTGCCGCTCACCTCCCGATAAGGTTCCCGCGTGCTGGACACGACGTTCTTTCAGGCGCGGAAAAAGGTCATAAACCTCATCGATTTTCTCTTTCCAGCCCGCCTTGCCTGCACGATAAAGCCGAAAGCCTCCCAGCAACAGGTTATCTTCTACCGTCATGCTGCCAAATAACTCACGCGTTTCGGGAACAAGCGACATGCCCTGGGCAACCCTTTGCTCAACCGGCCAGCCGGAAATATCACGGTCGCCATAATGCACTTCGCCAACACTGTGTCCGTTGGTGGGCAACGACCCCATGAGCGAATTCAGTAACGTTGACTTACCCGCGCCATTACCGCCAATCACGGTAACAATATGACCCCGGGCCACTTGGATTTTCGCCTCATTCAAGGCTGTCACCTTGCCATACTGCGACGTGAGGCTATCCACCCGCAAGACCAGCTTATCCGCCGTACTCATGCTACACCCCCTGCAGTTGCCGACGTTTGTCCATCGATATCCTCATCCAGATCAAGCCCCTCTTCTACACCGCCCAGGTACGCTTCCAGCACTGCCGGGTTCTTCTGTATTTCCTCGGGCCGGCCCTCGGCAATCTTGGTACCGAAGTCCATGACGACCAGGTGGTCGGTCAGATTCATGACGAAATCCATGTCATGTTCCACCAGCAGAATACTCATCCCCTCGTGGCGCAGTTGATCCAGCACTTTGGCCAACTCCTGCTTTTCTTTATAACGCAGGCCAGCGGCAGGCTCATCAAGCAGCAGCAACACGGGATCAGCCGCCAAGGCACGGGCAATCTCGAGAATGCGCTGTTGTCCCAGCGCCAGATTGCCAGCCTCTTCATACAGATAATCGCCCAAGCCCACGCGTTCAAGCTGAACAGCGGCTTCATGCAGCAATTCTGCCTCGCTCTTGCGCTCGGCATGCAGGGTGGCCGAAACCACCCCCACTTTACGGCGCAAATGCGCCCCGATTGCCACGTTTTCGAGTACTGTCATGGTCGGCAGTAACTGGACATGCTGAAACGTGCGACCGACACCCAACTTTGCAATTTCACGTGAGCGCAGTTGGTCGAGCTGATGCCCCATGAAATTCACCGAACCGCTGGTAACCGGCAAAACACCAGTAATGAGGTTGAAAGTCGTACTTTTGCCAGCGCCATTGGGGCCGATCAGACCCATAATTTCCCCAGCCTTCAATTTGAAGCTGATATCGTTGACGGCAACCAGCCCACCGAACTCTTTACGGGCACTCTCAACCTCAAGCACCAACTTGCCCTGTTCAGGCCTGGTGCGTTGAGGTAATTGCGCTGCCTTGGGCGGAGGTGCTTTGCGGCGAGTTCCTCCCTGACCCGTTACGGTGTTCCAGACCGACACAATCAATGGCCAGATACCGTCATGAGCATATTGCAATACCAGCACCATCAAAATGCCGAAAACCACCAATTCGAAATTAGCCGTCGTGTCGAGAATGGCCGGCAGGACATTCTGAATTTGATCTTTCAGTGTCAGAATGGCACTGGAACCGACGATGGCACCCCACACACTGCCGCTTCCGCCTACCACGGCCATGAACAGATATTCGATACCGTAATTCAGACCAAAAGGGCTGGGGCTGACGGCACGTTGCATATGAGCGTACAACCAGCCAGACACACAAGCCAGCAGTGCTGCGTACACAAAAATAATGATTTTGTACGACGCCATGTTGATGCCGAAAGACTCAGCCATGACCGAACCACTCTTGAGTGCGCGAATCGCGCGCCCTGGACGGGAGTTCAGCAGATTGTACGTACCCCACATTGCCAACAGGACACACACCCAGATCAAGTAAAAGATTTCACGCCCGCTGGCCAGAGAAAAACCAAATACATTCACGGGCTGAATGCCGGCAATACCGTCGTACTGGCCCAGAAACCCCATGTTTCCGAACAAGTAATAAAGCGACAGGCCCCAGGCGATCGTACCCAAAGGCAAATAATGACCCGACAGGCGCAGCGTAATGGCGCCAAGAATATAAGCAACGGCCAGTGTCAGCAGCAGGCCGACAATGAGCGCCAGCCAGGGCGACCAACCTACCGCCGTTGTCAGGTACGCGGTCGTGTAGGCACCCAAACCGACAAATGCCGCCTGGCCGAAAGACGTTAGCCCGCCAACCCCTGTCAGCAGAACCAGGCCCAGCACAACCAAAGAGGCCAGGCCGATATAGTTCAACTGGGTCACCCAGAACTCGGGCGTGGCCGACCATTGCGGCACCACTGCCATAAAGACAACAAAAAGAATAAGTATCAATCGATTCATGGCCTTAATCCTCGTCGTCGTGATGATGGGTACCGAAAGAACGCCACAACAGCACAGGAATAATCAGCGTAAACACAATAACCTCTTTGTAAGCACTGGCCCAGAACGATGAAAATGCTTCGAGAATACCCACGAAAAGCGCGCCCACGGCAGTAACGGGATAGCTGACCAAACCACCAATAATGGCGGCCACGAAGCCTTTTAGCCCAATCAGGAAACCGGTGTCATAGTAGATCGTGGTAACCGGCGCGATGAGCATCCCCGACAGTGCGCCGATGGCTGCCGCCAGCGTAAACGTGAGACTGCCCGACATGTTGGTGCTGATGCCCATGAGCCGGGCGCCGCGCCGATTCACGGCTGTAGCACGCAATGCCCGACCATATAGCGTCTTGCCGAAAAAGAGCCACAACGCGATAATAAGAATGGCTGCCGTACCCAATACAAAAAAGGTTTGCGCCGACCAGGATATCGGCCCCATGGCTATCTCACCCTCCAGGAAAGGCGGCGTACGCCAGCCTTCGGCCCCGAAAAAGACAAGCCCCAGACCCAACATGGCAAAATGGACCGCAACAGAAATAATAAGCAGGATCAGTACACTGGCTTCGGCGACAGGCTGGTATGCAATACGGTAGATCATCGGTCCCAGCGGAATGACCAGGGCCAACGCAAACACCACATTCAGCCAGAGCGGCGTGGTCTCGCTGACGACATACGGCGCCAACAAAAACAACGCAATGGGCAGCACCAAAGAACCAAGCGCCGCTTTGGGCAGCGTTGACCAGTTCTTGTAGCGTGCTGCAGACCAAAGCTGCATCAGGAACGTGACCACCCCCGCAATAAGCAACATCGCCACGGTGCCCGGAATTTGCCCGTTGATCATGAACGCCAGCGTTAGCGCACCATAAGCAACAAACTCACCCTGGGGAATGAAAATAACCCGGGTGACGGCAAACACCAACACCAGCGCAAGTCCAAGCAGCGCGTATACAGCGCCATTCAAAACCCCGTCTTGGAGCAATATGAGAAAAATTGTTGAGTCCATCTACAACACCAAAAAAAAGACAGCAACGTGCCTTGACGTAGAAAAGTCGCTAATAAAACAGCGTGCAACCTATATTCGCAAACCAGCTTACTTTCTAAACCTAAAGAATTATGCCTAATTCATCAAGTAGTGTCTTTACGGGGTTTTCCCTGTTGTGTTTATCAAAGTCGTTTAACATAAGGCTTCACCTTGCAGAGTTATTACGGCATTAAAAGGCTCGAAATGGAAAAAATTCACAAGTCGGAAACCGAATGGCGGGCACAACTCACGCCCGAAGAATACTATGTTACGCGCGAAAAAGGCACGGAACGCGCCTTCACGGGTCGATATTGGAACAAAACCGACCCGGGAATCTATCGATGCATTGGTTGCGGCACCCCCCTTTTCGCTTCCGACACCAAATTTGACGCAGGGTGTGGCTGGCCCAGCTATTTTGCGCCAATCAATCCGGAACTGGTTGTCGAGGAAACCGATACTTCTCACGGCATGATCCGTACCGAAATCACCTGCAGAGTGTGCGACGCCCACCTGGGTCATGTCTTCCCCGACGGACCACCTCCCACAGGCCTGCGCTACTGCATCAACTCGCTTTCACTGAAATTCGAACCTGAAAAATGAAAAAACTGCTGTTCGACCTCTTTCCCCTGATTCTGTTTTTTATCGCCTATCGGTATGCCGACATCTATTTGGCAACCGGCGTGGCCATCGCAGCCGCTGTCGGCCAGTTTGTCTGGTTAAAGGCAACGGCAAAAACCATCGAAGCCACACATTGGATCAACCTGACTGTCATCGTTCTGTTCGGCAGCGCGACATTGCTGCTGCACAACGATGCCTTCATCAAATGGAAGCCAACCGTCCTTTACTGGATTTTTGGCGTCGTCTTGTTGGGTGGACGCTATTTGTTCAAGCGCAACCTTATGCAAAAATTAATGGGAACCCAAATTGAACTTCATCCCGCTGTTTGGGACAAACTCAACATTAGCTGGGCCACATTTTTTATCGCTTCGGGTGCATTGAACCTTTATGTTGCATTTTCAGGCCGGTTTTCGGAATCACAGTGGGTCAACTTCAAGGTTTTCGGCCTGATGGCCCTGCTACTGATTTTTGTTGTCGTGCAATCCATCTGGCTGAGCCGCCATATGAAAGATACCCCATGAATCAAACAAACCCTTCCCCTACCCAGGACCGTATCCAGCTGGTTCGCGAGCGTTTACAAACGCTTGCGCCGTCCACGCTCGAAATCATCGATGAGTCGCACCTTCACGCGGGCCATGCCGGCGCCGAATCCGGAGCCAGCCATTTCCGCGTCATTATCAGCAGTCCGCAATTCAACGGCCTGCGCCCCCTTGCCCGCCATCGGCTCGTGTATGATCAGGTCCAGGATCTTATCCCTTTTCCCATTCATGCTTTGGCCATCGTGGCCACAGCCAACGCTTAAGGATGTGTATGAAGAAACTTGTTATGTTCGCTGCTGCTTTTGCCATTTCGGCGCCGCTGTACGCCCAGAATGTGGCCACCGTTAATGGCACAACCATCACCCAGAACCAACTCGACCAGTTTATTAGCTTACTGGTAAGCCAGGGTGCCAAAGAGTCTCCTGAACTGCGCGAACAGGTTAAACAAGAAATGATCGGACGTCTTGTGGCGGTGCAAGCAGCTGAACGCGCCGGCATCGATAAAAATCCCGAAGTTCGCCAGGAACTGGAACTGGCCCGCCAGGGCATCCTTGTTCGCGCGCTCATGGAAAACTATCTAGAGGAAAATCCCGTCACGGACAAACAGATTGAAGAAGAGTACGAGGCCATCAAGAAAGCGCAATCGGATCGTCAAGAGTACAAGATTCGGCATATCCTGGTTGAAGACGAGCAAACTGCTCGCGACCTGATCGCCAAAATCGACGCAAATGAAATCACCTTTGAAGATGCCGCCAAAGAAAACTCGATCGACAAAGGAACAGGCAGCCAGGGTGGTGATCTAGGCTGGTCGACGACAAGCAGCTATGTGCCCCCGTTTGCCCAGGCTGTTGAAGGCATGGAAAAAGGCCAACGAACCAGCGACCCGGTCAAGTCTCAATTTGGCTGGCATATTATTGAAGTGGAAGATATCCGCCCGGTCACTTTCCCCACGCTGGCTGAAGTTAAGCCCCAGTTACAGGAAATGCTGCAACAGGAAAAACTGTCGCAATACCAGGAAGACTTAATGGAAAAAGCCAAGATTCAATAAATCCTGGCCATTTCAACAAGGCTGGCGCTGAGCCCAGGTAAGCATTAAGCCTGGGCCAGCAAGTCTTTCAAGCCTTGCTCATCAACAATGGCCACCCCAAGCTCACGGGCCTTGGCCAGCTTGCTGCCTGCATCCTCGCCGGCAACCACATAGGCGGTTTTTTTCGACACCGAACCGCTTACTTTGCCACCGGCGGCCATAATCATGCGCGTGGCCTCGTCTCGCGTCAGCGAAGGTAACGTGCCGGTTAGCACAAACGTTTTTCCTGCCAGCAACTGACGGTTTGGCTCGCTTTCCAGCGTAGCGCTGACCCCCGCCTGCTCAAGTGAATGGATCACTTCACGGTTATGCGGTTCAGCAAAGAACTCCAGCACCGACCTGGCCACGACGGGGCCCACATCCGGGACGGCCATCAAAGCCTCTTCGTCGGCATTCATAATAGCCTGGATGGACCCGAAGTGCCGCGCCAGGTCACGCGCCGTCGTTTCGCCCACATGACGGATACCCAATGAAAACAGCAGGCGGCCTAATGGCGGCGTTCGCACGGCATCGATCGCTTGCACAAGATTTTCAGCCGACTTGCGCCCCATGCGTTCGTAATTCAATAAATCCTCAAAACGCAGCGAAAATAGATCGGCAATCGATTTCACCCGTTCGCTATCAACCAGTTGCTCAACCAGCTTTTCACCCAAGCCCTCGATATCCAGCGCCTTTCTGCCCGCAGCATGTATCAGACTCTGTTTTCGTTGCGCAGCGCAAAAAAGCCCACCTGTACAGCGAGAGACCGCTTCACCTTCAAGCCGGTGAATCATGGAGCCGCATACAGGACAATGCGCCGGCATGACGAAAAAAGCTGCATCGGCGGGACGTAACTGCGTCACAGGGCCAACCACTTCGGGAATGACATCGCCTGCTCGCCGCACAACCACCGTATCGCCGATGCGCACGTCTTTGCGGCGAATTTCGTCTTCGTTATGCAAAGTGGCATTGGTAACGGTGACCCCGCCTACAAACACCGGCTTCAGTCGGGCTACGGGCGTAATCGCCCCCGTTCGTCCGACCTGGATATCGATACCCAGCAGCACTGTGGTTTCCTCTTGTGCCGGAAACTTGTGGGCAATGGCAAAACGCGGCGCACGCGCAACGAAACCCAGCACTTCCTGCGCCTCGAGCGAATTCACCTTGTAAACCACACCATCAATGTCGAAAGGCAGCGAAGCGCGCCGCTGGCCGACACGACTGTAAAAATCCAGCATACCCTGCGCGCCTCTGACCACTTCACGGTCTCGATTCACCGGCAAGCCCAGGCTGTCGAACCAGTCGAGCATATCGGCTTGCGTGGCACGTATCTCAGTATCGATTTCACCCCATCCATATGCAAAAAAGCGCAACGGGCGACGCGCAGTAATTTGGGGATCAAGCTGTCTCAGGCTGCCGGCTGCCGCATTACGCGGATTCACAAAGACTTTCTCGCGGCGCGCCTGCTGACTTTCATTCAGGCGCTGAAAGTCGCCAATGTTAATGAATACCTCGCCACGCACTTCAAGCACATTGGGATAGCCCCGTTTCAGTTGCAACGGCACAGAGCGCAAAGTGCGAATATTGGAAGTGATGTCTTCCCCTTCACGGCCATCGCCACGCGTCGCCGCCTGTACCAGCCTGCCCGCCTCATAGCGCAAGTTCACAGCCAGTCCATCGAACTTGTATTCGGCATGATATGCCACCTGCTCGCTTTCTTTTAGCAAGCCGCTGCCCAACAAGCCCTCCGCAACGCGGCGGTCAAACGCCTGGATATCCTCTGGTTCAAACCCATTGCCCAGCGACAACATCGGCACTTTATGCTGCACGCTGTCAAAAGCATCAAGTGGGGCCGCCCCCACACGCTGGGTTGGTGACTCGGGCGTAATCAATTGCGGATATTGCCCTTCCAGGTCAGCCAGTTCCTGCATCAGCCTGTCATATTGCGCATCTGAAATCACAGGTTCATCAAGGACGTAGTACCGATGATTGTGCAGCGCGATCTCCTCGCGCAAATGGGCGACCTTTTCGATCACTGTTTTCGGAATATCAAATAATGCAGCCGTCACGAAAACAACCTTGCCGTACGTTCATCACCTGGCGTGAATCCAGCCTGCTCCAAGCGAGCATAAAGCGGTGTAAGCTGCTCGTCGATGCGAGCATCGGCCGACTCGCTGACAGGACGCCCCTGGTCATCCACCAATTGCGCCTGGAAACGCTGGGCCAGATCACGACCCACGCCCGCCATCCGGCTGAACGCCTGGGTATCGCTGGGGCTGTTTGGAATATCAAGCAATAAGTCAAGACGCGAAACGCTCGCCCCCTGAAAACCCGCAGCCGCCTCGCCGTCGAACAGGAGGGCGAAACGCGCCTGCCCAGACTCGGCCACCCACACATACTGATTTGCCCACATCACAAAACCGGTGTCTTCCACAATGGAATACACTTTTGCCAGTGGCTGCGCACCATCGAGCTGCACCGCCAACCCCACTTGGGCATCCAGGTTGGCGCACAGCTCGTCCAGGCGTGCAGCGCGACTGACCACCTCGTCTTGCTCGGGCCCCTCGACAGCGCCATCAAACCGTTCTGCCAATCCCTGCGCAGCAGTCCAGAGGCGGGACCATTCGACATCGGTGAGCGGACCGGCGCGGTTGGCCAGCAAAATCGCCAACTGAATCGACACGCATGATTCGTCGGCACGCAAGCCTGCGCGATGCACTCCCATTGTGGTCTCTGCAAAGATACGCACCGGCTTGCTGGAACTGACCGCCAGAGTCCGCGTGGCATCTTTCAATTGAGCCCCGGAAACCGGCTGTGTGAACACCACATCGATAACCGCCTCGCATAAAGGATCGACCTCTTCGCCGTCGTCGTCGCCTGGCTCGGCTTGCGCCGTAACCTCGAGACTTTCGCGCAAGCCTGGTTCACGACGACCCACCGTCGGCGGCAAGCCCCCAAACAGGGGGTCTTCGTCTGTTTGCGGAAAATTCTCTTGCATATGCCGACGCACGCGCCGGTCTTGCCACCAGTTAAAAGCCACTACGGCAAGAATCAGGACAACCCCCAGGGCCACCAGCCCGATCTGCAAATCACTCATGTACGCACTCCGCTTGGCGGTTTCATGGTTTTCCTAGTGTAATCATTACGCTTGCGCCAACTGCATGGCAGACTCGATATCAACGGCAACAATGCGCGACACACCCTGCTCCTGCATTGTGACACCAATTAATTGCCGTGCCATCTGCATGGCAATTTTGTTATGTGAGATGAACAGGAACTGCGTTTGCTCGCTCATACTTGTTACAAGATTCGCATAGCGCTCGGTGTTGGCATCATCCAGCGGCGCATCAACCTCGTCGAGCAAACAAAACGGCGCAGGATTCAATTTAAACAGTGCAAACACCAAAGCTGTCGCGGTCAATGCCTTTTCACCACCCGACAACAAATGAATCGTGCTGTTACGTTTGCCCGGGGGCTGCGCCATCACCTGAACACCGGCATCAAGGATCTCCTCGCCGGTAATAATAAGCCTGGCCTCACCGCCACCAAACAATTTGGGGAACAACTCACCAAAATGCTGATTCACCGTATCGAATGTCTCTTGCAGCAACGCACGGGTTTCACGGTCGATTTTCCGGATTGCGTCTTCCAGCGTCTCAATTGCGTTGCATAAATCGGTATGCTGGGAGTCTAGATAAGATTTACGTTCACGCGCCTGTCCCAACTCTTCCAGGGCAGCCAGATTGACGGCACCCAGGGCGTCGACCTCACGTGAAATACGCTGAACCTCGGACTGCAACCATCCCACGCGCAACCAGGACTCTGACTGCTCGTCCAAAAACCGTCGAAGCATGTGACGATCGACCTGGTGAGCGTCAAGCTGTTCCGAAAACTGTTCGACCGCCAGTCTTGACGCCTGTTCCTGCAATTGCAATTCGGTAATTCTGGCGCGCAGCGGCTCCAACTGCCGTTCATTCGCAAGCCGTGTCTCATCAGCCTCACGCAACCCTGCGGCCAGATTATCAAGCTCGATTCGGGCCTGACTCAACACCTCTTCACACGCCGCACGCTCTTCAAGCGCGCCTTGCAGCCCGGCTTGAGCGGCCGAGGCATCAAGTTCAGCCAGTTCACTTTGCAACGAGGCCAACTCGCTGACGGCTTTGCTGCCTTGCTCGCGTGCCAGACCGGCATTGCGACGCAAATCGTCGATACGTGTTTGCAAGGTGCGTTCGGCAAACTCAGACTCCTGAACCCGGCGTTCAAGCTCTCGCACACGCAGGCGCGCTTGCTCTGCTTCATTGGCAAGCGCCTCACCCGACATCTGCGCCTCTTCAAAGCGCCCCTGGTGTTCAGCCAGCAATTCATCAAGCGACTGGAAACGCATTTCGGCCTCTTCGCGCACCCCATGCAACGTTTCTGTTTGAGCCGCAAGCTCAGTCAACTCTTCACGAATCTGGGTTGCCCGCTGTCCGGATTGCTCGGCAAGCTGAACAAGCCGGGCGTGCTCCAATTGGACATCGTGCAGACGGCGGGTCATTTCGGCCAACCGGGTACGTGCCGGGGGCAGCGCCTGACCGGCCTCGTTCCAGGCGGCCTCTGCTCGCGCCACAAACGAGATCGCCTGGTCGGCCATCAACTGACGCGCCTTGATTTGCTTTTGCAAATTGGCAATTTCTTTTTGCCGGGCCAGCATGCCGGCCTGCTCGGTATCGGGCGCATAATAACGAATGCTGTGAGCATCAACGACATGCCCCGAGGACACAACGAAACAACCCTGGTGCCCAGGCAAAGCATGACGCAGGCTCATGGCTTGCGTAATCGACTCGGCGATATAAACATTCGCCAGCCAATGCTCCAGCAAACTGCGCAAGTCGGCGTCATTAACGCGCAGCAAACTCGACAAAGGCGTTAGCGAAGCACTATTTTCCGGTTGTTTACCTGCGACCGGGTGCTGGTAAAAGGCGAGTCTGGAGGGAGGAGGATCATTGACAAATGCCTGTGCCATTTCCAACTGGCGCATTTCCAGCGCTCCCATCACGTCGCCCAGCGCGGCTTCCAGCGCAGGCTCCCAGCCGGACTCTATACTTAAGTGCTGCCACAAGCGCGACATATCCGACAGCCCATGCTTTTCAAGCCAGGGCTGAAGCTTGCCTTGCGTTTGCACATCTTGCTGCAATTTCTCCAGAGCGGTTGAACGCGCTTCAAGACGCGCCAGCGCGGCGGATTCTTCCTGCGCACCACGTTGCGCCTCGCGACGCCCTTCATCCAGTTCAGGCAGGCGCTCCTCAAGCTCCAGCAAACGCGCCTGGGCCTCCTCTTGCTGGCCCGACAACATTTCCATATCGCCCGCCAACTGCTCGATCCGCTCGGGGTCGGGCGCGTCGAGCGAACGCAACGTGGATTCCAGCCGTTCCCGACGCACCACCAGCGCATCGAGCTGGCGATCAGCATCACGTTGAGATTGCGCCGCTAAAGCCAGATCCTGCTCGATGCGGGATAAGCCCGAGCGCATGTCCTCGCGGGCGGCACCCGCCGAACGCACCCGGTCTTCGATACCAGGCAACGCCGCCGAAGCTTCCTCAACCTGGAGCCCAAGCTCTTCTGTTTGAGCTGCGGCTTCTTCCAGCGCCGCTTCCGAGGCGGCAATTTGTTCCTCGCAGTGTGTTTGCTGGGCCTGCCATTCCTGCTGCTGCGTTTCCAGATGAGTGCGACGCGCCTGCACCCTTGCGCGCGAATCCACCACATGGCGAATTTCAGCCTCCAGGCGGCTTACCTGCGCGCCCGTTTCATAGAGCTTGCCCTGGGCTGCATGAACCCGATCACTGGCGGCATAGTGCGCCTGCCGACGCGACTCAAGCTCAGACTCGATCTTTCTCAGGCCAGCTGCAGCGGCTTCCAGTTCAGTTTGCGCTTTCTCGATGGCGGCAAAACGTGTCTTTTGGTCAGTACGCGCGCCCTCTTCCTTCAAGAGCCATAAAACATGCTGTTTGCGCTCACCCTCTTCCTGCAAACTCCGATAGCGGGCTGCCACTTGCGCCTGCGCCTCCAGTTTTTCCAACTGGGTATCCAGCTCTCGCAAAATATCCTCAACCCGGCTTAGGTTTTCACGCGTGTCGGCCAGGCGGTTTTCGGTTTCACGGCGACGCTCTTTGTAGCGGGAGACGCCCGCCGCTTCCTCGAGATAAACACGAAGATCTTCCGGGCGCGCCTCGATGAGCCGGTTAATCATGCCCTGGCCAATAATGGCGTAACCCCGGGTACCCAGCCCTGTACCCAGGAAGATATCGTGAATATCGCGGCGGCGTACCTGCTGATTGTTGATGTAATAGCTGCTGGTTCCATCACGCGTCAACACACGCCTGACCGCAATTTCAGCATACGTGCCCCACTGCCCGGATGCACGCCCGTCGCTGTTGTCGAACACGAGTTCAACCGACGCCCTTGCAGCGGCTTTGCGCTGACCCGACCCATTGAAAATGACGTCTTGCATGGATTCCCCACGCAACTCCGATGCACGGGTCTCACCAAGCACCCAACGCGCTGCATCGATAATATTCGACTTGCCACAACCGTTTGGACCCACCACCCCGACCAGTTGACTGGGCGTTGGGATGACCGTGGGCTCAACAAACGACTTGAAACCAGCGAGCTTGATTTGAGTTAGACGCACAATACAAGAGTGTTCAAAACGATTACAAAAAGGTCGAATTTTATCGTTTGTATGATACCCCAGGACAAAGCCGGTCAGTCAGGGCGCTATACTCTATACCTAAACTTTCTCACATAGCTTAAAAGTTCCTTAAAATGCATGTCACGCATGGTTTCCTGCCACCCGGGCCCTCTAACCCGCAACTGGGGCGTTTAGATTGAAAAAAGGTTTTTATCTGGTCATGGCAGCCCAGGCGCTATCGTCGCTGGCTGATAACGCATTACTGATCGCCGCTATCGCAATTATTGTTGACCTTCAGGGGCCCGACTGGATGGCTCCGATGATGAAATGGTGGTTCGCCCTTGCCTATGTGGTGCTAGCCGCCTTCGTAGGCGCTTTTGCCGACTCCTTCCCGAAGGGCAAGGTCATGTTTGCAACCAATGCCATCAAGGTCGTGGGCTGCATTGTTATGTTCAGTTACCAAAGTCTGGGCTTTGAGGTAACCGGGCAACTGGCCCTGATATTCTGCGCCTACACGCTGGTTGGCGTTGGTGCGGCAGCCTACTCGCCTGCAAAATACGGCATCGTGACGGAAATGCTGCCGCCCGACCAACTCGTAAAAGGCAACAGCTGGATTGAAGGCCTGACCGTTTTAAGTATTATTTTCGGCACCGTGCTCGGCGGTGTGCTGATCAATCCCAGTGTTTCCGCCGTCTTGCTGGGCAACCCGGTTATTGGCAGTGTGGTGGAAAGTCGGGGTGAAGCAGCCATTTTCGTCATCGGCCTGGTTTATTTCGTGGCGGCGGCCTGCAATCTTCTGATTCCAAATACCAACATTAGTTACCCGAAACAACAGACCCACCCAGTCAAACTGATTCGCGAATTCAGTTATTACGTCAAAACGTTGTGGAGCGACAAACTGGGGCAAATCTCCCTGGCTGTCACTACCTTATTCTGGGGCGCTGGCGCCACCTTGCAACTGATTCTTATTGAGTGGGGGGCTCAGCACCTTGGCTATCGTCTCGACCAGGCCTCGATACTCATGGGGGTTGCCGCTGTCGGGACCGTTGTAGGGGCTGTTTTTGCCGGACGCGTACCACTGAAGAAAGCCTTCTCGGTATTGCCGCTGGGCGTGGTAATGGGTTTTGTGGTTCTGCTCATGCCCCTGGTCTACTCACCCTGGGCTGTCTATGCCTTATTGATTCTGATCGGGGCGCTATCGGGGTTTTTCGTTGTCCCCATGAATGCCATGTTGCAACATCGTGGGCATGTACTGCTCTCGGCGGGTCACTCCATCGCAGTGCAAAATTTCAATGAGCAATTGAACATTCTGTTAATGCTGGGCATCTACAGCTTACTGCTTTGGCTCAACTTGCCCATCAACATCATTATCGTCATTTTTGGCTTGCTGGTTGCCCTGCTGATGATTGTTTTTACTCGCTGGCACTACCTGAACCAGAAGCGCGATCCGTCTTTAAAAGACCAAATCGGGCAACATGGGCATGGCCAGGCGTTGCATTAATGCAGCGCCTGATTATCCAGGCTTTTGAATTGCGCCTTCCTTCAACTGCCGTGCCAAGAGCATATCGCGCCAAACCTGCGCTTTATGCCGGGCGCGCAGTAACAGCGCGGCAGGGTGATAGGTAACAACCACCGGAATGGCCCCATGCGACGCGGTATATGTATGTATCCGCTCACGCAGTTGTTCAATGCTACCCTTTTCATGCAAAACTGCCGAAGCGGCCAACCAGCCCAGCACCAAGATGGCCTTGGGTCGAATCTGGTCGATTTGCGCATGTAAAAACGGTACGCAGGTTTCTATTTCTTCTTTCCTGGGAACACGCCCGGCACGAGGCCGGCACTTCACTGCGTTCGTGTAGTAGAACGAAGAATGCCCGGTCAGCCCCGATGCGTCGAAAACCACTTGCAGCAATCGCCCCGCAGCACCTTGAAAAGGTGATCCGACCTGCTCGTCGTGTTCGCCCGGCGCTTCCCCTATCACCATCCAATCGGGCTCATCAGTTGAACCCTCACCAAAAACGACTTGATGGCGTCCTGCGTGCAAGCCACAACGAGTACATCCCATCGCCTCGGCTTTCAAAGACTGAAGGTCGGGTGGCAAAATCACCTGATGGGCGGCAACCGATGCCGTTTGCCGTTCAAGCGAGGCGGCTGTCTCCTGAGGTCGTGCCCGCCCGAGCCTTGCCGTCGCCTGCTTGCTTGAAGCCTGTTGAGACTTTGAATATGGTTCACTGGCGGGCTGGGTCGTTTCATACGTAACTTGCAGCATGCGTCGATCAAGACCCAACTCCTGCAGCCACGCCAGTTGCACTGGTGTTAGGGATGACCGTCTTTCAGGTGCCGTCATGATGTCCACCCTCGCTCAAGTCTTTCTGCAAAACCAGCGCATCTTCCCTTGGCGACTTGGCCGCCGGATAGTATCCCTTTCTGACGCTCAACGACTGAAAGCCACGGTTATGATAAAAATTCAATGCCTTTGCGTTCGACTGGCGAACTTCCAGCAACATTGAAATCAGACCGTGATCGCGGGCAGCCTGCTCGCTGTGGCGCAGGAGAACATAGCCCACGCCTCCGCGCTGAAACCGGGGCGCCACTGCGATTACCAGTAAATGGGCCACATCCGGCGCAAACATCACGACGCTGAATCCGACCACCTTGTCGTCCTGAAGTGCAACCCAGGCACCGTAGCCCGCGCTCAGGGCGTCTGCAAAATTGCCGCGCGTCCAGGGAAAAGATTGAACACTTGCCTCGATATCGACAACCTCGTCCAGATGTTCTGGACGCATTGGCTCAATCCGCAACTTGCCGCGCACCCTTGGGTTACCACCTAGCCCTTTTTGCCGCTCCTGCGTCGTAAACGCGACTTTATCGCGCACATACAAGGGCGCAGCCTCCGAAGGCGTCACACACTTACCCGATTCAAATAATTGCAAACCCTGCAACGCAATTGACCCTGCATCAAAACGAGACTCCATCAGCAACTGCACCAGATAAGTGTTGCCACCCATCACAACTGACGCTGCAGCCTTTAGCGCAGGGTGGGCCTGGATGCCGTCGCCCGTCATTTCCACCCAGCCGACCGGGCCAGGCAACGACCACGAACGGGCTTGCTGATCCAGCCAAAATAGAAAATCCTCGGCCGCTATCAGAACACACGGCTGAACCTCCTGCCAGGCCGCCGATGGTTCTCCTGCAGGGGAGGCAAGCCAATAGGCAGCGACATAGAGTTCGTTCATCCGCGCATCCTGAACCACGATGCGACATACTCCCGAGGCCCCGGCCGGACCTGCCGCTGCGGCGATGGCCTGTAGTGTCGGTACAGGCACCACCGGCACACCCAGCGCATACGCTATGCCCTGAGCAACCCCGCAAGCCACCCGCAATCCGGTAAACCCGCCCGGACCCTGGCCAAAAGCCACTAAATCGAGATCGTTGCGCGTGAGCCCGGCCTGGTCCAGCAGGCGCTGCGCCAGCGGTAAAACGTGTTCGGCGTGTCCCTGCGATTCGTGGCTCGCACCGGCAACATGCAGCCTGCCGTCGCGCCTGGTCAAGAGCGCCACGCTGCAGGTCGTTGTCGAAGTTTCAAATGCAATCAGATTGAAGGCCATGCCGGCATTTTATGCCAGTTGTGCCATGACGCCATGCCGCCACCAAGATTGCAATCACCGCCTTGAAAAAAATTACCAAAAGCACCAAGGCAATGATAAGCTTTAAAAGAATGAAAATTATGTAATATCTTGCTACCAGCTACTATACGGGCGTGCCCGTCCCTGTTACATTTTCGACCATGAACACACAGAACCCGTCTCCTGCCCGAAAAATACTGGTCGTCGATGACGATCCACGTCTTCGCGACCTATTGCGTCGCTATTTATCTGAACAAGGTTTCAACGTATTTGTCGCTGAAGATGCAAAAGAAATGAGCAAGCTCTGGCAGCGTGAGCACTTCGACCTTCTGGTCCTCGACCTCATGCTGCCCGGGGAAGACGGCTTGTCTATTTGCCGACGCTTGCGCGGCAGCCACGACAACACGCCCATCATTATGCTGACGGCCAAGGCTGAAGAAATTGATCGCATTGTCGGGCTTGAAATGGGGGCCGACGACTATTTATCCAAGCCGTTCAATCCGCGTGAGCTTTTGGCTCGCGTGAATGCCATTTTACGCCGCCGTGGTACCGAAGAGCATCCCGGCGCACCCAGCCAGGACAACGAAGCCATTGAGTTTGGGCCTTACGTGCTGAACCTGTCCACGCGCACGCTCACACGCAACAACGAGCCCATCCCCATCACAACAGGCGAATTTTCTGTACTGAAAGTATTCGCGCGCCATCCAAAGATTCCACTTTCACGCGACAAACTCATGGAACTGGCGCGTGGACGTGAATATGAGGCGTTCGACCGCAGCCTTGATGTACAAATATCCCGGCTGCGCAAACTCATCGAGCCCAACCCGTCAAAACCCATTTTCATTCAGACCGTGTGGGGGCTGGGATATGTTTTTATCCCCGATGGCGGTAACTAAACCCAAATGCCGCTTCTGAGAAAACAGGTGCAGCGATTTACCTCAAAGATCCGGCTGAGTCTTTTCAGCCGTTCTTTTTTGCTTCTCGCATTTCTAATGCTGGTGAGCCTGGGAACATGGCTGCACGTTTTTTTCAGTATGGAAGAAGGCCCTCGCGCAACCCAGATGGCGCAGCGGGTTACTACATCGGTCAGCATTACACGCTCCGCGCTGATTTACGCACCGCAAGAAGTCAGACCGGCACTCCTGCTGGATTTAGCCACCAAGGAAAGCCTGCGTGTTCAACCACGCGAACTCACCGATGAACTCGAGCCGATCCCGAAATCCAGCTACTGGGATCATGTTGTTGAAGAAATCAAAACGCGCCTGGGTCCCAATGCACAGGTGATGTGGTCGGTCAATCAGGTGCCTGGTATTTGGGTCAGCTTCGATATTGAAGACGACCAGTACTGGCTGGTGTTCGATCGCGAGCAACTTGGCTTGACGGTCGGCGTGCAGTGGTTCTGGTGGGGGGCCACCGCACTCCTGCTGGCCCTCATCGGGTCTGCGATCAGCGTCAGCTTCGTCAATCGCCCCCTCGCACAACTGGCCCGGGTTGCGCGGCAGGTTGCCCGTGGGCAGATACCGTCACCGCTACCGCAGGCAGGCCCGCTTGAAGTGCGCGAAATGAACGATGCTTTCAATCGGATGCTGAGCGACCTGCGGCGGATCGAAGCCGATCGCGAAATTATGCTGGCGGGCATTTCCCACGACTTGCGCACGCCCCTGGCCCGAATGCGTCTGGAAATCGAAATGAGCAACGTCGATGACGAAGCACGCCAGGCAATCGACGAAGATTTGGCGCAGGTCGATCACAGTATCGGCCAACTCATGGAGTACGCCCGTCCCGCAGCCGCCCTGCCTGAAAAAGGGATTGATATTTCCAAGGTTCTGCAAGATATCTACGAACGTGAGAGAACACATACGGAAGCACTGGGAGGCCACCTTACTGCCGACATCCCCGACAAACTCACGGCCCGCATCACTGCGCATGACCTGAAGCGCATTGTGGGCAATCTTATCGAAAATGCCCGCCGCTATGGCCGCTCACCGACCGACAACAGTTGCCGCATTCATTTGAGTGCAAGACAGGAACGATTACAAACCTTCATCGAAGTCAGTGATAAAGGCGCCGGCATCGAAGCGTCGGAGATCGAACGGCTGCTGCGTCCTTTTTCACGCGGGGAAGCGGCACGAACCGGCGTCAGCGGAGCAGGGTTGGGACTGGCGATCGTTGAACGCCTCCTGGGCCACGTCGGAGGCCGGCTTACGCTGGTCTCGCCGCCTTCAGGTGGCCTTGTTGCACGTATTACCCTTCCCCTTGCGCGCCACTAAAATCGGCTGAATCGCTTACAATCAACGCAGAAGGCACAAAACCTGTGCCCCGGAAAACCTCGCAGGAGTGCACATGAAAACAGTGGGAGACAAACTGGAGCCTTTCAAGGTTATCGGCGTGAAACCCGGCTTTAATCAGCATGAAGAAAACGGGGTGTCTGCCTTCGAGGACATCACGGAGAGTTCATTCCCCGGCAAATGGAAGGTTGTGTATTTTTATCCGAAAGATTTCACTTTCGTTTGCCCCACCGAGATTATCGGCTTCAACGACCTGACTGAACAATTCGAGGAGCGCGACGCCATTCTCATGGGCGGCTCCTCTGATAACGAACACGTCAAACTGGCGTGGCGTCGTGAAAACGACGAACTGGCCAGGCTTGCCCATTTTCAGTTCGCCGACACAAGTGGTGCGCTGATCGACCAATTGGGCATCCGCGAACGTAATGAAGGTGTCGCTTTACGCGCAACTTTCATTATCGACCCCGACAACGCAATTCAACATGTATCGGTGAACACGCTTGATGTAGGCCGCAACCCGAAGGAAATTCTGCGTATTCTTGATGCCCTGCAAACTGAAGAACTATGCGCTTGTGGCCGTGAGCCGGGCGGCGAAACCTTGTAAAGCGTCAGGAACGGAATAACAGTACGCTGACATTAGCGGCAATTCCTTCCTTGCGCCCAAGGTAACCCAGCCCCTCATTTGTCTTCGCCTTGATATTGACCTGGTCGGCGTCAATTTGCAGATCATCCGAAATATGTTGAATCATATCCGCGACATAAGGCGCCATTTTGGGTGCCTGCGCGTGGAGTGTGGCGTCGATATTGCCCACCACCCAGCCCGTTTTGCGCACCAGCGAATAAGCCGTTCGCAACAGCAGACGACTGTCTGCCCCTTCAAAACGCGGGTCGGTATCGGGAAAATGACGGCCAATATCTCCTAGGCCCGCTCCACCCAGCAAGGCGTCGGTCAGCGCGTGCAACAAGGCATCGGCATCTGAGTGTCCTTGCAGCCCCTTTTCATAGGGAATCGTCACACCGCCCAGAATCAAAGGGCGGCCCACAACAAGTGAATGGACATCAAACCCCTGCCCTACGCGAATAGACAAACTCATAACCATTTTTCCATCAAATCAAAATCACTTGGCCACGTTACCTTAAAGTTGCGCGGATCGCCCGGAATCAGGCGTGGCTCAACGCCGTAATGCTCGACAGCCGACGCTTCATCGGTAATTTCAACGCTGGCACGGTACGCACGGACAAACGCATTATGCAAGAGGCCGGCAGGAAACATCTGGGGTGTTTGAGCCAGCCATAATGACTCCCGCGAGAGCGTTGCAGCAACGGCATAACGAAGCGCAGGCTTGCCGGCGGTGCCGGTTAAAACACACCCGTCAGTCGGCGTAAATGCGGCTGCCTTGTGGGCTTTTTTTACTGTATCTGCAACCGGCAGGGCCAATAAACCACCCTGCTGTTCATACAGACAAGTATCAATCAGGAGCTTCAAACTGGATAGCGGCAAACCTGGTCGCGCAGCATCGTGGACCAAAACCCAATCGTCATTGCCTAGCCCGGCATCAACCAGCCCTGCGGACACGGTTTCGGCGCGTGTTTGCCCGCCCACCGGACGCACAACCACCCTCTCCAGACCTTCAAGCACGGCCTGGGCCCGCAGATCGCCCGGAGCGACGACAACCCTGACTTGTTCAACCCGCGAATCGGCCAACACCGCCTGTACCGACCAGCGCAACATTGGCTTGCCCTTGAGCAATCGATACTGCTTGGGCACGACATTGTCGGCGGTAGAGGTATCCAGGGCGCGCTGCCCCACTCCGGCGGCGGGCACAATCGCAATAATTTTCTTCGACATAACAAACCGATTTTATAATGCACAGTGAAATGACAACTGAAATATTTTCCGACGCTCAAGTCGTCCCCAATTTGCTGCCCTCCTTGCCTGAACTGCTCAAGGCCGTCAAACCCGGTGCGCGATATGCCATACCGCCACCGGCCGGCTCGGGCGACGCATGGTTACTTGCCGAACTCAGTACACAGGCCAAGCGTCCTATTCTCGTTCTTTGCGCCGAACCATTAACCGCGCAACGCCTGGCCGACGAAATTCACTTATTCAACCCCGACTTGAAAGTCAGGCCGTTACCCGACTGGGAAACGCTGCCTTACGATGGGTTTTCGCCGCATCAGGACCTCATTTCAGAGCGGCTGCACACGCTGCATGCCCTGATGCAGCAAAAGGTCGACATCCTGACCGTGCCCGTCAGCACGGCGCTATACCGTCTGCCCCCGCCCTCATTCCTGGCAGCATATACCTTTTCCTTTCG
This sequence comes from Pusillimonas sp. UBA3987, assembly GCA_002384935.1. GTDB lineage: Bacteria > Pseudomonadota > Gammaproteobacteria > Burkholderiales > Burkholderiaceae_B > Neopusillimonas. Next base: position 116,406 of record DGCD01000017.1, read on the forward strand.
GCAGGGAGACTCGCTGAATGAAGAAGCGTTGCGGCAACAACTCATGTTGGCCAACTATACGCATGTGAGTCAGGTTACCGCACCCGGAGAATTCAGCATCCGCGGTGGGCTGATCGACCTTTTCCCCATGGGCTCGGCTGTACCGTATCGCATCGACTTGTTCGATGATGAGATTGAAACCATTCGCAGCTTTGACGTTGACACGCAACGCAGTATTTATCCGGTCAAAGAAGTCCAGCTCTTGCCAGGGCGGGAATTCCCCATGGACGAAGAGGCTCGTAATCAATTCCGCGCCCGCTTTCGCGAGATTTTCGAAGGAGATCCTTCGCGGGCCCTGCCTTATCGCGATATCGGAAACGGCATTGCATTCGCCGGGGTGGAATATTACTTGCCGCTTTTTTTTGAACAAACGGCCACTTTGTTTGATTACCTAAGCGCCAATACCCTTGCCGTGACTGTAGGCCTGGTTGAAAACGCCATTACTCACTTCACCCAGGATACCCACAGCCGTTACCAATTCCTGAAAAGTGACCGGGAACGGCCCGTTCTGCCCCCGTCAGCCCTCTTTCTTGATGCGGAAACCTTTTTTCAGCATCTCGGCGGTTTCGCCCGGGTCAGCGTGGGAGACGAAGGTCAACATGCTGAAATTCAGGCCAATCCGGATGTCGCGGTTGCGCGGCGTGCGGATGACCCGCTAGCCAAACTGCGCCACCTGGTAACCCACTCCAGTGGACACATCCTTCTTTGCGCCGACTCGGCCGGTCGTCGTGAAACCTTGCTGCAGATGCTCACTGAGTTTGATTTACGGCCCGATGCGGTCATCGACTCCCTGAACGACGCGTTGCGACATGCGCCCGGCTTCATTCTTACAGTCGCCCCCCTGGATCGCGGCTTTCAAATGCCGCACGTGCCACTCACGCTGTTGACTGAAAACAATCTGTACCCCGGCCATACACACGGGGTACGACGCCAGCGACGCGGCCAGGAGCGCGGCAGCAACGTTGAAGCCATGGTCCGCGATTTATCCGAATTGCGCGAAGGTGATCCGGTCGTGCATATAGACCATGGCATCGGACGCTACAAAGGCCTGATCAACATGGACCTGGGTGAAGGAACGATGGAGTTCCTGCACCTCGAGTACGCATCCGGCAGTACCCTGTATGTGCCGGTTTCTCAACTGCATGTGATTTCGCGCTACAGTGGCACCGACCCCGAGCACGCTCCACTGCATCAGCTGGGTTCAGGCCAATGGGACAAAGCGCGGCGCAGGGCCGCAAAGAATGTACGTGATGCCGCCGCCGAGCTGCTGGCGCTTTACGCCATGCGTGCTGCGCGCCACGGTCATCAGTTCAAACTGCCCGTGACCGATTACGAAACCTTTGCCGAGGGTTTCGGTTTCGAAGAAACGATTGATCAGGCCAACGCAATTGAGGCCGTGCTTCAAGAAATGACCTCCGACAAACCCATGGACCGACTGGTATGTGGCGATGTCGGCTTTGGCAAAACCGAGGTCGCCCTGCGAGCCGCCTTTCTTGCCGTGGCCAATGGCAAGCAAGTCGCGTTGCTCTGCCCCACAACGCTGCTTGCCGAGCAACACGCGCATACTTTCTCTGATCGTTTCGCCGACTGGCCGGTCAATATTGTCGAGCTCTCCCGGTTTCGTTCCACCAAAGAAGTAAACGCAGCGATCGAAGGACTCAAAAACGGCAAAGTGGACATCGTGATCGGCACACACAAAATCCTGTCCAAAGACGTCAAATACAAATCGCTGGGCCTGGTCATCATCGACGAAGAACATCGTTTCGGAGTCCGCCAGAAAGAGGCGCTGAAGGCCCTTCGGGCCGAAGTCGATGTATTGACGTTAACCGCCACCCCGATTCCCCGCACCCTGGGGATGTCGCTTGAAGGCATCCGTGACTTCTCGGTTATCGCTACCGCACCGCAAAAACGGCTGGCCATCAAGACGTTCGTACGCCGCGAAGATGGCAGCACCATTCGGGAAGCCGTCTTGCGCGAACTCAAACGGGGCGGCCAGGTTTACTTCTTGCACAACGAAGTCGACACCATCCATAATCGCCGGGCGCGACTGGAAGAACTGGTTCCGGAAGCCCGCGTCGCGGTGGCACACGGCCAGATGCCCGAGCGTGAGCTGGAAAATGTCATGAAGGGCTTTTATCAGCAACGCTTCAATGTGTTGCTGTGCACCACTATTATTGAAACGGGTATCGACGTTCCCAGTGCCAACACCATTATCATCCACCGCGCCGACCGTCTGGGGCTGGCCCAGTTGCATCAATTGCGCGGCCGGGTTGGTCGTTCCCATCACCAGGCCTACGCCTACCTGTTAACGCCGGGCGAAGATGCCATTACAAGCAACGCCAAGAAAAGACTTGAAGCCATTCAGGCCATGGAAGAACTGGGCTCAGGCTTTTTCCTGGCCATGCACGACCTGGAAATCCGAGGAACAGGCGAGGTCCTGGGAGAGTCGCAATCGGGCAATATTCAGGAAGTCGGTTTCGCAATGTACTCTGATATGCTCAATACCGCAGTCAAGGCACTTAAAAATGGCGAAGAGCCCGATCTGGAATCTCCTTTCGATAACAAGTGCGAAGTTAACCTGCACGCGCCCACGTTATTGCCGGCCGACTACTGTCCGGATGTCCACGCGCGTCTTGGGCTTTACAAAAAAATGGCACATGCAACCTGCGCCGAAGACCTTACGTCGATTCAAGAGGAGTTGATTGACCGTTACGGCAAACTGCCTGACGCGGCCCGCACTTTGCTTGCCTCTCATCAATTGCGCCTGATCGCCGAACCATTGGGCATTACAAAAATCGACGCGGGAGAAGCGCAGGCGCTTATTCAGTTCTCTGCCAAACCCAACGTCGATCCGGTGAAAATTATTGAACTGGTGCAAAGTCAGCGTCACGTTAAACTGGCGGGGCAGGATAAATTGAAAATTACAATGAAACCTGTCGAGAAAAACACCTCGGCAGAACCTATCGAGACCAGGATAACCGCCCTGCGCAGCATTCTGAAAGCGCTCGAATAGCCGCTCATCGGGCATGACTGCCCACAACAGACTCTTTTACTTTAAACACTATCGTCTATGCCATGACCCATCTTGTAATTCAAGCACCCGGTTTAAACCCTTCTCATGTTGAAAAGATTGCAGCCGTGGCGCAGGCAGAAAGTATCCAGCGCATAAGCAGCACGGCCAGTTGCCTGCAAAACATCAATATTGAAGAACAGACCCTGGTTACGCAAACATGCGAGGAACTCGGTGTCGATGGCGCGTTTCTCGAGGCGATCAAGCCCCTGTCGGACTGCCGTGTGCTGGCCATGGACATGGACTCGACACTCATCAACATTGAATGTATCGATGAGATTGCCGATATGGTTGGCCGCAAGCCTGAAGTTGCAGCCATTACCGAAGCCGCCATGCGGGGGGAAATAAAAGACTTTGCCGAGAGCCTGCAGCGCCGCGTGGCTTTGCTCCAGGGGGTTTCCATAGCAGATCTGGATCGGGTCTTCGAGGAACGGCTGCGTTTGAACGCAGGTGCCGAAAAACTGATTCAGGCGGCGCAAGCTGCAGGGCTGAAAACCATGCTGGTATCGGGCGGCTTTACGCTTTATACCGATCGTCTTAAAGAAAAACTGGGGCTTGATTTCGCTTTTGCCAACACGCTTGAAATAGAACGGGGAAAGCTCACCGGGAAGGTTCTGGGCGATATTGTAGATGCACAAGGAAAAGCCAGGCATTTAACCTGGCTCGCCCAAACGACACAAGCTGAACCTGGCCAGATCATTGCACTTGGAGACGGCGCAAATGATTTGAAAATGCTCGCCCTATCGTATTATTCGGTGGCTTATCGGGCCAAACCCATTGTGCGGCAACAGACGCGGTTCAGTTTGAATGTAAGCGGCCTTGACGGCGTGCTTAACTGGTTCACGCAATAATTACCGGCGACGCAACAAGTAGCGATAAACGTAACCGGGGTAGGCCATTACCAGGAAAAGACTCAACGTAATTACGTAGAACTCCCAGGTTTGCTGAAAAACATTGCCCATACTGGCCTCGAAAGCAAAGGCCAGTAGGCCGATCAGGCAGTAAAAAACGAAGACTTCGCACATGCGCAACAAAAACGGCTTGAAGCCTGTTTTGTGCGCACGCACGCCTGGGTAGGCCAGAACCGCGCCAAACAGCAAGCCCATGACGACAACACGCAAAACCAGGCCAAAAGGCCCAGCAATGCTTTGGCCAATCCAGCGCCATGTAATCCACCCGAGGACCACCAGCACGGCAAAAAACAGCAGCGACTCCAGCCAGCGCAGCGGCCCGCCTGGAAAACGCCCGCCCGGCGCCGACCACGGCACCACCAGGTATGACCGCTCGACCAGAAAGGGCAAGTTTGCCGTCACTAACGACAAACCCACTAAAAGCACAATGGCAAGCGTGATATCCATACCCGGCATGTTCCGTTAAATTACGCTACGTTAAAGCTCAAGCAAAACAAAATGCTTAAAACCCGAGTGAGCTGTCGATAACCGCAACGCACAATGCCATCAAACCACCCGGCAAAATACCCAGAACCAGAATCGCCAGCCCGTTCACCGACATTAACGTGCTGGATACCGTTCCGGCTGGCACAGCAGGTGCGCCTTCTTCCGGCTCGTCGAAGTACGCCACTTTTACAACGCGCAGATAATAAAACGCGCCAATAAGCGAGAACAGCACGGCAATGACGGCAACCGCCACGTGTCCGGCCCCGATCAACGCCTGAAGCACCGTCAGCTTGGCATAGAACCCGGCCAGCGGTGGAATACCGGCCAGCGAAAACATGGTCAGTAAAAGAATGCCGGCCAGCAGTGGGCTGCGCTGATTCAGCCCCTTCAAATCGGAAATTTCCTCGCACTCGAAGCCCTGGCGGCTCAGCAGCAAAATAATACCGAACGAGGCAAGCGTGGTAAGCACGTAAACCAACATATAAAACAGCGCAGCACCGTAGGCCTCTGTAGACACAAGCGGCTGGTCTTGCGTCACGCCGGACAGCAGACCCAGGAACACAAACCCCATATGCGAGATCGTGGAATAGGCCAGCATGCGCTTGAAGTTGGTTTGCACGATCGCAGTCAAGTTCCCGATGGCAAGCGAAAGCACCGCCAGAATCATAAGCATCGGCTGCCAATCGCTTGAAAGGCCATGCAAACTGTCAACCAGCAAACGCATTACGATAGCAAACGCCGCAATCTTCGGCGCGGCGCCTACGATAAGCGTCACCGACGTGGGTGCACCCTGGTACACATCGGGCACCCACATATGAAACGGCACCGCACCCAGCTTGAACGCCAAACCCGCCACGACAAAAACAAGCCCGAAAACCAAAGGTAACGTTTCGGCCTGATCGCTTTCGATTACCTGTGCAATACCGGCCAGATCAAGCGTAGCGGTGGCGCCGTAAAGCATCGACAAACCATACAGCAATATGCCTGAGGCCAGAGAGCCCAGTACGAAATACTTCATGGCCGACTCTGTCGACTGGACATGATCACGACGCAATGCAATCAGCGCGTACAGGGCAAACGACATCAGCTCGATGCCCAGATACACGGTCAGCAAATTACCGGCCGAGATCATGACCATCTGGCCCAAAAGCGCAAACAATGTAAGTGTGTAGAACTCGCCGCCACGCGCCATCATGTCGCGTTTCTCGGCATACTCGCGCCCGTAGATCAACGTGATTGCAACAGCGATATAAGATGCAATTTTCAGAAAATGCGATAACTCATCAACCACATACAGGCCGCTGAAGGTGGCCCCCTCGATACCCTGCATCCACTGATAGGCACTGACAGCGGTCAGTATGCCCAGCGTGGCCAAGGTTAACCCATACGTGCGCAAACGGGTCTGGCTGTCGCTGAACGCATCGATCAGGAGTACGGCCATGGCCAAAATCAAGAGCAGGATCTCGGGTAATGCCATAGAGAACAAAAATTGATATTGCATAATGATTCAGGCCTACAGTTTCGAAACAGAGACATGTTGCAGCAGCGCCTCAACCGAGACATGCATGACGTCGGTAAATGGCTTCGGATAGATACCCATATACAGCACAGCAACCGCCATCACGCCCAGAATAAGGAATTCACGTGCGTTGATGTCCGACATGCCACGCACCTCGTCGTTGGTTATGTCGCCAAATGCCACTCGCTTAACCATCCACAAGGAGTAGGCGGCGCCCAGAATCAATGCGGTGGCCGCCAACAGCCCAATCCAGAAGTTATATTCAACAGCACCCATAATGACAGTGAATTCGCCCACAAAACCACTGGTTGCCGGCAACCCGGCATTGGCCATGGAAAACAGCACAAACAGGGTGACAAAGCGCGGCATGACATTCACCACCCCGCCATATGCGTCGATGCGGCGAGTGTGCATGCGATCATAAAGCACGCCGATACACAGGAACATCGCACCGGAAACAAAACCGTGCGAAACCATCTGAACGATAGCCCCTTCCACGCCGGCAGTGTTGAAAATGAAAAACCCCAGGGTCACAAAGCCCATATGCGCCACCGAAGAGTACGCCACCAGTTTTTTCATGTCGTCTTGCACAATGGCGACCAGGCCAATGTATATCACTGCAATCAACGACAGTGAAATCATGAGCCAGGCGAGATCTTGCGATGCATCGGGCGCGATCGGCAGCGAAAAACGCAAGAAACCATAAGCGCCCAGCTTCAACATGATGGCAGCCAGCACTACCGACCCCCCCGTCGGTGCTTCAACGTGCGCATCGGGTAACCAGGTATGTACCGGCCACATCGGCACTTTCACAGCGAAGGCAGCCAGCATTGCCAGGAAGATCAGCACTTGAGGGGTGTAGGCCAGCGGCAGTTGATGCCAGGTTTGAATATCGAAAGAGCCGCCGGAGGCGTGCCACAAATAGATGAACGCAACCAACGTGAGTAACGAACCCAACAAGGTGTACAGAAAAAACTTGAATGCCGCATATACCCGATTCGGACCGCCCCATGCCCCGATAATGATGTACATGGGTATCAGGGTGGCTTCGAAGAAAACATAAAACAGCAGACCGTCGAGCGCGGCAAACACACCCACCATCAAACCCGACAAAATCAGGAATGCAGCCATATACTGCGCCACTTTGCGCGTAATGACTTCCCAACCTGCCACCACCACAATAATGGTAATAAACGCGGTCAACAGCACAAACCACAGGGAGATTCCATCGATGCCGAGGTGGTAATTAACGGCAAACGTTTCAATCCAGGGAGATTTTTCCACGAACTGCATGTCGGCTGTGTTGTTGTTGAAACCGACATACAAGGGCAAAGTGACCAGAAAGCCCAGAACCGCACCCGCCAATGACAGCCAGCGCGTCAGGCCAGGCCGGTCGTCGCGGCCCAGTAGCAGCACCAGAAGGCCTGCCACTATGGGCACAAAAATCGACAAGGTAAGCCAAGGAAGAGAGGAAGACGCCATATCGCTAGCCATCAGTGAACCATCAGCACAAAATAGGTTAGAAACGCCAGAATGCCGATAATCATGGCAAACGCGTAGTGATAAATGTAGCCGGACTGGATATGCCGGCTAACGGCCGCCACCATGCCAACCACATGGGCACTGCCATTAACCAGCACACCGTCGATGAAGCCGCGGTCACCCTTCTGCCACAAGCCCCGACCCAGGCACCGCGCGCCGCGCATAATAACCTGCTCGTTGAACCAGTCGGCATAGTATTTGTTTTCCAGCACTGTGTTCAGCCCGGAAAGCTTCGACTTGATGGCTGCCGGCACGGCAGGATTCACCATGTAGCAATACCAGCAAATAACGAAGCCTGCGACCACCAACCAGAATGGCAGCGTGATAAAACCGTGCAAGCCATAAGCCAGCCAGCCGTGCCAGCCTTCAGCCAGATCCGCCATGGCCGGGTGCGACGGCAGGTTTGCAATAACACCGCTAAAGTAGCCGTTGAACAACAAGGGGTCGACAAACCAGATACCCGCAATCACCGACGGAATCGCCAGCAATACCAGCGGCACTGTCACCACCCAGGGTGACTCATGGGGCGCACCGCCATGATGAGCATGATCATCGTGACCGTGGCTGCCATGCTCTGGCGAGCCATGCGCAGGGAAGCGCTCTTTGCCATGGAAGACAAGAAAATATACACGGAAGGAATAAAGCGAAGTCACCAATACGCCAATCAGGGTTGCGTAATAGGCAAAACCCGCGCCCCATACATTTGCCGCGCCGGCCGCTTCGATAATGTGTTCCTTCGAGTAGTAACCTGAAAAGAACGGGGTACCCACCAGGGCTAGCGTCCCCATCAGGAAAGTTATCCAGGTAATCGGCATGTATTTACGCAGGCCACCCATGTTGCGAATGTCCTGATCGTGATGCATGCCGATAATGACGGAGCCCGCACCCAGGAACAGCAACGCTTTGAAAAAAGCGTGCGTCATTAAGTGGAAAATGGCCACCGAGTACGCCGATGCACCCAGGGCAACTGTCATGTAGCCCAGTTGGGAAAGCGTGGAATAAGCGACAACGCGCTTGATGTCATTCTGGATAATCCCCAGGATACCCAGGAACAGGGCACCGATGGCACCAATGACGATGATGAATGACAAAGCCGTATCGGAAAGTTCGAATACCGGTGAAAAGCGGGCCACCATAAAAATACCGGCGGTAACCATTGTGGCTGCGTGGATCAGCGCCGAAATAGGTGTAGGGCCTTCCATCGAATCGGGCAGCCAGGAGTGCAACGGCACCTGGGCGGATTTACCCATGGCACCGATAAACAGGCAAATACACGCCACCGTAACAAGCGACCAATCGGTGCCGGGGAACGACGTTTCCGCCAGCGAACCTGCCTGTGAGAAAACCTGGTCGTAATTCATGCTGCCGGTATAGGCAAACAGCAAGCCAATACCCAAAATAAAACCAAAATCGCCGACACGGTTAATGAGAAACGCTTTCATATTCGCGAAAATGGCTGTTGGCCGGGTATACCAGAAACCAATCAGCAAATACGACACCAAGCCCACCGCTTCCCAACCGAAGAACAGCTGCAGCATATTGTTGGCCATAACCAGCATGAGCATGGAAAAGGTGAACAATGAAATGTAGGCGAAAAAGCGCTGGTAACCCGGGTCATCTGCCATATAACCAATGGTGTAAATGTGCACCATGAGTGAAACTGACGTGACGACCACCATCATCAGGGCGGTCAGGCTATCGATTAAAAAGCCGATTTCGATAGCGGTGCCGCCAATGGCATTCCATGTGTATACGGCGCCATTAAAGGTTTCCCCATTCAGTACCTGGAACAGCACTACAACCGAGCCAATGAACGAAATAAGCACACCCAGAATGGTGATGCTATGGGCAGCCGAGCGACCCACCTGACGCCCCAGAAACCCTGTACCGAAAAGACCCGCCAATATCGCCCCCACCAATGGAGCCAAGGCAACAACAAGATATAAAGTGGTTGAACTCATAGTTATTTATTCCATCAACCGTTCAGGTGATCCAGTTCTTCAACATTGATGGTGTTCAGGTTACGGAACAACAACACCAAAATAGCCAGGCCGATCGCCGCTTCTGCGGCGGCGACGGTAAGAATGAAGAACACGAAGACCTGACCCGAGGCTTCGCCCAGCCAGGTGGAAAACGCCACAAAATTAATATTGGCCGACAATAGAATCAGCTCGATGGACATGAGCAGAATCAACAAATTACGTCGATTCACAAAAAAACCAAAAATACCGATGCAGAAAAGAATGGCTGCCAGAACCAGATAGTGGGCCAAGGTAATGGTCATTATTTTTCCCCCTGGTCGCGCGACTCATCGACCTTTTCAGTTTGAGACGGCAGGTTAACCAGACGCACCCGATCTTTGGCCCGCACTTTTACCTGCTGCGATGGATTGCTGTACTTCACATCGCGTCGACGGCGCAGGGTAAGTGCAATTGCCGCAACCATGCCGACCAACAAAATAACCGCACCAACCTCAACGGCGAAAAAATATTGGCCGTACATGAGCTCGCCCAGCGAAGCGGTATTGTTGTAACCCGCTTGTTGCGCCGCCGGGCCGCCGGTGTCGCCCCATGTGGTAATAAGCACAAAGGCCATTTCCAGCACCATGATCGACCCGATAATCAGACCCATGGGTAAATACGCTTTTACTCCGCGGCGGAGATTTTCCATTCGCACATCAAGCATCATGACGACGAACAGGAAAAGCACCATCACCGCACCCACATAAACCAGCACAAGCAACAAGCCAAGGAATTCCGCACCAATCAGAATCCACAACATTGCAGCAGTAAAGAATGCCAGAATCAGATTCAATACAGCGGTGACCGGGCTTGCAGCGGTAATAACGCGAAACGCAGCGACCACCAGAACAACGGCCAGCAAATAAAACAGGACAGTAGCAAATGTCATAAGAGTCAGTCCTGAAAATCAGCGATAAGGCGCGTCTTCGGATCGACGGCGCGCAATTTCAGATTCGTAGCGATCACCAATCGCCAACAACATGTCTTTGGTGTAGTACAGGTCGCCCCGCTTTTCACCGTGGTATTCATGAATATGGGTTTCCACAATGGAATCCACCGGACAGCTTTCTTCGCAAAATCCACAGAAAATACATTTGGCCAGATCAATGTCGTAGCGACTGGTACGACGGGAGCCGTCGTCTCGCTCTTCAGACTCAATCGTAATGGCCAGGGCGGGGCACACCGATTCGCACAACTTGCAGGCAATACAACGCTCTTCACCGTTCGGATAACGACGCAACGCATGCAACCCGCGAAAGCGCGGTGAAGCAGGCGTTTTTTCCTGCGGATAGCGCAATGTCACTTTCCGTTTGAAAAAATTCTTGCCGGTTAACCGCATGCCTTTAAGCATTTCGGTAAGCATTAAACTGCCGAAAAAATCTTTAATCGCTTCCATATCTAGCCCCAGTTAACCCTTTATTGCCAAATATTCCACGGCGTTTGCATCCAGATCGCCACAACAACCAGCCAGACACCCGTCAATGGAATAAATACTTTCCAGCCCAGGCGCATAATTTGGTCGTAGCGATAACGGGGAAACGTTGCACGGAACCATATGAATAGGGAAACCACGAAAAAGGTCTTGAGACCCAACCACAACCAGCCGGGAATCCAGGTGAAGGGTGCGATATCAATAATGGGAAGCCAGCCACCCAGAAACATGATAGAAGCCGTAGCCGACAGCAGAATCATATTGGCGTACTCACCCAGGAAGAACAGCGCGAAAGCCGTACCCGAATACTCCACCATGTGACCCGCAACAATTTCCGACTCACCTTCGACGACATCGAATGGGTGCCGATTGGTTTCCGCCACACAAGACACCACGTAAATAACAAATAGCGGCAGCAGTGGCAGCCAGTTCCACGACAGGAAGTTCAGCCCCATGTCGGCAAACAGGCCACGGTCTTGACCCAACACAATATTGCTTAAATTCAGCGAACCCGATACCAGCAGTACCGTAACCAGCACGAACCCGATTGCCAGTTCATACGACACCATTTGAGCCGCTGCCCGCATTGCGCCCAAAAAAGCGTATTTCGAATTCGATGCCCACCCTGCGACAATAACGCCGTAGACCCCTACCGACGTAATAGCCATCAGGTAAAGCAAGCCCGCATTGATATCGGAAAGTACGAGCTCGGGCCCAAACGGAATGATGGCCCAGGCGGCCAAAGCCGGCATTAGCGTGACAACCGGTGCCAGAATAAATAAAACCTTATTCGCCTGACTGGGAACCACCAGTTCTTTTGTGAGCAATTTAAAAACGTCGGCAAACGGTTGCAGCAGCCCCCGCGGCCCCACCCGTGTGGGCCCCAGGCGAATGTGCATGGCACCGATCATTTTCCGTTCCCAATAGGTCAGGTAGGCAACGCAAAGAATGATCGGAACGGCAATCACCACAATTTTTACCAGCGTCCAAACCACATACCACGCAGTTGGCCCGATCAGACCCGCCCCAAACTCGTTAATTGTGTTCAGCCATTCCATTTAGGCACGCTCCAACGTAACTTGGCCAAAGGCACTACCCAGGTCAACGGTTTGCGGAAACGCTGTAGCAACACGTACAGTACCCGGCGCCACGGCGTCGTCTACCTGTACTTGCAAAACCACCTGCCCGGTTTCTGAACGAACCCGCGCGGCATCGCCTGCTTGCAAACCATATTGCTTCAATGTTTCGACATGCGCGCGCAAAACGGGCGGACGGGAAGCCGGCGTTTCCTGCAAAGGTTTGGCGCGACGAACAATTGAGTCACTGCGATACACCGGCACATCGGCCACGCGCTCAAGCCCCTCGACCTCATTGACCAAGGCCGGCGCAATACGAACTTCGTTAGATAGCCTTTCATGCGCGCTGGGCGACAACACGGCATCGCGCACTGCCTCTGATGTCTCTTCGTCGAAGCCCGACAGTTCGAATAAATTACCCAGAACACGCAATACTTTCCAGGCAGGACGCGTTTCACCGAACGGCGCCGCTGTGCCACGGAAGCTTTGCACACGCCCCTCTGCATTCACAAAGGTGCCCGACGTTTCCGTGTAGGGAGAAACCGGCAACATAACATCGGCCCAATCAGCAGCCGCATTGGCGTAAGGGGTAAGCGCCACGTTGAACTCCGCCTGCTTCAGAGTCTGTACAGCTTGCCGGCCGTTATCAGCATCAAACAGGGGTTCAGCGTGCATGACAATATACGCTTTTAACGGCTTGCTTAGCATTTGCGCAGCCGTTTGCGCGCCGACGGCCGGTACGGCCCCTGCCAAATAACCACCTACCGTGTTACCACCTGTTGTCAGCAACCCAAGACGCCCTTTTGCCAGCCGAGCAACCTCTTGTGCATTGGCCGCAATCTGAGACGCAAAAGGCGAAGTGACCGCAGTATTACCCAACAAAATGGCAACCCGCTGACCTGAAGCCAACATTTCGGCAACACGTTTTGCCGCGTCCGAGATTTTGACACCCGCGAAAGCCTGAGCCGGTGACTCACCGGCAGACTCAGCCAATACCACCGCGACTTCCGCCAGCGCGTTGGGCAGGGCTGAAGGTTTTACTTCAAAATGGGACGCAACATTCATGAGCGGATCGTCGTAGGCGCTACCAATAAATGCGATCTGGGTACCCGTTTTGGCGGCCTGACGCAGGCGCTGCGCCATGAGAGGCTGATCTTTGCGAATAAAGCTGCCTACAACCAAAACACGGTCCAGCGTATTCAACTCGGCAACCGGCATGCCCAGCCAAGGGGCGCCCTGGAATGCCTGAACAAAATCCGTATCGTTATAGCGCAGACGAAAATCAATATTTTCCGAACCGAGGCTGCGCGTAAGCCGGGCCAAGAGCGATAACTCTTCCACCGTGGCCTGTTCGCTGCCCAATGCGCCGATTTGATTCGCACCGTGTTGATCGCGCACTTTATTCAGGCCTTTCACCACCGCCTGCAACGCATCGCCCCAAGATGCCTCCGACCAGTTGCCGTCGGCGTCTTTCACCATGGGATGCGCCAGGCGATCGCCGGCATACAAACCGGTATAGGCAAAACGATCACGGTCGGAAATCCAGCACTCGTTAACCTCTTCATTTTCGAAGGGAACGACGCGCATCACCTGATCGTTCTTCACTTGTACAACAAGGTTCGCACCCAGACTGTCGTGCGGGCTCACCGACCGACGACGCGCCAGCTCCCATGTACGCGCCGAATAGCGGAACGGCTTGGAGGTCAGCGCCCCAACCGGGCAGATGTCGATCATGTTGCCCGACAGTTCGGACTCGACCGCCCGCCCCACGAAGCTGGTAATCTCGGAGTGTTCTCCCCGGTTAATCATGCCCAGTTCCATCATGCCGCCGATTTCCTGACCGAAGCGTACACAACGTGTGCAATGAATACAGCGCGGCATTTCCTCTGCGGAAATGAGCGGCCCCATCTCTTTATGAAAGACCACGCGCTTCTCTTCCTTATAGCGCGAAGCCGACTCGCCGTAGCCCACCGACAAATCTTGCAATTGACACTCACCACCCTGATCGCAAATAGGACAATCGAGGGGGTGATTGATCAGCAGAAACTCCATGACGCTTTCTTGTGCCGCCACCGCTTTTTCCGACGCAGTGTGAACAACCATGCCGTTGGAGGCCGGAGTGGCACAAGCAGGCATGGGTTTGGGGGCTTTTTCAACCTCAACCAAACACATGCGGCAGTTGGCCGCAATAGACAATTTCTTGTGATAGCAAAAATGCGGCACATACAGCCCTAGCTTATTGGCCGCATGCATAACCATGCTGCCTTCGGGCACTTCAACTTTCTTGCCGTCGATGGTGAGTTCAACCATTAGCGTATCCTGACCCTACAAATATTTGGGCACCACACAGCTTTTATGCTCGATGTGGTGTGCGAACTCGTCGCGGAAATGCTTGATAAAGCTGCGAACGGGCATGGCTGCAGCATCGCCCAGCGCACAAATCGTGCGGCCCATAATGTTATGCGCTACGGAATCAAGAACCTCAAGGTCTTCCGGACGCCCTTGACCGTGCTCAATTCGATGCACCATGCGATACAACCAACCCGTACCCTCGCGACACGGTGTGCACTGCCCGCAGCTTTCTTCATAGTAAAAATAAGACAGACGCATCAAAGATTTCACCATGCAGCGGGTTTCGTCCATGACGATGACGGCCCCCGAACCCAGCATCGAGCCGGCCTTGGCAATGCCGTCGTAATCCATGGTGGTTTCCATCATGACGTCGCCCGGCACCACCGGAGCACTCGACCCTCCGGGAATCACCGCTTTGATTTTACGCCCGCCACGCATGCCGCCTGCCAACTTCAAAAGTTCCGAAAAAGGCGTGCCCAGTGGAACTTCATAATTCCCGGGCAATTCGACGTCGCCCGACACAGAAAACAACTTTGTGCCGCCATTATTGGGGATGCCGGTTTCCAGATAGGCTTGACCGCTGTTGCGGAAAATCCAGGGCACCGCAGCGAACGTTTCCGTATTGTTGATGGTGGTGGGCTTGCCGTATAAGCCATAGCTGGCTGGGAAAGGCGGTTTGAAACGTGGCTGACCTTTCTTGCCTTCCAACGACTCCAGCAGTGCAGTTTCTTCCCCGCAAATATAAGCGCCATAACCATGGAATGCGTGCAACTGGAAACTGAAATTGCTGCCCAGGATTTTGTCGCCCAAAAAGCCGGCTTTACGCGCTTCTTCCAGCGCTTCTTCGAAACGATCATATATTTCGAAAATTTCGCCGTGAATATAGTTGTAGCCCACGCTGCAACCCATGGCGTAAGCCGCAATAGCCATACCTTCAATGACAATATGTGGGTTAAAGCGAAGGATATCGCGGTCTTTGAACGTACCCGGTTCGCCTTCGTCTGAGTTACACACCAGATATTTCTGACCAGGTAAGTTGCGGGGCATGAAGCTCCACTTCAAACCAGTGGGGAAGCCCGCCCCCCCACGACCGCGCAAACCAGAGGTTTTAACTTCTTCAATGACGTCTTCCGGTGACATGCCGGAGGACAAAATTTTGCGCAAGGCTTCATACCCGCCCCGCTTGACGTAATCTTCCAGGCGCCAATTCGTGCCATCGAGACCGGCCACGATTTGCGGGCTGATATGACGATCATGAAAAATCATACTGCGCGACAAATCGTTGTTGGGCGCAATATCGAGGCCTTCCGAAAATTTTTGCAAAATAGCGGCGGTGCTCATTGCGCCCCCCCGTTCTGTTTCAATTCATTGATCATGGCATCGATCTTTTCCGGCATCATGCGCACACACATGTGTTTGTTGTTCACCAACATGACCGGGGAATCACCACAAGCGCCCATGCACTCACCCTCAACCAATGAGAAGAGACCGTCTTGCGTTGTTTCATGAAAACCGATACCCAACGTTTTCTTCAAATGCTCCGCTGCGCTAACCCCGTCGCGCAAGGCACAGGGCAAATTAGTGCACACGGATATTTTGAAACGACCAGGAAGCTGGGTATCGAACATATTGTAGAACGTTGCCACCTCTTGAACAGCAATAGGTGGAACCTGCAAATAACGGGCAACATCTTCAATAACGTCGATAGAAACCCAGCCTTTCTCGTCTTGGGCTATGGCCAATGCAGCCATAATGGCTGATTGCTTCTGTTCTTCGGGGAACTTGATCAGTTCCCGGTCAATTTTCTGATAGGCTTTTTCGGAAAGCAGCATAGTTTGATCCGGTCGTTACCTTGGCTTGCGCCCGTTAGCGGTCAATTTCACCAAACACAATATCGAGCGTGCCGATAATGGTTACCGCATCGGCAATCATGTGCCCACGTGACATTTCATCAAGCGCTTGCAAATGCGCAAACCCCGGCGCACGAATTTTCAAGCGATACGGCTTATTGGCCCCATCGGAAATCATGTAAATACCAAATTCGCCTTTGGGATGTTCAACCGCACTGTAGGCCTCGCCACGCGGCACATGCATCCCTTCGGAAAACAACTTGAAATGGTGAATGAGATCTTCCATCCCGGTTTTCATTTCCTCGCGCGAAGGCGGCGCGACTTTGTGGTTGTCGACGATGACCGGGCCGGGATTATTGCGCAACCACTCAACGCACTGGCGAATAATGCGATTACTTTCACGCATTTCAGCCACACGCACCAGATAACGATCGTAGCTGTCGCCGTTCACACCTACCGGTATGTCGAAATCGAGGCGATCGTACACTTCGTAAGGTTGTGTACGACGCAAATCCCACTCGACACCCGAACCACGCAACATGGGGCCGGTAAAGCCCAGCGCCTTGGCGCGATCCGGGTCGACTACACCGACGCCCACCAAACGCTGCTTCCATATACGATTATCTGTTAACAGCGTTTCGTATTCATCAATACAGGTTGGGAAACGATTGGTGAAATCTTCAATGAAGTCGAGCAATGAGCCGGAACGTGCATCGTTCATGGCTTTTAATTCTTTGGCGCTGCGGTATTGGCTGCTTTCACCATATTGCGGCATGGTGTCAGGCAGATCGCGATACACGCCGCCCGGGCGATAGTATGCCGCATGCATGCGCGCACCAGACACGGCTTCGTAACAATCCATTAGGTCTTCACGCTCGCGGAACGTATAAAGAAATACCGCCATGGCGCCCACATCGAGCGCATGCGAGCCGAGAGACATTAAATGATTCAGAATCCGGGTGATTTCGTCGAACATGACCCGGATATACTGCGCGCGCAATGGCACCTCTATGCCGGCCAGCTTTTCAATCGCCATCACATAGGCGTGCTCATTGCACATCATGGAAACGTAATCAAGACGATCCATGTAAGGCAAGCTTTGCAAATACGTTTTATGCTCGGCCAGTTTTTCGGTGGCACGATGCAGCAAACCAATGTGAGGATCGGCGCGCTGAATAACTTCACCGTCGAGCTCAAGAACCAGGCGCAACACGCCGTGTGCCGCAGGGTGCTGAGGCCCGAAGTTCAGGGTGTAATTCTTGATTTCAGCCATGTTATCGCTCTACTCCGTAGCCCTCTTCACGCACGATACGCGGCGTAATTTCGCGCGGCTCAATGGAAACCGGCTGATAAATCACCCGTTTCTGCTCGGTGTCGTAACGCATTTCAACGTTGCCCGACAGAGGGAAATCTTTGCGGAAGGGATGCCCGATAAACCCGTAATCGGTAAGAATGCGCCGCAAATCAGGGTGACCTTCGAACACAATGCCATACAAATCGAATGCTTCGCGCTCGAACCAGTTCACCGAAGGCCAGACATTGAACAGCGTATCTATCACGGGGAATTCATCGTTTTGCACCCATGTACGAACTCGCAACCGCCAATTGTGCGCAACAGACAGCAGGTGGATCACAACGGCATAACGTTGCGGAAACTTGGGCGGCGCAACCTGCGCGGCGGGTTCGCCGTAAGTGGCGTAATCGACCCCGCATAAATCGATGCATAGTTCAAAAGACAATGCCGGCGTATCACGCAAAGCCGTACAGACATCTACCCACTGGCCCGCCGGGACATCAAGAGTGAGCTCGTTCAACGCTTCCTTCAGGGAACAGTTTTGGGCAAACTGTGTCTGCAGGTGATTTTTCAGAGTTTCAAGCCGGGTCATAATAAATTCGTCGGACGATTTAAAGGGGCGCGCAAATTAGCGGGCGATGGTGTTGGTGAGGCGAATTTTATTTTGCATTTGCAAAAGCCCGTAAACCAGCGCTTCCGCTGTGGGGGGACACCCCGGCACATAAACATCGACCGGGACTATTCGATCGCAGCCCCTGACGACGGAATAAGAATAGTGATAATAGCCGCCCCCGTTCGCACAGGAGCCCATGGAAACCACCCAACGCGGCTCGGGCATTTGGTCGTAAACCTTGCGCAAGGCAGGTGCCATTTTGTTGCACAAAGTGCCGGCCACGATCATGAGGTCGGACTGGCGCGGACTGGGGCGAAAAATAATACCGAATTGGTCAAGGTCGTAGCGCGCCGCGCCGGCGTGCATCATTTCCACGGCACAGCAAGCCAGGCCGAATGTCATTGGCCACAAAGAACCGGTTTTGGCCCAGTTCAAAAACTTGTCTGCACTGGTCGTGATAAAGCCTTCTTTCAGAATGCCGTCGATTGCCATGATTTAGCCCATATAACGATAAATGCCGTATGCCGGCCATAACAAATCTGCCACGCGCAGCGTCGACTACTCCCAGTCGAGCGCGCCCTTCTTCCACTCGTAAAGGAAACCAACGGTGAGCACCGCCAGAAATACCATTACAGTCCAGAACCCAACCATGCCCAGGGCATCGTTCGCAATTGCCCAGGGGAAAAGAAAGGCAATTTCAAGATCGAACAAAATGAAGAGAATGGCAACCAGGTAATAACGCACATCGAACTTCATGCGCGAATCATCGAATGCTTCGAAACCACACTCGTAGGGAGACAACTTTTCAGCATCAGGGCGATGAGGCCCCAACACGCGGCCAACCGTTAAAAGCGCAAAGCCTATGCCCGTGGCAACAATTACAAACAGCAGAACGGGGAAATACTCTTGCAGGTTCATGCCATGCGTCCAACCGTGATAAGTAAACTTTTGGATTGTATCATTTTGCGAACGCACATTTGGGGGTTAACCCTGTTTTGATACAAAACAACGACGCAAAACAAAAGCCACCCCGAGAGAGTATATAGTGAATTTTGTGTACTTCTGTCGGTGAGTGAGTGAATGCCCCATGAGCAATGGTTTTTGGGGCATTTTCATTTTTACACGGTGTGTAATTTGGTGTGTAAAAATAGGAGCACTTGTTCCAAGGGCTCTGCCCTCTCGCCGCAAGCGGCGATTCACCCGAGGTATTTCACGACCAGCGATGTGATCGAGTGAGAGCACAGATACAGATAACTTCCTCGGGGATGCTTAAAAGTGAGCAATGGTCGTACCACCATACTCATACTGTAGCTGGAGATTGCCACATTAAATTGGCCGCCCGTCGCTCTGGTCGCAAAGCGAACATTCGAAGTGGTGCCCAGAGCGCCATCTTCCAGCCGTAAAAGGCCAGGGATTTCGTTGAGACCGAAACCCAGCTACTGCGCCGTTTTCACAAACTTCAGCCTATCAAACTCGCCAGTTACTACGCGTCTGTTAAGTAAAAGTATTTGAAGGCTTCTCGATCACTCTACCTTTAGATTTTGCTGGTATTGCAGCATTTGCTCCATCATCAGCTGCATTTGATCCATGCGCTCCTGCATCATCTGAATTTGTTGCTCGTTAGACAGACAGACTACCACCATTCTTTGATTTACCGCCGCCGTTCATCATGTGCTGACCTCCCATCATGCCGTTTTGTCCACGCATCATGCCGGGGCCCATCATACCGTGATGCATAAAACCCATTTGCTCTTGCATCGCCTCCCTGTGTTCTCGCATCAATCGTTGCCGTTCTTGCGGTGAAGCTTCATCAGGAATGCGTTGCATCAGCTGGTTCATGTGAGACCAGTTCTGGTGCATCTGTTGCATTTGCTCCTGATCCATCATCATGCCAGGACCATGCCCTTGCCATGAGCCTTGATCACCATGCGCTAGCACGAATGCAGGAAAAACCAACAACGCAGCGGTTGCTGTAAGTCCTTTAAATGAAATCATAAAGTTTACCCTCGAAATAAAATTAGACGTCCACATCATCGCACTTATCATTGTAGATCTTTATCCAGACAAACGCCGATTTTGACGACTACTAG
>DGCD01000017.1:136777-279629 GCA_002384935.1 Pusillimonas sp. UBA3987
AACCGGAGCCGAGAAAATGAGCAAACCCTGCAATGGGCAGTGTGGTAGTGAAGACTCTGTCGTAGATGACAAGTTTCAGGGACGCGCCACCGCCGAAACAGGTAGCCAGCTAAGCACCTACAAAATACCAAAAATGGATTGTCCCTCGGAAGAGCGAATGATTCGAATGGCACTGACTGGCGTTGAAAACATTCAGTCGCTGTCATTCGATTTATCGGGTCGTACATTGGAAATTATCCACCATGGAGAAACCGGTCCTATTACCAGCAAACTGGAAAACCTGGGCTTGGGTGCTTCCTTGCAGCGGACAGAAGACGCCAGCGCTGAATCCGTCAGAGCGGCTGAATCTTCTAAGGCCAACGAAAGCGAAGAATCCGGCACTTTATGGATACTGCTGGCAATCAACGGCCTGATGTTTCTGGTCGAGATGACGATGGGCCTGATCGCCCAGTCCGCTGGCCTGATTGCAGACTCGCTAGACATGCTTGCCGATGCCGCCGTCTACGGTCTCGCACTTTACGCCGTTGGGCACGGCATCAAAATGCAGGTCAGAGCGGCCCATGTGGCAGGCATCCTCCAGCTTATCCTTGCCGTCGGTGTACTGGTTGAGGTTGGCAGGCGTTTTCTGTTCGGCAGTGATCCCCAGTCGTCAATGATGATGACCGTCGCCTCTGTTGCTCTCGTTGCCAACATCAGCTGCCTTCTTCTGATCGCAAAACACCGTGAAGGCGGTGCTCACATGAAAGCCAGCTGGATCTTTTCGGCCAATGATGTGGTTATCAATCTGGGAGTTATCCTTGCGGGGCTTCTTGTTGCCTGGACCGGTTCAAACTATCCGGATCTGGTTATTGGCGGCGTTGTGGGAGGCATTGTATTCATTGGTGCCAAGCGCATCCTTGCACTAAAAGGATAATTCGATGTCTGAACACCGTGCTAGTTTTTCTACGTTTATCTTTCTCGGCTTTTCCACACTGGTAGCGCTGGCCGACCAGCTTATTAAATGGCTCGTCCAGCAATCCATGGCTTACGGGCAATCGGTTGAGATCACTCCTTTCTTTAATTGGGTGCACGTATGGAATAAAGGCGCTGCCTTTAGTCTCTTCGCCGATGGCGGGGGCTGGCAGCGATATTTTTTTATTGCGATAGCCGTTGTCGTCTCGGCTGTTCTGGTCAAATTGATGCGGGACAGCCATAAGCGAACAGAAGCCCTGGCCTATGCGATGGTACTTGGCGGTGCATTCGGAAATGTCATCGACCGAGTTTTCCGAGGCTACGTTGTCGATTACCTGGATTTCCATTGGCAATCTTGGCATTGGCCGGCGTTCAACCTTGCCGACGTGTTCATCCTCCTGAGCGTGGCCATGATTTTGGTCACGGGCTTCACAGCCGAGAAAGGTGCCGGGAATAACATGGAAAATCGCCAGAATGGCTAGTTTTCGCGCGGTCGCAACACTCGCTAAGCCCTCTGAGCCAGGCTTAGCGAGTGTTGCGACTACGTTTAATTGAACAGCAACGACCAAGGAGAAAACAATGGGCCACGAGCATGCTCACATGTCACCGGATACTAAGGATAAGAGAGTTGCAGTAGCTATCTGGGCGAACGGTATCCTAACCTTGGCTCAGATCGCTGGAGGGATCTTCGCTGGCAGCTTGGCGCTGATAGCCGACGCTATACACAACTTTTCGGATATGGCGTCACTATTTATCGCATTTGCGGCGCGGAAGATTGCACGCCGCCCGGCCGACTCGAAGATGACCTTTGGCTACGGGAGAATTGAGGTTGTTGCGGCACTCATAAATTACACCACTTTGATAATGATCGGGGCATATTTGATCTACGAAGGTGGCATGCGATTCATAGATCCCCCGGAAATCAAGGGGTGGTGGGTAGTTTGGCTTGGCATTATCGCATTGGTAGTGGATGGTTTGACCGCGCTGCTTACTTACTCCATGCAAAAGGACAGCGTCAACATCCGTGCGCTGTTTCTACACAACTTGTCTGATGCGTTTGCGTCAATTGCAGTCGTTGTAGGCGGCGCCCTGATTCTCCTGTACGACATGCGTTGGGTTGATCCCGCGATCACAATTGGTATCGCAAGCTATATTCTCTACCTGGGTCTAACGGAAATCGGCGGAACCATCCGGACACTCATGCTGGGTAGTCCATTGGATATCGACACAGATTCTGTCATCGAGGCTTTATCAAACGTAGAAGGCGTTTTAGACCTTCACCACGTACATTTCTGGCAGATGGGTGAGCATGATGCCTCCCTCGACGCCCATGTGGTGGTCGAAATAAGTGCCTGGAATGAACTTGAAAAAGTCAAGGGTGGGATAAAACGAACTTTGGAAAACGAGTTCGGCATCACTCATTCAACATTGGAGTTTGAACATCCTGATCACAGTCACAAAGATGCCCATACTTATGGCCATGGCTAGCAGGGCTGCTGAAAAGGGTACCGTGTGGCAGATATGCTGCGAATGGCCGACCTTCCACTCGGTTACGAGCACGCCATGCGAGACGTAATTGAACGCCACCAGGTCTGGGCCTACCTCATCGCTGTTGTTTTCGGACTGTCTGTGGATTGGACATCGTCCCTCGGTGACAGTGTGCCGGATTACTTAATCTGGGGGTTGCTCGGAGTTCTGCTCTACGCCACATTTACTCAAACACCGTTGACCCACCTGTCTGATATGTTCCGGGACCGTCGGTTCATGGGTGCCTTGCTCACCGGAAATTTTCTGGTCATGCCGGCGATCACTGCCTTGCTGATATTGGCGCTGCCGGACAATGACGCGCTGAAGTTGGGAGTGCTTCTGGTATTGCTGATGCCCTGTACCGACTGGTTTGTCACCTTCACTCACCTAGGCAAGGGGGACAGCACCCGAGCCATTGCGGCAACACCGGTTCTGCTGATTGCTCAACTGGGTCTTCTTCCACTTTACCTCTGGCTTTTCATGGGTAATCAGTTCGACGTGAATCTTGAGCTTGGGCGGCACCTCCTGCCGGCCTTTGGCGGGCTGATTATTGTCCCGCTTATCCTGGCATTTCTGACTGAAAAATGGGCCGAAAACTCCAGAAAAGCCATCGGGTTCATTCGCTTCATGGGTCTGATGCCGGTCCCTCTGCTGACAGTCGTACTGTTCATCATCTCAATGACACAGGTCAGCCAGATCGACAGTACCGGCTCACTTATCTGGCCCTTGATGATTCTGTTTCCGGCCTATCTTCTAGCTGCGGCTCTGGTTGGAAAGGCTCTGCGCCGGGTCTTTCGATTACCGGTAGAAACCGGTCGCACCGTCATCTTCAGCCTAGGAACACGCAACTCCTTCGTGGTTTTACCTTTGGCACTGTCAATGCCAGAGGCCTGGGCTGTGGCCGTCGTGGTGATTGTCGTCCAGTCTTTGTTGGAACTGTTTGGAATGATGCTTTATCTGCGGTGGGTGCCTAGTCGGCTGCTACCGGACACCTGAATAATCTGAAACCCGTAAACTCATTTAAAATAGGAAGATCTCCCGTGCAAACCCGAACCCTGGTCATCAGTCTCCTTCTTTTTTGTCTGGTTGTCTTTGCTGGTGCTTTTGTTATTTACGATCGCTCCCAGGGCACTAATGAACCCGCCGTTGTTGAAAAAACGCCACTGGTGAGGGATTACTCTCCCGTTATTGGCCCTGAGGACGCGCCGGTAACCATTGTCGAGTTCTTCGACCCATCCTGCGAAGGTTGTCGCGCCATGCATCCCTATGTGAAACAGATTCAGGCTGCCTACCCGGACAACGTGCGTCTGGTACTGCGCTACGTATTGTTTCACAAAGGCTCGGAAGAGGCCGTCAGAATTCTGGAAACCGCCCGTGAACAGGGAATCTATGAACCGGTGCTTGACGCTGTTATGGAAGCACAGCCGAAATGGCACGATGATCCAAAGGTCACCGCAGCATGGGATGCGGCGGCGTCAGCCGGGCTTGACGTAGAAGCCGCCCGGGCCGGTATGAACTCACCCGAGATTGACGGCATTATTCAACAGGATGCTGCGGACGTTAAGGCGGTTGGAATTTCCGGAACCCCAACATTCTACGTTAACGGAGACATCTTGAGCCGCCTGGGGCCTCAGGAACTGTACGACCTGGTGACATCCAAGGTAGAGTCACTGGAATAACAACAAAACCGGCAACGCTATGTCACTGCTTGACTACCTTCTACCCTACGATTTCTCGCCGCTGACCGTGCTGAGCTACATGCTCGTGATGGGGTTCTATGGCGTCGGGCTAATTCGGATGCCGGATTAGGATCGGCCTGGCTCGCTACGGATTTTTGCGTTCACCCTGGGGGTGCTGATCTGTTATGCGGTGATGCAGACGCGCTTCGATTACTACGCGCAATACATGTTCTTCGTCCATCGGGGCCAGCATCTGATTCTTCATCACATCGGGCCTATCCTTATCGCCCTGTCCAACCCTTTACCGGTCATGCGGTTCTGGTTTGAAAAAATCCGCCCGGGCTGGAGGCGCGCGCTACGGCCTCTGGGTTGGGTTTATCAGGTTCTGCAACAGCCCTTTATCGCCCTTTTCCTATTTGTTGGGCTCATTTATTTCTGGCTGTGGCCATCGATCCATTTCGACGCCATGCTCAGCCGGGAGCTGTACTGGGTCATGAACTGGAGCATGTTGCTGGATGGTCTTCTCTTCTGGTGGTTGATCTTTGACCCAAGACCGCCGGCGATCACCTCATCGTTGGGGTATGGCAGACGCATGTTGGTTCTGGCTGCCGCGGGTGTGCTTCAGATGTTTCTTGGGGCGTGGATCGTGTTCTCACGTGACATGGTCTATGACGTTTACGAAGTCTGTGGCAGGGCCTGGCCGCTGGATCCAGAAGTCGACCAGCTTCTGGGCGGCATGCTGACCTATATTCCTCCGGCCATGATGAGCATTCTTGGCATTCTTCTGATGCTCCGGCGAGCCATGCATCAGGACGGAAAATATACCAACCAATCCAAACAACTTGAGGAAACAGCGTCATGAGAACTCGCTTCTGGCGACAGCCAACATCATATCGGCGACCTTAACGCTGATAGCATCCCTATTGCTGACTGGTTGCTTTGGCAATGACGAGGAAGACTGGAACGGTAAAAACATCAGTGGCTTGATGCCTGAGCTGGAATTCGACCTGATCAATAGCCAGGGCAAGTCTGTATCTGGCGATGATTACAGTGGCCGCGTGAGAATGCTGTTTTTCGGGTTCACCTCGTGCCCCGATGTTTGCCCGACCGCCCTGCAAAAACTCAATCAGGTAACCAGTGGCCTGGACCCCGAGCTTCAGGATGAAGTACTCACTTTGTTCGTGAGTGTCGATCCGAAACGTGACACGCCCGAGCGCCTCGCAAAATACGTGGATTTCTTCGGTGACAATATTGTAGGGCTCACTGGAAAAGAACCCCAGCTTCGTGAACTGGCAAAACGATATAGGACAACCTTCGGTTATGACGAACCTGACGCTGATGGAAATTATGCGGTGTCACACAGCAGCGCGATTTATGTATTTGATCGCGAAGGTAACCCTCGCCTTTTAATGCGGCCCGATTTGAGCGGGGAAGAAATTCGGCATGACCTCGCTGCTCTTATTCAGGAGGATGCCTGAGTTAACGAAGCTTGCCATTGGAAAGTAATGCTTAGCTGCTGCGGAATACGGCAGCAGCCCGTGACTCAAGATTTGATTGTCGGATGCTTATGTTCATCTTTTGCCGGGCTTCACATATCCAGTTTTTTTGGCCTTTGGAAAGCTGGGGGCAGGTCAATCGGGGTAAACATCGGCTTAGCCCATTATCGCTAACTCTATACCGGAATTAGTTGGCACCTGAAAGTTGCTCCATCAACCATGATGAATCAAAGGCCAATGACGAGCTTGGAACCTTCGGGGGGGAGAAGGAAGGCCTGACTCGAATGTTCGCTTTTGTTTATGAGCTGATTTCGAGGTATTTGACGACCAGCGATGATCGTTTAAGATGAAGTTGCGGTACAGGGAGAGGTCCCGATGGCCGCGACCGGCGATGAGGGGGCGTGCCATTAATGGCTTACCCCCGAATCCCTCTCTTGCAGCAGCTCCCTCAAGAAACTCGCCCGCCTGGTGGCATTGCTTACCGATTTTACGATGGACGCAAAATCACTAGCCTGCCCGACAATATGTATCTCTGCCTCGGCACGGGTAATCGCCGTGTAAAGCCACGCACGGTCTGAGATACGCCCCGTCTGGACTGCCACGATGATTCTCGGGAACTGGCTCCCTTGAGCCTTGTGGAGCGTGATTCCGTAGCCAAGCTCCATGCAATCGAAGACTTCATCCGTAATTGAAATGGCTTCGCCGGTATCCAGCGTCACGACACCAAATGTTTCCTGGCCGTCCTTGGTGTCGCGCTCTGTTGAGGATAATACGCCAAGAGACCCATTCTGAATGCCGATGTTGTACTTGTTCCTGGTGAAGAGGATCGGGTCGCCCACTCTGATATCGAGGAAGAATTCATCGCCATGCAGTCTAAACTGCAAGCACTCCCCATCGGGATTGATCAGCTTTTGGCACTCACGGTTCACCTCGCCAACTAGAGCCTTGGTGGCTCCGATGATCTGAGTGTTATAGGGTGACTCCGCATACAAGGATTTGCACTTATCGACCATCTTCTGCGGAGGCGTCTCGTGGAACGTGATTGCGCCAACCGATAACGCAGGAGGCACCTCACCCCGATTGATGGTGGCCGAGTATTCCGGGATGCCCGTTGAGTCTTCCTGGCGTTTGACGATGTTCAACTCAACCGTAGCGATTGCACCGGACTCAACGATGTCTGAGAGGACTTTGCCGCAGCCGATGGCTGGTAGCTGGTTCGGATCGCCGGTCAGGATGATGCGTACCGAAGGATCGAGGTGCGTAACAATCCGATACATGGTCGGCAGGTCGGTCATACTGGCTTCGTCGATGACCAGGAGATGCTGCGCCTGATCCAGTGACGGCGAGATCGGCTCTTCCCGCAACAGGCGAGCAATTGTCATGGTGAAGAATCCGATGCTCTCGTGCAGTCGCATAGCAGCTCGCCCCGACAGAGCGACGGCATGAACCTGATAGCCTAGTGCGGCATAGGCTTTGAGCACGGCACGAAGGACCGTGGTTTTACCCGTACCGGCACCACCCGTAATGCAGGACACCGCATTGGTAAGGCTCAACTCGACCGCTTGGACCTGCTGCTCGGTCAGGTCGTAGGGCAACTCCTGAACGGCCTCGGTGAGCGCCTTGAAGACGGATTCATCTTCATTCTTGATGGCGGCCAGGGCCTTGAGCCGCTTCGCAACGACCGACTCCATCATGATTTGGGCGGTAGGGTGGTAGGTGCCGGTCTCTGGCCTGAGAATGAACTGGCCGTTGCGATAACCGCTGGCGAACGCCTCTGCGACCAGAGCTTTATCGCCCAGAAGCTTGGTCACCTCGGGCCTGAGCGCCGGATGGGAGGCGTAGGTGTGCCCCTTTTCTACCTCTTTTCGTATCGCGCTTTCTAACGCAGCTGCGAGCCGCACCGGTGCCGATTTATCCATGCCCATTTTTTCAGCAATCGCATCGATATCGGGAAAAGGCATTCCGAATCCGAGCAATGCGTAGGGATTGGTCTTGAGTACCTCAACGGTTCGATTATCGTGGTACTTTAGAATGCGTTGCTGGATGCTCAGCGGCACTCCCAGAGAAGCCAGCCAATTCGCATGCGCAAGGTTTTTGTACTTGGCGTAGCCGTTGTATAGCGCGGTTACTGAAACCTCGCTAAGAACCTCCCTGAGACGGCCTCTGTGCTCGGAGGTATTGGATTGGAGCATGGGGTGCAGGTCACTGCCAAAAACGTTCCAGAGGGCGCGTGCTTTGGCCTCACCGATACCGGTGAACTCCTTTTCATTGGCAATGAAACGGATCAGCGCCTCGCCCGTTTCCGGCAGCGTGCACTCCATCTCAGCTGGGGCGTCATACAAATGTTGCTGAAGCTTATAATCGCCTGCCTGAACGGTCTCCAGCGTCCTTACGCCACGCACTCGCCATTGCTGACCAACGGACGGCTTGATAGGCAGGGACTGGTTTTCGCATCGGATGCTGACGATGTATTTGCCCGAGTTGATCTTGTAACTGTCAGTCTTGAGGGGAACGCCCGTGAAGATCGTGTATTTATAGCCGTTATGCTGGCAGCTGGTGACACGGAAATACTCTTCATGCATCGGGCGCTACTCCGAACTCTGTGAGGACTTCGGACAGTTCACCGTAACGTTTTA
Organism: Pusillimonas sp. UBA3987; assembly: GCA_002384935.1. Lineage (GTDB taxonomy): Bacteria > Pseudomonadota > Gammaproteobacteria > Burkholderiales > Burkholderiaceae_B > Neopusillimonas. The sequence goes on from DGCD01000017.1 coordinate 145,067, forward strand.
GCTTGGCTTCGAGGGTTGCCACCCGGGCCTTTAGTTCAATGTTTTCCTGCTCCAGCACTGAGAGCCTTCTCGATTCCATGGCTCTTTTGTTAACGCTGGGATCATAGCGTTTGGGTTCTGATCGCTGGGCCTGGGCGGTTTCGGTCAGTTCTGGCAGAACACCCCGATCACGCAGGTTCTGCTCCAGATTCTCCAGCGCCGTTTTGATGGCCGGATTCTGGCGCAACGCGCTCTTTCCGATGCCTATGGCTTTAGCCACTTCGCCACGGTTTAACTGGCCCCGAAAGACGATCTGCTTAAAGTCGTCATCCGTTTGGGTGGCCACCCAGCTCTGAAAGGCACTCAGGTTCTGACGTGCTCTTTCCTGACCATTACTCATCCATTTCCCCCAGGATCTTCTTGAGCCCGGTCAGGAAGCCACGAGGCAGGATTTCCGTACCCAGCTCATCTTTCACTTGGCCCAATGCGTTCGCTCTAAATCCGAGTTTCTCCAACCATTCCTCAGTGCAGACGGTTTGCAACGCCTTGATCTCGTTTTCCGAACAGATTCCCTTTAACGAGGGCAGCAGCTCCACACTGGCTTCTGACTGGGGTTCCCCATAGGTCGTGGGACGCTTATCAATCACGATCTCGGTTGTGCTCTTGAGCATGTTCGCTTCGCTTCTGTAGCGATCCCGCTCCCGAATGATTTGCCCAAAGAGGGCACGCACCGCCGCGTCCTCAATGCGCTCCAGCAGTTGGTGGTCCTGGCTCATTCTCTTGGGTGGCCCGACCGGTGGTTTCTTCGTGGTGGTCTTTGCCTTGGCGGCCCAGGCTTCGACTAGATCCCGATAATGCTTGTTTGCAGTGGCACGAATCGACTGATAGCCCACACCGCCATCCTCCTCGGATACGCGCCCGATAGTGGTGATGGAAAAGTCCCGAGCACCGGAGTCGAAGTAGACGCTCAACGTTTCGTGAAGCTTATCCAGAGAAGCCTTCGTCTTCGCGGTCTTGCCGTCTTTAAGGGTGTCCAGAACCGCATCGACATCAATGTTCATTCGGACACCTCCAAGGCCGGAATGCGCTTCAGAGCGCCCGACGACAGCGTGATCGGGGTTATTTGTTTGACGGCTTCAAATCCGGATTTCAGTAGCCCATCGTTCTCCAGGTACTCTTGCGCTTCGATGTAATTAGTCGCGATTCGGTAGCCTTCCATCCTGTCGTCTGGGTCCGCGATCTTAGCCATCTTTCGAATGAGCGCGTTACCCACAATCAACTGCGTGTTTTCGTCCATTTCCAGGAAGACGGGCTTGTACCCGGAGCGGGCCATCATGCGACTCAAGGCGTTGGTGCGCTTGGCAATCGCAGGCGTCTTGCGCAGGTCATCGTGCAGGTCGGGATAGAATTCAGCGTCCTCACAGAGCAAAGACAGGTGCAGCAATTCCGAGTCGGTTTCGATGAATTTCATGCTGACGTTGAGGTCTTCCGCAGACCCTACGGCGACCAGCTTTTGACGGTCATCGTCCTCCGTTCGCTCATTTTCGATCTGGACCACTTTGTTGATCAAATTGAAGATCGCGATGTAGTCCTTGGCGTATTCATCTGCCTCCACGCGCTGCTTTTCGTACCGGCGCTCCAGCGCCTGAAGTTCGCTGTGCTTGAGGAACGGCTTGCCGGCTTCCTCGGCGAGGTACAAATCATCCTTCAGGGCCTCTAATTGGCCCTCAATCTCGACGGCCAGTTCAGCCGCCTGGTGCGCCTTGTAGCTGACCTGATTGAACTTAGAGTTGAGTGCAGGAAGGTAAGTCGCGTCGGTGATGTGCCAGCGACAGCGGGGGCAGTTTTCAGGGCCATGGGGTACCGGGCCATAAATCCTTGAGTACACATGTTCTGAATCTTTCATAAGGGGGCCGCCGTTCCAGCAACCGCCCACGGTGGATAGCTCATCCGAGCGCACGGTGTTACCGCCGACCAGGCACACGCCCGTGGCCCGTTCCTCCCAGCCAATGGGATTCCGGTTGGCAAGTACGGACTCAACAGAATTGTACTGGTCGTTGTGAAAGGCTGCGCGGAGGGGGATCTGCCTCATCTCGGCGTCTGCAAGGAAGTTTCGGAGCGAGCCTTCACCCCTTTCAGACAGCGCTGCGTCTGCCTCTTTCATTTTCTCGGCCATCACTGAGGGCGTGATCTTGTTGTAATAGATCGTCATTAACAGCCGGGTATGACCGGCCAGAAGCTTGGAGATCACCGGCAACGGCAGATCGGTGTCCATGGTGTAGCAGGTGATCAGCGATACGCGGAGGCTGTGCAGCGGGTAGTCCGTTGCCGACTTGACTGATTCTTGACCCTCGTAGTCCTCGCCGTAGTCTTTCACAAACCGAAGGCGGTCGCCGTTCTTCATCGTCAGGCCTGACTTGAACAGATCTCCTTCCAGTTTCAACAACAGGCGGTACCAAGGATTAAAAACAGAATTTTTGGAGATCGGGAGCACGGAATTTCGGTCTCGAAACAGAAACGCGAACTCGCCCATTTCGGCTAATTGCTTCCTGGATTTGGCTGCGCCAACGTGTTTTCTTTGAAGCTCTGTACCACCGATCAACCGGTCGATGGGGTTATATTTTTCCTGCCAGTTGCGGAGTTTTTCCAGCCAATACAGCAGTTCTTCGTGCTGCCACGGGATAGTATACCCTCGCTGAATCTCCTCTTTGTTTTGGTCGGCGGTTTTGTTGGTGGACACGTACAGCCCGGTGGTATAGCTCTCCGTCATCGAGTCATAAATGCGCCGGAAGACGCCTTTCTGATAGGGGCGTTTCGGGGTCCCGTACCTCAATGGATGCTTGATGTTCTCGACCCAATGACCGCGCTCGTAACGCCAGGTATCGCCTTCGCCGGAGTCCAGAAACCGCACTTGGTAAGAACGAAGCGGCAGATGGAGCTTGGTAAATAGAAACATCGCCATCGCTGGCGACCAAATTTCATGAATCTCAACGCTCTTATTGTTCCTGTTAATAATCCGTGTACGGGCAACGCAATCCGGATCGTCGGAATCAATGACCTCCGAAGGCACTTCCATCCACGCCTGATTGCCAGACTGAAGGTAGTCGATAGCCCACTGCCAGTCCCGGAAATCAAAGCCGATCCATGGCGTTTTATTCCCAGGGTCATCGGTTGGATAGGGGCAGAGGATGTGCCTGGCTTGCTGGATATAGCGATAGGGTAACGGGCTGTGGACGGTTTCGGTGTTTGATGTATTGTTCTTGATTTTATCGAGCGGATTCAGGAACAGGGGCCGCTCGACGCCGTTATCATCCTCGACACTCAAATGGTGCTGGAGGATGTAGTCACATAAATCGACCATGAACGCAACGTATTGATGATTATTGGCAGTCGTTCCACTGCTAACCAGAAAGGCCTCAAGCTCTTCACTGGACACCTTGTGGCCGCTCGGATGGCCCTTGAACATTGTGACCACGTCAGCGGCATACGGGGCTTTTGCGTTCAGGTAAAGAAACAATTTTCTTATACCCTCCAAACGCTTACTAACGCCTTTGTCTTGCGTTTTTAGCCATTCAACGGCGTACTGCTGCCATTGCAGCCAGTCGTGCCCGAGTTCCTCAGTCACCCACCCCAGCGTCAGATCCGTGGTGTAGCCTTTCCTTCCTGATTTTTTGGTCATGTTATCGTTTCCCTAACCGCGGATTCTTGCCGGTGAAGTGGCCGTTTGGATCGATGTCTTCAAAACCGTGTTCTGCCAGGGTCTTCCAGTCGAAAGACGCGGGTGTCTTCTCCTTATCCGATCCCAACTGAAGTCGCTGTGATGCCTGAGATAGAGCCTCTGAAACTTTTGCACTGGACGGTTGGGTGTAAACCTCCTGGGATTCCAGCCTTCTATGATGCAGGCATTTTTTCCGGATGAGCGGATCAATGCCCGCATCGGTCAATCGGCGACCGTAGTTGTGTCGATGACCGTGTGGGTCCAGGCCTTCGGCCTTGTTGGGTTCCAGGCCGATTCGACGCAGTCCCGCTGCATAGCTGTAATTGAGGGCGTTGTAAGTGTAGGGATTCCCCAAATGCGGAGCCTTGAAATTGATAAAGGCATAGGGGTGATGACAGTCCACGCCCGCCCGATAGACCAGATACTGTCGCCATAGGGCCATGAAGACCCGTGCAAAGTCTTGTGGAAAAAAATACGCCTCTAGGTAACCGTCTTTATGGTCAAACTGCTTTGCCTTCCAGCCAAGATGCTGAGTGCCTTGCATCTCCAGGCGCGGTATGCGCCCGTATTTTTCCTTAAGGTACGCCTTGCGTGTCGTTATTCCTTTTCTGGATTTCCAGTTGTTTGGCGCTATTCCTTCTAATTCGTTGTGAATCCTGACGATGGCCCGGTTCGGATCATCGGGGTCCTCGAAGACATCCGTGACCCACAACAAAAGGGCCTCGCTACGCCGGAATCCAGCACCATGCATCAGGAGGGCTATGAGCTTATCTCTTAGCGCAACGCGAGGGTCTTTCGTTTTACCCAGGCCCTTCAGGTAGAAGTCTTCAAACTTTCCCGCAGGGAAGGCAATGGCATCGTCGTTGGTTTTTGCCAACGGTGTTCTGCCTTTAATGCTGCGGGCTCTCTTGACGGTATTGTTGATCGACTTGTCTTTGATGTGCCCGAGGAAGTCATTCTGATTTCGCCTGAACCACGCTGCGAACAGAATGCGCTCCTCATGGCGAGTGGCTTTACGCAGGGTATTTAGGGGCTTGCCCAGGCCTTTTTCAGAAACCCAGTCCGTGAATTCCGTCAGATTGTATATGTGCTTACCAACTGACCCGACTGAGGCAGGTATCCAATACAGTCCGGAAGTATCTAGTCCATCTTCGCCAACTGTGCCGCTGTATAGCCTCCTGACAAAGACCGAAAACAGCTCCTCGGGATCGTCGAACATGCCTGTGTTGGCATCCATGAACTCAATGAGGAGCATGATAGACTGAAGTCGCTTATTGATGGTTGAAAGCGAGACACCATTCAAATGGAGGTTAAGGACATAATCGGTGACGGATTCCAACACGCCTTCGTCTGACAGAATGACCGGAATCTCCGTGGTCACTCCGCTACTGTCCTCAACGATTTTTGCCTTCACTTTAGTGGCGAACATCCCTATTCCTTACACTGATTACATGTTTTTTCCTACATACTAATTATATTCTTAGGCAAAAAACAACCCCCTGATCGGGGGTTGTTTATCAAAATTACACCCTTTTATGTCCTATACGGAACCGAGAGGTGGCTTTTGTCTTTTACGACGCGTTCAGATTTGAAGCGAAATACAACTTCAAATTAGAACTGGTGACGCAGACCAACAGCGAACTGAGTAGCTTTCAGGTCGTCTTGGAAGTTGACGTTGTCAGCATAAGAACCCAGAGCGTAGATGTTGGTGCGCTTGGACAACTTGTAGCTGTAGCCAAGGCTGTATACGCTCTGCTTGTCTTCACCCCAGTTTTGAACACCAGCATTGCTGGGATCAGACATCATCCAGCTGGCCATGATCTTGCCGGCGGAACCAACAGGTGCGCTCAAACCCAAAGCGTAGGAATTCACTTTCAGGTTGTCGTTAACGGCAAACGAATCAAGCTCAAGACCGTCGGACAAATTGCCCGCGAAATTACCCAGGTAGCTGTTGCTGCCCAGGCTGGAGTTAGCCGAGAACCAGCCGTTACGTGTTTGACCACCGGCGGCGTGAACTTTAACCACTTCAAAGTCGTAGCTCAGCGCTAGGTTCCATGACTTAACCGAAACGCCGTCGTTAACGCCAGGGCCCTCGGGGCTCTTGAACTGGTCATAAACCAAAGCGGCGGCCAGAGGGCCATTTCCATAACGCAAACCGGTTGTCCAGGAACGAGTGTTAGGGTCGTCACCATTAGCTTGCTTGAATTCCTGATTGCCGCTGGCGTTGAAGGAATAGCCCAAACCAAACTGGAAACCAGAGAAGTTAGGGGTTTGATACATGATCATGTTGTCGAGGCGGTGATTTCCAGCAACGCTAAATGCCGATCCAACACTCGCTTGGCCGAAAGTCGTACCAAAAGGAGTTGCAATATCCGCGAAGTATTTCGAGGCGATATTGGCTTGACGGCCAAAGTCGAGACGCCCCCAGGAATCGGACATTAAACCAACAGTAGCATGGCGACCGAACAAACGCTGACCCTGACCGGATTCACCTGTACCCAGGTCGAAACCACTTTCCAATTGGAAAACCGCCTTCAGACCTTCACCCAGATCTTCGGTACCCTTCAAGCCCCAGCGGTTGCCGGAGTTGATACCGCTGACCATACCAGTGTTTGTGCCTTTAACGTCGGCGCCGGCAGCATCGGTACCTTTGAATTGCTGGTAACCAAAACCGCCGTCAACGCGGCCGTACAGCGTAACGGAAGTTTCAGCTTGTACCGCACCTGCAGCGAAGCCGGCGATCAACGCGGCTGTAAGCAGACTTTTTTTCATGAGTAAATCTCCGTAGATTTGAGTTAAGTGGCAACCCGGTCATAGCCCGGCCGCCTTGTTGAACTCCGCGATGGGAAGTTGATATGTATTCCAACAAAAATCCCGGCTTCTTGCTATCACAAACACGCAAAAACCCGGTTCTTTCTGTTTTTGTGTTGCTACCCGACAACAAAAGTGATCAAAAAATGATCAAAACAAAGGGTTTTCACTGATCTGAATAACCCTAGGAAAATTTTTTCCAAAAGGATAAAAAGCCCACTTTAAATCGATGTTTTATTTTAAATAGAATTGTTAAATATTTGTTTCATTTAATATTTTCTAATTATAAATTCTGTACCGTACAGTACAAATATAAAACATAAAAGAGACTGTCACTTTAGAAAAACGTGTAATAACAATCGACTACGGGATAGTTCTAATACCAAAATCAGAACTGAAACATTTTTGTCATATTTCAAGGGCTTTCTAAAGGGTGCGCAAGTGGTGATCCCACGCTACCGATTGATCGCTTTTTATCACTTTGGGCGCGTCCATACCGGAGCGCCAGTACGCCCACCGACCAAACCCGCTATTCACGATGAACCCCCCCTGTGAAGCCGGTGCAACACCACACCCGTCGGGCAGATCGTGCATCGCAAGAAACGTCTTGCTTGCGGCATCCCAATAGGCCACCACCCCCCCTACCGGGCTACTTGCCGCGACAACACGGGTGATGGGGTCGAACGCGATTGAACCCACATAATGTTGCATGGCATGCCAGATTTCGTCGTCGGCTTGCACCCACTCAAGGGTGCCCGACCCGCTGTGATAACCCACCAAAGGTACCTGATGCGCACGACTTCCTTGATACTGGCAGCCAAACCACACAGATTGCTGATGATCCAGCACCACGTGCCTGATAGATTGCTGATGTTGGTGGGCGGGTAAAACGTGGCGCGACAGTATTTGGCCATTGGACACATCTAAATAGGTCAATGACGCTTGCATGGTGTCGCGATTCAACACCAGCTTGTCGTAATCCGGATGCGTCAACAAGCCGCCATTGGCAACACATAAACGGTGTTGCTTTACATCAAGAATTATTTCGTGGGGACCGATACCTGCAGACGCCCACTCCCCCACTCTGTCGAATCCGCCCGAGGATGGGTTCAACCGATAAAGACCAATCACGCCACGCCCGGCCTCAAAATCGTTCTCAGCCGCATACAGTAATTGCCCATCTGCTGAAAACGCACCATGGCCCGAAAAGTGGCGCCCTTGAGGGGTATGAAAAACCTGTGCCGGCTCGTTCAATTTGCCGGGATCACAGGAAAACATCACCGCTTGCGTACCTGGCTGTCGCGCAAACGCCACCACTGTGCCGCTGCTTGAGTCAAGCGCAAAACTGTGTCCCCGCCCTGACAGCCTGACGGAGCGCAAGACCTGACCCCCTTCCGTTAGCAGCACCGCCTCATAATTGCCGCCAAACTTACGTGCCGCCAGATACAGCGGTCCGCGTAACGCGGAGCCGGGCTCCACCGCCGCCCTGACCGCGCGCTGCGGTGCCACAGCGGCCACAAATGCCAAGCCCAGCCATTGTCTTCGGTTAATCCCCATCGAGTGCGTTAAACCCTACGTTGACACCTAACGCCGACGCAAGATCGGCATCGGTTAAATCTTTCGCATTATCAACAATACGTCCCAAAAGCATCCACTCCTGTCGCAAGGAAGGCGACGGAACTGCTTCATCCGCCAGAGGCAACGCGTTAGCCTGTTGCGCTGCGCGGCCCAGTTCCGCTTCAATTTGATCCACAATCCATTCCTGATCAGCAGGCAACAAATCGGGGGCAAGCACAAAGGTCCGCATCCCCGTCAGTGAAGCCGCGATCGCTGGGCCGGTTAAACCGCTGCGCCAATACGGCGCCCTCTTGACCGCCACTTTTGTCTCAGACCCCATTAACGGCGGGGCAAGTTGAATATCGCGCACAAACTGCAAGCCTGTCGATAACGCCTTGACGCCTTCCGACAAAATCTCCTGATTGCTGCGATAGACCGGATTATTTTCCGCAGGCTTAACAAAACGCTGCGCATACTCGCCATCGGGCAATAACCACGCTTCACTTAACTCACCGGCTACTGACGCAATGTTTTTCGTAAGATCAGCGGCATAACGGCACAGCGGCCTGCGCTCATCTGCCGACAAGGAATGATTCAACACGCCTTGATCCCGATACAAAACATATTCCAGTGCCGGAAGCCCTTGAACCGCAACACTCGACTGACCGATCGGCACGGCAGGCTCTTCACCCTGATATTGCTGCAGCGTTCCCGAAACCTGTCGCAGCATGACACCACGGGGGTCAGGCCAAAAACTCAAACGTTCGTAGCGATTATCTTCAACCAAAGGGCCAAACCGCAGGAAGGCTACACCCGACCATGCTTTAACGACCGACTCAAAACCCGAAGACGCTTTGTGCAGCCACGCCGGATCCGCCTCGATGCACCCCTGTTCAAAATGCTGCTGCAAATTACGTGACTGTTGCGCCAAATGCTGAAAACCAGGCGCAATCGCGCGTTCAACCCACAGCCGGCCAACCTCGCTGCCGCCAACTGACGCAGAGTGCTTTTCACCACCTTGCGCCGACGCGGATTTCACGCCCATGCAACTTAATACCGCCACCATACAAAACGCCGTCACCCTTGCGGCGCAAGCGTGTGCCTTTGTCACAACGCGCTTCATAAAGACTCCAGGAATTTCAATAAATTGTCGCGATCTTCCGGCGTCATGGCGGCCACGCGGTCTCGCGCGGCTTGTGCCTCGCCGCCATGCCACATAATGGCCTCCAGTAACGTTCTGGCTCTCCCATCGTGCAGCCAGGTCGCGTTCGGATTAACCGTTTTGGTAAGCCCAATACCCCACAAAGGCGGGGTACGCCATTCCCGCGCCCATGCGCCTCCTTCATCGGCAAGGCCCGGCCCCATATCGTGCAGCAACATATCGGTATACGGCCAAATCAGTTGGAACTGATGGGCAGGATGCGTTGCATCGCGCCGCGTGACATACTTAGGCACATGGCAGGCTACGCAGTTGGCTTCGTAAAACAACTTTTTCCCGGCCAACACCCGCACATCATTCACATTTCTACGTTGAGGCAACGCCAGGTTTTCGGAATACCGGCTGACGAAATCCAACAGATCACCCGGTACCTCATGCGCCCCCTGGCTTTTTTGAACACCATGCGGCATCTTTGAACACGCCTTTTGAGCAGACGTGCATTCGCCATACGGTGACGGCACCAGAGGAGTCGACAATCCCATATCGGCGGAAAACGCCACTGCCGCCTGCTGCTTAACGGTAGGCTGCTCGGCTTTCCAACCGAAACGCCCCAAGGCTTTTTCACCCGTAACAAGGTCTTCCACCCAGCGTACACGCCCGGTAACACCGTCTTGTTTTGCCTCAGGGCGATTGATATTACGAAAAATATCGTTAGGGTGAATCGCCTCAAGCAGACCTAAGCCAACCATTGGCGAAGCCAACCGAGGGGATAAACGCACATCTTTATGCAGCGGGCCATATGCCAAGTCGGTTAGCTCGTAAACCGGCTTCATCAACTCAACTGTTTCGCCGCCGTTCAAAGCAACTTCCTGCGATTCATACCGAATCTGCAAATCCCCCTCTCGACTTAAACCGGGAACAGCAAAAGGCTGAAACTGATGACCATAAACAGGGTCGGGTGCCTCCAATGCCTCAATCACGGAGTCGACCGCCTCGTTCTGATTATGAGCCAATGACAAACGTATCAATAAGGCCATATTCCCCGTAAGCGCTTCGGGGTCAAACCCCGGCACCGTACCTCGGCCATCTTTGACATGGCACGCTTGACACGATCGGGCGTTAAATAGCGGCCCCAATCCGTCGGATGCGAGCGTAGACGAGGGCGACGAAACCCAGTCTTTGCGAAACAAACCGTTCCCGACAAGAAACTGTTGGCGCTCTTCAAAACTTAAGTTGGCAGCCGGATGGGAAAAAATATCGGCATTCACCCGCTTATCAACTGTTCCCGCGCCGCCTTGCATGACTTCAAACGACTCCGCTTGCGAGAAGTCTTCAGTGAATTCGGTGACCGCCTGAACCCGTTCATAAGACGCATCAGACAAATCGGGTCGCGCCTGATCAGACACGGCCTGCTGCGATTGGCTGTACGCCGGCCCTCCGATTGCAAGACAGAATGCAAGCAACAGAGACCGGCCCCCCATGGCATAGTGCGCGAACTGCGTCATGAGTCGACTGCTTATTGGAAGACGGCCGAGGGACCGTCAAGACTGTCAGAACCCTCGATTTGAACACCGCCCAGGTCAAGCAAAGCAATAACCCGCTCAATACTACGCGTTTGCGCAACAAGATGATCCACCACCGACTGCACTACAGCGTTACCTTCGGCGTTGCCTGACGCAATCATTTGATCGTACGTTTCTACGTGTTTCGCGCGTTCACGCATGATTTCCATTGCAGCCAACGTGGCCGACAGCCGTGAGCGCATTTCTTCGTCCAACTTGGGGTCATGTTGGCGTACGAAATCGCTTAACGACGGGCCTTCTGTTAGTGTGCCGTCAACCGCAAGATACTCGCCCAAATAAACGTTTTGCATCCCTAATTGGTTGTAGTAGTGTGAATTATGGGTGTTGTCCGAGAAACAATCGTGCTCTTCCTCCGGATCATGAAGAATCAAACCCAGTTTGATGCGTTCACCCGCCAACTCCCCGTAAGAAAGACTACCCAACCCGGTCAGCATGGCGATCAGGCCCGCTTTAGGATCCGATACAACCGCTTCACGCGCCTGGCCCTGATCCTGCCAATATGACACCATTTGCTCGAGATCGGACACCAGCATGTCGGTCACCACACGTAAGTATTGAGCGCGACGATCACAATTTCCATTGGTGCAATTTTCAATGCTGTAATCCGTGTAGGGGCGGTTACCCGAGTGCCGCTCCTGCGGGGTGCCGCTGCGCCCTTCCGGAGCCGGCCCCGTGCCATTCAAGTCTTGCCCCCAAAGTAAAAACTCAACAGCGTGATAGCCCGTTGCAACGTTCGCCTCGTTGCCATCTGCTTCATGCAATACATTACGCAATAAATCAGGGGTGATTTCCGAGGCGTCAACTGATTGCCCACCAATTTTCAACTGCGGATTAGCAATGACATTCACCACATAATAGGCATTTAAATCGGAGTCAGTGCCATACGACGCATCAACATAATCAATCATGCCCTCGTCAAGCGGCCAGGCATTCACCTTGCCTTCCCAGGCATCCACAATGGGGTTGCCGAAACGATATGCCTCAGTTTGCTGATAAGGTACACGCGAGTCGATCCAGGCTTGGCGCGCCGCCGCCATCGTCTCGGCACTGGGTTTTTCCAAAAGCAAATTGATCGACGCCTGAAGATCGCGTGCAGAATCCAGTGCATCTGTATAGGCAGCCTGCGCAATGTCTGCATAGGTTTTGGTTACAGCTTCGGGTGTGGCGGCCCACGAGGCGGACGAAACCATCAACAGCACCGCTCCAAACACATGCCCCAACTTGGATAACTTAATCATGCTTTATCTCGCCCTTAACCGTTGTTTTCAATTTCAATACTGAGATTGTAAACGATTTGCATTTACTAATCAGCATCTAAGCCGGTTCATCAACGGTGAATGAAAGCGCCACGCGAAAAAAAACCGCAACCTTCAGGGTACCTACCCGGACTGGTTACGGTTTTTTAAAATTCTGGTGCGACGGCGGGACTCGAATAGTCAGCATTCATGCGGTCTACAGAGGGCCTCATCTCAATAAGCACCCAAACAGGTACCCAAAATCTTTTGCTTGCTGTTAGCCAAGCTAATCAGCCTGCTGTATTTTCGCCCACAGCACATGCTGACGCAAGCTTTCTGAATCACCATTCCCACAGGCTTCTCTATGAACGAATCTCTGTCTGAGGTCATCCGTATCCGGGTGACCCCGTCCCATGCTGCGCGTCTGGGTGAGGCTGCCGCTCTCTCCGGACTGTCCCTCTCTAACTATATAAGGCGACGATTGTCCGCTGACGACACGCTGCAGGAAGAACTGACGCTATTACGTCAGATCGTCGCCGACCTGGGCCATCTGCGCGACACCCGCTTGGCCGCAGTCGAATCCGCCCATCTGTTACGGGCCATGGCCAAGCCAGAGCACCTTGCCATCGCACAACAAACGCTACAGCAGCAACGCTAACCTTCCCCGGCCTGACCACGGCCACCTGCTTTACCATCCCCCGGAGACACCCTCATGCAACCCCTTCCCGTCCTGCGGGCTGGGACGCTGGCGCTTGCCTGCGTTTTAGCTCCCGCTACCCATGCCACCGGCACCATCGAACTGCTTACCGGCATCCCCCGTCTGGCTTGTGAAGCGACACTTTGTCTGTCGTCTAGCTTGCGTCCTGGTGAATGCAACCTTTCCCTAAATCATTACTTTCGTATTAAAAAATTCAACAAGCGCGGGCTGGACTGGACTGCTACGGTCGCAGCAAGACGCGATTTTCTATCTGAGTGTCCGGCAGCCAGCGATCCGGGCATACCAGAACGCATAGATGCGATTTCACGCGGAGCTGGGAAATGCGATGCGGAATTTCTGAACCGCAGCTATGCGGCCACCGCTTATAAATGGCGCGAACGCGGCTACAACTACTGGAGCGGCGACAGCGCGGAGCCGGTTTACGAAGTCCACCCACTACCCACTGTCACGCTCAGCCAACTTCCCACCTACTGCGTCGCCTACAACGATCACGCCTGGACGCATGAACTATCTGTTCGCTATGTCGGCAAACCCGCCATGGGCGGGCTCTGGGTAAAGGCTGAGGACTACGAGGCCGCACAAGCCGAGTGGAACGCCAAACATGATGGGCTTTGGGCCAGCGGCTGGAATTTCTCGCTCACTGATCCAAGGCAACGACCCGACTACTGAGGAAACCCACTATGATCGCAGAGGCCTAAGCTAGGCTGGATCGTCAAGCAGGCACTTCAAGCCTTGCCAACCTGGAGGTGACTCATTAATAAGTCCATGGGTGCCCATAGTGATTGGGCTCACGTCTCCCACCACATCGCTGAAGATCGAAGAGTGCTCCTCCGCAAACCACCGTAAAGATTGGAACTCGCAAGCCACCCTGAGAAATAGCTGCTCACTTATGCGAAAAACTCCCTTCATCATGTCATTTGGATCAACACAAATCTGCAATGCGTAATTGCCATCCATCAGTACAGTCGCATCTATGCCGTTGGCCTTGAAATGGGATTTCAATGTTGATGGCCAATTAAACTGCCCCTCTTTTGGCCAACAGAATTGACCCACCTGCCGGTGGCTGCAAAGCCATGAAACGTGTAGCGTTCCTGCCATATAAAAGGCAACGGGAGCGCATCATTGAAGGAGTGGGTAGTGATTCATAAAATCAAAGGGTTGTATGACGAGGGCCGCGGGCTGTCGCTGCGGGCTATCAGCCTTGAGCTGGATATCTCGCGCAACACGGTGCGTAAGTATGTGCAGATGGACGAGACGCAGATCAGTGCCTACCAAGGCGACCGGTCGCGCCATAAGCGCCTGGATGCGCATCGGGATTTCCTGATTCATCAGCTTAAGCGCTTCCCGAAGTTAAGTGCCGTCAAGCTGGCACGTCGGCTCCAGGAGCGCGGCGGAGAGCTTGAGGTGTCCTCGCGCAGCATTCGTCGCTATGTGCAGACATTAAAGGAACAGGTCGCTACAGGCCAGCTACGCTATTACGAACCCGTGCCTCAGTCCGTGCCCGGAATTCAATGCCAGGTTGATCCAGGCGAACTGCGCGGCGTACTCATTGGAGGACAAGAACGTACCGTTCACTTCGTCGTGTTCGTACTGTCGTGCTCACGCTTGATGTATGTGGGCCTCGCCTTCAAGCCATTGGATACCGCTGCCTTTATTCAATTGCACGACGAGGCGTTTCGTTATTTCGGCGGCATACCCGAGGAATGTGTGTACGATCAAACCAAGTTGGTGGTGCTCAGCGAGCAGTACCGGGAACTGACCCTCAACCCGCGTTTCCATGAGTTCGCCACGACAGCGGGTTTCCGCATCCATGCCTGCGAAGGCTATGACCCGGAGAGCAAAGGTAAAGTGGAAGCTGGCGTCAAATACGTCAAGCAAGACGGTCTATACGGCGAAGAGTTTGCCAGCGAGCAGGACTTGCGTCAGCACATGCAGCACTGGCTCGAGACGGTTGCTAATGCACGGGTTCATGGGACGACGGGGCGGGTGCCACGGGAACACTTCGAACAAGACGAACGTCAGCACTTACGGTCATATCTGGCCCCGGCCAGCCTGACCGACCAGGGCACCCGTGCCCAGACTCGGCGCGCCGATAAGACGGGGCTCATCTCCTGGAAGTCCAACAAGTATTCCGTGCCCATGGCTTGGCAGCAGGCCAATGTTGGCGTCGCTGAGCACGGCAATGATCTGACTATTACGGACCTGGAAACGGGCGATGCGATTGCCGTCCATGAACTGTGTTCCGAGAAGGGTCGAACCGTCAAGAACACGCACCATTATCGGAATCATGCCCAACGTATCGTCGATTTGGAGCAGGCCATTGCGGCCCTCATACCGCATGAGACCGCCGCTGCTTTATGCGCAGTGCTCAAATGAATCGACCAGGGTTTACTAGACACATTTTTGCCTCATAATATCGACTGATGGAGATCATTATGAGCAGGGCTCGATTTACAGAAGAATTCAAGATTGCAGCGGTCAAACAGGTGGCCGATCACGGCCGTCCGGTTGCGGAGGTCGCCGCCCGTCTGGGCGTATCGACCCACAGCATGTATGCGTGGTTAAAGCGCTATAACACGTCGCCCGAGCAGCGCCAGCAAGACAGCGCCGAGGCCACCGAGATCAAGCGGTTGCGCACCGAGGTCAAGCGACTCACTGAAGAGCGAGACATCTTAAAAAAAGCCGCCGCGTACTTTGCCAAGGAGTCCGGCTGAAGTACGCGTTTATCGAGCAGCATTCGACTCAGTATGCGGTGCGACGGCTTTGCGCCGTGCTCCAAGTGCATCACAGCGGTTATTACGCATGGCGGCGCAATGCTCACAGTCAGCGCCACCATGAAGACCAACGGTTATTGGCATTAGTGAAGGCGTCTTGGCTGGAGAGCGCACGCGTGTATGGCTACCGTAAGGTGCATCATGATTTACGTGCATTGGGTGAATCCTGTAGCCGGCACCGCGTGGCACGCTTGATGCGCATCCACGGCTGGCGCGCTCAGGTCGGGTACCGTCGTCGACCGGGTTCGTATGGTGGTATCCCGCATAGCGTTGCCGCCAACATTCTGGACCGCCAATTCGATGTTGCCGCGCCTAACACCGCCTGGGTAACGGACATCACCTACATCCGTACCCATGAGGGGTGGTTGTATCTGGCCGTTGTATTGGATTTGTTCTCACGCCAAGTGGTCGGTTGGTCGATGGATTCGCGTATGAGTAAAGATCTGGTTTTACAGGCCTTACTTGCGGCGGTCTGGCGGCGCAAGCCAAAGCAACGCGTCATGGTGCATTCGGACCGCGGCAGCCAATACGCTTCGGATACGTACCAGACTCTGCTGACCCAATACGGTATACGCTGCAGCATGAGCCGAAAAGGCAACTGCTGGGACAATGCTGTCATGGAGCGCTTCTTCCTGAACCTGAAAATGGAACGCGTCTGGCAGCGCGATTATGCCAACCATGTCGAGGCCGAAAAGGATGTGACGCACTACATTGTTGGCTTTTATAACGTGCAGCGTTTGCACTCGACGCTCGGATACATCGCACCCGTTGATTATGAACTACAGAACAACGTAGAAAAACCTATCGCAGTGTCTGAAATTGCTTGACCACTACACACTGCCATAGCCGCTCATGCCACCCAGCCCGGAACCCTCTACGCCTACCTCGGGAAGGACGGCATGTTCCGGTCCAGGGACGGTGGCATCGAGTGGGTGAAAGTAGACAGCGGACCCCAGGAGCCAGTGCAGGCATTCCTGCACTCGGACATGCCCGGCAGCATGGAAAGTGGCTGGCTGTTCGCGGGTACAACCCGCGGCGTCGCCCGCTCCATGGACTGTTTCTGCTTCTGGGGCGATGCCGGTGACCTGCGCGGCACCGTGTCCGCCATCAGCTATGATCCTGCGGCTCCGGAAAACGTTTACGCCGTAGTCGAGGGGCAGCTTCATCACAGTACCGATGGCGGTGAAACCTGGACAAGTCTTAAGGCCCCCCAAACCGTAACAGCGCTTGCCTTCTCGTCGACACAAGGACTTGTGGTGGGCACCGCAAACGGGAACCTGCTTGCCCGAAGCACCGCTGGCGAATGGACGCCTGTCCATGATTAAGTGGATTGTCTCCGTGGCCCTGCTCACTGCGCCGGCCTTTGCCGGCGGCTCAGGCGGGCCCGGGGCTTCTGAGATTGCATCGGCGGAAGTCGCCCAGGGCAGACAGATCTATGAGCAATACTGCGCTGCTTGTCACGGGTGGCAGGGAGAAGGCGGTGCCAACTGGAAGAAGCCGGATGAGAAAGGGGAAATGCCCCCGCCACCTCATGATGACACCGGTCACACCTGGCGCCACAGCGATGCCATGTTGTTCAAGATGATTGCGGAAGGCTGGCGACACCCGTTCAACAAAACTGAACGGCTAACCATGCCGGCGTTCGGGGAGAGTCTGACTGACCAGGAAATTGGCGCAGTAATCGAGTACCTAAAGACCCTCTGGACGGATGAACAACGGGAGTACCAGCAGACAGAAAGCCAGTAGCCTAACCCCACTGCCCGGAGAACCACTGATGGCGCTCTTGGCGACTAAGGCCACGAATCGACAGCAAGCATTGTGGTGGCGCATCCCAGCGCCCAAACCGTAATGCTGTATCTTGCGGTGTATTCGCTTACACGAGAAAGAACTGGGCGCCCAAGCCGATAATAAGCGTGGCCGAAAACGCCATTATAACCACAACTCCATGCCATGGTTCGGTTGCAACGGATGCCGACTCCCCTGACCTGCCCATCGGCACGATGATCCGCAGGTACACCGCCAGCGACAGCACGCTGTTGATAATTGCCACCACAGCCAGCCAGGTAAACTGGGCATCAATGGTAGCGCCAAAGAGCATAAACTTGCCAACGAAACCAGCCAGCGGCGGTATGCCGACCAGCGACAGCAGGAAAATCACCATTGCGATTCCCATAAGCGGCCGCGCACGTCCCAGTCCGGCAAAATCGTTCAGACTGCGCCCGGTTGCGGCGGCAACGGCGAAAGCGCCCAGATTCATGGCCGCATAGGCAGCGGCAAACAGAATGATTGAAGGCAAGGCCAGCTCACTGGAGCCCACCGCCAGGATGCCCAGAAGGAAATAGCCTGACTGGGCAATCGACGAATAGGCCAGTAGCCGGACAATATTGTCCTGCACCAGTGCAGCAAGATAGCCGTAGGTCATGCTCAGCACGGCCAGGCCCGCCATGACCGCAGCCCAGCCGGTTTCCGGCGGCAGGTCACGAACCACCTGAGTCAGCGCAAACAGGGCGCCAATCTTGGGCACGACCGACAGGTAGGCGGCAATCGACAGCGGCGCGCCCTCGTAGGCGTCGGGTGCCCAGAAGTGGAACGGAACCAGCGATGCCTTGTAGCCCAGACCCACAACCACAGCCACGAACCCTAGAATGACAGCCAGCGGCATGGTGTCGATGCCCGGCAGATCGGCGAGTAGCGTAGAGCCGGAGGCGCCAAACCAGTAGCTCAGGCCGAAAATCATGATCGATGTGGTGACCGAAGCGAACACAAAGAATTTCATGGCCGCTTCGGTCGCCCGGTCGGTGTCCGGATAGGCGACCAGGGCGAAGGTGGCCAAACCGGTCAGCAACGTACCCAGCACCAGAAACATGGTGTCCCCTGCCCCCGCCAGCACCAGGGCGCCGAGAGTGGAAAAGATCAGCAGGCTGTAGACCGTACCCTCGCGGGCGCTCCCCCGGACATCCACCCGCGCCAGCAACATCGTAAGCACCGTAGCCGGCAGCAGGATGAGCTTGGCCCAGATGCTTAACGTGTCGATCCGGAAGCTGCCGCCAAATACCGTTGTGTCTGTGCCGAGCAGGCGCAGGGTTAGCCCGGTGCCAACGACCAGGCCGATGACGGCAATGATCAGCGAAATCCGGGGCCGGCGCAGCATCTCCGCGATCAGGGCACCGACAGCCGTCAACAGAACGGCAATTTCCGGAATGATTAATGCGAGATCACGACCCATTACAGCACCAGTGCCAATGTGGTCCGATGAATAACGTCCAACACCCAGGACGGCGCCACGCCAGTGGCAACGGTGAGCACCAGCAGGGGCGCCACCGCAAGAATTTCGCGCGGGCTCAGATCCGGCATTTTGTTCCAGCGATCCCGGGGCTCACCCAGAAAGGTTTCACGCAGTGCCTTCAGAAAGGTTCCGGCGATAATCGCAATACCCAGAATCACCACAACCGCGATGGGAGTGGTGCCCAGGGTGGCGAGAAATATCTGGAACTCAGCCGGGAAGTGCGCCAGGCCGGGGAGACCCAGAGACGCGAAAGCCGCCAGTACAAAGGACCAGCCAAGCAACGGAACCGTTTTGAGCAGGCCGCCAAACTCCCCCATTTCGCGGGTATGGGCGCGCTCCTGAATCATGCCCACCAGGAAGAACAGGGCACCGGTGACCAGGCCGTGACTGAACATCTGCAGCACGGCGCCGTCCAGAGCGGTCGCACGCACGGCAGGATCCAGCGTTAGCGCAGCCGCAGAGACGCCGACGATCACGTAGCCCATGTGATTAACTGAGGTATAGGCCACCAGGCGCTTGAGATCGGTCTGCGCCAGTGCGGCAAAGGCGCCGTAAATCGCGCTGACGACACCGAAAACCAGAACAATGATGCCGGCTTCGCGGAACGCCTCGGGAGTCATTTGCAGCGCGAAGCGCACCAGCCCGTAAGTGCCGAATTTCAGCATGATGCCAGCCAGGATGACGCTACCAACGGTCGGTGCCTGCACGTGTGCCGCAGGTAACCAGGTATGCAGGGGTATCGCAGGAATCTTGACCGCAAAGGTGATCAGCATGGCGATCAGCGCCCACATGGCCACAGCTCCCTCCAGCGGTGGATTGGCAATCCAGGCCCGCATATCGAAGGTGGGAGCAGGGCTGCCGAGGTAAAGCCCCAGAATCGCGAGTAACAATGGCAGGCTGCCCAGCAGGGTATAGATAAAGAACATCAGGGCGGCGCGCTGCCGGTCTTCATGTCCCCATCCGGCAATCATGAAATACATCGACACCAGGGAAACTTCGAAGAAGACGTAGAACAGGATCCCGTCGAGGGCGGTAAAGGTACCAATCGCCGTGGTTTCAAGAAGCAGGATCAGGGCCACATAGGCACGCGGGCGATCACGAAGCGACGACGTGTAGATGAAAGAAACCAGGAAAAGCACGGCACTCAGCAGCACCAGCGGCAGGCTGATGCCATCAACCCCGACCCGGTAGGCGGCGCCAATGGCCGGCATCCATTCCAGCTCTTCGACCTGGGAAAAGCCGTCACCACTCACGCCCTGCAGCCACATGGCCAGAGCGCCGACCAGAGTCAGGGCGGCACTGACGATCGCTATGCCGTGCACCGTCCGTGCCGTCGGCTTCGGCAAACACAGAATCAGCACAGCGCCGACGAGTGGCAAAAACAGGGTCAGAGATACGAGTGGTAGCATGAGTACAGGGTTCCTTTAGAAACTCAGTGAAGCTGAAAACAGGATGGCCAGGAGCACAGCGATGGCGACGGCGCTGATCGCCAGGCTGTGATGGATCAGGCCGCTTTGCAGGGTTCTCGCCCGCGCGCCGAGGGCCCGCACACCGGCCACCAGGGCGAAGATCAGGCCGTCGATACCACGCTCATCCCCGCCCCGAACCCAGCGACCCACCGCCAGATTGGCGCGGCCGACGCCAAGCACGGCCAGATACAAACGTTGTTCCAGGCGCTCGCCCCCACGGGCAAGGTTGACAGCTGCATGGTCGACGCCAAGCGCGGCCGCGTACAAATGGTCTTCCAGACGGTCACACCGCCGGGCAACAGCCATTGCGGGCCGGCCTATACAGGCGGTCAGGCCTCCCGCAACCACCAGCCCCGATTCTGCCCATTGATGGGCAGGCCCAAGCAGACGCTTGACCGGCACCAGCCAGCCCAACGCCAGACCACCCAATGCAGCGACGAGTCCGGACAATATGGCGAACATACCTGCGGTTTCCGGAGCCGGCAGATCAAGCATTGTTTCGAGTGGATCAAAGGCCAGACCCAGGCCAGCGGCGGGGATCGCCAGACCCCAGATGCCAGCGCGCATCCAGCCAGTACCGGCGACCGGTCGGGTATCGCCGGAGCCCTGCCAGAGCGAGCGTAAAGCCCGGGCCATATAGGCGCCGGTCAGCAGAGTGCCTGCCAGGGCCAGGGGTCCGAGCCAGGCGGCGCCCTGCCCCGACAGAGCGGCGGCAATCACCGCATCCTTGGAAAAGAACCCGCTCAGCGGTGGGATGCCGGCCAGTGCCAGTGCTGCCAGCGCAAAGCCGGCGAAGGCCCAGGGCCTGGCGCGGCCAACGCCCTTCAGCTGATCGAAACCGGTACCCTCGCGAGCATGCTGGAAGTCGCCAGCGGCCAGGAACAGGCTGCTCTTGATGGCGGCATGGGCGAGCAGATGCAACAGCGCGGCCAGCGGAACCCCGGCGCCTACTGCAATCAGCATCAGGCCGTATTGGCTGGCGGTGGAAGCCGCGAGCAGGCGTTTGAGATCACGCTCGGCAAGCGCAATCACCCCAGCCGCCACCGTGGTGATACCACCGACAAGCCCGACAGCGAAAAGCGCTTCAGGGGTCAGCAGCGGGGCCGACCGGATCAGCAGGATAGCGCCCGCCGCAACCAGCGTGGCCGAGTGCAACAACGCCGAAACCGGTGTCGGGCCTGCCATGGCGCGCATAAGCCAGTCCTGCAGGGGAACCTGGGCCGACTTGCCCATGGCGGCCAGCAGCAACAGAAGCCCGGCCGTAGTCGATGCGCTACTGCCAGATTCCAGGGCGGCGGCAATCTCGCTGGTACCTGCCGACCCGATAAGCATGAACACCGCAACGTAAAGCCCGAGATCAGCGCTGCGGGTATAGAGGAATGCGCGGCTGGCTGCGTTCGCAGCTTCGGGCCGCTGAAACCAGAAGCCGATCAGCAGGTAACTGCACAAACCGATCAGCTCCCAGGCCGCCAGCAGCAGAATCCAGTCGCCAGCCAGCACCAATGCCTGCATGGCGGCCAGGAACAGGGACATCACGGCATAAAAGCGCGCCTGACCGGACTCCCGCTTCATATAACCAACGGCGTAAATCAGCACAAATGTGCCCACCGTAGCCACCGCCACGGCCAACAGCGAGGTCATCGGTCCGGCGACCAGCCGCAGAGGCATGTCCGGCAGACCGGGCAGAAGCAGAGTTTCGGCCTGACCACCTGCCACCCGGGCCAGAAGCCAGAGACTTCCCGCCAGGCTGAGCGTTGCGCCAGCCAGGGCCAGCGCGGCTCCACCACGGCGGAGTATCAACACGGCCAGGGCGGCGATCAGCGGCGGCAGTATCGGCAGGAGCACTGCATTCATCCTTTGAGGTCCTTTGCTTCTTCCATCTCGACCGAGCCCTTGGCCCGGAAGCGGGCAATGGCGACGCCAAATCCGACCGCCATCTCCAGTGCCATGACCGTCATCACCACCAGCACGAACATCTGGCCGGAATAGGCCTCGGGGTGCAGAAAGCGCCAGAAAGCGACGAGATTCACCATGGCGCCCGCCAGCATCAGCTCCACGCCCATCATGATCATCACCAGATTGGTCTGGGACAGCGCGCCATAGATACCGATACCGAACAGGATGGCGCCGGTCAGAAGCGCTACTATCAGAACTACGGTCATTCCGAGGCCTCCTTGTCGTCTTTACCCGCCAGGTTTTTCACAGGTATTGCCACCGCCGTGGCGGCAATCATCGCGGTCAGGATGGTGATGCCGGCAGTTTGGAAGATCATCATCGAGCGCCCAAGCAGCTCCATCCCCAGCTCCCGCGTCTGCGCTTCCGCGTCCGCCACCTGCTCGGCTGCGGGACCCCAGTCGGACAACAGCGCAACGGCGATAGCGACAACGGCCGCACTCACCCCGGCACCGATCGAAAAACGCTTTTGATGGCTCATGTCCATACCGCCAAGGCCACCGGGATCCATCATGAACATAACCATGAAGATGGCCATGATGCTCATCTCCGTGGCCATCATCATGATCTGCAGTACACCCAGAAATTCGGTCTGCATCGCCAGAAACATGCAGCCGACGGCAGTCTGTGAAAACAGCAGCGCCAGCGCGGAACGGACCATGGATGACGTGCGAAACACCACTACGCCAAAGCCGATGGCGGCCAGCCCGAAAACGGCAACGAAAAAAGCCTGTGCGTGCATCAGGGAACCACCAGGATCAGTAAACCGACAATAATGATATTAACCAGTGCCAGAGGGATGCCCAGAATCCAGCACCACCGCATCAGATCCGCCTCGCGAATGCGTGGCAGGTAACGACCGGCCAGCAGCATCGACACGGCCACGGCCAGGGCCTTGATCAGGCTCCAGGCCCAGGGCGGCAGCAGCGGGCCGTGCCAGCCACCGAGGTAGAACACCGTGGTTGCGGAGGCCAGCGTAACCACCAGTGTCAAGCGGGCTAGGCGCAACACTGCCAGGCGGACGCCGGTGTACTCGGCATCCACACCTCCGCCAAGCTCCCCCTCCGCGGTGGGCAGATCGAATGGCGCGCGAAACGCAAGCGCCATGGCGGCAATGAAAAACAGCACGAATCCCAGGGGCTGATAGACAATGTTCCACAGACCCGCCTGGGAACCAACGATTGCAGTGTTCACCAGAGACTCAGCGCGCATGGCCACGGCCGTGATCGGCATGACAATAAGCATGGAATAGGCAATAAGCTGGCCCAGAAAGCGCCAGCCGCCGATCATCGCGTAGGCGCCATCCGGCCCCCAGCCCGCCATGATCACCGCGACCAGCACATAGGCCAGGGCCGCGTTGATGAAGAGCCCGCCGGTGCCGAGGTCCGCGATGACCAGATCCGGCGCCAGCGGCAGGACCGCCATACCAAGCATCGCCACAACCAATAGCAGCACCGGCGCCGCCTCGAAAAATACCCGGTCTGGCGAGCGCGGCACAATGGACTCACGGCCGATGTGCGCCAAGCCGCTGTATAGTGGCGCGGCCGGACTCAGGCGGCCCGTTGTGATCCAGCCCTCAATCACGGCCAGCAGCCAGGCGCTGCCAAGCAAGGCGAGCAAAACGATAACGACGGTCACGAGATTACCTCCCAGGGCGACAGGTCCAGCGACCCGATTGCCAACAGCGCATCGCCCAGTTCCTTGCCCTCGACAAGCTTCGGCACCAGGTCGATATGGTGACTGCAGGCGGTGTCCAGTTTGTAGGATTTCACCTGGCCACGTTCCAGTTTCAAGCTTAACCGGGCCTCGCCGCGTGGAGTGTCAACGGCTGCCTCACCGGTTCCTGACACATCGCCAATGTCGCGCAGGGATGGCAGCTCGGGCTCCCCGCTCGACCTAATGAGTTCGAGGCTGGCCGAAATTTGGGCCAGACGTTGCCACAGACGTGCCCAGGCATCTCCGCCTTCATCCGCAGCACGCGCTACAGGGCCGCGCAGAGCAGAAGATTTCGATGACAGTACGCCGATACCCTTCAGCCGCGATTTGAGCAAAGGCGTTCGCTCAAGGCGGGCACCCAATGTGCGCAGCACTGGCTCCAGCTCAGCAAGCCTGTTCCGATCAGCGTCTCTGACCTGCAGCTGCAGAGTTGAAGCCCGCTGCGTCAGCCAGGCGAAGCCGAGCTGGCGCCCCACTTGTGCCAGCCAACCCAGGTGACTGGCGATGCGCTCACGCTCAAGGGCGCCACTGCGGGCCTGAGTGGTCGCCTGATCGTCATTCAGCCCAGCCGCTTGCTCGATTGCCAGACAGGCCAGCAGACGGTAGCTCACAGGCGCCAACGGCATTGCTGAGGACAGATGCTCGATGAATGTATCAGCATCCATCTCTTTACTTTCCTGGCTCCCTTCACCCTCTTCACCTTCGGCGGTCATACCCACCAGGGAGGTCGCCCGCCCTTCGGTTACGCCATCGCCGTCGAGCGTCAGCGTCAACTTCAGACCACCGGGCAAGCCAGGAAAGACCGGGCCGAATGGCACCTCAAGCCAGTCCATCTGCAGGCCGTCGGCGCTGCGGGGCAGGTCTTTAGTGACTTCAATCATCGACATGAATCCCGAGGCACCATGATCGTGTCCACTGTGATCGTGTTCACCTTGATCATGCCCGGAATGTTCATGTTCTGAGTGGTCGTCAGATTCGCCATGTTGATGTTCGTGATCATGATGGTGCTGATGATCGTGGTGATGCTCATGATCGTGGCCAGAGCTCTCCTCGGAGTCGCCCTCATCTTCAGCGTCCTCACGGACTACCAGATCCATCCCGCACTTGGGGCAGCTGCCCGGCCCGTCCCGGACGATCTCCGGGTGCATGGGACAGGTATATTCGGTCCCGGTATTTTCCTGTGCATGGTCGTGCTCGTGATCGTGGCCGCCCTCAGGGGTAGATTCCCCGGCTTCGCGCGCTACCAGGTCCATGCCGCATTTGGGGCAACTGCCCGGCTCGTCTTCAACGACCTCCGGGTGCATGGGGCAGACATACTCGATTCTGGCATGCAGAACATCGGCGTCAAAATCCTCCGGCGATTCCGCAAAGGCACCGTCGACAAATGCGCGCTGTAGTTTACCTACGGCTTCGGTCAGCTTCTCTTGCGACAGACCTGCGGAAATATCGGCACCGGGTAAAGTTGATGGTGTCTGCCCACCTACCATGAGAATGGCTCGCGGCCGTGGCATCTGGGCGTAGAGCACGGCCACAGCATCGCCCATTTTTTCTGACAGCTCACCGACGATCAGGAGTACGCTGGCATCGCGCGGCGTGGTGCTGATGAGCAAGCCTGCAGCGGGTACGTCCAGACCATGTGCCAGCGCAACCTCCGGACCGGGAACGACCAGGCAACTCAGGTTACGGGCCAGTGCCCGGGAAACCAGCTTGTGCAAAAATGACGGCCGCTTCTGCCGTGCGCCCGTTGCGTTTATTGCCGGATCAGAACTCATTGCCGCCTGAAAGCCCCTTGGCTCCATCCGTAAAGCAGGCCAAGAAACAGAATGGCCAGAAACACGCCCATATCAAGCAACGCAACCATTCCCACTTCCTTGTACACAACTGCCCACGGGTACATGAAAGCCATCTCCATATCGAAGGCCAGAAACAGCAACGCGTAACCGTAGTACCGGGCGTGATAGCGCCCCCACACCGGATCCCGAGACAAGACTCCGGAACTCGCCGGCACATCCTTGCCCGACTCCTTACGTGTCGGGCCTATCGCGCGGGCGAGCGTATACAGACAGAAAACGCTGCCAACAATGCCGATTGCCAGCGCCAGCAACAGGGCGTATTGCTCCAGAAGGCTCATGTTCTATTCTCCGGACTTTCCGTTCCGGTTAGCCTGCCACTCACTGAACGCAAGAAAATAAAGCAGGAAAGGTTCACTAAAGGAATTACTATCAGCAGCCCCAGTGCACCCGGATACCCAATACGCTGGCATATACGCCAGGCCGGAATAATGGCCACGATTGCGAAAACCAGCATCCACAGCCAGTGCCCTCCCCACATTGTGTGACCATACATATTGCCTTCCATCATGTGCTTATCCTCCGTATCTGATATTTATGACTAGTGATGGTGTTCATGGCCTGAGCCTGCAGCTTCTCCGGACTTTTTAAGGAAGATCTGTTCCGCCACTGCAATAACAATCATGGTGACAACGGCAACCCCGATGACAAAGGGATCGGTATTCAGTTTGACCCAGACAAACCCGCCGAGTGCCAGCAGATCCAGCAGGATGGCCATGGTTGGCACCCATGCCCTGGCGTTCACATCTGCACGCAAATACCGAAGAACGCCCCAGTGGATCGCAATGTCCATAATCAGGTAGAACACGATACCCAGCGCCGCAATGCGTGAAAGATCAAAAAAGGCGGTCAGTATCACCCCCAGAACCACAGTGTAGACCAGCGTGTGTTTCTGGATGCTGCCTGGCATGCCGAAGTGGCTGTGCGGGACCAGTTTCATTTCGGAGAGCATGGCCAACATGCGCGATACAGCGAAAATGCTGGCAAGAATGCCTCCGGCAGTGGCCATCATCGCGATGGCAATGGTGAACCACACGGCGTACTGCCCAAGCGCCGGTCGCGCGGCTGCGGCAAGAGAATAGTCCCGGGTTTCGATGATTTCAGCCAGTGACAGATTGCTGGAGACAGCAAAACCGACCAGGGTATAAATCACCACGCAGGCCGCGATGGAAATAACAATGGCACGCCCTACGTTGCGTTTGGGGTCTTTTACTTCCGCACCACTATTGGTAATCGTCGTGAAGCCCTTGAAGGCCAGGATTCCCAGCGCCGTCGCACCCAGGAAGTTGCCCATGGTTCCGGCTTCTTCCGGGCTGGAGAAATCCACCGAGACGCTGTCAGCGACCCAGATACCTACAACTCCGAAAATCAGAATACCCCCGATCTTCAGAATGCCAATGACGGAGGCCACACCCTCAACCATCCGGTTGCCAAGCAGGTTAATCAGAAACGCGGCAATGATCAGTGACACCCCGAGAACAGGCACCATGCGCCCGCTTTCATCGCCACCAAACAGCTGCATGGTGTAGGAGCCGAAGGTCCGGGCCAGAAAACTCTGGGCGATCACCATGGAAAAATACATCAGTAGCGCATTGAACGCGGTTGGCAGGCGGTTGCCGTAGGCTTTGTGCAGGTACATACCAATGCCACCCGCAGACGGCCAGGTATTGGAGATCTTGATATAGGAATAGGCGCTGAAACTGGCGACCAGGGCCGCCGCGAGAAACGCCAGCGGGAAAAGCGCACCCGTCATCTGCGCCATCTGCCCGGTCAGGGCAAAAATACCGGCGCCGATCATGACACCGGTACCCAGCATGACGGTTCCCGACAGGGTGAGACTGCCTTTCTTATACTGGGTATTTCTGTCCTGCTCCCTGCTCATTTGGACCTCCTGTCCTTTCATAGCTAGAGTACCATGGCTAAACATTTAAATTGAGTGCAAATACATTAAATAAGAAACAAAACGGGCGAGGGAAATACCCCAGCCCGTTTAGAGACGGATCAGAAAGCGATGCGGGCGCCGATCACGGCGAACCAGTCTTCCGCACTTCCGCCTCCGGCTTCGGCAAAGTCAGCGGTATCGCCGTACTTTCGCTCATGCACCACACCAACGTAGGGTGAGAAGGAACGATCGATCAGGTCATAGCCCAGCCGCAGGCCGGTTTCAGTGGAAGCCAGTCCTTTACCAACTCCGATTTCCCGATCCTCACTGAACGCCACAGTGGCATCCAGCGTTACCGAAAGTATCCAGTAATTGGTCAAAAGCAACTCGTATTCGGCATCCAGTTCGGCAGATGTGTCGCCCTCATCGCTGAGATAGAGGTTGGCATCAATCTCGAACCATTGCGGTGCCAGCCCGGCAACGCCCAGAACTGCGTAGGTACGGTTTGGCCCCTCAGGCGTGTCGAATCGAACACCCGCCTTGGCGTCAAAGAAGTCGGAAATAGGAATCTGCCCAACCAACTGGTTTTCCAGCGTCTCGAAGGCCTGCTCTTCAATCTCGTATTCGCCTGTTGTAAGCAACCGGACTTTCAGGTCATCAGTGCCATAGAAAGCGTCCGCATTCCAGACTCCCAACTCCTCATCATCGTCGCTGTAGCGGTACTCAAACTCCTCGAACTGAATACCCCATGTTGTCAGTGGTTTCTTACGGGCGGTGGTGTCAGAGATCATTTCTTGTGCTACCAACGTAGTCGGGAAAATGATCGAACCAAGCAGGCTGATAGTTATCAAAGATCGGGTACAACTCATGCGTCACTTCCTTCTTCGTACTTAGCGTCTGCCTTTGCCTGCGTCGAATCAGGGCCGCCCTCAACGATCACTTTTCTGAACATGCCCGCTGAAGCGTGGTAAGACAGATGACAGTGGAAGGCCCACTGCCCAGGTTCATCTACCTCAGTTTCCATATAAACCGTAGTTCCAGGCTGCACGCTGACCGTATGCTTGATCGGGTTCCACTGACCTGCGCCAACATCAAGTATCGACCACATACCGTGCAGGTGCATGGGGTGTGTCATCATCGTCTCATTCACAAACTTGAAGCGAACACGCTCACCATATTGCAGTCGAATAGGATCCGCGTCTTCGTACTTAACGCCGTTTATGCTCCAAATGTAGCGTTCCATGTTACCGGTCAGGCGGAGCTCGATTTCCCGCGTCGGCTCTCGAAGTTCGTACCGCGGGTCCTGCGCCTTCAAGTCTGCGTAGGACAGGAACTTGCCGCCATTAGACGCCGTTGGCATCAGACCACTGCCCTTCGCGTAGAAGGGGTCAGTAATACTGTGGGTGCCAGATGTTGCTGGATTAGCTATCCTCGACACACCTGGTACCGAAAGGCCTTCCGGAGCACCTGACCCGCACTCTGATCGACGTCGCTGACCTGTCTTTCCCTGGACCTGTCGGTGCGCCGGGAGACCTGACGGTGAGGTCTTACCTCATCGATGCTTGTGACCCAAGAAGGGCCTGAACGTCTATCTCTTTACTGTCATGTCCGCGCAATCGACTGTGGTAAGCCCATCAGCATTAATTGCCTGGAGGCCTTCCATGAGTTTGCAAGTTGATAACAGTTCTACCGTTGTCGGTGGGGTGGACACCCATAAGGAGTTGCACGTTGCCGCCATTGTTGACCACCATGATCGTCTGCTGGGTAGCGCCAGCTTTCCCACGACCCGACATGGCTATAAAACCATGCTCGCATGGATGCGTTCCTATGGCACACTCAGTCGGGTCGGCGTCGAATGTACTGGTACCTACGGTGCCGGTTTGCTGCGTTATTTACAGCAGGCGGGCATTACCGTTCTTGAAGTGACCGCACCCGATAAATCTGTGCGTCGCAAGCGTGGCAAGGATGACACGATCGATGCAGAAAATGCGGCTCATGCCGCCTACGCAGGTCGACGTACCGTCACGCCCAAGACACGCGATGGCATGATTGAATCCTTGCGTGTTTTAAAAGTGTGCCGCAAAACCGCTATTGCGGCCCGCCGCATTGCTTTGCAAATGATTCAAATGCAAATTATCTCCACTCCAGACGAGCTGCGCGAACCACTGCGTAAGATGACACGAATGCAGCTCCTCCGAACATTGGCAGCTTGGCGCCCTGACCTGAGTGGCTATCGAGACGTCACGACGGCATACCGGATTGCGTTCAAATCGCTCGCCCGTCGTTATCTCGAACTGCACGATGAAATCGCAGACTTGGATGTCATGATCAAGGCGATCGTGGACGATCTGGCACCGGAGCTCGTCGCTCGTCAAGGCGTAGGGTATGAGTCCGCCTCGCAGTTGCTGATTACGGCGGGCGATAACCCGGCACGTTTACGCTCTGAAGCGAGCTTCGCCGCACTGTGCGGTGTGAGCCCTATCCCGGCATCGTCCGGCATGACGCAGCGTCATCGTCTCAACCGGGGCGGTGACCGAGCGGCCAATAGCGCCTTGCACATCATCGCCATTGGCCGATTGCGCTTGGACCCGAGGACGCAGGAATATGTGGTGAAGCGCACCGGGCAAGGCCTATCCAAATTGGAAGCCTTACGATGTTTGAAACGCTACATTGCACGAGAGGTGTTTTATATTTTGCGAAGCCGCAACCAAGCGATTAATCAGGTACAAATAGCGGCTTGACAATTAGAAGGGCGTCAGTAAAAGAATGCTTCCGAGCGTCCTCCGTTTCTTGCTGTTGCTGAGTCTCTGCAAGCGTCAGCGTTTCGCGCTCCATCCTGAGATGGTCGTATAGGCCTACAGCAGATTCACCCATACGAATTCGCTGATGCAATTGCGCAGCCGTTTGATGCGCTGCTGCGATACCCATGTCAGGATAGATACCGACGACTTTCTTACCTCGCCGACCTTCCGGCTCACGATACCTGACTTGCCATTGCTTGACGCCGCTTGGCAGTACGAGGAGGAACAAGCCCTGGCCCGAGGCGAGGGCATATGCTGTTTTACGTGGCTTCGCCTTACTGGCCGCCAGTTCCGTCAGTTGTTGAGCAAGCTTAGGCATCGATTTAATCTCACATTGGGCATGATTTGGGTACCTGCATTATAAGTACCCAAACGAGTACCCAAAAACCCGGCATTTACTGAAACCCTATGAGACACCCTGAACGCAAAAAACCCGCATGAAGCTAATGCTTATGCGGGTTTCAGGTACTTTATCAGTCGTTATGAAACAGTCTGATTTTGAATCTTGGTGCCGACGGCGAGACTCGAACTCGCACAGCTCTCGCCACTACCCCCTCAAGATAGCGTGTCTACCAATTCCACCACGTCGGCTAAATTGCTTGTTAGCAAAGCACGCTATTTTAGCATGCTTTTAACAATTTATTCTGTTGCTGCGTTAGAAGCGGGTACCTCAGGCACCTCGGCAGACGACGTGCCGTCTGTTCCGGCGTTGGGCGTTGCAGGTACCTGGGAACCCATGCCGGGAACTTCAGAACCTGTGGCAGGCACTTCGGAACCCGCACCCGGAGCTTGAGGAACCGCGGGGCCTTCCACCGGCGCTTCTTCGTCATAGCCCTGCATGATACCCGAATCAAGAATGGAGTCACCCGTACGGTGTGACACCCAGGCCAGGCCGATTGTTGAGGCAAAGAAAATAACCGCCGCCCATTTGGTCATGCGCGACAAAAAATTCGCCGCACCCGTTGCGCCAAAGACGCTGCCGGCCGAACCACTGCCGAAAGCCGCCCCCATGTCGGCGCCTTTACCTTGCTGCAACAGCACCAGCACAATAATGCTTAGCGAGGAAACTACCTGAATCGCCAGAAGAAAAGAAGACAACCATTCCATTTTGAAATTACTCCGGGCCCTTAGGCCGCCGCTATACGTAAAAATTCTTCCGCCACCAACGATGCGCCGCCCACCAGCGCGCCATCGATGTCCGGCATGGCAAACAAACTTGCCGCATTGGCAGCCTTAACACTGCCACCATATAAAACCTGCACCTGCTCTGCACCCAATTCGCGCAACGCCGCGCGGATCAGTGCATGCACTTCCTGCGCCTGCTCGGGCGTTGCCGTACGCCCGGTGCCAATAGCCCAAACCGGTTCGTAAGCAATAACCATTTTGGCCACCGCTTGTGGCCCCAACGCCAAAACCGGCTTTAACTGAGCCGCAATAACATCGGCAGTTTCACCCGCCTCTTGCTCTTGCAGGGTTTCCCCAATACAAACAACCGGAACCAAACCCGCCTGCAGGGCAGCTTGTGCTTTTTGTGCCACTAGTTCACTTGACTCGCCATGATAGCTGCGACGCTCGGAATGGCCAACCAGCACCCAGCGGCAATTGAAGTCGCACAACATGGCTGTACTGACTTCACCGGTGTAAGCACCCGATTCGTGTACGCTCACATCTTGGGCGCCCCAGGACACCTTGCTGGTTTCCAATAAAGCCTGGGCCTGAGCCAGATAGGGAAACGGCACACATACCGCCACATCCGCACTAACGTCGGCACCGGCGCGCAGCGCTTCCAGCAACTCGACGTTGTCGGCCAGGCTGCCGTTCATTTTCCAATTGCCAATAACCAAACGTTGACGCGCTTGCGAGGTAGTCATGAGTAAAGCCGGGATCGAATAAACCCGCTATTGTAGCGTGATTTATTCGATCTCGTTGAGCCTGTCGCGGTTAAACCGTGAGAATAATTTTACCGATTTGCTCGCCCGCTTCCATCATGGCATGTGCCTTGGCGGCCTCTTCAAGCGGGAAAGTAGCATGAACAATAGGCTTAATCTTGCCGGCTTCAAGTAACGGCCATACATGTTCACGCAACGAGTGCGCCACTTCCGCCTTGAAACTAACCGAACGCGGACGCAAGGTTGACCCCGTTACCGTTAAACGGCGACGTAAAATCTGGCCGAAATCCAGCGTACCCTTCACGCCACCCAATAAGGCAATAATCACGATTCGCCCATCATCAGCCAAACATTTCAAGTCGCGGTTAATGTAATCGCCCGCCACCATATCCAGAATGACATTCACCCCTTGGCCATCGGTCAGGGCACGAATCTCTTCAACGAAATCCTGTGTTTTGTAATTAATCCCTTTGGCGGCGCCCAGTTTTTCAACTGCCTGCACGCGTTCATCACTTCCCGCTGTGGCATAAACAGGGTTACCCATGGCTACGGCAAGTTGAATGGCCGTCGTGCCAATACCACTGGCTCCGCCATGAACCAGCAACGACTCCCCTTTTGCCAGGCGCCCGCGATCGAACACATTGCTCCAAACCGTGAAATACGTTTCAGGCAAACCCGCCGCCTCGATATCGGACAAACCTTTGGGAATCGGCAGGCACTGATCGATCGGTGCGACGCAATATTCCGCGTAACCGCCACCGGTAATTAAAGCGCAAACTTTGTCACCCTTGGCAAAGCCGCTGTCGCCGACATTACCGTCGACAATTTCACCTACAACCTCAAGGCCTGGAATGTCAGAAGCACCGGGAGGCGGCGGATAATTACCTGCGCGCTGCAAAGCATCCGGCCGGTTTACCCCCGCCGAAATCACCCTCAGCAACACTTCGTTTTCATTGGGCACCGGCATGGGGCGCTCGGCAGGCACCAGCACTTCAGGCCCGCCCGCCTGGGTAATTTCCACCACTTTCATGACAAGTACTCCTTGGACAATTCAAAGCGCATAGGCTAAACTAGCGGGCTTGCATTGGCAAGTTAAGCTTACAGTAGTAGTAGCAAGCCTAGCACCAACGCGTAATTAGACAGGAAGCGTGGCAGAGCGGTTGAATGCACTGGTCTTGAAAACCAGCGAGGGTTTGCGCCCTCCGTGAGTTCGAATCTCACCGCTTCCGCCAAATAAATAAATCAAGCCCCTGATGATCAGGGGCTTTTTTATCTACCTTATCTGCATTTGACGTGCCATTTATAATGGAAAGCCTAATTTAAAAGGAGCTCTACATGACCCAAGCCTCAGCCCGCCATATTCTTGTTGATACCGAAGACCGCTGTCTCGAGCTTAAAGCATCCATTGAAAACGGCGCCGATTTTGCCCAGGTTGCCAAAGAGAACTCGCGCTGCCCTTCGTCGAACGATGGCGGCAACCTCGGCACCTTCGGCAGAGGTCAAATGGTGCGGGAATTCGATGAAGTCGTTTTCAGCGCCCCTGTTGGCGTCGTTCAAGGCCCCGTCAAAACGCAGTTTGGTTTTCATCTGGTTGAAGTCACCGGCCGTCAAGACTAACTAGTACGACTGCCAGATACCGCGCGGGGCAGGTGGCACCAGGCTGCTTTAAGGGCCTTATGCCTGGCACACTTGCCTTGAAAAACCAACTAAAGCCCTTATTTGCGCGCCAGTATATCGGCCACAATTTGCCCGGAACCACCACCCAAACCTGGCCCAGGATGGGTAGAGGCGCCAATGTGGTACACATTTTTATAAGGCGTACGATGTCCGCGCGCGCCGGAGCTGCCGGCAAAAGGCCGTAACCAAAAGAATTGATCGGGCGAGCATACGCCGGAATAAGGGTCACCACCCACCAAATTGCAGTTCATGGCTTCCAAATCGCCAGGTGAAAACGCCTTACGACCAATAATTAATTCGCCCAGCCCAGGCAACACCGTTTCAATACGCTTTTGAATTCGATCGGCCATGGCCTCGCGCACGGTTTCATTCCAGCGCCCGTCGGACGGCACCTGAATTTCACCCGCAGCGTCGCCCTTCAGCCGTGAAGGCATGTCTTGCAGTTGCAGCCATAGAATCCATTTACCCTCTGGTGCCCGGCCGGCATCAACCGCAACGGGCTGGCCAATGGCGATGGTGGGGAAGCGCGGCAACAAACCATTATTGGCTTCCACCACAGACAGCGCTACGTTCTCCATGCTTTCGGTTAAGTGCACCAAAGGCACTTTCAACATTTCAGGATCACGCCAAGGCGCAGGCCCGTTCAAGGCAAAATGCACCTGCATACAACCGCGCCCGAAGTGATAACCCTTGGCGCGCTGGTTGAGTTTCTGCGGTATGTTGGGCAACAACCGCTCGTAAAGCTGAGGTGGCGTGACATTACAAACCACTGCTTCGCCGGCCTGGTACGCTTGGCCATTAGCCACTACGCCCGTAGCCTTTGAACCGCTTACGGTAACCGACTCGACCTCTGTGCCGGTTAAAACCTGCCCACCCCGCTGCTCAATAAAGGTTTGCAGGGCCTCTACCAAACGCTGGCCACCGCCTTTTACCACCGGCATGCCTCCGGCAACAACTGCGGCGAAGGTAAGTTTGCCCATTAAGGCGGCGCCGGCATCGTCGGGGCCCAAGCCGGAATGCAGCACCCAGGGGCTCATCATGGCGCGGGTGATGTCAGACTTCAACTCGCGATACGACCAGCGCCGGAATGATTCCACCGATTCCGACGTAAATTGCAACAAACCGTCGAGCCCGCGCTTACGCCATTCAGAAAAGAACAAACGCATTACCTTACCACTGTAAGGAGAGTGACCGAGCAAACCGAATGTCAGTGCGGCATCTTGCTCGAACAGTTTGGCCGCCATTGCGCCAAACGCGTCCCCGTCGCCCGGCGCAATGGCATTAATGCGTTTTACGCTGTCTTCGATATCCTGCTTTAAGGCCAACAACTGACCGTCGGGTGTGGCGATACCCGTGGTGTATTCGTTGGCCACGAACTCAACACCCAACGCAGCCAGATCATCTTTCAGCTCGGCATACGCGCCGCCGCCCATAAAAAGCGGATACCACGACGACAACACCTCGTGCGTAAAGCCAGGAAACAACGTTTCAGTGCGAATACAGCCGCCGAGCCGATCGTTACGCTCGAGCACTAAAACCGACTTTCCCCGTTTGGCTAAAAGGGCGGCGCACGCCAACGAATTCATGCCCCCACCCACCACAATGATCTGGGCTTGATTACTCATAATTTAACCTTAAGGCACCAATGCCAATACACGTAACGGGCTACCCGACCCACCTTTGATCTTCAGCGGTGCAGCCACAATAATGGCACCCGTTGGCGGCAACTGATCCAGATTATTCAAGCATTGCAAACCGTATTTGTTGGCGCCGTGCATGAGCGTGTGACAAGGATACGGCATGGGCCAACCGAACGACTGCCCGGCATCGGTGTTAATGGTTTCCACACCGAAACCCAGTACATCGCGCTCTTTAATCATCCACTCAACCGCTTCCTGCGATGGGCCAGGCGTGTGTGCGCCGTCTTCCTTCACGTTGGCGTAGGAGGCCGGATCTTTTTCAAGACGATCAGCCCAGTCGGTGCGAAGCAAAACCCAACTGCCTTTGGGTATCGTGCCGTGCTTTTCTTCCCATTGCTTCAGGAAATCAACGGTCAGAATCCAGTCGTCGTTTTCCGCAACCTGAGCCGTGGCGTCAACAACGACAGCGGGTGCAATAAATTTCTTAGGATCGATTGAGTCTACCGTGTTGTTGGGCTGATCTTTGCCGGTAACCCAGTGAATGGGAGCGTCGAAATGGGTGCCGGTATGCTCGCCACAGGTAAAGTTATTCCAGTACCAGGCCGGGCCCGCATCGTTGTACTGGGAGATCGTCTCCATTTTGAATGCCGTGACCTGACCGAATTGCGGCGGCAGTTGCAGCGCGGGAAAATCGGACGACAAAGTGTGGGTAAGATCAACGACCTTGAAGTTGCCGGTGGCCAATTGAGCCAGGCTGTTTGTATCGGTACTCATACTTTCTCCTTTAGTTGAAACCTAAATTATCTAAACGATAATTTCGCATGATTTGATCGAAATATCAAACCTGTTCTTTGTGCGAAAAGCGCCTGAATTCAATAAAAATCAGACTTGATTCAATTTAATGCTGTCGAACCAGCCATCGTCAATCTCCGGCAAAGGAATGGCATCAATCAGTGTTCGGGTGATTTCGCTTTGAGGCGCATTGAAAACCTGTTCACACTGGCCAGCCTCAACAATTTCTCCCCGGTTCAAGACCATTATTTGCGAGCAGACGGTACGAATAACAGACAGGTCGTGGCTAATAAACGCGATAGTCAGGTTCATGTCGGCCGCCAGCCCCCTGAGCAGGCTCAGCACCTGCGCCTGCGAAGAGACATCAAGCCCGGACACGATCTCATCCGCCAAAATGAAAGCCGGATTCAGGGCAACGGCACGGGCAATTCCCACCCGCTGGCGCTGCCCGCCCGATAGCTCATGCGGATATCGTTTCGCAAAGGCACTCGACAAACCCACCCGCTCGAGTGCCTCGAGCGCTTGTTTCTCCGCTGCACCAATGCCATAGCGCTTCATCGGCGATGCCACAATGCGACCCACCGTATGGCGCGGGTTCAACGAAGACATGGGATCCTGAAAAATCATTTGCAGATCACGCCTTAAAGGCTTCAGTTGGGCCTCATCAAGATGCGAAATATCTTCATCGCGAAACAAAACCTGCCCCGAGGTCACGCCAAGCAAGCGGACCAGAACACGCCCCAGGGTTGATTTCCCTGAACCGCTTTCACCCACAATCCCCGTGATCTCACCGGCAGGCAGGTCAAAAGAAAGCCCTTTCAGAATTTCAATACGCGGGGCTGCGCCAAAAAGCGGCTTGCGCGTCATGTCGGGTAAAGAAAGGTGCAAATCACGCACACGAAACAATGGGTCAGCCATTTTTTCCCTCCTGGCTGTCCGACAGCACAATTTCCTGTTTCAACCGGGCAACCAGTTCGGGCGGCACGGGCTGCAAAAATTCGCCGGGCTGCGTGTAACGCGGTGTTGCGCCAATAAGCGCACGTGTATAGGGATGCTGCGGATTGGCGAATACATCTTTTGTATCAGCGCTCTCCAGCACCTTGCCGGCGAACAGGACAGTCATGGTCTGACTTATTTTGGCCACAACGCCCATGTCGTGCGTCACAAACAAGACAGCGGTACCTGACTCGGCCTGCAATTCACGAATCAAACGTAAAATTTGTTTTTGTACCGTGACATCAAGCGCCGTTGTAGGCTCATCGGCCACAATCAGCTTAGGGCGCGGCGCGAACGCGGCCGCAATCAGGACCCTTTGGCGCATCCCACCCGACAGCTCATGTGGGTACGACGACATGACCCGCTTCGGATCACGAATATACACACGCTCCAATAACTCCAGTGCGCGTGCCTGCGCATCTGGTCCACGCCAGCCCAGGCGCTTGACCAGACGCTCGGTAATCTGCGGCCCTATTCGCCGCGATGGGTTCAACGCAGTGAGCGGATCCTGGGGGATAAGCGAAGCGGCCGCCGCCACTGTTTGGCGACGCTGCGTCGCCCTGAGCTGGTCAAGGTTTTCGCCTTGTAAAAGTATCTCGCCCGAGGTGACGGCGATATTACGCGGCAACACGCCCAGCACCGCTTTGCCGATCATGCTTTTGCCTGCGCCGCTTTCTCCGACCAGCGCGCGGACTTCACCCGGCCGGACCGTCAGAGAAACGTCTCGCAGCAGGCGTCCTGCGCCTCTTAGCGCCACGTTTAAATTCTTTACCTCGAGTATCGGCTGATGAGTGGTTGATTCTTTCATCCCGCTTACCTCGATAATGGATCAAACTGAGACTTCAAGCCTTCGCCCAACTGGCTGAAGGACAAAACGGTCAGGAACAGCACTACTAGCGGCGCCACCAGCACCCACCAGGCAAAATAAATCGAAGCCCGCCCTTCGGCAATCATGCCACCCCATGTAGGCGCGTCGGATGAAATCGACAAATTCACAAAACTTAAAATGGCTTCCACAATAACCGCCACACCCATTTCAAGTGCCAATAAAGCCACCACAGTCGGGAGAACATTCGGCACGACTTCTCTTACCAACGTGCCCATGCGCGTTGCACCGCCAATTCTTGCGGAATGTACGTAATCCATGCTGGCTTGCCCCATCGTCTCGGCACGGATAACCCGCGCGAAACGTGTCCAATCGATAATGGCAATCGCCAGGATGACGGATGTCAGCCCGGTGCCGAGCACAGCGACCAGCAAAATGGCAAACAGCACCGGAGGAAAAGCCATCCATACATCGATCAGTCGGGATATCACCCGATCGACCCAACCGCCGAAATAGCCTGCCAGCAAGCCCAACACAGAACCAAATACGCAGGCTGCCGTAGCTGCGATCAGCGCAACGGTCAGCGCAATTCGGGCACCATAGATAATGCGGGACAAGACATCGCGACCCAGGCTGTCCGTGCCCAGGTAATACCCGGCCTCGTAGCCGTCGAACCCGATAGGAGGAAGGCGTCCGAACAGCAAATCCTGTGTTAGCGGGTTATGCGGCGCGACCCAGGGCGCCAGCAACGCCGCCAGCACCAGCACCAAAAGCCACCCCGCCGAGAGCCAGAGACGAAGATTGAACTGACCTGCCCGTACACGAGGTTCCGTGCGCAATAAACTGGATGCTGCTTCAGCCATGACGCAACCTCGGATTCAGAACGGTATAAAGCAGGTCGACCACCAGATTGACCAATATAAACAAACACGCAAACATTAATACAATGCCTTGAATAAGCGGCAAATCACGATTGATCACTGCATCAATCGCCATATTTCCCAATCCCTCATAAGCGAACAGACGCTCGACAATCACCGTGCCACCAATCAGAAATGTGAACTGCACACCGATCAGCGTCAGCGTAGGCAGTGCCGCATTGCGCAACGCTTCGCGCAAAATTACCTGGGTCTCGGTAAACCCTCGCACACGTGCCAGCACGGTGTAATCAAGCTGCAGCACCTCCTTGAGGCTTTGCTTCAGTAGCTGCGAAATGATTGCAGCCAGCGGCAACGCCAAAGCCAGGGCCGGCATCAACATGTGCGCCAGCAGATTCTGCACGACGTCGAAACGCAATCGCAACAACGCCTCAAACAAATAAAAATGCGTCGTGAAATCGAAGTCCAGCTGTGGCGAAACCCGTCCGGAAATATAAAATACGGGCCACAACACGCCGAACAACAAAATAAGCAACAAGCCCCAAAGAAAATCGGGAATTGACAGCGTGGCACCGTTGAATAAATCGACTGCCGCTTCAGCACTTCGACCACGCTCTTTCGCACCCCAGATCGCCGTGAAACCGCCAATCAGCAGCGCAATCAACAATGCAAGAATCGACAACTCGAGCGTTGCGGGCAAACGCGCCAACACCAGCTCTGCTACCGGCTGCTTCAGCGTAATCGAGGTACCAAAATCGCCTTGAAGCACACCGCCAGCCCAAATAAAGAACTGTTGAATCAAAGGCTTATCGAGACCATACAACGCTGTCAAAGCAGCAATGTCAGCCTGCGACGCCCCAGGGGATATCATCATGGCAATCGGATTGCCCGGTGCCACCCGGATAAGAATAAACACCACAATGGCTACGCCAAAAAGCGTTAGCAGCATCGTGGCCAGGCGAATGAGAATGGGTTTCAGCATGAAGAAAACAACGGTGTTGCGAAAAAGGCGGGTGGTTTTTACGGAACCACCCGCCAAGGCGTCTGACGTCTTGCTTTAAGACGCCGGTTTCATGGATGCGGGTGTTACGTCGCCGGTCGCGGTTGGCGGTACCACCACCTTGTCGGAATGAATAACCGGCAACACATACTGCAAAATGGGAATAACGTAGCCATTCTCAAGAATGTAGGCACTGACATCTTTCCAGCCCTGTATCCGTTTGGCCTCATCAGGCTCCGCCCATAATGGCCCGATTTTTTCAATAAGGTCGGGGGTATCCCATACCGAATGGGGTGAAGGGCCGAACATGGCGTGGCCGGTTGACGTGGTCGGGTCGCCAATAGCGTTACCCCAGTTATAGAACGCAGCGGGCGCGAGTTGATCGGCCGCAC
This sequence comes from Pusillimonas sp. UBA3987, assembly GCA_002384935.1. GTDB lineage: Bacteria > Pseudomonadota > Gammaproteobacteria > Burkholderiales > Burkholderiaceae_B > Neopusillimonas. The sequence continues at coordinate 185,648 of DGCD01000017.1, forward strand.
GTAACTCGAAGTGCTTGGCAATTTCGTAAATTTCAATATCGGCCTCGATACCGACTTTACGCCACATCCCCACAATAGCCTGGATCATTTCGTAATCTTTGGGTTTGAAACCTCGCGTGGTCTGAATCGTGAATTTCACCGGATTATCGGTTGAATAACCGGAAGCCGCCAGCAACTCCTTGGCTTTTTCCGGGTTGTACTCCATTTTCAGGCTTGGATCGAAAGCGTCGTATTCAGGCGTTTCCAGCGTGGCCAGCGGCACACCATACCCTCGCAACAGCCGATCAATGATCAATTGCTTGTCGATCGCGTGATGCGCCGCCAGGCGGACATTCTTGTCGAGCATGGGGCCAACATCGTTCAGAAAGATCATCCCGACATCGGCAATCGGGAACGCCTCGCCTTTCAGGCCCGGCTTTTCTTTCAGCCTGTCGAACTCCTCGTAGGGAATTTCCATTGTGACCTGGGCATTGCCGGATTCAATTTCAGCCACACGACTGGCGGCATCGGGAACGAACTTGATCGTTACCGTTTCAAAGGCAGGCTTGCCACCCCAGTAATCTTCATTGGCAACCAAACGCATGTAAGCACCACGCTCGTAGGCATCGAGCTTGTAGGGGCCTGTCCCGATGGGTGCCTTTTCAAAACCCTCGGCCCCCACTTTCTCGTAATATGCCTTGGGCAAAACGTAACCGGTCAGAAACGCCATCCATTTGAAAATGGTGGGTTCAAACTGCACCACGTCGGCGGTAACGACATTACCATCCACTTTGAAATTGGCCAGGTTCTTCCAGACGAACTGCCCTGGGTTGCCGGTGGCAGGGTCGCCCGCACGCTGCAAAGACCAGGCAACGTCTTCGGCGGTTAAATCGGAGCCGTCGTGCCATTTCACCCCTTCGCGAACCACCATGCGAACCTTTTTATTGTCGTCGGTAAAACCCCACTCTGTCAGCAAACCGGGACTGAAGCTGAGATCGGGCTCTTGTTGAATGAAACGATCGAAAACCGAGAGATATAAAGCCTGTAACTTCGGATTAACGGCTGAAGGGCCGGTGGTTGGATCCCAACTTGGCAGCCCGGTGTTATACGCAATAACCAGATCCTTGCCGCCATTTTGGGCAAAGGCGGGCATACCAAGAGCGGAGATACCGGCAGCCGTGATACTGAACTGCAAAAAGTCGCGTCGGGTGTGCTTCATGGTGGGTTCCCTTTTAGTACTTGAATAAATGACGATTTACTTTCTATATTAATGTTTGAAGGTTGAAATACCCACTGGTGTTAACCCGAAATCACCCTTTTAAGTCGTGTGCCACCATATAACCTGAGCCGGCACCTGTACCTGCTCCCGGCCAGACAGCCGCGCCCACCATATGCAGCCCTTTCACTGGGGTATGACCATCAGCAAACCCCAACACCGGACGGAAGAGAAAGTTTTGAAATAAATGATGTGAACCGCAAATTTGATCGCCCCCAACCAGGTTGGGATTTTCCGCCTCAAGATCGAGCGGTGAAACCACGTGCCGTTTCAAAATCAAACCCGATAAACCCGGCGCGTATTGCTCCATTTGCTTTATGACACGATCGGCATAGGCTTCTTTGATCTCATCCCAGTTCTGGCCCTGAATAGCGCCGGCAGCATCACCCTTTACCTGCGCAGGCAAACAGCGTACCTGAACCCACAACACATGCTGCCCCTGCGGGGCGCGGGAAGGATCGTAGACCGTCGGCTGGCCCACCACCAGCGCCGGATTATCCGGCAGCAACCCCGCCATGGCTTGTTGATAAGTTTGAGCCAATGTATCGATGGACGGCGCGATATGCACATACGCAAATTTGCGCAATGCGTTGGCCTGCCAGGCAGGCAAGTCGGACAGTGCCAAATGAATCATCATCGTGCCGGGCGCGTGTCGAAATGCCTTCATCCCCTTGTCGAATCGCGCATCGCCGCTATCATCGGAAAGCATTTTCAGCAATGCACGCGGTGCCACGTTTGCCAAAACACGATCGGCCTGGCATGCCTCGCCACTGGACAGCACGACACCTTGTGCCTGCCCTCGTTCTACCTGAATTGAGGCGACTTCCGCGCCGCAGCGAACCTGCCCGCCGCGCGACTCAATCAGCTTGATCAGCGATCGTGTCACCGTATCGGCGCCACCTTTGCCGATAACCATGCCCATCGCCTGCCCGCCAAAACTCTCCAGATACGGAAATATGGCTCCGCCCGAAATATCCGGTGCGAAATCAAGATGCAAACCCCAGGTTGACAGTGCCGCATGCAACCGCGGGTCGGTGAACGTTTGCTCCACCCAATTCCTGGGAGAAGAAACAACCAGACGTTTCAGTTCAAATAAGCCGGTCAGACCCAGACTTCGGAAGATCTGCCAGCCCGCTTTGGTAAGACCGCGCTTTGACATCCGCGCTGAAAGCATCGTCACCAGTGCACCTGCATTCGCCGGGAACGACTCAAGCCCGGCCTTCCACGCGGCCTTGTCATCGGCATTGGGAATGGTGGACAACGTTTCGTCGATGTCTGTTGAAACGCCGAAATAGTCGCCATCCGGAAAAACAGAGGCAAAGGGCCGGTTAACCGGCACAAACTCCAAACCGTGCAGGGCCAACGTATCAGCATGCGCTTTATGAAAGCCCGACCCGGCAAACATGGATAAATTCATGGCCGCAACATCATGACGAAACCCGGGCAGGGTGAGCTCTTCAGTGCGCACGGCGCCACCTGGCCGATTCAGGCGTTCAAGCACAACGAGTTCATGCCCGCCCAGGGCCAGCTCCGCAGCGGCGACCAAACCATTGATGCCCGAGCCAATTACAACAATTTTCATATGTGTCCCCGATTGTTGAAATCAAAGCCAGCAGCACTTAACGCCGGTCTTCCACTTTAACCACAATTGCCATGGCCGAATCCCCAGCCGCACAACCGACGAACAGCCCGTGCCCGCCCCCTTTGATAACCAGCATTTCAATCAACTCGATTACCGCCCGCAGTCCCATTGGGGCCTGTGGGTGCCCCCAAACCAACGAGCAACCATAGTCATTAAAGCTTTCCAGCGGCAACCCGAGCTCTTTAGCCAAGACAAGGTCATTGACCGCGAAAGGATTATGCGTTTTGATTGCCGTCAGGTCCTGCACGGTGAGATTGGCCGACTGAAGTGCACGACGCGCGGCCGGAATGGTTGCCGCCGGCATGTGGGCCGCTTTTACACGAGCCTGGCCAAAAGAAACAATACTGACTTTGATGCCTGGATCACGCGATAGCGCCCGGGCCTGTTCTGCATCGGTCAGTACAATGCCGGCATTCCCATCGGCCGGATGGGTCTGCCCGCCGAACGTCACAGTGCCCCCTTCCATCACCGGCCTCAGTTTGGCCAGACCTTCTTGTGTCGTGGGGAAGACACCTTCGTCTCCCGACAACACCGTTTGCTCTTTCCTGAACCGTGCATCAGGCACGCTGAAGGGCAAATCCATGAACCGACGCAAGAAAGCACTATCGTCCTTCAACGCACTTTCATACTGGGCGTAGCGCATCAAAGTCAGTTCATTTTGCGCTTCAGTTGTAAAACCATGCTCTTTGGCCACATTCTCCGCCGTCGTGACCATATTGACTCCGGTGTAGGGATCCCAGTTGAAACTGTCGAGCACCCAGTTCTCATGATCGCCGGTTCCGCCAGGCCCCTGGGGCGCAGGATAATACATGTGCGGCCCATTCGAAATACGGTCGCAAGCGATGGCCAACGCAACGCTGGAATCACCTTCGCGTATGGTTGAAGCCACCGTTTGCAGCAATCGCACACCGGTGGCGCAAGCCTGGCTGATAGTGGGGCCGGCAAGATGGGGTACACCCATTTCCCCCGCCAGCCACGGCAAGCCATAAAAAGACCCTTTTTGCGGTACCGACATGCCCAACGCAGCATAATCAAAGTTTTCGGGGTCAATCTTCCGACGCGTCAAGGCATCTTTGGCAACATGTGCCGCAAATTTCAAGCTGTGCAAATGAGACAAACTGCCCTGCCAGCGGGCAAATGGGGTCGACCAATAAGCACCATAAGGAATTTCAATTTCCGACATTCATTCACTCCAAATATTTAAGGGGTACTGGTTACCAAACCCCGACTCAAACTTGCAACCTTTTCAAATCCGGCGTCCTTCAATATCGTGACAGCCAAGGAAGAACGACGACCTGATCTACACAAAGCAATCACCGGCTTGTCTCGGGGAATTTCCCCGAGACGGTCACGCAACTGGCTCAATGGAATATGAACATCGACCAACCGCCTGGACTGGGGGTTGTCTTTCACCTCGTCATCGAGCCGCACATCCAGCACGGTGACTTCATCCAGATGCTGCTCGAGCCACTCCTCGTCAATTTCAGGCACACCCGCGTAGGTAATGCGAATATGTCCCCAGCCGGGTTCCTCTGGAAGTTTACCGTCCTGCGGACGACCACTGCGCAAATTGGCGGGGACGGCCTCGTCGATCAACTTCGGATGCGGCAGTTTCATCGCACTCATGTACTCAACAAAATCGGTCCGACTGGCCCCCGCCCCGACACGCGCATTGAATGCTTTTTCTTCACCAATGGTACTGACTGTGCGCCCCTGGTAGTCGTGCGCAGGATAAACCAGGCAGGCGTCAGGCAAGGCAAACAACTTGCCCGTAATCGAGTCATACAAACGATGGGCACTGCCCTGTTGAAAATCACTGCGACCACACCCGCGGATCAGCAAGGTATCCCCGGTGAAAACCATTGACTCGCCGTCCAGGATGAAACTCATGCAGCCGTCGGTATGACCCGGTGTCGAAATGGCTTTTAACCTGACGCCTTGCACGCCAAACTCGTCGCCATCATCCAATGCAACGTCGGTGTGATCGGCATTAATCACTTTGGCCGATGCGATACGACATCCGGTTTTCTGTTTCAGCACCCATGCCGCTGTTATGTGATCGGCATGCGCATGCGTATCCGCGACCAGTTCCAACTTCAACCCCAGTTCCCGAATGAGCGCGAGGTCGCGCCGCACTTGCCCAAACACCGGGTCGATCAATATGGCCTGCCGAGGGGTTTCATCGGCCAGCAAATAAGTATAAGTTGAGGACGTGTTGTCGAATAATTGGCGAAAAATCATAACGACATCCTATAAATAAATTACCAGATATCCATATTACCCAAGCTTCGTTGACAGTAAAGGCACGATGCTTGATGCTTATCAATACCGGGTTGAGTGTTTCTTCAGTCAACCTATGGAAAACCCGAATCATTTGAGCTAGTATTGACGAGTAATGCGATACCGGATGATTCTGAACCGGATAATAATTTATAGCAGTCTATTTTCAAGAAAGAGGTTAAACCATGTCATTACGCATTAACGACGTCGCACCCAATTTCACTGTCGACTCAACCGCCGGCAAAATCACACTGCACGACTGGATCGGCGACAACTACGCCATCCTGTTTTCTCACCCCAAAGATTTCACGCCCGTCTGCACAACGGAATTCGGCGCAGTAGCCCAACTGGCGCCCGAATTCGAAAAGCGCAACACAAAAGTCCTGGGCGTATCGGTAGATAATGTCGAAGACCACAAGAAATGGAAACTCGATATTGAAAAAGTAGCCGGTTCACCCGCAAACTTTCCAATCATCGACGACACTTCGCTGGAGGTTTCCAAACTCTACAACATGCTGCCTGCCGACGCCTATTTGCCCGACGGGCGTACACCGGCCGACAGTGCAACAGTTCGCACGGTATTCATTATTGGCCCAGACAAGAAAATCCGCCTAACTATGTCCTACCCCATGTCGGTTGGCCGTAATTTTGCGGAAATTCTGCGTGCGCTCGACGCCGTCCGCGCAACCGACGGTGTACCTATTGCCACCCCCGCCAACTGGACACCCGGCCAGGACGTTATCGTGGCACTGAGCCTGAACGACGACCAGGCCCGCGAAAAATTCGGCGAGATCGACATCAAATTGCCTTATCTGCGTTATACGAAAGCCCCGGCAAAATAAACACATCTGGTCTGGCAGTTTGCCAACGGCCCCGCGGAACAGTATCAGGTTCCGCGGGGCCGTTGCTTATTCAGTTATGCGTTTTATCCATTGATCAAAGGGCTCAGGCCGGCAAAAGAAGTACCCCTGATAAACCACATAGCCTCGCGCACTCAGAAAATCGGCCTGCTCACGCGTTTCGACCCCTTCAGCAACCACCTGGAGGTTCATATGACGGGCAACGGCCAGGATCGACTCCACAAGTGCTGCGCTGTCTTTTGATTTCGGTGCATCCTGGACAAATGTCTTGTCGATTTTCAGCTCATGAATAGGTAAATGTTTGATGTAGGTAAGAGAAGAATATCCCGTGCCGAAATCGTCCAGAGAAAAATGAATACCCGTTTTCGTCAGGATACGCATTTTCTCGACCACATCAAAAAGATCATGAATCCACAGCGTCTCTGTAACTTCAAAAGTGAGTCGCTCAGGATTGACACCGGTTGTCTGCACGATGTGCTGAACCGAATCAAGAAAACCAGGATGCATGAAATGACGCGGGCTAATATTCACCGCCATGCGCCCCGGTATCAGGCCAAGAGTGTCATTGGCAAGCGTCTGGCACACCTTTTGCAAAACCCACTCGCCCAGTTCAACAATTAAATCCGTTTCTTCAGCGATGGGTATGAACACGCCCGGCGATATCAACCCTCGCTCCGGATGCAGCCAGCGGACAAACGTCTCGGCGCCCACCACATTATTATTGGTATCAATTTGCGATTGGAAATACAGTTGCAACTGGTTCTCGGCAATGGCAACCCGCAGTTCACGCTCTATTTGAAATTGCTGCTCTGCGACAACCGACATGGATTGCTCATAGAAAATACTTTGATTGCCCCCCTTCCACTTTGCCCGATGCATGGCAACGTCGGCGCGTTTGAGCACTTGAACCGGGGTATCAAGACGGTCATGCGGGAAAAAAGTAACACCAACACTCACGAAAACCGGAATTTTCAGATCATCAAGCTCAACCGGTGTCTTGAGCATTGTTGTGATCTCGGTAACCCAGCCGGACACAACCTGCTCGAGCGTGGAGTCTGACGGGAAATGGTCATGCAGCAAAACAAAAAAATCGCCGCCCGACATACGCGCCAGCATGCCCTTTTCCCCCAGGGTCCCTTGCAATCTCCGCGCCACCTCCTGCAAAAGACGATCACCAACGTCATAGCCTCTGGCGTCATTCAATCGCGAGAATCGATCAAGGTGAATCAATAACACAGCGCCTTTTTCACCCGTGCTGATGCACAAAGATAAAGCCTTTGCCACTTGCTCAGTTAACTGATGACGGTTGGGTAACGCGGTAAGCGCATCGTAGTAGGCCAGCCACCTCAAATTGTCGCGGCTTGCCTCCTGGTCTTCATAATCTTGAAACAATAAACAAACAGCAACAGTGCCGGCAGGATAAGCAAGCAGGACCGTCAGCCAGATCTCCCTGACAATCGCAAATCCGATCCCATTGGGAAGCAGCAGGAACAGCAGCAACATAAGCAAATGCACCACCAGCCCTGCGCCGAAGGCCTGAATTGCAGTCAAGCCGCCATGACGACGCCGAAAATAGTAGAAAGCCACACCAACGCCGGCAGCCATCACGATGGTGGCAACCCCAACCGACATCCCCACGCCACCCTGCCAGACACGATATGCCCCCACCATTAACGCTGCAACACCCGCCGACACCGGCCCGCCAAAAAGGCCTGCCACAAACAACACAATGGAACGGCCATCAAAAAAAATGCCCTCGCTGTAGACCATCGGGGCCAGCATGCCCACCAGCGCAACCAGACCCAGCAATAGCCCGAGAATGACCTTGCGCAACACATGTTCACGCTTGTTGCGTGACACCACGACCTGATAAAAAACAATCAGGAAGACCAGCAGACTAATGTTGTAGATAAGGTCGATCAGCAACATTGATGTCAACCCGAGTTGAATATCTCGGCGACCTTTGTGCGCAACCACTTGTGCGCCGGGTCGTGTTGCATGCGCTCATGCCAGCTCTGGCGCACAGAGTACAACGGCATATCCACCGGCAACTTCATCGCGCGCACGCCATGCGCTCGCGCAAGCAATTGGGCGGCGCGTCCGGGCAACGTCGCAATCAGATTGGAGCTGTCAACCACGGTTGCCACCCCGATAAAATTGGGAACCTGGACACCCACTTTACGATGCAATCCGCGTTGCTGAAGATTGTGCTCAATGATCAGGTGGCCGGTACCGGAAGTTTTCACAATCACGTGCTCCTCGTCCTGAAAGCTTTGAACCGTTAATACATCTTTAACGCGTGGATGGCCCTCCCTCACCAAACAGGAAAACCCATCCTCGAACAACTTTTGCTGGATATATCGTCCGTCCAGATCAGGGACAAACCCCAGCGCCAAATCAACATCCCCATGCTGAAGCTGACCGGCAATTTCATTCGTAATTGTGATGACATCAACCTGAATATGCGGCGCGACATCGCGGAATGTGTTCAGGATATGTGGCAAAACAACAATTTGCCCCACGTCTGTCATCGCAATACGAAACAGTCTTGAGTCGCCCGCCGGATCAAATCGGGGCTGATACGCTATCGTCGCCTCAAGTAAGGCAATCGCATGGGCAACCAATTCATGCAATTGCTCCGCAATCGGGGTAGGCACCATCTTTCCGCCGACACGAACAAACAGCGGGTCGCCAAAATGCTGGCGCAAACGCCCCAGCGCGAGGCTAACGGCCGGCTGTGTCAGATTCAGGTTTTCCGCCGCGCGAGACAAATTACGTGTTTGACATATTTCGTCAAATAATTGAAGCAGCTTCAGATCGATATTGGCCAGCTTCTTCATAACTAAGCCTAATGAAAAGTATAAAGTTGATTATATTGAATTAGAGTGCCGTGCAGCCGAAAATATGCCACAAAGGAGAACACCGTATATGAATGAAAACACACACAAGGCTGCGCCCCCCGTACTGATCGGCGGCGGCGGCATTGGCGGCTGCGCTGCCGCAATCATGCTTAGCAAGGCGGGACACACGGTATCACTGCTTGAGCAAGCAGACGAATTATCGGAAATCGGCGCCGGAATCCAACTGGGCCCCAACGCGTTCCGGATGTTTGATGCGTTGGGCATTACGGCCGAAATAGAAAAAGACGTTGTCTATCCCGAACACCTGGTCATGATGGACGGGCTGACCGGCGATCAGGTAACCAGCATGAAAATGGGCCAATCTTTTATTGACCGGTTCGGTAAACCTTACGGCGTTATTTACAGGGCTGATCTGCACCGTATTCTGGTCGACGCCTGCCAGGCCAACGACAAAATCACCATTCACACAGGTTGCAAGGTGGCAGAATATGACGATAGCCATAACCGCATTACCGTCACGACCGCAGACAATCGCACCTTCGAAGGTGCGGCGCTGATTGGTTGTGACGGCCTGTGGTCACGTATTCGCGAACGACTGCTCAAAGATGGCCCCCCCAGGGTTGCAGGCCATATTGCCTACCGCGCCGTCCTGCCCATTGAGGACGTCCCGAAGCATCTGTATCGCAACGATATGGTCTTGTGGGCCGGCCCTCGCAATCATCTCGTTCATTATCCGCTGCGCAGGGGTGAGTTATATAACCTGGTCGCTGTATTTCATAGTGATCGCTATGTAGAAGGCTGGGACGCCAAGGCCGACCCCGAGGAACTGCACACCCGCTTTGCCCGTAACTGCGAATCCGTTAGAACGCTTTTGTCGAAGATCGAAACCTGGCGGATGTGGGTTTTATGCGACCGGGAGCCGGTTAAAACGTGGTCAAAGGGCCGTGTAACATTGCTTGGCGACGCCGCTCACCCTATGCTTCAATATATGGCACAAGGTGCCGCCATGGCCATGGAAGATGCCGTTTGCCTTGCGGGCGAACTACAAGGCCGCGACGACTTCGAACAGGCGTTTGCACGCTACCAGGATAAACGCTACTTACGCACAGGGCGTGTGCAGCTTACGGCGCGGTTATATGGCGAAGCCTATCACGCAGCCGGGGTGACCCGGGAATTGCGCAATAATATGCTTGAATCACGTACCGACCAGCAAGGTTATGAAAGTCTTGCATGGCTTTACGACCCGGCAAATTCGCCCGCTTTCTGAAAGACAGTGTGTGCAAGCACAAACCAGAATATAAAAACACATCATTTTGTTTGGAAATAAAGTGATTTTTGGAGGAGCAAACCATGATTTGGCTGAAGAACACCTGGTATGTTGCAGCTTTCGAGCATGAGCTTGAAGAAACAACCGTCAACCGCAAACTGCTTGGCGAGAATGTCATTATTTACCGTACATCAAACGGTGAACTGACCGCCTTGCAAGACCTTTGCCCCCACCGCCTGATGCCCCTGTCGGTAGGCAAGCGGGTGGGCGATGAACTGCAATGCGGCTACCATGGCATGACATTCAACGCTCAGGGTGCCTGCACAGCAATTCCCGGGCAAACCCAGATCCCCACGAAAGCCTGTGTCAAACGCTTCCCAACCATTTTGCGTCACGGTTTTGTCTGGATATGGATGGGAGATCCCGAACTGGCCTGCCCTTCCCTCGTCCCCGACGTTCATTGGAACGACTCCCCCAACTGGACACCCTCGCTTGGCTATCATCATTTTGAATGTGATTTTCGTCTTATGAACGACAATTTGCTCGACTTGAGCCACGAGAGCTACGTACACACCCGCACAATCGGCAATGAGGAGGAGGAGTCGATTGCCAACTACCCTCTGAACGTAACCGTAGACGGCGACCGCCTCATTCGCGCTCACCGTGAAATGCCCAATATCGATCCCCCCCCTTTCTTTGAAATGGTGCTCAAGAGCAGCAGCCCGATCAATCGGTGGCAAACAGCCATCAACCTCATGCCAGGCATCAATATGACTGATGTCGGTGTCTATCCGATTGAAAAAGAACGCTCTCAAGCCCACGTCATGCACGTTCTGCATTTGCTGACACCCGAAACCGAGAAGTCCACCCATTACTTCTGGGCGGTCGATCGCAACTTTGACCTTGACGACGAGAAGTTAACGCAAGGCATACAGAAATCGATTGTGGACACGTTTAACGAAGACAAGGTTATCCTGGAGATTCAGCAAAAGAATCTGGATGAAATGGGCAGCGGAAGCGTACCCAACGTCGCGATCCGTCTTGATGAAGCGGCCGTAAGAGCGCGAAGAATGCTGGATGCGCAAATTCAGAAAGAAACCGAAAACCCGCAAACAGTACTGGAGCCTTTACCTCTGCTTGAAGAAGCTGAGCCAGAAGCGGCCGAGGTTTAACCACATGTACGCACCCTACCGCTTTTTTCGCCTGTTTGCGTTTACTGGATTAAACGCCCTTGCAGGCATCGGCACTTGCGCTTTGGCAGCACCGCCTCAATTGATATTGGGCGCTTCCCCCAGCGATGATGTCATCGCCATGGCGCAAGCCGACCCAAGCAAGGCCATCAACGCATTGCCGGAAATCGTCGAACGCATTATGGAGCGAAGCGGTGTGCCAGGAATGGCCGTGGCGGTCGTGCACGACAATGAAGTGTTGTTTCGCCAGGGCTTTGGCGTTCGCGAGGTTGGCAAAGTTGAACCTGTTAATGAAGATACCGTCTTCATGCTGGCCTCGTTGACGAAATCATTAACGGCCTCTCTGATTGCCACACAGGTAACGCAAGGGAAGGTGAACTGGACCGACCCTGTTGTTCAGCACTTGCCCACACTTCGGCTGAAAGACGCTTACGTTACCGAACATGCAACCATTGGCGACTTCATGGCGCATCGCACAGGCCTGCCGTTTGCCGCAGGCGATGCACTGGAAGATTTGGGATACAACCGCAACGACATTCTTGAAAAGCTTCACCTGCTCGAGCTGAATCCGTTCAGGTCTTCCTACGCTTACGCCAATTTCGGCACAACGACAGCCGGGCAAGCCGTTGCGGCGGCCAGCGGCCAGTCCTACGAGGCACTGTTGAAAGCTGACTTGTTTTTGCCGTTGGGCATGAATGCATCAAGCGCCCGACACAAAGACTATCTGGCTCAAGACAACCGCGCCGCCCTGCATGCATTAGCCAACGGAGATTTCAAACCGCTGTACGAGCGCGATCCCGACGCCCAGGCGCCGGCCGGCGGCGTTTCGTCCAGCATAAAGGACATGTCGCAATGGTTGAGGTTTTTACTGGGCAACGGTCAGTTCGACGGGAAAACAATCGCATCAGAAAAAGCCTTGACTCCAGCCATGAGCCTTCAGACAATCACAACTCAGGTGGCAAATGACACGTCACGCCCAAGTGCCTATGGCTTTGGCTTTGACTACGGAATCAACGCGAATGGCCGCACGACAATAAGCCATTCCGGCGCCTTCCTACTGGGCACCGGAACGCATTTTCGCATCGTGCCATCGGCCGATCTTGGCATTGTTGTTTTAACCAATGCCAGCCCGGTCGGCGCCGCCGAGGCGATCGCAGCCGAATTTATCGATCTTGTTTCTTACGGTGAAATCACACGTGACTGGTATGCCGGCTACAACCACGTCTTATCGGGTATGTTTGAACCCATTGGTGATTTGGTTGGCGAAGCTGCACCAACCGAACCCAAGCCCGCCATGCCCCTGAACGAGTATGCCGGCCGGTTTGATAACGGCTATTTTGGCTCGGCCCGCATTCAATCGAATAATAACCAACTGACCATCGCGTTGGGGCCCAAACCACTCATTTACTCTTTAACCCACTGGAGCGGCAATACCTTTGCCATAAAACCCTTCAGTGAAAATGAGCCTGCAGGCTCGATTTCATCGGTTGAGTTTCATGATGAAAAAGGCACGATAACCGGATTCACTGTGAATTATCTTAACCGCTACAAGCAGGGCCGCTGGACAAAGCGGTACGACAATTAACAGTTGATTGCCAACGCAACAACCGCCACCAGTTTTTCGCGGCGATACGGCTTATGCAAAACGGGGCCTTCCAAACCGAACTGACCAAACTCGGTATAGATATCGTGTCCGGCATAACCAGTGGTGTAAAGGACTTTCAATCCGGATCTTAGTGTACAAGCCTGTTCAACAAACTCACGCACACTCATCCCGGGCATCAGGATGTCGGTGAATAATAAATCGCATGCCTGCCCGCCCTGCAAAAGCTCAATGGCCCTTTCAGGCGTTTGAGCTGACTCAACATCATAGCCCTCAGATATCAAGACACTTTCAACATAATGCAGCACATCCGGATCATCCTCAACGACCAGAATCGCGCCTCGCACGTCTGCAGCCGTTTCGGGCAACACAGGGGGTATGGTTTCGTGAATTGAAGCATCGTCGGGTGCATCGGGAAGATAAAGCGTAAATTTTGCCCCCTGTCCTGGCTCGGATTCGACACCAACGTGTCCGCCCGACTGGAGTGCAAAACCAAGCACCATGGCCAACCCCAGTCCAGACCCCTGACCTTCGGACTTAGTCGTGAAAAAAGGTTCGAACACATGGGGCAAGTCGTCTCTGGCAACCCCTGGACCCGTATCGGATACAGATAACGCAACATAGCTTCCCGGGACAAGCGTCTGGTCGACTTGCATATCCTCGACGGTCTGCTCAACCTGCACCCTATATGCTGAAATCGTAAGCGCACCCCCTGCAGCCATTGCGTCACGCGCATTAACAACCAAATTCAACAGGGCATTATCAAGCTGCCCCGCATCGACCACTACAGTCGGAAGTCGTTCAGAAAAATCCAGATGAATTTGAATACGTGTACCCAGCACATTTTCCAGCAGCGGCAGCATGCCGCGCACCCGTTCTTCGATATCCATAGGTTCCGGCTCAAGCGGCTGACGGCGAGCCACTGCAAGCAAATGCCGCGTTAACTCCGCTCCCTTGTCCGCAGCTTGCAAAACCATATTGGCCAAGGTAACCAAACGAGGATCATGTTGTACCTGTTCCGACAACAACTGGGCATTACCCAATATCACTGTTAAAAGATTATTAAAGTCGTGCGCCACGCCACCGGTTAACTGACCGAGCGACTCCAAACGCTGTGTTCGCTGTATTTGCTCTTCCAGCCGGATCTGGCGTGACCGGTCAGTCAGGCCACCCACCATGCGTTTAGCCTTGCCGTTTTCATCGCGAAGAATGTGCGCCTGGTCATCAACATGAAGCCAGTGCCCGCTACCATGTCGAAGCCGATATCTAATGAAGCGAATCTGCACATCCGATTGCAAATCATGTTCAAGTGATTCAAGCACCCGAGCGCGATCCTCGGGATGCAATATCTCACGCCACAACAAACCTACTTCGGCGGACGAAGGCAGAGGGTGTCCCAGCACAGGCACCCAGCCTGCACTGACCCAATAGCAATTAGTGGCAATATCCCAATCCCAGGCAACATCCGTTGTTGCTTGCGCAAGCAACCGAAAACGCTCTTCACTCTTTCGAAGCGCCGTCTCGACGCGCTCGCGTTTTTCAATGTCCTGCCGCAAAACCTGGTTCACACATTCAAGCTCAGCTGATTTTTCCTCTAGCTTGCGCACCAGGGTATGGCTATACAACTTGAATAAAGGTTCATTCTCATAGCGCGCCAGTGCCGCCTGATCCGACGGCCGCTTAACCGAGCCACGCTCAAGCACCTTGCGCACCATCAGTAAAACAACATCGGGTTCAGTTGGCTTCAACAGGAACTCGTCGCAGCCAAGGTCCCGAGCCAACTTTTCGTCTTCCGGCTGAGTATAGGTGGCGGTATAAACAATAAAAGGGATAGACCGCAAGACGGAATCACTTTTCCAGGCCTGCAACAGTGCATACCCATCCATTTGAGGCATCAGCAAATCGGAAATAATAATGTCGGGAGGTGCTCCCTGTGCTTTTTCAAGTGCGATTGCGCCGTTGGATGCCACTATCGCCTGATGCCCACCGGCCTCAAGCAGTGTACGCAAGTAACAAACGTTCTCTTCCTTGTCGTCAACAACCAGAACCCGAGCCACATTGGCCTCCTGGTGCAGCAAGGCCGCAATAAGCCTCAACCTGTGCCACAAAAGTTGCCGGATCGATTGGCTTTTCAACATACCCCTTACAACCGGACCCGATTGCCCGTTCGCGGTCTCCCGGCATTGCGTAGGACGTGACCGCAACGATCGGAATATGACCGGTTGACACATCACGACGCAGCCGCGCCGCCACATCGTAGCCATGCATGGTGGGCAGTTGAATGTCGAGCAGAATGAGGTCTGGCAACCACTGCTGGGCCTTGCGTATCCCCGATGGCCCGTCGATTGCCGCTTGCACAGTATGACCGTGCTTTTCCAGCAGGAACGTAAGCAGATAACGATTCTGCTCGTTATCTTCAATAATCAATATCCGCAACGACATTAATCTCATGACATCTCCAGCGGCAGGGTCACCGTAAAAACAGTGCCTTCCGACCACACACTACGCACCGTCAGCGTTCCCTTGAGCAGCCTGACCAACCGCAAACAAATCGCCAGACCAAGACCCGTACCCTCATGGGCCCGTGTCAACCCGTTATCGACCTGGCTGAAAGGTTGAAACAGGGTTTCAATATCTTCGGGTTTAATGCCTATCCCCGTATCACAGACCTGAATACGAAGGGCTGCGCATGGTGAAGCCTGCTCGTTCGCACGAAACGCCGGATCGAGACTCAAATGGATAACAGCGCCGCCCTTGTCTGTAAATTTAATGGCATTGTTCAATAGATTAATAAGAATTTGCTCAACCCGACGACGATCGCTGCACATGCTGCCAACATCAGCCGCAATTTGCACCTGCAAATACAAACCTTTCTGTTCCGCCAGCGGTTGAACCAGGCCTTTTACTTTCTGAACAGAATCGGAGACATCAAAGGTTTCAGCGCTTACTTGTAATTGACCCGCCTCAATTTTTGATAAGTCCAATACATCGTTGATCAGGTCGAGCAAATGCCATGCACTGCCGCGCACCATGCCCAATTGGCGCTGCTGTTCAGATGTAAGCGGCCCGGCCATACCCTGCAAAACAATCCCGGTAAATCCAATAATTGAATTCAACGGTGTTCGTAGCTCGTGCGACATGGTCGCCAGAAAAGCCGATTTCAAGCGGTCTGCATCACGAGCGCGGCTGAGCGCATTCTCCAACTCGTGCGTACGGTCGGACACTTTTCCCTCCAGCGACTCATTGAATTCGCGCAATGTCGCGTACGCCTGCTCCAGAGCACCAAATGCCCGCCACATCAACCAGAACAGCAAGACCGACGTAACAAACACAAACGCCAGACCTTTGAAAACGCTCCAGCGGGCTAATGTTTCATGATCCAGGGCAACGCTAAGCAGCACAAAGTCTGAAAAATAAATCCAAACAATGGAGACCATCGCATAGACCAATGTGATGGTCCAGACCCGGGAGCGCGGTGTTCGATGACCTCGCGTACGTCGTCCAGCGCCGTTTGAGGTCACAGAGGCTCCTTTTGGGTCTCTCTTGCGTTTACGAACAGGCGTCTCGAGATTAACCATTGTTTTTTACCCGATCCGTCGCCACAGAAAATTATTATTGAATATAGAGCGCCCCCAATCACAACGTCAACGGAAACTTTGATTAAAGAACGGGTCAACCACCAATACCCATAGACTGAAAATGCCACCTGAGCGAATTTATGTCATAATTTGGGGCTTCGCGTCCATGGCGGAATTGGTAGACGCAAGAGACTTAAAATCTCTCGCCCATAGGGCGTGCCGGTTCGATTCCGGCTGGACGCACCACCCTCTTTTTCTTCCACTCAAGCTTTCAACCCATTCAGTGCGCTTGCCAATCCAAGCGGCTTGCCGATGCATTTCAACCACGCCCGCTTTTACCCTGATTGACACGGTATCAAGAAACCTTATACAAATGGGAAAAACCGGTATAGAATCCAAAAAAAGCAAGCAGCAATAACAAACAATAAGAACTCAGACATCGTCGGCATATGCCATGCAGGCAAATTGCCCACAAAGGGGGAGCCGTCATGGCTTACAGAAGTCAAACCTGCGAAGGGTTGTTCTGTTGCAAGCAAGCGGTAATGCTAACCGCAAGGGAATTTGTTGGCCCTGCGACTCAAGCCCCTGAACACCCACCATACCAAAGAATACTTTCAACCCCGCCCCAGCGCGGGGTTGTTTCGTATACGGCCACCCGGCACATGCAAAGCCGGGACGCTGTTTATAGGGGGAGACGCACGCAGCAACCGTGCGACTCATGGAGACAACGACAAGGAGTTACTTATGGTGGACAAATCATCCTCTGATGCTTACTGGAAGGACAATCTGCGCATTATCTCGATTTCGCTCATTATCTGGTTTATTTGCTCTTTCGGTCTTGGCATTATCCTTCGTCCCGCCCTCATGGGGATTTCGGTCGGCGGAGCAGATTTCGGGTTCTGGATGGCTCAGAACGGTTCGATCTATATATTCATCATCTTGATCTTCACTTATGTAAAGCTGATGAATTCCCTGGATCGCAAATACGGCGTTGAAGAGTAAGGGGAACCCTATGGATCAATTTGTCCTTAATCTGATATTTGTCGGGGTGACGTTCGCCATTTATATTGGCATTGCCTTCTGGTCCCGCGCGGTCTCAACCTCCGAGTTCTACGCCGCTGGCCGTGGCGTGCATCCCGTTCTGAACGGGATGGCGACAGGGGCCGACTGGATGTCTGCCGCCTCTTTCATTTCAATGGCAGGCATTATTGCCCTGGCTCCCACCGGGGGTTATACGCAGTCGGCCTTCCTCATGGGCTGGACGGGTGGCTACGTCCTGTTGGCACTGCTGCTTGCGCCCTATCTGCGTAAATTCGGCAAGTTCACTGTTCCGGAATTCATCGGTGAGCGCTTCTATTCACATGGCGCACGTGTCCTGGCCGTTATTTGCCTTATTGTCATTTCCATTACCTACGTTATTGGTCAAATGCGCGGTGTGGGCGTGACTTTCTCACGTTTCCTGGAAGTTTCAACCGATGTCGGCCTGTATATTGGAGCGGCGATCGTGTTCATCTACGCCGTCTTCGGCGGCATGAAGGGCATTACCTATACCCAGGTGGCGCAATATGTCGTGCTCATTATTGCCTATACAGTACCAGCGCTTTTTATCTCGCTGAACCTGACCGGTAACGTCATCCCGCAGCTCGGTTTTATCGGCGGATATGCACCATCCGGGGGCGACATCAGCCTGCTCACCAAACTGAATGACGTCGTAACCGAACTAGGCTTTACGGCCTACACGGCCGAAACACCGAATCAATTGAACATGATCCTGTTTACCCTGTCGCTCATGATTGGCACGGCAGGTCTGCCGCACGTGATTATCCGGTTCTTTACGGTACCCAAGGTGGCAGATGCCCGCTCTTCGGCTGGCTGGGCCTTGGTATTCATTGCCTTGCTGTACACGGTCGCACCCGCGGTAGGTTCAATGGCACGCCTGAACCTGACCACCACCATGTGGCCAGCCGCCATTACCAGCACGCCCACGAGTGGCCCCGCTGTTTCTCTGGCCGACATTCAAACCAAGCCGGAACTCTCATGGATTCGCACCTGGGAAGCCACCGGCCTGCTCGATATGGAAGACAAGAACGGCGATGGTCGAATCCAGTACTACAACGACAAAGCTCCTGCCGACTCACCCATTATGCAAATGGCCGAAGAACGCGGGTGGAAAGGTAACGAACTGGTCAAAATCGACAACGACATCATGGTCCTGGCGAATCCGGAAATTGCAGGACTGCCGGGTTGGGTGATTGCGCTGGTGGCAGCCGGGGCACTCGCGGCGGCACTATCAACAGCGGCAGGGCTACTGCTCGCGATTTCCTCTGCGATATCACACGACTTGATCAAAGGATCGATCAAGCCTGATATCACCGAAAAAGGTGAATTGACCGCGGCGCGAATATCAATGACCTTCGCCATTATCGTGGCCACCTGGCTTGGGCTGAATCCTCCCGGCTTCGCGGCGCAGGTAGTGGCGCTGGCGTTCGGTCTGGCCGCCGCAACCATCTTCCCGGCACTCATGATGGGCATCTTCTGGAAGCGCATCAATAAACAAGGCGCTATGGCGGGGATGCTGATCGGCTTGCTGTTTACAGCGATTTATATCTTTGTATATAAAGGCTGGTTTTTTATTCCGGGTACCAACAACCTGCCTGATACGGCCGCAAACTATGTATTTGGTATTTCGCCGCTATCAATTGGCGCAGTAGGTGCATTGGTTAACTTTGTTGTAGCCTACCTGGTATCTTCGGCTACCGCAGCACCACCACAATATGTTCAGGACCTGGTGGAATCCATCCGCGTCCCCAAAGGGGCCGGGTCAGCCACAAACCATTAACCTGATCCAGACCACCGGGCAAGTATCTTGCCCGGTCTTTTCACTTTCAAGGGTACGCCATACGGCGTACCCATTTGATTAGAATCGTCTATGGTAGCAACTGTCCTGTCAAGTTCCGAGGCTGCCGAATTTCTTGAAACCGTCGCTCCCTACAACGGTTTGCCTGCTGACCGGCTCAAGGTCCTGGCCGACACGGTTTCAACACATAGCTACTCAAGCGGCGAATTTGTTTACAGAGCCGACGCACCTCTGGACGGTATTCATATCATTTTTTCCGGCACGATTGATATCAACGATCGTAATGGCAAGCACGTCTCGCAGTTAGGAAAACGACAAAGCTTTGGCGAGCGCGGCCTCTTGCGCGACGGCAAAGCCTCGACCAACGCCCGCGCCAAAGTCGACACCGTAACAGTGCTGGTACCCACCGCCACATTGCAGCAACTGATCCACCAGTTTCCCGCCGTTGCAAATTACTTCTATTACGGGGAACGGGCGAGGCACCAGCCCGGAGACCTGAACTCACTGAAAGTGCGTGACCTGATCACGCGAAAAGCCGTATCGTGCGCGCCCGGTACACCGGTGGCCAAAGCGGCACAAATCATGCGCGACCAGAATATATCCTGCCTTGCCGTTGTCTCGGAAGATACACAACAAGTGGTCGGGATGATTACCGTTCGCGACTTAACTTTCCGCGTACTTGCCCAGGCCCTTGACGCGTCAACTCCCGTATGTGAAGTCATGACATGGAATGCCCCTACACTATCACCGGATGCATTAGGCTCCGACGTGCTGCGCACCATGATGGATCACAACATCGGCCATCTTGCGGTCATTGATCGAAACAGATTCTGGGGCATTATCACGCAAACCGACTTGACCCGTTTCCAGGCGGTCAGCAGCGCTTTGCTGATTCACGATATCAGCCAGGCAGAGAGCGTCGAGAGAATGGTGGCTATCACGTCGACGCTGCCCCGTTTATTGGTACAACTGGTTGCCAGCCAGCAACGGCACGAAATCGTGACTCGTCATATTACCGACATTACCGATGCGATTACGCGCCGCTTGTTAGACATGGCACAAGAAAAACTGGGCATGCCTCCCGTCCCGTACTTATGGCTCGCCTGCGGCAGCCAGGGACGACAGGAACAGACCGGTGTTTCCGATCAGGATAACTGCCTGTTTCTGGATGATCGCGTCACCCCGGACGACATGCCCTATTTCGAAGAGCTCGCCCGTTTTGTCTGCGACGGATTGAACGCATGCGGTTATATCTATTGCCCGGGCGACATGATGGCGACCAACCCCAGATGGCGCCAACCCGTATCGACATGGCGACGCTATTTTGAAACGTGGATGAACCACCATGCGCCTGAGTCACAAATGCTGGCATCTGTTATGTTCGATCTACGCCCCATCGCAGGCACACATGAATTATTTAAAAACCTGCATGCCCAGACGCTTGAAGCGGCATCAAAAAAAACCATTTTTATGGCGCATATGATCGCGAACAGTTTGAAACACACGCCACCATTAGGGCTGCTGCGGGGCTTTTCAACGGTTCGCACCAAGCGCGGCGCTCAGCAGGTCGATCTCAAGCACAATGGCGTCATCCCAGTCACCGATCTCGCCCGAATTTACGCTTTACAAGGCCAGCTCAAGGAGATCAATACCCGCGCACGCCTGCAGGCTGCCGGACACACCGGCATGATTTCAGGCTCCGGCGCCAGGGAGCTCACTGCCGCCTATGACTTGATCGCAACATTGCGACTGGAAAGCCAGATGCGGTTGATCCAATCCGGACACAAACCGGATAATTACCTGTCTTTATCTGAATTACCCGATTTTCAACGGCATCATTTACGTGATGCTTTTGTCGTTGTAAGGACAATGCAGGCTGCTATCAGCCAGGGTCGCAGAATACCGGTATAAAACCATTACGAGCATTCTATTAAAAGAAAAGGAGACTTTTTCATGCTGGGTGACTACATCGCAATGCTCGCCATTGGCATACTGGCCGCTTGTATTGTATTTATTGCAGGACGCCTCATGCGCCGAAGGGGGCGCCAGTTACCACGTTGGATCATGCCTTTGGCCATCGGTGCCTCCATCATTACGTATTCCATCTGGAATGAGTACACCTGGTTTAATCGCATGCAATCGGCGCTGCCCGATCACGTTGTGGTTGTTGGAAAAGGTGAGCGCGCCATGCCCTGGGCTCCCTGGTCATACATCGCACCCGTCACGTCCCGATTCGTAGCGGCCGATTCCCGTGGTATCAGCCGCTCTGAAATACGCCCGGAACTCGTTCGAATTCAGATATTTCTGATTGAACGATGGCAGCCAACTCGGACGGCGGTCGTGGCGTTTGATTGCAACAAAAAGCTGCGTGCCGATTTGGGCAACGACGCCAGCCTTGCCGCCGATGGCAAGCTCACCGGCACACAATGGCAGTCGGCAAATAACGACACGCAATTGCTCGATGTCGCCTGCGCACCGTCAATGTCATGAGTAGCCCGGCAAGCCCGCAACGCCGCCTGGCCCTGCTTTTTGCCGGGTTGGCTGTGGGCTGCCTTATGGCGCTGGCGGGTGGTTTGATCTATGGTTACCACCGGGCGAATGACCCCGATATACTGGAAGCCGTCGTGATCGGCGGTGTTATTGCCGGTTTCATTATTTCCGGCATGATTACATGGGTATGGCTGCAAATTAACGAAAATATTGCGCGCCGCGCTCATCGGCTGACAGGTCTGCTGCAAGCCGCCACCCACAGCCAAATTAATCGCTTCCCCGAAACAAGCGCTAACCCCTATCTGGGCGACCTGGAGATCGCCGCGACAAATCTTGCCCAAGCCTACGCACAAACAGAACATATACTGCAGCAGGCAATAAAACGCGAGACAACACAACTGGCAAAGGAAAAGGCAAGGCTGGAAAGATTGTTGGGCGATGTTCCTGTCGGCGTGCTGATGTGCTCAGCAGAACATTTACTGGTGTTTTACAACGGCCATGTCATGAGTTTACTGGATGGCCTGAAGACCGGAATGACGCCGGGCCTTAAGCGCCATCTGAACGACTATCTGCATATGGCCCCTATCGAACATGCCTATGACCGATTGCTGCTCACCCAGGATCCGCAAGCAGCATCTGACATACTTTGTGCAACGATTGAGGAAGGTCGCATACTGGCGGCGCGAATGCGTCTGCTGGATGAGACGTCTGCCCTGGGCTCCAACAGTACCAACGCCAAACCCGGCTATGTGCTCACGTTGCGGGATGTGACCGGAGACCTGGCCACGCATAGTATTTTGCCAGGATCCGATCGGCCCGGCGACTGGCCCTTATCCATGATTCGCTCAAGCGACCTGGCCTCTGCCTTGCAAGCAGCACTGCACAGCAAAGGCATCCCGCTTGCCATCGACAATACAGAACTGATCCTGCGCTGCGATGGATTTCAAATGATTGCGACGCTTTCATTACTGGTACAGCGCCTGACCGCTTCTGCAGTGCGAGTCAAACTCACCATTGCACCCGAAGGCCCAGGCGCGAAACTGAACATGGAATGGGAAGGCCCGCCTGTTCAAGCGCATGACCTTGACGCATTGGTAGCCGAGCCAATTGATGTCGGACTGGCAAACATGACCGTTCAGGGAGTGCTTTCAATTCATGGTGCATATCTGCAGCCTAACCCCCTTTCCACGAACCCCGGGTTCAGTTTGTTTTTGCACGAAGCGCGATTGGCCCAACGACGCCCATCCGCCATACCGCGGACCGTCGTTTACGATTTCGGGCTGCTGTCCCAAGCGGGCAACGCGCAGATATCAACCAGCCCCCTGGACGAACTCACCCTGGTTGTGTTGGACACGGAAACAACAGGCCTGGATCCCGGGCAAGATGATATTGTGCAAATTGCAGCCCTGCGCATTGTGAATGGCCGGCGTGTACAAAACGAAGTTTTCGATACCCTCGTGAATCCGGGACGGGCCATCCCAACGTCCAGTACCCGGGTACACGGTATTACAAACGCCATGGTAGCCCAGGCGCCCGATATTCCGACAGCCGTTCAACGCTTTCACAAATTCGCCCGGGACGCCGTGCTGGTTGTCCATAATGCGCCATTTGATATGGCATTCCTGAGAAAATACGAAGCCCGGGCAAACTGCCGCTTTTCCAACCCGATACTAGACACCGTATTGCTGTCGGCAGTTTTGTTTGGTGAAAGCGAAAACCACAGCCTGGACGCGCTGGCACATCGACTGGGTGTAACAATTCCAGAAGAGGCCCGCCATACCGCCATCGGCGATGCCACAGCTACGGCCGATGCGCTGCTGAAAATTATCCCGGCATTGAATGCGCGAAATCTAAATACATTTGGCGATGTCCTTAAAGAAGTCAGAACCCATCGCCGCTTGTTGCAAGACTTGAATGGTTGAACCGTTTAAATTACGGTGCATACGATTATGCTGCGCACCACCACCCCGACCAGCAAAAAATTATGCCGGGATAAACCCGGCATAATTCAAACCTTCAACGACAACGGCAGATTACTCGGCTGCGGGCGCTGCCGGCGGAGCCGGTTCTGTTGGACCGCCTTGTGCCTCGATACCGCCAATTGCCTTCATGGACAAGCGCAAACGACCTTTGTCATCGGCTTCGATAACTTTGATCTTTACAACCTGACCCACTTTCAACACATCGTTGATATTGTTGATGCGGTAATTGGCAATTTCGGAAATATGCAAAAGGCCATCGCGACCCGGCAAGACCTGAACAATGGCACCGAAATCAAGCAAGCGCAAGACAGGTCCTTCATAATCCTGACCCACTTCAACGTCGGCCGTTAGTTCCTTGATACGACGCTCGGCCTCACGAGCCTTATCGAGATCGGCACTTGAAATGGTAATGGTACCGTCGTCACCAATATCGATATTGGTACCGGTTTCTTCGGTAAGCGCACGAATGGTGGCGCCACCTTTGCCGATCACATCACGAATTTTTTCGGGATTGATCTTAACGGTAAGCATACGCGGTGCGAACTCGGACAACTCGGTACGCGAGCCGTCAATTGCCTCTTTCATCTTGCCCAGGATATGCAAACGGCCTTCATTGGCCTGCGCCAGCGCAACTTGCATGATTTCACGCGTAATACCCTGAATCTTGATGTCCATCTGCAACGCAGTCACACCATTTTCAGTACCGGCCACCTTGAAATCCATGTCGCCCAGATGATCCTCATCACCCAGAATATCGGTAAGGACTGCAAACTTGCCGCCGTCCTTGATCAGGCCCATTGCCACACCGGCAACGTGATCTTTAACCGGCACGCCGGCGTCCATCATGGCCAAAGAACCGCCACATACCGAAGCCATGGACGAAGAGCCATTGGACTCGGTAATTTCCGACACAATCCGAATGGTGTACTGGAAATCTTCCGGTGCCGGCAACGCTGCAATAAGCGCCCGTTTCGCCAGACGGCCATGACCGATTTCGCGACGCTTGGGCATACCAAAGCGCCCGGTTTCGCCCGTGGAGAACGGAGGAAAGTTGTAATGCAACATGAAACGATCACGGCTTTCACCCATCACCGAATCAATGATCTGTTCGTCTTGCTTGGTACCGAGTGTTGAGATCACCAACGCCTGAGTTTCGCCCCGGGTAAACAAGGCACTACCGTGGGTTCGGGGCAAAACACCCAAACGAATACTGATGGGGCGAACAGTGCGTGTGTCGCGCCCGTCGATGCGGGGCTCACCGGCCAAAATTTGGCCCCGCACAATAGCCGACTCCAGGTCAAACAGAATATTTTCAACTTCCACCGAGTCAGGCACCGGTGCTTCTTTGGCCGCAGCATGCTCTTCAAGTTTGCTCTTTACTTCGGCATACACTTCACGCAAACGCGCAGAACGCACCTGCTTTTCGCGAATTTGATAGGCCTCTTTCAACCCCTCTTCTGCGACGGCTTTAACCGCTGTAACCAACGCTTCGTTGCTGGCTGGCGGCTGCCAGTCCCATTCCGGCTTGCCGGCTTCGCTTACCAATTCGTGAATGGCATTAATGGCCGTCTGCATTTGCTCATGCCCGAACATCACGCCATTGAGCATGGCCTCTTCCGACAGCTCTTTCGCCTCGGACTCAACCATGAGCACAGCCGCTTCGGTGCCTGCCACAACCAGGTTCATGCCGGAAACTTGCAACTGCGACGTTGTCGGGTTCAAAACGTATTCATCATTGACATAGCCCACACGCGCCGCGCCGATAGGACCGTTAAATGGAATACCGGAAATGGCCAACGCAGCCGACGCACCGATCATGGCCGGGATATCAGGGTCGATTTCGGGATTAACCGACAAGACATGAATAATGACTTGTACTTCGTTATAAAACCCTTCGGGAAACAAAGGGCGCAACGGACGATCGATCAGGCGGCACGTTAATGTTTCCTTTTCCGACGGACGTCCTTCACGCTTGAAAAAACCGCCGGGGATACGCCCGACCGAATAGGTCTTTTCAACATAATCAACGGTTAAGGGGAAAAAATCCTGACCGGGCTTGGCATTTTTGGCGCCCACGACAGTTGCCAATACAACAGTGTCGTCAACTGATACCAATACGGCACCTGTTGCCTGACGAGCAATCTCGCCGGTTTCCATTACAACAGTGTGTTGGCCGTACTGGAACGACTTGGTCACTTTATTAAACATTACACAGTATCCTTACAATAAAAAAACCGTGCACACCACGATCTCCTCGTAGTGTCCACGGTTGTACATTATGGGGAGCCAGCCCCTGATATCACTTACGCAAGCCAAGCTTTTCAATAAGCGTACGGTAAGCGTCGGGATTACGGCTCTTTAGGTAGTCGAGCAGTTTGCGGCGGCGACTAACCATACGCAACAAACCACGACGTGAATGATGGTCTTTCTTATGCGTTTTGAAGTGATCGGTCAGCTCGTTGATGCGAGCGGTAAGCAGTGCCACCTGAACTTCTGGAGAACCGGTGTCGCCCTGCTTGCGTGCGAACTGCGAAACAATATCAGACTTCTTTATTTCTGCTACAGACATGATGAGATATCCTCTTTGACATGCGACAAGGCCGAGGTGCCCTGACGTGAACGATAAATAAACAGAACCAAATACAAATAACTGCCTCGGCAGCTTAAGCCAAAATGACTAAATGCTGCATGACAGATGTGGAATTATAACTGATCCGGTAGAATTTGCAGGAACGCACAGCTAGGTCACATTTCTATGAAAACCCTTCCATCAAAACTGTTTTTCAGTTCCGCCCTGCTTGCGCTAATAACCGGATGCGCCAGCATTACCTCGGTGCCACCCGGCACGCCGGCGACGCAAATGGTCAGCCAATTCGGCGCCCCCACTTATCAATGCCCGCTTGAAAACGGCGGTACGCGATTGATATGGAGCCAGCAACCTTTTGGCCAGCAGGCCTGGGCCACCAATACCGATCGTCAAGGGAACACTGAAGGGGTGACACCCATTCTGACAGATGCCCATTTCAACATTTTGAGCAAAGGGCTCTGGACACCGGAAAGACTGTTGTGCGAATTCGGGCCGCCCGCTGAAAAATCAGCGGTGGGACTGCCCTCGGTTCGCCAAATTGTATGGAGCTACCGCTACCAACAGGATGGCGTATGGAATTCGCTCATGCACATTTACCTGGGCCGGGACGGCAGCCAGGTTACCCGCTTCCATCCCGGCCCTGACCCAATGTACGAACGAAATCGCTTCGGATTGTTTTAAGGGGTATTGTCGTCGTTGCCGGAAGGCTTGTCGGCAGCGCGCCGGAACGTTAATTGTTTCGCCTTGCGCAAACGCCACAACAAAACGGCCCAACCCGACAAACCATAGACAACGAACAAACCAAACAAAACCACAGGTGGGTCACTGGACACAAAAACAAATGCGGCAACCAATACCAGAATGACCCAGAACGGAACACTGCGACCCAGCGCAAAACTCTTGCCGCTGTAGAAAGGCAGGTTAGTGACCATGGCAACGCCGGCGTATACCGTTACCGCAAAGACAATCCAGGCAATTGCACCGTCTTGTAAATTGAACTTGTTGTCGACAGCAAGCCACATCAGCCCCGCCACCAAAGCGGCGGCAGCCGGACTGGGCAAGCCCTGAAAGAAGCGCTTATCGACCACTGCAATGTTTGTATTGAACCTTGCCAGCCTTAATGCGGCACCCACTACATAGATAAAGGCGGCCAGCCAGCCCCATCGGCCCAGGTCATGCAACATCCATTCGTACATGATGAGTGCCGGAGCAATACCAAACGAAGTCATGTCGGCCATGGAGTCGTACTGCTCGCCGAACGCAGACTGCGTATTGGTCAGGCGAGCCACCCGGCCATCCATACCATCGAAAACCAATGCCAGAAACAGTGCGATCGCCGCAATTTCATATTGGCCGTTCATGGCCTGAACAACGCCATAAAAACCGGCAAACAAATTGGCGGTTGTGAATGCGTTGGGCAGCAAATAAATACTGCGGCGTCGACGGGTTTCGTCTGATGACAAATTAGGCATAGAAAAAAATCAGCTTGAAAGTTCGGCCAGCACCGTGCTGGTGGCGCTTACCTTGTCTCCGATTGCAACCCGGGGGCGTGAACCCACTGGCAGATAGACATCGACCCGGGAACCGAAACGGATGAAACCATAACGTTGACCACTGTAAAGGCGGTCGCCTTCCTTAGCGTAGCAAAGAATCCGCTTTGCCACCAACCCGGCCACCTGCACAGAAGTAACGGTTTGCCCTGAATCGGTTTTCAACACCATGGCATTACGCTCATTTTCAAGCGACGCCTTGTCGAGCGCAGCATTAAAGAATTTACCCGGAAAATAAGCAATAGACTCGATCGTCCCATTAACTGGAGAGCGGTTGGAATGCACATTGAAAACGTTCATGAAAACACTGATCTTCAGCGCCTGGCGGTTGGCATAGGGATCAAGCGTTTCCTCAACAGCGACGATACGGCCGTCGGCAGGGCTGAGCACATTTGCCTCGCCGTCGGGAGCCACGCGCGCCGGATCGCGAAAAAACTGCAGCACAAACAAGGCCAGCAGCCAGAAAATCAATGATATGCCAGGCGACCAAAGCGTCACCGCAATGGCAATTACAACGGCAATCGCCAGAAAAGGCCACCCTTCACGGGCGATAACAGGATGAGGATAAGGCGGTTTTTTCATAAGTTTCAAAGAAAAAACGGGGCCAGGTCTTGCAACAACTGCAGCGAACCTGACCCCGCTTTATGGATCCGGAAAGATCTTAGTTTTTGGATTGATCAACCAGCTTGTTGGCTGCAATCCACGGCATCATTGCCCGCAGCTTACCACCAACCTGCTCGATCTGAGACTCGGCATTCAAGCGACGGCGCGACAAGATGGTGGGTGCACCGGCCTGGTTCTCAAGAATGAAGCTCTTGGCGTAATCGCCTGTCTGAATATCGCGCAGTACCTGGCGCATGGCTTTCTTGGTTTCTTCCGTAACAATACGGGGGCCGGTAACATACTCACCGTACTCGGCATTGTTGGAAATGGAGTAGTTCATGTTTGCAATGCCGCCCTCGTATATCAGGTCGACAATAAGCTTCAGCTCATGCAGACACTCGAAGTAAGCCATTTCCGGCGCATAACCGGCCTCAACCAGCGTTTCGAAACCGGCCTTGATCAATTCAACGGTACCGCCACACAGAACGGCCTGTTCGCCGAACAAGTCGGTTTCAGTTTCTTCGCGGAAATTGGTTTCGATAATACCGGCACGACCGCTGCCGATTGCGCAAGCGTACGACAACGCGATATCGCGTGCAGCACCGGATTTGTCTTGATGAACGGCAACCAGCGCAGGAACACCGCCGCCTTGGCTATATGTTCCACGAACAGTGTGGCCCGGCGCCTTGGGCGCGATCATGATAACGTCGACATCGGCACGGGGCTGAACCTGGCCATAGTGAACGTTGAAGCCGTGGGCAAACGCCAATGCGGCACCCGACTTCAGGTTCGCCTCTATATGTTCCTTGTATACCTGGGCGATGTTTTCGTCGGGCAACAGAATCATGACGACGTCGGCATTCTTTACTGCCTCGGCCACTTCAGCCACTTTCAGGCCGGCATTTTCAGCTTTCGACCACGACGCGCCATCTTTACGCAAACCCACCACGACATTCACGCCTGACTCATGCAGGTTGAGTGCATGGGCGTGACCCTGCGAACCATAACCGATGATGGCAACCTGTTTACCTTTCACCAGCGAGAGGTCACAATCTTTGTCGTAAAAAACTTTCATTTAACTTGCTCCAGTACAAAGCGTATTTCAGTAAGGTCGGGCTAAGTCGACCCAATATGGTTAATCGAGCGCCCGCCACAGGCGGGCAAAATTTCCTGCAAACCTACAATTTTAAAACACGTTCGCCGCGACCGATGCCGGAGACGCCGGTGCGGACGGTCTCGAGAATGGCACTGCGGTCGAGTGCACCGATAAAGGCTTCAATTTTTTCCTGATTACCGGTCAGTTCAATGGTGTAAGCCTTGTCGGTCACGTCGACGATATGGCCGCGGAAAATATCGGCCATGCGCTTGATTTCCTCGCGCTCTTTACCCACTGCCCGAACCTTGATCAGCATCAATTCGCGACGAATATGCGGACCCTCGGAAAGGTCGACCACTTTTACCACGTCGATAAGACGATTCAAATGCTTGGTAATTTGCTCGATGACTTCATCGGAACCCGTCGTCACGATGGTCATGCGTGACAGCGTTGTATCTTCGGTTGGCGCCACAG
This sequence comes from Pusillimonas sp. UBA3987, assembly GCA_002384935.1. GTDB lineage: Bacteria > Pseudomonadota > Gammaproteobacteria > Burkholderiales > Burkholderiaceae_B > Neopusillimonas. The sequence goes on from DGCD01000017.1 coordinate 215,823, forward strand.
TTAACGTTTCAATGTTATAGGCGCGCGCCGAAAAAAGCCCCACGACACGAGACAGTGCACCGGGTTCGTTTTCAATAAGGATGGAAATGACATGTTTCATAAGTCTGCCCTTATAACTCTTCTGAACCCAGCAACATTTCCGTCAGGCCGCGACCCGCTTTCACCATCGGCCAAACGTTCTCGGTTTGATCGGTAATGAAATCCAGGAATACCAGACGATCTTTATGTTTGCCGAATGCTTCGCGCAACGCCGGTTCGACGTCGGCCGGTTTATCGATAAGCAGACCTACGTGGCCGTAACTTTCCACCAATTTGACAAAGTCAGGCAAAGCGTCGACATACGACTCGGAATAGCGCGAGCCGTAATCGATTTGCTGCCACTGCCGAACCATGCCCAGATACCGATTATTCAGGCACAGGATTTTAGGCGACAAATGATATTGCTTGCAGGTCGACAGCTCCTGGATATTCATCTGAATTGAGCCCTCGCCTGTAATCACGGCAACATCGCGCCCCGGGTTCGCCATTTGCGCCCCCATGGCATAAGGCAGGCCAACACCCATGGTTCCCAGACCACCGGAATTGACCCACTGGCGCGGCTCTTTGAAACCGTAGTACTGCGCCGCCCACATCTGATGCTGGCCGACGTCAGAGGTCACGATGGCATTGCCACCGGTAATTTCCCAAAGCTTTTCAACAACAAACTGAGGCTTGATCACTTCATCGGAAGGCTTGTAACGCAAGCATTCTTTCGCGCGCCAGGTATTAACTTGCTTCCACCAGGGGTCAAGACGGGCTGAGTCGGTGCGGTCTTCCGCAACCGCCATCTGCGAATACAAACCGATGAATTCCTGCAACACGTCTTTGACGCTGCCGACAATAGGCACGTCGACCTTCACGCGCTTGGAAATCGTAGACGGATCGATATCGATGTGAATGATTTTGCGCTGGTTCTGTGCAAAGTGTTTCGGGTTACCAATAACACGGTCGTCGAAACGCGCGCCGACCGCCAGCAGTACATCGCAGTTCTGCATGGCCATATTGGCCTCGTACGTACCATGCATGCCAGGCATGCCCACGAAATGAGGATCGGTGGAAGCCAATGCCCCCAAACCCATTAGGGTGTTTGTACATGGCGCGCCGATCAGCTCAACCAATTGCCGAAGTTCGTCGGCTGCATCGGCCAACACGACACCCCCGCCTGAATAGATCATCGGGCGCTCGGCCGCCAACAGCATTTGCGCCGCTTTTTTAATCTGGCCCTGATGCCCTTTCACTACCGGCATATAAGAGCGCATTGATACCTCACCCTTCTGGGCGGTGTATTTGCAAGTGGCAATCGTAATATCTTTGGGAATATCGACCAGCACCGGACCGGGTCGACCCGTTTTGGCAATATAAAACGCCTTGCGCATGGTTTCGGCAAGGTCTTTGACATCGCGCACCAGAAAATTGTGCTTGACGCACGGGCGTGTAATGCCGACTGCATCACACTCCTGGAATGCGTCTTCACCGATCACCGCTGTTGGGACCTGACCGCTGATGACGACCATGGGAATGGAGTCCATGTAGGCGGTGGCAATCCCCGTAACGGCATTGGTCAGGCCCGGCCCACTGGTAACCAGCGCCACGCCAATTTTATTGGACGAACGGGAATAGGCATCGGCAGCATGAATCGCCGCCTGTTCGTGACGAACAAGAATATGCTTGAAGCTGTCTTGCTTGTAGATTGCGTCGTAGATGTAAAGTACTGCACCACCGGGATAACCGAATATGTGATCCACACCCTGTTCGGCCAGGCAGCGCACTAAGATATCGGCGCCATTGAGTTCCATAATAAATTCCTTTCATAACCGGCCCTGACACCCCGACTGGCCTTAAAGGCCCGGGCTGCACCGGCAACGGCAACATAGTCTGGCGCTTTGTGACCCACGGAGCCACGCCACCCAGATACCTTGCAGAACCGATACGCACCCATCGACATGCAGTGCACGCATTCACCATGAATGCAAGAGGTAGAAACGGAAAGCGCTGGCAACACACGCTTGTGGCGCGGCCAACCGCAAATCGCACGTTAAATGTTCAGGCGCAAGACACCGGGCGGATAACCCGGCAAAAGCCATACCTTCACGGCCCGCCCAGGATATGCAGACGAACCAAACGAATACTTTACCGCGTTGCAGCAACAGAATCAAATGGAAACGCTTGATTTTCCAGATTAAATCAGGCTACGTCGCACATTTCACACATTAAGCCTCTATACTTAGAGGCTTCCAGCTGGCCGCGCGCCTGCAGAACAACGCAGTCAAAGCAATAAATATGGCTTCCACCCTACCCCAACTGCAACGTTTTTTTTACAGCCACTACTTCCTTGGTGGTCTGCGCCAGGCAACCGGTGTCATTATCCCGGCCTTGTTTCTGAGTCTCTTTTTTCAACAGTACGGCATGGCAATGGTGGCCGCGATCGGTGCCGCCTGTGTTGCCGTCATCGACCAGCCGGGAAGCCCCCGCCGCTACAGCTTCAACAACATGATCGGTGCCGTCCTGCTGGGTACGCTAACCACCGCCGTTACCGGTTTAAGCACAACGCATCCGATGTTGCTCTGGTTTGTGATTCCGTCATTGTGTTTCATTTTTTCCATGTTCACTGTATATGGTCGCCAGGGCGGCCTGATGGGGTTCGCCTGCCTGTTCATCATGACACTGACCATGCGTCACCCCCTGGAAACACATGAAGTCCTGATCCATACGTTAAGTTCGTTCGGTGGCGGCCTCTTTTACTTTGCCTTCAGTTCTGTTGTTCATCGCATCTTCTGGCATCGCGAAGAGCGACAAGCGCTATCCGTTGCCCTGTTTTCCACCGCCGACTACATTGAGGCGCGATCACGCCTTTACGATGTGAACCACGATCTGGAAGAAAGCTACCGCCAACTGATGCGCACGCAATCGGTCATGACCGATACACAGCAGGCAGCCCGCAACACCGTTTTACGCGAGCTTCCCACGGGCCAATCGCGTTCCGACCAACAGCGATATACCGCCCTGAATATCTTCATTGATATGGTGGCATTGCTGGACACGCTGGTTGCCACGCAAACCGATTACGCCACTCTGCAACGCACCCTGGCCAGCAGCGATGTTCTGATTTTCGCGCGCGATGCCTTGCGTAAACTGGCAAACAACACCCGCCAGATTGCGCTGGATGTCGCCCGCCACACGCCGGTCACCGAACGCAACAGCGTGAAAGCGGAAATCCGGGCAATCGAATACGAGCTGGAGCTCTGCCGCCAGAATGGTTTTGCGCAGAATAACGCCGAAGTTTATACCCTGCTCGTTCAGGTTCTGCGTCGTTTGCGCAATGCGTCACGCATTGTGGAGCGCATGACCGAACACACACATGCGCGGCGCGCGTCCTCCCTGGTCGACAGCCGCCTTGACAAGACACTGGGCCGCTTTCTGACGCACAACGAATTACGCCTGGGCATGATCACCAGCAACCTGCGGCTGGACTCCCCAAGCTTTCGCTACGCTATCCGCGTTACCATTGCCGCAATCATCGCATTGGCGATTGACCACGGCTTGACCCTGATGCTTCAAATGTCCGGCAGCGACCCCGGTTTCACGATTCACGGGTACTGGATTATCTTAACGACAATTATTGTGCTCAAGCCCGGTTATGCCCTTACACGGCAACGAAACCTGCTTCGTTTGCTGGGCACATTCATTGGCTGTCTGCTGGCATTGATCATTCTGAACCTCAACCCGCATGTCGACATTTATTTCTTCATTCTGGCCGTTGCGTGCGTACTGGGGTACAGCATGCTGCAACTGAACTTCATGGCCTCGGCCACCTTCAACACCCTATGTATTCTGCTGGCATTCAACCTGACCGCGCCCGCCTCAACCTTCCTTATCGGCGAACGTTTGGTGGATACGGTAATCGGCAGCTTGGTGGCGCTGGGGTGCAGCTACATATTGCCCTGGTGGGAGCACAACTTCATGGGGTCGCTGGCCAAAGCGGCACGCACGGCAAACCAGCGCTTCTACCGCAATGGTCTTCAATACGCCGAATTAAGTCGCCGGCTTTTAAATGCGGAAAATCAAACGGACAGCACAGTTGCGGCAAAAACCGCAGATACCACGGCGCTCACACAACAAGTTCATGAAGCCGACGTCAACTGGCGCCTTGCGCGCAAGAATGCGTACATTGCGATTGGCAACCTGACATCGGCATTTTATCGAATGATGGCGGAACCAACGCGGTGTCAAAAAAATGTGCCACAGGTCAATCACCTGCTGATCCAGAATCACTTGCTGGCATCGCAAATCAGCGCCGCAATACCGTTATTGGCGCAGCTGCCCGCAGTGCCCACAGGCATCCAGCAATCGCTCGATGCCATTGAGGCTTTATTGGAAGATCGCAACGCCCCGATCCCGGTCAGCATTGAAACTGAGGGAGACCTGGCGGCATTGGCCTACCCGATTCGGCAAATGAGCCGTGCCGCGCAATTGATCCACCAGGAAATGCAGGTTTTTGAAAAGCCAAAAAGCGGGCCAACAACGCCACTGGCCCAGCCAGCCTGATCACCTCTCGCACTGTCGGCCGGCCCAGGCACAACGGTAATCTCATGCCTGCCGCGCATGGGGATCATCGAGCGGCCTGGGTGCCTTACTGGCAAAGAACCACACCGCAGTCAGCGCCTGCAACCCGAGCAACAGATACCATGCCGTCATGTGTGCGATTGCGGGATATACACCTGTCGCAACAGGCTCCCACAACTCCACAACCCAGCCAATGACATTCTGGAAGAAGAAAATGAGGAAGAACACCAGCATGTTGAATGTGGTGCCCACACGACCCAGCATGTAGCGAGGGAAAGTCTCGACCAGTACGGCATAGATCAGAATATTGGTGCCGCCCAGAAAGCCGTAGGAGGCCCACAAAACCACACGCGGCACAGGCGCATCCAGCAAAATCATCAGTTGAACCAGCATGAAGCAGCCCGAGAACACGCCCACCAGATGGTACAGGCTGATACCCATTTTCTCGATGCGACGCGCCGCAATTCCCGACACGATACTGCCGATCACCGCAGCAAAACCGAGCATGGAAACCAGGCCGTCAACCGTCGAGAGCGGCAAGGCTTTAACATCAAGCAGATAGGGCTTCATCCATAACGACTGAACGCCATAAAACACACCGCTGGCTGTTGAAGGGAATAAAACAATCTGCCAGAAAAGCGACGTTTTCGCCAGTTCCCAGGTTCCCAGAAACTGTGAAACCAGACCAGGCCGGGCTTTTCCTGGAACACGCCCGGGCCCGACGTCGCTGGAACAAAAATACAATAAGCCGGCTACAACCACCGTTAAAAGCGCGACCAGATAACTGGTGACCTGCCAGGAAATGACACCCAGAAGCAGTGCAAGCGGCGTTCCCACCACGGCACCACCCAGCCCTCCGATTGCCACCAATGCCCCGTTAACCATGGGCAAACGATGGGTAGGAAAAGTAAATGCCATGGCCTGGAAGGCTGCGCCCAGACAAACAGACACGCCGATGCCAATAAGCAGGCGGCCAGCCATCAGGCCGGACAGCGTGTCGCTTAAACCGAACACGATGGCGCCCACGGCGGCCATTAGCATAAACGCGGCGTTAACGCGGCGCGGCCCCCATGTGTCAAGCGCAGCGCCGGCAGGAATCTGCGCCAGCGCAAAACCCAGGAAGTACAAACTGGTCAGCATGCCAAGGTCGCCCGCCGACAAGCCGACTTCAGCCGTTAAGAACGGCGCAAAGCCAATGTTGATGCCGCGATAAAGATAAGAAACAAAATACCCAAAAGAAAAAAACAGAAAAACCCGTGTTGCGTTCTGCATGCCGTCCCTTCGATCAAGCCTGTTTACGGCGGAACACCAGTTTGGTCTCGGTCGAGGACGCGCTGTCGTAGGCATAGCCTTCAGCAGCAAATTGCGTCAATTTCTTGGAGTCATTTATTTTGTTTTCGACAACAAAGCGCGCCATTAAACCGCGCGCCCGCTTGGCATGAAAGCTGATCACTTTCCATGCGCCGTTCTTATAGTCTTGGAACACACATTGAATGATGTCGGCCGACAACGTCTTTTTATCAACCGCCTTGAAATACTCTTCAGATGCCAGATTCAGAATAACTTTGGATTTGTGGCTTTCAAGTTGCTCATTCAAATATTGCGCGATGGCACTACCCCAATACGCGTACAGGTTCTTGCCATTCGGATTTTCAAGCCTGGTACCCATTTCAAGACGATAAGGCTGCATGAGGTCAAGCGGACGTAGCACCCCATACAAACCACTGAGTATCGCCACGTGCTCTTGCGCCCATTTCAATTGCGCGTCGGAAAACGTGGTGGCCTCAAGGCCTTCATAAACGTCGCCATTGAACGCCAGTACAGCCTGACGCGAATTATCGAGGGAGAATTTCGGCGTCCAGTCTTGATATCGCTCAACATTCAACTCGGCAAGCGCATTGCTCAGGTTCATTAATTCGCCAACCTCTGCAACCGACTTCTTGCGCAAAATATTGATAAGCGACTTGGCCTGATCAACAAAAAGAGGCTGAGTATGCAGTGACGTCCGAACGGCCGATTCATAATCCAGTTTCTTCGCTGGCGACAATAAAAGCAACATTTTCCTTTCCTTTACATCAAACGCTTGAAATCAACAGCAGCCCATCTACCGTGCCGTCCAACCGCCATCCAGGCTCATGGTTGAACCTGTCATTTGCTGAGCAGCGTCAGAGGCCAGAAATACCGCTGCCCCCCCAATTTGCTCGGGCATGACAAACTGCAGTGAAGGCTGTTTTTCCTCCAGCAGCAACTTGGCAGCCGCATCGATATCGACACCATGCTTTTGCGCCAACGCCTCGATTTGACGCTCAACCAGCGGCGTACGCACCCAACCCGGGCAAATGGCGTTGGCGGTAATTCCGCTACCGGCGGTTTCCAGTGCCGTAACCTTGGTTAGCCCGACAACACCGTGCTTTGCCGCTACGTAGGCGGCTTTTTGAGCCGACGCAACCAAGCCATGCGCCGAAGCAATATTGATAATCCGCCCCCAACCTTGCTTCTTCATATGCGGCAGCGCTGCCGCCGTTGCGTGAAACACCGCCGATAAATTCAATGCAATGACGGCATTCCAGCGGTCCACCGGAAAATCCTCGATGAGATCAGTATGCTGAATACCTGCATTATTCACCAAAATGTCGATGCTGCCCAGCGCCTGTGCAGATTGTTCTACAAACTGGCGCACCGAATCCGCCTGACTCAGGTCTGCATGGATATACTCAACGTTAACCGGATACTCCAAGCGCAAATTGGCTTGCAGCTGCTCAATTTCATTTGGGTTGCCAAATCCGTTCAACACGATATCCGCGCCATTTGCAGCAAGCTCCCGTGCAATTGCCAGGCCAATGCCGCTGGTTGACCCTGTAACCACCGCTTTTTTTCCTACCAGCATCAATTCCCCTTTCTGTTCGTTCGCATACCTAACCGGCCCAGACGAGACTTATTCTATATAAAAGCCCTCGCTGAAACAGCCAACGGTTTGTGCAAGGTGTTTGAATTATTGCTAGAATAGCAGTCTTGCTGAGAAGTGACCGCAACACGGACAGGTGGCAGAGTGGTCGAATGCGCCGGACTCGAAATCCGGTATACGTTTAGGCGTATCGTGAGTTCGAATCTCACCCTGTCCGCCAGTGAAATCAAGCGGTTACATGAAATTTAGCCCTCTGAAAATGAGGGCTATTTTTTCATCAAATACAGATAATTACGCTGTTACAGCATGAGCTGGCTCGACATCCAATTTTTCCCCTGAATGCTCAGCCTGCCATAAATCATAGGCCACTTGACCGCGCAACCATGTTTCAGCACCGGGGCCACGACCATTTGATTTACTCAACCAAACCTCAAGCCGTCGCGCAAGGTCAACAGAGATCGCCGCGTGACCATGCAAAACCCGCGACAACGCCACTCGGCTAACACCCAACTGTCGCGCAGCCTCGGCAACTGAAATCCCTAACGCTGGAAGAACGTCTTCTCGCAACGTTTCTCCTGGATGAGGAGGATTATGCATACGCATTTCGTTCTCCTAATGATAATCCTGATAATCAATCAAAACGGCATCTTGGCCTTCAAACATAAACGTTAAACGCCAATTCCCGTTTACCCATACCGACCAATGCCCCTTCAACTTGCTTCCAGCCAGAGGATGCAAATTCCACCCTGGCATATCCATATCATCGGGACTCAACGCATCATTCAACTGTCGCAGCTGACGTGCTAGTTTCGGCGCGTGAGCAGGTTGAATGCGTGCTTTTGTCCTGTTTCGAAGAAACGTTGTAAGCCGCGATGCCGAAAGGTTTTGATCATACGCAACTGTATCGTTAAGCTATACACCCAAGCAAGGGCTTACACCACTCCCTATCCCAAAGCCAACATAAACGACATAAAACACACTTGCGCCGGAAACATGACAGCGATAATATGAACTTACGATGAATAGTGCCGCGGCGCTGCTTCTGGTTCGGTTTGCTCACAGCGCCACACAGGCTTGCTCTGCAGGAGGTTGCCATGGCTGTACAAACACTGAATTTCACCGTAGACCTGAACAACGATGGCGCCTACAGCCTGTGGGAATTATGGCAGGTTACAAAAGAACTCTACCGCGTCCCTGGCAACCTTGCGGTTGAAGGGCTTGGGCACATTCCGTTCATCGCGCAATGGCTTGATATTCGAGCCTCTGAAGCAACGGGCTACGCCAGCTTGAACGGCACCCTGGCTGTTTTAATATCATTATTATTCTGGACCGCACTGCTTTTTGCCGCGCTATCGTACTTGTCGCCCGACGCCTCTCCGGAAGCTGATTCCAGGTACGAAAACAACGACAGCAATGCATCTGAACCACAGCAAGCCCCCACGGGCGTTGCGCGCCACCACAAACACCATCATCAAGCGTCAACGCTGCACACACCACACAAGGTACGCCCGGCCTCGCTGACCGGGCATATGGTTAACAAGCCACGCAAGTTCGCTCATTCGCGTTTGCGTCGCCCGCACCACAATATGTTTTTCTATAAACGTTCCAAACCGCCCATGTAGGAACGCAACACTTCCGGCACCACAATCGAGCCGTCGGCCTGCTGGTAATTCTCTAACACCGCCACCAGTGCCCTGCCCACGGCCAGGCCGGAACCATTCAACGTATGCAGATATTCGGGCTTGCCTTTTTCCGGGCGATAACGCGCCTGCAAACGCCGGGCCTGAAAGGCTTCGCAGTTCGATACCGAGGAAATTTCCCGCCAGGTATTCTGGGCCGGCAACCAGACTTCGATGTCGTAGGTTTTGGCCGCGCCGAACCCCATGTCGCCGCCACAAAGCAACATCACGCGATACGGCACTTTCAATTGCTGCAGCACCGCCTCGGCGTGCCCGACCATTTCATCCAGCGCAGCGTATGAATCGTCGGGATGCGCAATTTGCACCAGTTCAACCTTGTCGAACTGATGCTGGCGAATCATTCCTCGAACATCCCGGCCGCCACTCCCGGCTTCCGAACGAAAGCACGGAGTGTGCGCTGTTAACTTGATGGGGAGGTCGCCCAATGGCGTGATTGTGTCGCGCATGGAGCCAGCCAGGGTAATTTCCGAAGTGGAAATCAAATAAAGGTCTTCATGCTCAACGGGATTGCCATCTTCATCCACCGCGTGATCATGACCGCCTTTCGTCACCCAGAACATATCATCCTTGAACTTGGGCAACTGCCCTGTTCCATACAGGGTTGAACTGTTGACAATATAAGGCGTATAGCATTCGGTGTAGCCATGTGTTTCTGTTTGAAGATCCAGCATGTACTGAGCCATGGCGCGATGCAGTCGGGCAACATGGCCACGCAACATCATGAAGCGTGAACCCGCCAGCTTGCGGGCCGACTCAAAGTCTAGGCCGAACCGCTCACCCAGCGTAACGTGATCAAGCGGCTCGAACGCCAACGGCGCAGGGTCGCCATTCGCATCGGCCTGACCGGGAAGCCAGCGGCGCACCTCAACATTATCGTCAGACGATGCCCCAGTCGGCACCGATGTATGTGGCAGATTGGGAATGGTCATGAGCCAATCATGCAATTCAGCTTGAATACCCGACAACTCGTGTTCCAACTCTTTGAGTTTGCCGGGAATAGCCTGCGACTCTTGCATCTCGCTGGAAGCGTCTTCACCTCGTGATTTCATCTGGCCAATCAGCTTCGACACGGCATTGCGACGCGCCTGAAGGTTTTCTGTTTCCACTTGCACGGCCTTTCGGCGTGCTTCAAGCGCTTCAAAACGTGCGGTATCAAATTCAACACCGCGGCGCGCCAGCGCGCTAACCACGCTGGATAAGTCTTTACGCAACAACTGAGGGTCTAACATAATCGGCCTGAAACAATAAACTTAGCAAAACGATGCGCCCAATACCTTTTATGCCAATGCGGCAATTGCGGCGTTCAGCGTTGCGCTGGGCTGCATTGCTGCGTCGGCTTTAGCACTATCCGGGCGATAATAGCCACCAATATCCATGGGCTTGCCTTGCGTGGCTTTCAACTCTTCCAGTATCTTTGCCTCGTTTTCCGTAAGCGACTTGGCAAACTGGGTGAATTTACCCTGCAACTCGGTGTCGGTGGTTTGGGACGCCAGTGCCTGGGCCCAATACATAATCAAATAAAAGTGGCTGCCACGGTTATCAAGGCCACCTACTTTACGCTCGGGAGACTTGTTTTCATCAAGCAATTTGCCGGTAGCCTGATCAAGCGTTTCAGCCAGCAATTTCGCACGCGGATTATTATATGCATTACCCAGGTGTTCCAGTGATGCGGCCAAAGCCAGGAACTCGCCCAGCGAATCCCACCGCAGAAAGCCTTCTTCCACAAACTGCTGAACATGCTTTGGCGCCGAGCCACCTGCGCCTGTTTCAAACAGGCCACCGCCTGCCATCAGTGGAACAATTGAAAGCATCTTGGCGCTGGTACCTACTTCCAGAATGGGGAACAAATCGGTCAGGTAGTCACGCAAAACGTTGCCGGTAACCGAAATCGTATCCTTCCCCTGGCGAATTCGCTCAAGCGAAAAGAGGGTCGCGTCAACCGGCTTCATAATGCGGATGTCCAGACCTTGCGTATCGTGGTCCTTCAGATAATGCTCCACCTTCTGAATCAGCTGGGCATCGTGGCCACGCTGTGCGTCCAGCCAGAACACGGCCGGCGTATCACTTAAACGAGCGCGCGTTACCGCCAGCTTGACCCAATCCTGGATCGCAGCGTCTTTGGTTTGGCACATACGCCATAAATCACCTTTTTCCACCTCATGCTCCAGCAGTACCGTGCCGGCTGCGTCGGTTACCCGCACCACGCCATCGGCTGGAATCACAAAGGTTTTGTCGTGAGAGCCATACTCTTCTGCGGCCTGCGCCATCAAGCCCACATTGGGCACGCTGCCCATCGTTGCAGGGTCAAGTGCGCCGTTTGCCTTGCAATCGTCAATCACAGCCTGATAAACGCCGGAATAGCAACGGTCGGGAATAACGGCCTTGGCTTCCTGCTGGTCACCCTTGGCATTCCACATGGTGCCGGAATCACGCACGACAACGGGCATGGAGGCATCGATAATAACGTCGCTGGGCACATGCAAATTGGTAATACCCTTGTCGGAATTCACCATCGCCAGGGAAGGACGCTCGCTATACAAAGCTTCGATGTCGCCCTTGATTGCATTTTGCTGGTCTTCTGGCAGCGCAGCAATTTTGGCATAGAGGTCGCCAATCCCGTTATTGGGATCGAAGCCGATCTTTTCAAACGTATCAGCGTGTTTGGCCAATACCTCTTTATAAAAAACAGACACAACGTGACCAAAAATCACAGGGTCGGACACCTTCATCATGGTGGCCTTCAAATGCACTGAAAACAAAACGCCCTGCTTCTTGGCATCTTCAATTTGCGCTTCCAGAAAGCTGCGCAACTTGCCGACCGACAACACGGCGGCGTCAATAACTTCACCGGCCTTGAGCGTCGTTTTTTCTTTTAAAACCGTTTTACTGCCGTCTTTGGCGGTCAGCTCGATTTTTACATCGCCGGCCTGTTCGACCGTCACGGATTTCTCGCTGCCGTAAAAGTCACCGTCTTCCATACTGGCCACATGCGACTTGGAGTCAGACTTCCACGCCCCCATGCGATGAGGGTGCTTGCGCGCATAATTCTTTACCGACAAGGGTGCCCGGCGATCGGAATTACCTTCACGCAACACCGGATTCACCGCGCTGCCTTTCACTTTGTCGTAACGCGCCTTGATATCTTTTTCTTCGTCGCTCTTGGGCTCGTCGGGATAATCGGGCAAGGCATAACCTTGGGCCTGCAGTTCTTTAACGGCGGCTTTCAACTGGGGAATGGAAGCGCTGATGTTGGGCAGCTTGATGATATTGGCTTCCGGCTTTTTCGCCAGCTCACCCAACTCAGCCAGCGCATCAGGCGTTTTTTGATCTGCGGCCAGTTTATCGGAGAAAACGGCCAGAATCCGGCCTCCCAACGAGATATCGCGTGTTTCCATGGCAATCCCGGCGGTACGCGCAAACGCTTCCACCATGGGAAGCAGGGAATGGGTTGCCAAAGCAGGCGCTTCATCGGTAAGGGTATAGATAATCTTAGAAGTCATAGTTTCCTCGTAAACCTGGGTCAGTCGCGGAAAAGACCTGCCCGGACACATATCCGGGCCGCTTGCCCCGCGGTGTTGGGTTTTTTAATCTTATATAAGATACAAGACAATGATCGTATTATAACGATCGCATCACTGCAACGACATTCCGTCGACAATTTCACGGCCAAACCCTGAACATGACACTTGCGTGGCGCCTGGCATCAAACGGGCGAAATCGTATGTCACGACCTTGCGCTGAATGGCCGACTCCAATCCGCCCAGAATCAAATCAGCCGCTTCGTGCCACCCCATATGCCGCAACATCATTTCTGCCGAAAGAATGGCCGAACTTGGATTGACATAGTCTTTACCTGCATATTGCGGCGAAGAGCCATGCGTTACTTCAAAAAGTGCAACGGTATCCGACAGGTTTGCACCCGGCGCAATGCCCGTTCCCCCAATCTGAGCAGCCAGTGCAGAAGAAAAATAGTCGCCGTTCAAATTAGGCGTGGCAATCACGTCGAATTCAAGCGGTCGCAACAGTGATTGAGCCAGAAAGGCATCGGCCAATGCATCTTTCACGATAATGTCTCGACCGGTCCGGGGATTTCGGATTCGGCACCGCGGGCCGCCGTCGACCTGTTGCGCGTCGAACTCAGCCAGCGCCAGCTCATAACCCCAATCGCGAAAAGCCCCTTCGGTAAATTTCATGATGTTGCCTTTGTGCACCAGCGTAACCGAATTGCGATCGTGGTCAATGGCATACTGAATTGCCTTGCGCACAAGCCGTTGCGTGCCCTCGCGCGATATCGGCTTAATGCCAATGGCCGTTGTGTCCGGGAACCGGATCTGGCTGCTGTGCAATTCGTTTTGCAGAAACTGAATCAGTGCGCGTGCCTGTTCCGACTCGGCGGGGAACTCAATACCGGCATAGACGTCCTCGGCATTTTCGCGAAAAAGCACCATATTCGTTCTTTCCGGGTTACAAACCGGCGACGGCACCCCTTTTATATACCGCAGTGGCCGCAATGAAACATACAAATCAAGCTGTTGGCGTAGCGCTACATTGAACGAACGCATGCCACTACTGACCGGTGTGGTTAGCGGGCCCTTGATCGCAACGCCAAAATCCTTGATTGCCTGCACCGTTTCATCCGGCAAGCCGGATTCTTCACCGTAATGTTGCGTGGCCTTTGCACCCGCGTAAACTTCCATCCAGTGGATCGCCCTGCGACCGCCATATGCCTTTTCAATGGCGGCATCAGTCACACTGCGCATGACCGGCATGATATCCGCCCCGGTCCCATCTCCCTCAATGAACGGAATAACCACTTGGTCAGGCACCAGTAGTGTGCCATTGGCGCCAAAGGTGATCTTTTCCCCCAAACCGGGCGCTTTTATATGTTGATAAGTCATGATTTAACCTCGTCGTCCAGGCTGCGCAAGAACGCCATTTTTTCAGCAATTTTTAATTCCATTCCACGCGCAACCGGCTGATACCAGTTTTGCTCGGGCATGCCATCGGGTAAATAGGTTTCACCGGCAGCGTATCCATGCGGCTCATCGTGAGCATAACGATACGCATGCCCATAACCCAGCTCTTTCATGAGCCGCGTGGGCGCATTGCGCAAATGAACGGGTACCTCTCGGCTTTTGTCTTGTTTCACAAATGCATTAGCCCGATTGTACGCAACATAGCCCGCATTACTCTTGGCTGCAATCGCCAGGTACATAACCGCTTGCGCCAGCGCCAATTCACCTTCCGGAGAGCCCAGCCTGTCGTAGGTCACGGCCGCCTCATTGGCGATCTGCATCGCTCGGGGATCGGCCAAGCCAATATCCTCCCAAGCCATGCGGATAATCCGCCGGGCCAGGTACTTTGGATCCGCGCCGCCATCGAGCATACGACAAAGCCAATACAAAGCGGCATCCGGGTTCGAGCCCCGAACAGACTTATGCAGTGCACTGATTTGGTCGTAAAACGCATCACCGCCTTTGTCGAAACGACGCAAATTCTGGGACAAGGCAACTTCCAGCCACGCCGGGTCAATTAGCGAGCGGCCCGCAGCACGCGCGGCTTCCGCCACGACTTCCACTGCATTGATCAGGCGCCGCGCATCACCATCGGCCCAGGCCGCCAGTTGTTTGCAGGCATCGTCGCTCAGCGTAAGACTGTGTGCACTGGCTTCGCCGGCAGCGTCCTTATTCAACAAAGCCAGTGCCTGTGAGGCCAGCAGCGCCAGATCGTCTGCCGACAGCGGCTCCAGCACATAGACCCTGGCGCGCGACAACAACGCCGAATTCACCTCAAACGAAGGGTTTTCAGTGGTCGCGCCGATAAAGGTAAACAGCCCACTTTCAACGTAGGGCAAAAATGCATCCTGCTGCGCTTTATTGAAACGATGTACCTCATCGACAAAAAGAATGGTGCGTCGCCCCTGCCCTTGTGCCACCTGGGCTGCCGTTACGGCATCACGTATATCCTTGACGCCGCCCAGAACAGCGGAAATTGCCAGAAACTGGGCATCAAAACCGTCGGCCATCAAACGGGCCAGCGTGGTTTTGCCCACGCCCGGTGGCCCCCAGAAAATCATGGAATGCGGCCGCCCGGACTCAAAGGCCACCCGCAAGGGCTTGCCTTTGCCCAGCAAATGCATTTGCCCGGCAACCTGATCCAGCGCGCGGGGTCGAAGACGCTCGGCCAAAGGCGCACCGGCAGGCAATTTATGAAGGGAAGGAGAAAACAGATCCATTAATGCTGCAACACGACATGATCGACGCCATCGGGCACAACAAAACGAAAAACACTATCGGGAATATCAGGATTTGTCTGTACCGCTTCAAAAGAAATCACGGTGGTTTGTCCAAAACCATCAAGCAACTTCAACTGAACCGGTAAGCCATTCCTGAAGCCCAGGTCAACGTGTTGAAAACCGGCATCGGCACTGTTCGGGGTCGCCCTTAGCCAGGCCACTCCGTTGTTGGCCGGCAACTCATGAATCGCGAACGCCTCTTCGAGCTCTCCCGAGCCAAACAGGATTGCCGCCGGTGACGCACCTACGGACTCGTCGACCGAGCGCTCGGTGACCTGTGCCAGGTCGGGGTCGTATTGCATGACCTGCTCACCATTGGAAACAATCAATTGCTCATAAGGCTCGACAATTTCCCATTTAAAACGGCCAGGTCGTTTAAACGCAAAGTCACCCGTTTGGGCTGTTTTGGTTTCACCTGTTTGCGTTTCAGTTTGCTGCGAAAATTTGCCTGACGCCGTTTGCACCTGCTCGTTGAACTGGCTTAACTGCGCCCGCGCACTGGTTTGGGCCTGAACCAGCATGGGCAAAATGCCAATAACGGCCGCAACCAATAACGATTTAATCTGCATTAGCTGAATCTCCTGGAACCAAAATTTCACGATTGCCATTGGCCTGCATGGCCGACACCAGCCCGGCCTGCTCCATTTGCTCAAGCAATCGGGCTGCGCGGTTATAACCAATGCGCAAATGACGCTGAACCGAAGAAATGGACGCCCGCTTATTTTTGAGTATGACCTCCACCGCCTGATCATACAAAGGGTCGGTTTCTGCATCTACGAATCCGGTCACACTGCTGACGCCGTCACCCGTTTCGCCCTCTACCGCCCCTTCCAGCAAGCCGTCAACGTAATTCGGCTCACCCTGCTCTTTCAATCGCTCCACGACCCGATGCACCTCGTCGTCACTGACGAACGCACCGTGCACCCGCACCGGCAAAGCCGTACCTGGAGGCATGTAAAGCATATCGCCCTGCCCCAGCAAGGTTTCCGCCCCCATTTGATCCAGAATAGTGCGGGAATCAATCTTGGACGAAACCTGGAAGGCAATTCGCGTGGGGATATTCGCCTTAATCAAGCCGGTGATCACGTCGACACTAGGGCGCTGTGTCGCCAGCACAAGATGAATACCTGCTGCACGTGCTTTCTGGGCCAGGCGCGCAATCAATTCCTCGATTTTCTTGCCCACAACCATCATCAGGTCGGCCAATTCATCGATCACCACCACGATCGTCGGCAACGTCGATAACGGTTCGGGCTCGTCGGGTGTGAGAGAAAACGGATTCGGAATCGTTTCACCACGTTTGGTGGCCTCACGAATTTTGTTGTTGTATCCGGCCAGATTGCGCACACCCATCTTGCTCAGCAGGCGATAGCGTTTTTCCATTTCACCCACACACCAGTTCAAGGCGTTGGCGGCGTGGCGCATATCGGTTACCACCGGCGCAAGCAAATGCGGAATACCCTCGTAAATACTCATCTCGAGCATTTTGGGGTCGATCAGAATGAGCCGTGTTTGTGACGCGTCGGCTTTATACAAAAGCGACAGAATCATGGCGTTGATGCCCACCGACTTGCCCGAACCTGTCGTACCCGCCACCAGAAGATGGGGCATTTTTGCCAGGTCGGCCACGACCGGATTACCGGCAATATCCTTGCCCAGGGCAATGGTCAGGGTGGAGGCACCCGAATGATAAGTTTGAGAGCCGATAATTTCCGACAGCTTCACCATTTGCCGGCGCGGGTTGGGCAGTTCCAGACCCATCAGGTTCTTGCCGGGAATGGTCTCCACCACACGAATGCTGACCAGGCTCAGCGCCCGGGCCAGATCCTTGGCGAGGTTCACAATTTGACTGCCTTTCACACCCGTGTCGGGCTCAATTTCATAACGGGTAATAACCGGGCCGGCCTGCGCCGCCACCACCGTGACCCGAACGCCGAAATCAGATAGTTTTTTCTCGATAAGGCGCGATGTGAACTCAATGGTTTCCGGCGAGACGGTTTCAGGCGCGTCGGTCACCGCATCAAGCAAACCAATTTCCGGCATATCGCCCGAGCTATCGGTAGGTGGCGCGAACAAGGTTTTCTGCTTTTCCTTTTCTGCACGCGCAGACCTTGGAATCGCCACGATGGCAGGTTCAATGCGTACAGGCTGGTCGTGCACCATTTGCTCCTGGGTTGCCACGACTTTCTCTTCGCGTTCAGCCTTCTTTGTCTGCCCAACCTTACGATCTTCACGGGCGACTTTGAATTGCCAAAGACGCACAGCCAGGCGCTCAGCCGCGGTCCCGACGCGCTCGACCACATTCAGCCAGGAGAACCGGAAAAACAAGCTGGCGCCGACCGCGATAAATACCAGCAACAACAGCGAAGAACCTGTCATTCCCAGGAGATACGACAGCGCCTGGCCCAGCAATTTACCCAACTCACCGCCGGCGCCAGCTGGTAAATTGGCTGCAATAGTGGGCCGCTGCAACGCCTCGGTGCCCATGACGCCAATGAAAAAGAGAAAAAAGCCGACACCGACTTCCCAACGCAAGCGCGGCAAGGGATCGGGCCGCGCCGAATCAGGTAACAGATGGCCTGTTAACCGATAGAAACCCACCGCAACGCGTTGCGCAAGCAAGATCACCCAAAGCCAGGCCGAATAACCGAACAGGAACAACAGTAAATCGGCAATATAAGCACCCAGCGTACCGCCCCGGTTCAATGTTACGCTAGAGTGCACAGAGTGCGACCAGCCGGGGTCAGACGGCGTCCAGGTCGCCAGCACCAATGCCAGCCAGGACGCCAGTGCGGCAAAGAAAATCCAACGCGCTTCACGCAGCAAACCGGATACCCGGGTTTGCAGGGGTGAAGGGCCATTGCGCACATTGCGCGAGGAACGGGTAGGTGCTGCCGGTAATCTAGACATGGACTCATTATAATTGGCTGACACTAATTTCGGATATTCTGTCATGACCACTGCAAAACACGCCAAAGTCATCATTCTTGGATCGGGCCCTGCCGGGTATACCGCGGCCGTCTATGCCGCCCGCGCCAACCTGAGCCCCTTGCTTATTACCGGGCTTGAACAGGGTGGCCAACTCATGACCACAACAGATGTCGACAATTGGCCTGCAGACGCCACCGGCGTGCAAGGCCCCGACCTGATGCAGCGCTTTCAAGAACATGCCGAACGCTTTGAAACCGAGATGGTATTCGACCATATCGCCAGCGTCGACCTTTCAAAGCGCCCATTTACGCTCACTGGCGATTCAGGTGATATTTTCACATGCGACTCTCTCATCATTTCCACCGGTGCGTCGGCCCAATATCTGGGTCTGCCCTCTGAAGAAGCCTTTATGGGCAAAGGGGTTTCTGCCTGCGCAACCTGCGACGGCTTTTTCTACAAGAAACAAGACGTTATTGTGGTTGGCGGCGGCAACACGGCCGTTGAGGAAGCGCTTTACTTGTCAAACATCTGTAAAACCGTAACCCTGGTTCATCGACGCGACAAATTCCGCGCCGAGCCCATTATGGTCGATAAAATGATGGAAAAGGTAAATAACGGCAACATGCGCCTGAAACTCTTTCACGAGCTTGAGGAAGTATTGGGCGACAAAACAGGTGTAACAGGTGTGCGCCTGCGGAACAACCAATCGGATGAAACCGAAAACCTCGATGTTACAGGCGTGTTCATTGCCATCGGCCACAAGCCCAATACCGATATTTTCGCCGGCCAATTAAACATGGAAAACGGTTACATCATTACCAAAAGCGGTTTGAACGGGCTGGCCACCATGACATCGGTGCCGGGTGTTTTTGCGGCCGGCGACGTTCAGGATCACGTGTATCGCCAGGCCATTACGAGCGCCGGAACCGGTTGTATGGCAGCGCTTGATGCCCAGCGCTGGCTGGAGAATGAAGGACAATAAAGCGGGCCTGGCCGACCTGAAAAAACTGCATAAGGAAATTCAGGCCGGCGAGCAGCCCAATCACGTCCAACCCCCCCTCCCCATCGGGCAATCTCAGCGATCGGCAAACCAACAGGTGACGCCGTCTGAGTTGCCCGGGGAGGCACTTACGCCTGAAGATCAAGCGCTGTTCCGTCGTGCCGTACGCATGGTCAAACCGTTGAAGCCGCTGAATACAACGCTATTGCTGCCTCATGCCAAAGAAGACTCAGAAATACTGAAACGAAAGCGGCAATCGGCCAGCGGCGCACCGCTTGAGAGAATGTCCCAACGCCTCTCTGATCATTATTTGCCCGCGAGACCGCACCTGGACGCAGGCTCCTATCTGAAACCCGGTATGGGTCCGGATGTCATCAAAAACCTGAAACGACAAAAATGGCCCATTACAGCCAGCCTGGACTTACACGGGGCCACGCTGGATCAAGCCCGTAACCGGCTTGAACAGTTTCTACAGTCGTGCATTACACATCAACTGAAATGCGTTCGCGTGGTTCATGGCAAAGGATATGGATCAAGAGACGCCACCCCGGTGCTGAAAGACACTGTCAGACGCTGGCTCATGCAGTTCAACGCTGTCTTGGCGTATATCGAGTGCAATGAGCAAAACGGGGGTGCCGGGGCGGTGCAGATATTGCTCGAAAAACCTAAACGATTACAGCCCTGATATACCCGTTCGGGGGTCACCAATATGTAAAAAACAACCGTTCAGTTCCGGCTGGCTAGTCTATATCTGCGCAAACCGCCTGCAATTTCTGCAAAATATCATATAACTTCACCCGATCTTCTGTTTCAAGCGACAAAAGAAGGCGGGCATGACGTTCCCGCGCCATCGGCAAAATCTTGTCGACCAATCGCGCCCCCTTCGACGTGATGTTACAAACCAAAGAACGATCACCGCTTTTCATGGACGCGGTAAATACCAGATCCATTTTGACCAGTTCTTTCACGATCCGACTGACAAGCGCCTTGTCGCTGGCCGACACTTCGGCCAACTGCTTCAAGGGGATAGACCGATGATGCGCAACCGTTGAAAGTAGCCGCCACTGCGGTAGCGTCAGACCAGCCTTGTTGGCATAAGTACTGGGGAAACGTTTCAGATGTGCCGCGATCCGCACGACGGGAACGGACAAAAAATCTTCAACAGTCAGATTGGAGCCATCAGGCTCGATATGCTCCCAAGGGCAGCGGGTGGAAATATCTCGTGTCACAGCAAATAGTCAGATAAGAGGTTCTTAACAAAACCCGCAAAATTAGATGATCGGGACGTGAGCCATCATACAACAGCAGAATGCATTCTCGATAAATTGATAAGTCTATTTAAGCCTCATAAATTGATAAGTCAATAAGTAAAATCAATAATTGATTAATCAATTTGATAAGTCCAAAATACCCGTCAAGATATGGGTATTGGAAGTGAGAATGCATAATGAGTAATTCGGCGAAAGAAAAGGTGGCGCCAGACGCCACCTCGAGTCATTTCACGCTAGGAACAGAATTGGCGCAGGTGAACCATCGTGCCAAGGTGCTGGGACGAGCCCAATACGCCGGGGACATCAAGTTGCCCGGCATGCTTCACGGCGCAATATTACGCAGCCCCTACGCACATGCACGAATCGTCAGCATCGACACTTCCGCAGCGCTGTCTCTTCCCGGCGTGAAGGCAGTGTTGACCGGCCGGGAGGCACCCGACACGCCCTGGGGCGGGGGGCACGCGAAAGAACGATATATTCTTGCCAAAGACATTGTGCGCTTTGCCGGCGAAGAGGTTGCGGCAGTGGCTGCGATTACCGAGGACATAGCCCGCAACGCACTGGATTTGATCCGGGTCGAATATGAAGAGTTGCCTCCGTTGCTCACGGCCGACGCAGCGCTGGCACCTGATGCGCCCACCGTACATCCCGACCGCAACAACAATGTGGCCCACGAAATCAAGTTCGACCGCGGCGACGTTGAGACCGCATTTGCTTCGGCCGATCTGGTTTACGAGGCAACGTACAGCACACCGCCTCAGTATCCCGGCTATCTGGAACCCATGGTGTCGGTTGCTTCGGTTGAGGCCGATGACCGCCTGCATGTCTGGACCTCGACGCAAACGGTGTTTCTGGCTCGCTCTCGGATTGCCAAAGCACTGGAAATGCCCATTTCGTCTGTGCGCGTGATCCAGCAGACCACCGGCGGCGGATTCGGCGGAAAAATCGTCGAGGACGACAACCAACTGGTCGCCGGCCTGCTTGCCTTGCACACGCGACGACCGGTGCGGCTGCTGAATAACCGACTTGAGGATTTCCTATCCTGTTGCTCGAGCCTGCCCGAACGCATCACGCTCAAACTGGGTATGACTCGCGAAGGTATTATTGTGGCGAAAGACGTTCATATCGTTGCCGATTGTGGCGCCTATTCCGGCCTGTCGGGCGAAGTCATGCACGTTAGTGCCATGCGCAGCGACAATATGTTCCGCACGATGAACGTGCGCTGCCATGCCTCACTGGTGCATACCAACACCCCGCCTCACGGCGCTTTTCGGGGCTTCGGCGGATCACAAATGCTGTTTGCACTCAACAGCCATATCGACACCATGGCACGCGAGTTGAACCTGGACCCGACCGCCATCCACGACCGCAACGCCATTGGCGCCGGCGAAACCTCGGTGCACGGATGGAAGATCCAAAGCACCGGCTTTAAACAATGTCTGGCCAATGCAACCGCAGCTATTGACTGGACCAGCAAGCGGGCGGCACCCCGCGGCACCGGCGTGCGGCGCAGGGGCGTAGGCATGGCCGCGGCCATGCACGTTTGCGGCAACCGGACAATGGGCAACTGGGACGGCTCCACCGTCACTTTAAGGCTCAACGAAGACGGTGGGCTGATCGTGCACAACGGCGAATGCGATATGGGCCAGGGTGCAACAACCATGATCACCCAGATTGTTGCCAACGAATTCAAGATCCCGCTTTCACAGGTGCGTTTACTTGCGCCGGATACCGACAGCGCCCCTTATGCCCTGGGTTCCTTTGCATCACGCGTCACGATGTCCGCCGGCAATGCCGCCATTCAGGCCAGCCGTGCGGCGCACGCAAAACTTTTCGCCCTGAGCGCGCAACTGGCCAACGTATCGCCTAAAGATATGGCGCTGGTTGACGGCGGCGACATAGAAGTGCGCAATACCAAACAGCGCTTCACGCTTGCCCAATTGGCCAGGGAGCATATCTGGCGTCATGGCGGCGAAGCCCTTCAGGTCAGTGAAACCTGGGATCCGCCCACCGAAGAGCCCGACGCAGACCTGTACGGCAATTGCGCACCGACCCACTCTTTTTCCGCTCAAGCCATTGAGGTGGAAGTGGACACGGAAACAGGCCAGGTCAAGGTACTGGACAGCTATCTTTCCGACGATCTGGGCCGGGCGCTAAACCTGAACGCCGTGCACGGACAGGCCAATGGCGGTTGCGTTCAAGCCATCGGCTGGACCCTATACGAAAATCTGCAAGTTGAAGATGGCCGCATCCTCAATGGCAATTTTGCCGACTACACCATGGCCACGGCCGAATCCGTACCCATGCTGCGCGGCGGCTTTGTGGAGTCGATGGATCCCGTTGGGCCTTATGGTGCCAAAGCGTCCAGCGAAACACCGATTCTGATGGCCGCGCCGGCCATTGCAAACGCAGTGTACGACGCAGTAGGCGTACGTATCCGCGACCTGCCAATCACGCCTGAAAAAGTACTGGCCGCCCTGCGCGCCAAGAAAGAACAGCAAGGAGCCGTAGCACATGCGTAATTTTGACTATCTGGAACCCAGCACAACGGAAGAGGCCAGCCGCCTGCTGACAGAGCACGAAGATGAAGAGGCACTGCTGATTGCGGGTGGCACGGCATTGACACTCACCATGCGTCAACGGATGCTGCTGCCAACCCACCTCATATCAGTGGCCAAAATCGATCGTTTGCACGGTATCGAATTCGACCCGCAAACAGGCCTGCGTATCGGCGCCTTTTCACGTCATTCAGATATCGCGCGCTCACCGCTGGTTCGCCAGCATTATCCTGTTCTGGCCAGCATGGCCGAACGCGTTGCCAATCCGCAGGTACGCAACCAGGGAACCATCGGGGGCAATCTTTGCTATGGCGACCCTTCTACCGACCCACCCGGTTGCTTACTGGCATTGAACGCAACCGTATTGTTGGGTAGTACCCAAGGCGAGCGAACAATGCGCCTAGACGAATTCATGGTGGATTTCTTCGAGACCGCGCTGGAGCGCGAAGAAATCCTGATTGAAATCCGCGTTCCGCCTTTGCCTGAGAATGCCGTTGGCCTTTATAGCCGCTTCCTGAAAACTGCTGCCGAACACCGGCCATTGGTCAGCGTCACGCTGGTGGCTGATCGCGACGGATCGACTTGCCATGAGGCCCGTATCGCCGTAGGCGCCTGCGTGCCTGTTCCCACGCGCCTGGCGCGCGCCGAAGCTTTTCTTCAAGGGCGTACCGTCACACCCGCAGTGGCCGCGGAGGCCGCCGATATGCTGGCGCAAGACATTGAACCCATCTCCGACTCGCGCGGCAGTGCGCAATACCGGCGCGACATCGTACGTGCCGTTGCCCGCCGCACAATCTGCGAGTTATTTGAACTTTCCATTGATGAAGGAGTGTCCGCATGAACTCGCATCGCATTGAATGCACAGTAAACAACGAAAAACAAAGCGTCGAAATACCCACGGGCCGGCTGCTTTCCGACTTCTTGCGCGATGATCTGAACCTGACCGGCACCAAACGCGGTTGCGAGACCGGCGTTTGTGGCGCGTGCTCCATATTGCTTGATGGCGAAGTCGTTAAATCCTGCCTCCTGCTGGCCGTGCAGGTCAACGGCCGTCATATCACGACAATCGAGGGGCTCGCCGGACAAGAGAAAACACATCCATTGCAGGAGAGCTTCATCAAATGCGGTGGATTGCAATGTGGCTACTGCACACCGGGGATGATTATGGCATCGTGCGACCTGCTCAAAAACACGCCCAATCCGGATATTGAAGAAGTACAGCGCGGACTCTCGGGGAATTTGTGTCGCTGCACCGGCTACACACAAATTGTCGAGTCAGTACTGCATGCAGCACAGGAAATGAATCATGGAAATTGAAAAGAAACTCGTCGTTTCCGCCCCCCGCGATAAGGTGTGGGCAATGTTGATGGACCCTCACGTCATGACGGGCGCGGTCCCGGGAATGCAATCCATCGACGTCATCAGCCCAACCGAATATACGGCGCTCATGAAGGTCAAAATTTCCTTTATCAGCGCGAGGTTCAAACTGCATACGCATATTGTCGAACAGCGCGAGCCCGAATACCTGCGTGCCGAAGGCACCGGGGAGGACACATCGGTCGCCAGTTCTCTCAAACAGACCAGCGAGATCTTTCTAACAGACACACCAGAAGGCGGGACTGAATTACGCATCAAAGTCAATGTAGACCTGTTGGGGCGTCTGGGTACGTTCGGCCTGTCGGTCATGAAGACCAAAGCCGACCGCATGTGGGACAGCTTTGGCAAGAACCTGGCAGCACAACTCGAAGGACAAAAGCCGGGGCAGCCCGATGCTGCCGGGGCCGGCTCCGACACGCCCAGGGAAAGTGCCCCGCCCGCCGAACCGAAAACCGGCCCGTCAAACGAGCAGCCCCCAAGCCACTCGAAAGAAACACCGGCAAGGGAATATGAACCTGCCGAGCACGACACGGCGGACGAACCCAAGCCCCAGGGTTGGTTTTCACGTTTGCTCGGTGGCAATCGAACATCAGTGAACAGGTTGCCCGCCCAGTCTGCATCCGTTATTCGTATCGAAATCCGTCAGATCGATCGAACCATCGCTGTCGAATGGCCTGTGGAAGCCGCAAATCAATGCCAGGAATGGTTGCGTGATTTATTGACGCGTACAAAATAAAACAAAGCAGGTACTTTGAACAGATACAAACGAGCAGTACCTTTCAAACACAAGGAGATTGTCCATGTTTCAGCATATCAATAGAAAAGGCGTCCTGCATTTTGCAAGCCGCGCGTTGCTCACCAGTCTTTTAGGCGTAAGTGCCGCGGCCCATGCTGCCGACATTAACGTAGGGGTCATATTGCCTCTGTCGGGTCCTGTTGCAGCCCAAGGGCAAAGTACTGTCGAGGGCCTCAAAGCCGGCATGGCTTATCAGGACTCGGTCAATGGACACCAGCTCAAGATCATTCAACTGGATGATGCATCGAATCCGTCGATGACCACCCGCAATGCCCGTAAACTGATCAGCCAGGATAAAGTCGACGTTCTGATCGGCACCAGCAGTGTTCCCGGCGCCATGGCACTTGCAACCGTGTCTCGTGAAGAGCAAACGCCCCTGATTTCGTTTACTCCCATAGAGCTCAAGGACGACGCGGCCAGTTGGGCTGTGACGACAACACAGTCCGGCCCCATCATGGTCTCGGCCGTGGTAGACGAGATGAAACGCAATGGTGTCAAAACCGTCGGATATATCGGCTTTTCAGATGCCTGGGGTGACGTTGCCTACGCCGCCCTGCAAAAATATGCAAAAGAAGCCGGTATCGAGGTCGTTGCCAACGAACGCTATGCGCGCGCGGACAACTCGGTAACAGCCCAAGTGCTCAAAGTAATCGCCGCCAATCCCGATGCAGTCCTGGGTGGTGGAGCGGGCACACCTGGCGCGCTACCTTATATCGGTTTGCATGAGCGCGGCTATAAAGGCGCCATTTATGGTACCCACGCCATTCTAAGCCCTGAGTTTGTTCAATTGGTCGGCGAGGCCGGTGAAGGCTTGCTTGTACCAACAGGCCCTGCCCTGGTTGGAAAACAACTTCCGGCCGACAACCCAAGCAAGGCGATCATCGAAGACTACGCCAAGGCTTATAAAACCGCACATGGGGAAGAGCCCTACGATGTCTTCTCGGCTTATGCTTTTGACGCCTGGCTGGTACTTGTAGAAGCCGCCAAGAAGGTGCCTGCAGGCATTGAGCCCGGCACACCGGAATATCGCACAGCACTGCGCGACGCGATCAAGCAGACCAGTGAGCTGGCAGGTACCGAAGGCGTTTTCAGCTATGCCCCGGATACTGCATACGGTGTCACCAAAGACTCAGTGGTCATCGTCAAGCTGGAAAACGGTGAATGGTCGCTGCAACAACCTTAACCAGGAAACGAGGCGTCACGCATCCAATGCGTGACGCTGCAAACAAAAACACATAATCAACAGACGACGCCCGGATGGATTCAACTATTGCAATGATACTGCTGGCCGATGGTTTGGCCTGGTCAGCTATCTATCTCATTATCGGCCTTGGCCTCGTATTAATTTTCTCGGTAACGCGGGTGATTTTTGTTCCGTTTGGGAGCGTTGCCGTATTTTCGGCATTAAGTTTAGGTGCAATGGAACTGGGGCGCCTGCCCGCGATGATCAACCTGATTGGTCTGTTCGTTGCCCTGGCCCTGCTCATGGAGCTTGTGGAGCTCTGGCGACAGAAAGCATGGCACCGCCTGCCTCGCACACTGCTTGTATGGCTGGTGGCCCCCCTGGTCCCTTGCGCCCTGGCTTTTTGGGCCACCGGTCAGGACAGTGAAGCCCTGCGTGTTCTTGCGGCCATTTTACTGGCGGTACCTTTAGGCCCGCTCATTGAGCGTGTTGCGTTGCGGCCCATTGCCCAAAGCTCGGTCCTTTCTCTACTGATTGTCTCCCTGGTTCTTGATCTGGTGCTGGCCGGACTGGGTCTGCTGTGGTTCGGTCCGGAAGGAATCCGCACCAAAGCAGCCATAAATGGCTCAATCGCAATATCACCCAATCTGATCCTGAACTACCAGACGCTCTTGACAATCGGCGTTGCCCTTGCTCTGGCACTGCTGTTTTATATCGTCCTGCAACGCACCAGAATGGGCAAAGTGCTGCATGCCACAGCCTCAAACCCCATCGGCGCACGCCTGGTCGGCATCCGGCCCGCCGTCACTGCCACTGTCGCCCACGCTATTGCAGCACTGTTGGCGGGCATTGTCGGCGTTCTCGTTTCGCCAGTTGCGACGATTTACTATGACAGCGGACTGATTCTGACACTCAAGGCCTTTGTTGCCGCAATTATTGGCGGCATGGTCAGTTATCCCCTGACTGCACTGGGTGCATTGCTGATCGGCGTATCCGAAAGCTTTGCGGCATTCTGGAACAGCGGCCTGAAAGACGCCATTGTGTTCGGCCTGTTGATTCCGATCCTCGTCATCCGTTCCAGTCTTACCGCCCACCAAGAAGAAGAGAGTGAAGAATGAAGCAACGTGTCTGGATATTCACAATACCGCTGCTGCTCTTGCTGCTGATCGCCATCGTTCCCCAAACATTGGGTAGTTTTCATATTGCGTTGCTCAACGACATCGGCATTGCCGCACTGGTCGTTGTCGGGCTCATCCTGGTATCGGGCATCGGCGGTGCGCTTTCCTTCGGCCAGGCCGCTTTTGTCGGTATCGCTGCCTATACGACCGCATGGCTCACGACAACGCAAGCGTTCTCGCCCTGGTCCGGTCTGCTGCTGGGCCTGTTGATTACCTGCGGCAGCGCCTGGCTGATCGGTAGCATTACCATGCGGCTTGGCGGCCACTATTTGGCCCTGAGCACCATTGCCTGGGGGTTGGCAGTACCGCTTGTTTTTGCCAATACACCCGCATTGGGCAGCCATACGGGCATCGATGGGATTCCCCCCATACAACTGGGCCCCTGGACGCTTGACGAGTCAAGCACCAGTTTTATCCTGATCTGGCTGATCGTCATGGTGGGCACTTGGTTTGCCTACAACATACTCAGATCCCGTGTGGGACGCACCATCCGGGCCTTGCGCGGCGGCGGCGTTTTAATGGCCAGTTTCGGCAGCGACGCGTTTCGCGTGCGCCTGATGTTGTTCGTCCTGGCGTCAGCCTACGCCACGATGGCCGGCTGGTTGTATGCGCATACAAACCGCTTCGTCAGTCACACGCCCTTTGCCCTGCATGCCAGTATCGATTACGTTTTCATGATGGTTGTTGGCGGCATGGCTCAACTAAGCAGCGCCCTGCTCGGATCCGCACTATATATCGGCCTGAACAACACCTTGCAGGATCTGCTCCCATTCATTACCGACCGCGGCGCTCAGGTAAACGCGCTTATCTTTGCCTTGCTGTTTCTGATTATTCTGCAGCGACTGCCCGGTGGAATCGGTCGTCCGCTGTCTCGCCTGATTGCGCGGGTCCGTCCACGAACCAAGCGCCCCGAGTTGCCTGCAACAACAACCCGGCTCGATCGGAGAACCATGCCGGTCAAAGGCAGTCCGGTACTCAGCGTCAACAATGCAACCAAGCGTTTTGGTGGGCTGGTCGCGGTCAATGGCGTTAGTTTCGACATACAGGCCGGTGAGATTGTTGGCTTGATTGGCCCAAATGGTGCCGGCAAATCGACCATGTTCAATCTGTTAACGGGGACATTGCCCCTTACCGAAGGCACAGTGCAGTTTCTTGAGGCGCCCATTTCGGGGCTGGCGCAGCGTGCCATCGCCTTGCGAGGCGTAGCCCGCACGTTTCAACACGTAAAACTGCGACCTGCCATGACAGTCCTTGAGAACGTCGCACTCGGTGCTCATGCCCGGGGCCATTGCGGGCTCTGGCGTGGCGGACTCTGCCTAAACAGCGAAGAAGAAGCAAGCATCATGGCTGAAGCCATGCATCAGATCGAACGTGTTGGCCTGACCGAACACGCATACGAACTGGCTGGAAACCTGCCCCTGGGTACACAGCGCCTGGTTGAAATTGCACGTTCACTCGCTGCGGATCCTGTACTGGTTATGCTGGACGAGCCTGCCGCCGGCTTACGCCTGTTCGAAAAACAAGCCCTTTCACGCCTGCTCGACACACTGCGGTCGGAAGGCGTAACCGTCCTGATCGTGGAGCACGACATGGAGTTTGTAATGAATCTGGTTGATCGTTTGGTTGTTATGAATTTCGGTAATAAAATTTTCGAAGGCAAACCGGAAGCGGTACGCGCCGACCCGAAAGTTCAGGAAGCTTATCTGGGGAGTGAGGCATGAGTGGTTTGCTCAACGTTGAAAACCTGAGTGTTGCCTATGGACAGGTCGAGGCGGTGCGCAATGTATCGTTCTCGTTAAAGACCGGGCACGTGAGTTCGATCATTGGTCCCAATGGCGCGGGTAAGACAACACTGCTGGCTGCCGTGATGGGTTTGTTGCCACGGACACAAGGCGAAGTTCGTTTCGACGGTGTCGATGTCAGCCGCCTCGATGTAGAAGCCCGACTGGAAATGGGTCTTTGTCTCGTACCGGAGCAGCGTGAGCTTTTTGGCGACATGTCGGTACTTGATAACCTGGTGCTGGGCGGATATTCCCGTCGGCTTTCAACCACCGAACGGCAAAATGGCCTCGACGAGGCCTATGCTCGCTTTCCCCAACTGGCAGAGAGACGTAATCAGCGCGCCGATACGCTTTCGGGCGGCGAGCGTCAGATGCTTGCGCTGAGCCGTGCCCTGATGAGCCGCCCACGTTTGCTGATGCTCGACGAGCCCAGTCTGGGACTGGCCCCCCTTATCGTTCAGGAAATACTGACTGAAATCGGACAACTGTGCCATAACGGCCTTTCAGTACTGTTGGTCGAGCAGAACGCTCGCGCAGCCTTGAAGATTTCATCTGAAGGACATGTACTCGAAGGCGGAAGCATCACGCTAAGTGGTGCTTCCGAGCAATTGATTAACGATGAACGGGTCCGCCATGCCTATCTTGGCGGCGTTTAGGCAAGGCGCTTAGTATGCGGCAGATGTGACAAAGGCCGGTGAGTATTCACCGGCCTTTGCTTTTCTTGATTATTATGGGTACCGCTTCCTGCCATTTATTGGCAGATATAGTTTTATCCGAATTATCGGTTTGCCCATGCAGGGCTTGTCTCCTCACCTGCATGAAATGAATTGTGCACTAATTGCTACAAGTTGACACTTAGGGATTGCACTTAGGTCGTGCAAAAAGTAACGATATGGTGCGCCCTAAACACACCAATTTTAATCTCAAACGCACCACTTTAGGGCAAGCGCTATTCTCCCCTTCTGAACCCCCTGTTTTACGGCCCGGGCAGACATCGGCCCAGTCCTGTTTTTTTCTGCTAAAGTGCCGAAAGTGCCCCTGAAGCAGCGACGACTGAAACGCCCTCTCCCGGAATGAATCAACGCCGCATATACTGTCTGTTATTTATCATGAGCCTCACGACCAGCGGATGCGTGGTCAATAGCAACCATCATGGCGATGGTCCAAGCAACGAGGACATGACCCTTGATCAAATAGTACAAACCGACTTCAACCGCACCGTCACCATTGCCATGCGCGACAATCTCGAGAGCCTGAAAGTGCTCACAGAGAAACTGTATCGCCGCAATCCGAATCAGTGGCGCAAGACCACCGCAAAAAATATTGATCAAGCTATTCGCCGCAGCAACGCAGCGATTGACTCGCGCACGCCCCCCGCCGCACTCAAAGGCTTAAGCGACATACAAATTCTGTCTGTATCGCTCGACCCGTCCTACCCGGGCGATCGGGTTGCGGCATTTGTTTATGGCCTGGCCGATACCATTATTCGTGCTCACAACGGCAAAACCCGTTTCTACGCAACGGATGCAATCGACGCACAGCATGTGTACAACGCCGCCCGCAACGTGGAAATTGCCGCCTGGCTGCTGGCCACGCGCACGGACAAACATAACCAACCTTTGCTGCTGGCCAATGAAATGGGCCCGGATGATACCAACTTGAGCTTTGAGAGGGAATTCGGGCAAATCATCGGCCGACTGGATCTCATTGCAAATCTCATGGACGAAAATCTGCGCCGGGTGGGCATCAACTACGTGCAGGGTTTGTTATTTTTCAACTTTTTGCCAGTGCGCTGAAATACGAGCCCGCCGCTTTCTGGCCCAGATCACAATACCTGTTATGGCCAGCAGCGCAACCACCAACCCCATGATTGACATCAGAATACGACCCGGCAAACCCAATATACGGCCGGAATGAAGCGGATATTGGAGTTGCACGAAAATGTCGGCGGCCGTTCCTTTCCAGGGCAAATACTCACCAAGATATCGGCCGTCGCCGGCATCAAAATACATATTGGCAATTTCCATGCCGCCGCTGGCGTGATCAGCCCCGGGGCGGAAAAATGCAACGCTGTAAAAGCCCATATTCCTGGCGTAAAAAATTCCACCGGGCGGACGTTCCCATTGCTCCTGCCGCCCCCGTTGCTCTGCCAGCACCTGTACCTCTTGAAACGTAAGCTCGGGTGTTATCGGTTGATTGAATGGTGTTGACGGCCTCGTTTCAAAAGGTCCGGGCGTCACCTTTGAAACCAGCGACATCGCCGGATAAAACACTTCACGATACAGGTTCAGCGAGAACGACGTAAACGCGATGATAAAAATGAGTCCCCACGCCCACAAGCCGATCGCCCGGTGATAATCAAAATTCAGCTTGTAAGCGCCCGCATTAAAACGCATTTTCCAGGCCGGTTTCCAACGCTGGAACCAACTTGGCGCAGGCCTTGCCGCTTGTGCCGTTGACGTGCCGCCGTTTTGGGAAGAACCATTGGCGTTTTGACGTCGGGATGACCCGCGTTTGGGCAGCGTTAAATAAAAGCCGATAAAACTGTCCAGCAACCAAATTAG
The DNA here is from genome assembly GCA_002384935.1 of Pusillimonas sp. UBA3987. Taxonomy (GTDB): domain Bacteria; phylum Pseudomonadota; class Gammaproteobacteria; order Burkholderiales; family Burkholderiaceae_B; genus Neopusillimonas. The sequence goes on from DGCD01000017.1 coordinate 247,964, forward strand.
AGCAACAATCCCCATCAACTGGTAGCCCCAGCGATCCGACCCCCAGAAAGCCGGAACATGCAGGCTCTCATGCAATTGCCGCAAGAAAGGCATCAGGGTGCGCGTTGACAAGGACACATTCGACGTATCCCGTTGCCCAATGACATGACCCGTGACCGGATCCATAAAAATCTCGTTGTAGCCCAAGTCATGCAATTGACCATCCGCACTGACCCTGGGCTGCACTAGGAATGAAACAGAATGCCCTGCTTCATATTGCAAAGGCACATACACCACCTGCGCACGCGGATCGTTGGCTTCAACCCGGTCAACAAGCTCGTAAACAGGTAGGTATGGCCCTTCAGAATCAACCGTATAAAGGTCTTGGTTCAGCCACTCATCAATTTGGTGGTCCCAGGAAATCACCGCTCCCGTCAACCCCGAAACAACCAGGAATAGAGCAATAAACAACCCCACCCATCTGTGCAGCAAAGTGGCTATCCGACGCAACATAAAAATAACTACCTACAGTAATGCCCTGTTAATACTCGAAAGAAGCCGATAGCATAAACGTTCGAGGAGCGCCAACAGTCAGGTAGCTTGAACCAGGATAACCGCCCGCCGAAGCCCAGTAGTTTTTATTTGCCACGTTCAAAACATCGGCACGCAAAGTCACTAAATGACCCTGAATTTCAGTCAGATAGCGCGCTCCCAGATCAACACGAGTCCACGCTGGAATTTGCTGCGTGTTGGCTGCATCGACATATTGCGATGAGGTGTGTACCACCCGGCCACTCAAAGTCAACCCGCTGGAACCGGGAATATCCCATTCTACCCCGGCATTGGCAATAAACCTGGGCGCGCCAATGGCCCGATTGCCATCATTGGCACCGTCTACCGTTTGCTGTTGCTCTGCATCAAGGAATGTCATGCCCCCCAGCACACGCAAACCACCCACGGGCTCGCCGTAGAACGTGAGCTCTGCACCGCGATTACGCTGCTTTCCATAAACACCGTAGATACGCGTAACAGGATCGACGTACGCAGTGGGCTGATCCAGCGTGAACAGAGAGGCACCCAAACCGATATCGCCATTATCGAATTTGATACCCACCTCTTTCTGCTTGGTTTTGACTGCATTGAAAGTGGCACCCAAATTGACCGGCACAGGATTAAAACCGGAGGCCGGACCAACCTGAGTCAGCCCTTCAATATAATTTGCGTACAACGAAATGGTATCGGTGGGCTTTACGACCAGACCGACCACCGGCGAAGTTGCCGTAGAGCGGTTTGCCGGATTAGCCTGGCCCGTGTTGTAGTCGTAAGACCGATTTTCGATGACTTGATAACGCGCGCCGACTGTAAGCAAAACGCTGTCGTCGGCAAAAGACAGCGTATCGGAAATAGCGAAACTATGATTTCGCGTTTGCAGTGTGCGCTTGGGATCATCCAGAGACCCTCCAGTCAACGAAGGTGTCGCTGGCACAGGCTGCGTTACCGGGTTATACAAATTTGAAAACGTCGCGGGAAAATACTCGTACGCGTCCTTGCTTTCAAAATTATAGAAATTAAAAGCAACATTTACCTTGTGCCCTATTGAGCCGGTTTCAAACTCAGCACGAGCACCGACTTCACCGGTTAGCACGCTGTCTTTACGCTCCCCACGAAAAGCGTTCTGAGACATGTCTCCCATTGCATTGGTTACAGTCGGATTCGCCAGCAATGACGATTCATCGCTTTCTCTCATCCCCAGGGCGGCCCAGGCAACAATGCGGTCCGTCACGTCAAACTCGCCGCGCAGCGTGCCGAAAACATCTCGCGCATTGGAATACGTATAGTCTTGCGCGACATTGCGTTCTGCATCAATAGCCGAAGGGATTTCAAGGCCGGACGCAAATGTGATACTTGGCTGGCTTCGTTTAAGACGATGATCCTGCCAGCCAATGTCAGCAGACAACCGGGTTCTTTCACCTTGCCAATCTATGCCTAAGCCCACAGCACCCAATCGCCGGTGTTCGTCATCTACCGCACTGCCACCCGAGCGTGTGACCGCATTAACACGAATGCCAGTACGATTTTGCGGACCAAACCGCCTGGCCATGTCAACGGCTACATAGCCCTGGTTGCCGCTTTCCCAACCGGCAGAACCGCGCATTAACGGCTGATTGGGCGCTCGCTTGGGCACAACATTAATAGAACCGCCCACCCCGCTATTGCCAGGGGCCGCACCATTCAAGAACGCATTGGCCCCTCTGAAAACATCAAGACGCTCGATAAATTCCGAAGCCAGATACTGGCGCGGGAGCAACCCGTACAAACCGTTATATGTGACATCATCTGAATAGAGCGGAAATCCGCGAATCATGTAAAGCTGCTGATAATTGCCAAAACCCCTTGCAATTCGAACCGTGGGATCGCTTTGCAGAATATCCGCCACACTTTGTGCCTGCTGGTCGCGAATAAACTGATTCGTATACTCGATACTGTTGAACGGCATATCCATGATGTCGACCGTTCCCAGTATGCCCAGCCTGGTGCCGGTAGCCACCTGTCCACCGGCAAATGCGGGCGACAAGCCTTCAGAGGAGGCATCCGCACTGGCCTCCACTACAATGGGGGTTAACGCTTGCACTGACGAATTTTGCGCAAAGGCAGTACCGCAAGAACCCATGAGCGCAATGGACAAAGCCGTATATGGAAAGGTACGATTCATAATAGAGCTGATATTGATATTGAAAATTATTCTCAATTATTTCAATTTATATTCAGCTTTGCAACCAATTGAATCAATGCTGTTGTTTACAAACACAATTCACCGGCCAACCCTGTTCCACGACGCGTCAAAAACAGATTGCGCTTCGTCGTCGGGCAACACGGTCACGGCGATATCCAAGGTATGCGCGCCACTGCCAATCATCATGCCCCTCACCGGCGAAATATCGGCGTAGTCGCGCCCCCAGCTCAATGTAATGTGTTCGGTATTCACAAAGATATCGTTGGTGGGATCGCTATCGATCCAGCCAAAGCCAGGCAAATAGACTGAAACCCAGGCATGCGACGCATCGGCGCCTACCAGACGCGCCTGGCCGGCAGGCGGCTGTGTCAGGATATAACCACTGACATAGCGCGCAGCCAAACCAACAGAACGCAGACATGACAGCATTAAATGAGCAAAGTCCTGACACACCCCTTTGCGGTGCTCAAAAACTTCGGTAACCGGCGTCGAAACGGTGGTCGCAGCCGGATCAAAAGTAAATTCTGAATAAATTCTGTTCTGTAATGCGCGAATAAAGCCGCACAACGTTTGCCCCGGCGCCATCATTTCATGAGTCCAGTTGGCGAACATACGCTTGACACGCACATGCGACGATTCGTACAGAAACTTCATCGCCTCGAAATCCGAGGCGGAATAGCGCTTGCCGGGCTGGAACCGATAAAACTCAATCACTTCCTCCAACGCCAGATCAACCGATGCGGCCGGTAAATAGCGTGGCTTGACCTCAACTCTGGACCGGGCCCGAAAAGCAAGTTCAGTGTGCTCCTGCTCAAGGGAAAACAACAGCACTTCATTCCCGAACGCATCGCGCATGGCGTGAATACGCGCTGGCTGCGGCTGGGTATCCACATGAGAGGCAAAGACATCCTGCCAGGGCAGTTGCCTTGGCGTCAGACGCAAAATCTGGCGTGACAGACTGACCGGTAGCTGATAGTGATACAACGTATCATGCATTACCTGATACACCACGCCTGTGCTCATGATGCCTCCTGACCCGATGCATCATCAACCGCGTCAATATCGTGATAATGATCAGCCAGTAGAAAGTACTGCCGGCTAATGTCGCGGGTTAGCGTATCCACCAGCTTTTGCACCAGTTCACATACCCCGACCAAACGTTCGCACACTAAGCGATGGTCTACTTGAGGAGCCACGAACTGGCCCAGATCGAAAGACTGCAATTGTTCACCCAAAGCTTCCGACAACGCAATGGATTGTCCGCCATTCAGTTCAAAACCTTGCAGGCGTGCGCGAACTTTTTCACACTGGTACTTCAGCGAATGCGGATTCGTTGCGTCGAACAAAGTAATATAAATAACCGAAAGCAATTCAGGCTCACGCCGATAACGGGCCCGATACGTAACGACACTGTTTAAAAGTCGCAACGCACTACCCTCGAAAATATTTTGCTGATCACCGGGCAATTGCAGGAAATACGCCATGACCTGACCCGCATGGCGAAGCCGCTCGACAACCCTGCCCAGCTCCAGTAGCGTCCAGCCGTCATCGCGCGTCATTTGTTCATGCACAAACCCGCCCAGGGAGGCGCACATGAGTGCCAGGTTGTCCAGGTGTGACTGCACTGCCGGCAAAGATCGGGGCATGACGGCCACCGAGTTTCGCATTTTACTGATAACCAACCAGTTATCTTGAGACAGCCGCTCTTTAACATTCCAACCGCAAAAATAAAGGCGATAAACATTATTTACCAGAGACTCAACTGCGTCAGACTGTGAAATTGCAGTTTTAAGCAGGTCCAGCGCACCCTGTTTTTCCTGGTTCGTCGCTGACCCCGGCTGCATAATGAACATTTGTTCACACAACTGGTGCACCAATTTCACTTTTTGCTGATCGATCTGGGTATCGTTACCCACCAGGCTTGCCAGCAACTGCATACACCGAACCACATGTTCACAACGTGCGCCGTAGCGCCCCATCCAGAAGAGGTTGTCACCCACACGTGCCGACACATCGACATGCGAAGCCAGCAAATCCTCCAGGCTCAGATCTGAGGCAAGCTGTGCGTCGGCGGGGTCAGGGCCTTCATAACCCGAACGCCCATTACGGACCGACGCGGACATCTGAGTCACCCAGACGTCTTTGCTCGCACCAGGATGACGCCGCGACAACAAGGTCTGGCTTCGGTCATAACCCACATGTGCAATACCGCCGGGCATCACAGTGTAAGACCCATCCGGACGCAGCGCGGCAAAAACGCGCACCAAATAGGGGTAGGCGTCCAAAACGCAGCTACCCGGACCCGCAATATCGGGCGTAAGTGCCAGGTCAAGCGCCTCATGTGCAATATAGGCTTGGGGTTGCGCCTGAATACGCTGCCTTAATGCTTGTTGCTCGGCCTGACTTAGCGCCCCTGCCAGGACAGTGCCTTGACTCATACTGGTAAAAGCGGGCTTGATGACCAGGTCACTGAGATGAGACAGCACATACTCCAATGATCCGGCATCTCCGCACCACCAGGTCTGCACGGAGGGCATCTCCAATGGCTCCCCCAATACCTTCCGGCACAAATCGGGCAAATAAGCCTGCAAGCCGGGAGACTCCAGGACACCGCTACCCAATGCGTTGGCCATCACAAGGTTGCCCTGCCTGACTGCATGAACCAATCCCGGCACACCCAGCATTGAGCCCGCATCCAACTCCATCGGGTCACTCTCCCAGTCGTTCATGCAGCGCAGCACGACATGAACTTTTCTCAACCCCCTTAGGGTTTTCATAAACAGGAAGTCATCACGTACGGTCAGATCGGCACTTTCGACCAGAGGAAACCCCAGTTGGCTCGACAGATAGGCATGCTCAAAATACAGGTCGTGCTCAGGCCCCGGTGACAAAAGCACAACAATAGGATTGTCGGCACGACTGGCCGCATAATGCTTGAGCGTGTGCTGCAATGTTTCGTAAAAAGCGGTTTGGTGACGAACATGCGACGCGGAAAACGATTCGGCCAGGATCGGGGCAACCACCTGGCGATTCTGCAATGCAAAACCGGCACCACGGCAATCCTGGGTGTAATCGGCAATTAGTTTCCAGCTTCCATCGGCGCAGCGTGCGATATCCGCAGCATACAAATGCAATTTTGAAACATGGCCGGGAATCAAATGCTGGCAGGGCCACAAATACCCTTTTTGCCCGAGCACCAATGCAGCAGGGATATCGCTGTTCGACAATAGGCTCTGCTCGCCATAAATATCCGATAATATCTGGTCAAGCAGCTTTGCCCGTTGCGCAATGGCGCTGGCGATCTTAGCCCACTCATCTTGTTCAATGGCCACCGGCACCAGGCTTAAACGCCATGGCTGATAAAGCCCCTCAACCTCGGAATACGCGTTATAGCTCAGGCCGAAACTGCGTAACCGCTCTGCCACCAGATCGACAGGCTCCTGAAAAGCGTTCGTGGAGAACTCTTCCAACTGACGCATTAACGGCGCCCAATGAGGTCTTACAACACCATGCTGATCCAGCAGTTCGTTGTAGCGCCGCGGATCGTTGAAGTATTGGCTAAGCAACACGTCTTCACTCATTTGAAGGGAACCAGGAAATCACGGCTGATTCGGTCGCCCAACTCATTTACACGTGAAAGGTAGGTTTCAAGATAACCATGCAGGCCAATCGCAAATATTTCACTCACCGAGCCATATTTCAGGTCGGCATAAAGGCGGCCCGCCATCTTAACCGTGGCGTGAGAGGATGAATCGTGCAAGGAGGCCACCATTTTGGCTACATTGGCAGTGCAGGCGGCCAAAGAACGCGGCATGTCTTCCCGCAACACCAACAACTCAACCACCGAGCGCGAACTGATTGCATCCCGATAAAGACGACGATAGATTTCAAAGCCGGACAATGAGCGCAACAATGAAGCCCAATAATAAAACTCAGCCGACACATCAACCTGGCTACCTGCGGAGTCGTGCGGGGTTCCTCGTTGAAACTTAACATCCAGAATGCGCGCGGTATTATCCGCCCGCTCCAGGAATGCGCCCAGACGAGTGAAGTAATAAGCCTCGTCACGCAGCATGGTTCCTACCTGGGCACCGCGCAATAAATGCGACCGCAGTTTGATCCAGTCAAACAAGCGAACCGGATCTTTCTGCAGAACCCGCCCTTTCAGCATTTTGTTCATTTCCAGCCATGTGCCATTCAATGTTTCCCACACTTCCGTGGACAAAACACCTCGTACCGCACGTGCATTTTCTCGTGCTGCGCGAACACAACTCAACATCGATGAAGGATTATCGGGATCTTGAACCATGAACTCAATAACTTCATTGGCCGACGCCCGCTCGAACGTTGCGAAATACTGATCGGACAACTCGGAAATTTCCAATACGCCCCGCCAATTTCCCTCTTGATACTGGTCGGTCGTGTTCAATAACGCCGTTTGATAGCTTACTTCCAGCATTCGTGCGGTATTCTCCGCACGCTCCGCATAGCGTGCCATCCAGAAAAAGTGATCTGCTGTCCGACTTAACATACTTGCCCTCGAATCTTTGGCCGTTGCGTATCGCTTAACTCACAACCCAGGTATCTTTGGTGCCGCCACCCTGCGAAGAGTTAACAACCAGCGACCCTTCTTTAAGTGCCACGCGCGTTAATCCGCCTTGCACCATGGAAATTCTTTTGGAGCCCGTCAAAACAAAAGGACGCAAATCGATATGACGCGGCGCAACGCCCTCATCCACGAAAGTAGGACACGTGGATAGCGCCAGGGTTGGCTGCGCAATATAACGGCTCGGATTCGCCACGATCAGCTTGCGAAACGCCTCAAGCTCTTTTTTTGTCGCGTACGGCCCCACCAGCATGCCGTATCCGCCGGCCCCATGCGTTTCTTTCACAACCAGATTAGACAAATTCGCCAGCACATAACTGAGGTCATCGCTGCGCCGACACACGAAGGTTTCAACGTTATTGAGCAGCGGCTTTTCACCCAGATAAAACTCAATCATTTGCGGCACATACGGATACACCGATTTATCGTCGGCAATACCGGTTCCAATGGCATTGCACAGCGTGACGTTACCGGCCCGGTAGACCGACATGAGCCCTTTCACACCCAGTTGCGAATCTTCCCGGAAAACGTCTGGATCAAGAAAATCGTCGTCGACCCGCCGATAAATGACATCAACACGCTGCGGACCGCGGGTCGTGCGCATATAAAGATAATTATCTTTAACAAACAGATCTTGGCCCTCAACCAGCTCCACACCCATTTGCTGGGCCAGAAAAGCGTGCTCGAAATAGGCCGAGTTATACATGCCAGGCGTAAGCACCACAATTGTGGGGTCGTCCACCCCGCCCGGTTCGGCGCTGGTCAGGGCATCCAGCAACAAACTGGGGTAATGCGCAATGGGGGTGATTCGATTGGACGCAAACAGTTCAGGAAACAAGCGCATCATCATGCGCCGGTTTTCCAGCATGTAACTTACGCCGGAAGGCACACGCAGATTATCCTCAAGAACATAAAATTCACCGCTGCCCGCACGAACAACGTCAATGCCGGCGATATGCGCATAAATATCATGCGGCACGTCGACACCCACCATTTCCGGACGGAACTGGGTGTTGGCAAGAATCAGGTCTTCAGGTATGCGATTGGCACGAAGAATATTTTGGTCGTGGTAGATATCATGAACAAACATATTCAACGCCGTTACACGCTGACGCAGGCCCTGCTCGAGCAGGGCCCACTCGGAAGAAGGAAAAATGCGCGGAATGATGTCAAAAGGTATTGTGCGTTCGGCACCTGCCTGGTCGCCATACACAGCAAACGTAATGCCCACTTGCTGAAAAATGAGCTCGGCCTCTTCCCTCTTATGGGTAATGTCCTGATGAGCCTGCTCTTTCAACCACGACTCAAACGCTTGATAGTGTGAACGAACCGCCGGCTTGACCACTCCCGGATTCACCCACATCTCGTCATAAAACGACATGCATTTCCCCAAATTCAATAAGGTTGAATTCATTTTACATGCCGTGATTAAGGCCGGTTACGTCATTGCGGCCTCAATATCAGGGCGGGGCGTCGTAGAATAAAGCTTCGGCAATTATTTTTCCGCTTCATTACCATGTTCAACCCTTCCCGAGAGCAAGTCCGTGCATTTTTCATCGACTCATGGCGCAAGCACCTGAACAAGCAGGTACTCACTCCGCTCGAAACCATGGCGGTCGATTGGACACAACAACACCCCGAGTATCACGACGCGTTATTGCGCGAAGATGCACTGAACGCCGACTATACCGTAGAAGATGGGCAAACCAACCCTTTTCTCCATCTATCAATGCACCTGGCTATTTCAGAACAGCTTTCCATTGATCATCCGCCGGGCATTCGTGCGGCACACGACGCATTGGCGCAGAAGGTGGGGCCGCATGAAGCAGTGCATGAAATCATGGAGTGTCTTGGCGAAGTGGTATGGGAAGCCCAGCGATTGGGCAAGCCGTTTGACAGCAATACCTACCTGGACCTGATTCAACGCCGCACCACCCGCAACTGACTTTGAACGCAAAAAACGGGCACTTCAAACAGCGCCCGTTTTTCGTTAAATTACCGCCCCAAGGCCGGAAACTTTATTTGTGCGTGCTTAACTGCGATGGCAGGCTAGACAGCCAGCTTGCGATGTTTTTCATATCCTGATTGGACAGCTGCGCGGCAAAGGCACCCATAATTGCATTTTTACGGACATTGGCTGACGCAGGTTCACCTTGCTGGCCTCTTTTGTAGGCTCGCAAAGCGTGCTCGAGATAATCGGCGTATTGCCCTGCCAAAATCGGATAAGCCGGCATGGTGGGCGTCTTGGCATCAGCGCCATGGCAACTGGCACAGTTAAACTTCTGATAAGCAGCCTGACCAGCAGCCAGATCACCAGCGGAAGCCAGGGGAGCTAGCGCCAACAACGCCGAACCCATCAGGGCGAGTGTTAGTTTTTTCATATCAGCTCCCGATTACTTGAGGTTGGAATAATAGGCTGCCAGATCGGCCATATCTTGTTCAGACAGGCTTTTGGCAATGGCTTCCATTGTGGGGAAGCTTCTTGCGCCACTGGCATATTCCTTCAGCGCAGCCACAATATATTCTGCGTTCTGCCCGGCAATTTTGGGCACATGGTAAACCTCGGGAAAACTGGACTTGTACCCTTGGATGCCGTGACAGCCAATGCACATGGAAACTTTGTTTACTGCGGCTTTCGCATCGGCAGCGCCGGCTTCCTGAGCCTGAACCTGCCCGATAAACCCACAGGTTGCCATAACGGCCAGCGCAGACAGCGTACGCGTCATTTTTGTTCGCAACTTCATAGTAGCTCTTGTTTGGCGGAAAATAAAAGTAAAAGGCCGACCCCACCCCAGGGCGACCGACAAATCCTTAGAATTGTACGATAATTATTGACACTTACGTTAACCCACTTGTTAACGTTGCATGAACTGCATTTTAATACGGACTTTTTCATGACACTTAAATCCTCTTCTGAATCCCACCGATTTCAAGGAACAGATCAATACATTGCCACCGACGACCTCAAACTGGCGGTCAATGCCGCTCTGGCGCTTGAGCGCCCCCTGCTGATCAAGGGAGAGCCCGGGACAGGTAAAACCATGTTGGCAGAACAAGTGGCACGCGCCTTGAACCGCCCTTTGCTGCAATGGCACGTCAAATCAACCACCAAGGCTAATCAGGGGCTTTACGAATACGATGCCGTATCACGTTTGCGCGACTCCCAACTGGGAGACGAGAAGGTTCGCGATATCAGCAACTACATTGTGAAAGGCGTGCTGTGGGAGGCGTTCGCAGCCGGCGAACCCACTGTTGTGCTTATCGATGAAATCGACAAAGCCGACATCGAGTTTCCGAATGACCTGCTGCGGGAATTGGATCAAATGTCGTTCCACGTGTATGAAACACGTGAAACCATCACAGCCAAACATCGACCGCTTATCATCATTACTTCGAACAATGAAAAGGACCTGCCCGACGCCTTCCTGCGTCGATGCTTCTTTCACTATATCAACTTCCCCGACCGCCAGACCTTGCAGGAAATCGTCGACGTTCATTACCCCAATATCAAGAACGAGGTCCTGGAAGCCGCGCTGGACACTTTCTTCACATTACGCGACGTGCCCGGACTCAAGAAAAAACCTTCAACTTCCGAGTTTCTCGACTGGCTGCGTCTTCTGGTCGCCGAGTCTGTCTCGGCCGACGACATTGGTGACCCGACCCAGGGACTGCCCGCTTTGTCTGGTGCCTTGCTCAAAAATGAACAAGACCTTACCCTGCTGCAACGACTGGCAGCGGTTACCCGTGCCAGCCAGCGACGCTAAGGAAGCTTACTCTCGTTATGCTGCTTGATTTTTTCTATCACTTACGTAACCACCGCTTGCCTGTCTCCGTCCAGGAGTACCTCACACTGCTGGGCGCCCTGAAGAGCAAAATCATGCCGCCGTCGCTGAATGATTTCTATTATCTGGCGCGAATGGTATTGATCAAGGACGAAACGTTATTCGATCGCTACGACAAGGCATTCGGCGACTTCTATCAACACATTGAAGCCACAATCCCGGTCGATAAAGAAATTCCGCTCGATTGGTTGATCAAGGAATTCCAGAAGAAATTAACACCGGAAGAGAAGGCGGCCATCGAAAAACATGGCTGGGAAAAGTTGATGGAGCTGTTCAAGAAAACGCTTGAAGAGCAGGACGAGCGCCACGCCGGTGGCAGCAAATGGGTGGGTACCGGCGGCACCTCGGCTTTCGGTCACGGCGGCTATCACCCCGAAGGCATCCGTGTGGGCGGCCCGTCAGCCGGCCACCGGACCGCAGTCAAGGTGTGGGAAAAACGCGAATATCGCGATTACGACGATACGCAAGAGCTGGGCACACGCAATTTCAAAATGGCTTTGCGCCGTTTACGACGGTTTGCGCGCGAAGGTGCTTCAATGGAGCTCGACCTGGACGGCACGATTCGCCAAACAGCCCGCAATGCGGGCCTGCTCGACCTGCAACTGGTTCCAGAGCGCCACAATGCCGTGAAAGTGCTGATGTTGCTCGACGTTGGCGGCAGTATGGACGACCACATCAGACAAGTAGAGGAACTGTTCTCTGCGGCACGCAGCGAATTTCAGCACCTCGAGGTGTACTACTTTCACAACTGCCCTTATGAATTCCTTTGGCGGCAAAATCATCGCCGGCATGCGGAACGAATCGAGACCTGGGATGTCATACGCAAATATAACGACGACTGGCGACTGATTATTGTGGGTGATGCCACAATGAGCCCTTACGAAATATTAACGCCGGGAGGTTCAGTGGAGCATCACAATCGCGAAACAGGCGCGGCATGGCTGCAACGCCTGCTCGACAACTGGCCTCGCTCCGTATGGCTTAATCCGGAGCCCGAGGGCTATTGGCCCTATCGCCAGTCAATCGACATTGTCCGCAATATTGTTCACAACCATATGTACGGCGTTACCGTCGGCGGGCTTGAACAGGCCATGCGACACTTATCAAAATAACGATTTCAACGGCTAAACCAACCCAACTTCCAACTGCGCATGCAAAACTCAAAATCAAGTCCGGCTTTCTCGATCCAAGTCACAAGGCAACTGAACTACTTGGTTGCAGTACTGGCAATGATCTTGTTTCCCTTTTCGTTTTCGTGGGCGCAAGGTAACCAGGACCGGGTCGCCGCACAGGATAACGGGCACGCGCAAACCGATGTCACAACGCCCGAAACAGCCAGCCCGGCGGCCACGCCGGATTGGCCTGCAGGCGTAACAGCCGGCCCTGCGGTTGAAGGTACCCAGCAATACACCCTGGAGAACGGCTTAACCGTGCTGTTGAGCCCCGATACATCCAAGGCCTCCGTGACAGTCAACATGACTTATTTGGTCGGCTCCCGCCACGAGAACTACGGCCAGACCGGGATGGCACACTTGCTGGAACACATGCTGTTCCGCGGCACCCCAAGCCTGCCTAACGCATTGGCCGAATTTTCGAAGCGGGGTCTGCGTGCGAACGGCTCTACCTCGAGCGACAGAACCAACTACTACGCCACCTTTGCATCAGACCCTGAACTGCTCGAATGGTACTTGCGCTGGCAAGCCGACGTCATGGTCAATGCCACCATTTCGCGCGCCGATCTCGATGCCGAAATGACGGTTGTTCGCAACGAAATGGAAGCCGGCGAAAACAGCCCGTTTGAATCACTGATGCAAAAGGTGCAATCAGCCGCCTACCAATGGCACAGCTACGGCAACGATACAATTGGTGCCCGATCCGACGTTGAAAACGTTGATATCGAACAACTGCGCGCCTTCTATCGTCTTTACTACCAACCTGACAATGCCGTACTGATTGTTTCGGGCCGCTTCGAGCCAGGTGAAACCCTCAGTCTCATTAACGATGCATTCAAGGCCATTCCCCGACCAGAGCGCCCTCTTCCAACTGAATACACAGTAGAACCTGTTCAGCAAGGTGAGCAGGAAGTGATCGTACGTCGAAGCGGCGGCACGCCACTGGTTATTGCCCAGTACCATATCCCGGCAGCGGCAAGCCCCGAATTCGTCGCACTTGACCTGGGCGCCATGATACTGTCGGACACACCCTCGGGGCGCCTGTACAAGGCACTGGTTCAAAACGATCTGGCCGCCCACACCTTTGGTTTCGCAAGGCCGATGCGCCAGCCGGGTTACGCACTTTTTGGCGCGCAACTCGAAAACGGCATGAACGCCGACAAAGCGCTCGACACCTTGACCCAAACACTCGAAGACCTCAACACCAGGCCATTCACCTCAGAAGAACTGGAGCGGGTGCGTACCCAATGGATGACAAGCTGGTCGGAAACACATTCAGACCCCGCCTCTTTGGCCTCGGCGCTTTCCGAAAGCGCCGCCCTGGGCGATTGGCGCCTGTTCTACTGGATGCGAGAACAGGCCCAGAACGCAGACCTGCAAACCGTTCAAGACCTCGCATCGGCCTACCTGGTGCCGTCGAACCGAACAGCCGGCTTATACATTCCGACACAATCCACCGAACGCGCGCCCAAACCGGGCGCAACCGATCCGGCCGTTTTGTTGAAAGACTTCAAGGGTCGTGAAACACAGGATTTAACCGGTGCATTTGATGCAACACCCGAGAATATCGACGCTCAGACATTGCGTGAGACGATTGCATTGCACAACGGCACGCTTGAAGTGGCCTTGCTGCCCAAGCCGACCCGGGGAAACCGGGTTGAAGCGCGTCTTTTGTTGCAGTCGGGCGACGCTGAAGCTCTCAAGGGCCTGCGCAACGTTTCAAGCGCAGCAGCTGCTTTGCTGACTCGCGGAACCAGCCAATACTCGCGCCAGGAAATTGCCGATCGCTTCGACCAATTGCAGGCACAAGTGAGCTTTGGCGGCGGTGGCAACCAGGTCGGGGTGAATATTTCAGTGCCCGGCGAAAACCTGCCTGAAGTTATTGCACTGGTTGGCCACATCCTGCGCGAGGCCTCCTATCCCGCCGAGGAACTTGAACGCTACAAATCGCAGGCGCGCGCCTCAATCGAAAGCGCGATGACCGAGCCCGGCTCCGTTGCCTCTCGCACGCTGGCAAGGCACGATAACCCCTGGCCGTCTTCCGATATCCGCTATGTACCCACATTCCAGGAAGCACTGAAAGAAATCAACGCGTTGAATCGCGAAGCGCTCATCGATTTTCATCAACGTTTTTATGGTGCTGCCACACTTCGTTTCAGTGCCGTCGGCGCATTCGACCCGAAAGACACCCAGGCCTCATTGGTACAAGCCTTTAAAGACTGGAAAGCCGCCCCGGAATACCAGCGTATTGGACACCCTTTCCGTTCGATCACGCCGGAACAGTTCACTTTGCACACGCCCGATAAAGCAAATGCCGTGTTCATGGCCTTCCAGCCATTAGAACTTCAGGATGATGATCCTGCCTATACCGCGTTGTATGTCGCCAACTACATTCTTGGCGGCTCCTCGTCGTCACGTTTATGGACACGTATCCGTGTCGAGGAAGGGATCTCCTACAACGTGGGCAGCAGTATCGACGCTTCTGCATACGAGCCAAGCGGCGAATGGTCGCTGTCGGCTATTCTGGCGCCCGAAAACGCACCCCGTTTCAGAAAAGCCTTGAATGAGGAACTGAATCGGGCACTAACAGACGGATTCTCCCAGGAAGAACTTGATGAGGCCATTCGGGCACTGATGAATCTGCGCCGTTTGAATCGCAGTAACGACGGTGTGCTGGCCAGTGTATGGCTTGATTACATGCAAGCAGACAGAAGTTTTGCCTGGTCGGCAAAGATAGACAAAGAGCTTGAGACCTTGAGTCTGGAGCAGACCAACGCTGCTGCCCGCAAATATCTCCAGTCTCAAGCCCTTAGCAGCGCACTAGCGGGCGAATTCCCCGACCAGGCCAATGCAGAATCAAACAAGCGCGAATAAAACTTAACTGAAAAAGCTTTTTACCCGATCTGTCCAGGAATCGCTTTTAGGGGAGTGCTTCTCCCCGCCCTGCGTCAAAGACGCCTCGAACTGGCGCAAGAGTTTCTTTTGATCTTCGCTCAGGCGTACAGGCGTCTCGACGGCGACGTGGCAGTAAAGATCGCCCGGATAGCTGGAGCGAATGCCTTTGATACCCTTGCCACGCAAGCGAAAGGTTTTACCTGTTTGCGTGCCTTCGGGAATCGTAATCGAGCCTTTGCCACTGAGCGTCGGAACCTCAACGTCGCCTCCCAGGGCCGCCGTTGTGAACGGGATTGTTAATTCGCAATGCAAATCCTCCCCGTCGCGCTGAAAAATCGAATGCGGCTTCAAGTGGATTTCAACGTAAAGATCACCTGATGGCCCGCCGTTCAGCCCCGGTTCGCCATTGCTGGACGAACGAATCCGCATGCCGTCATCAATACCGGCAGGAATCTTGACTTGCAACGTTTTATTGCGCCGGATCCGACCCACGCCGTCGCACGCAACACACGGATCAGTCACTTCCTTGCCGCTGCCATGACATGTCGGGCAGGTTTGCTGCACACTGAAAAACCCCTGTTGCATCCGGACCGCGCCATTGCCGCCACAAGTACTGCATGTTTGTGGCTGTGTACCTGGTTTGGCCCCTGAACCGTGGCAAGTGTCACAGTTCTCCCAACTGGGCACACGTATTTCGGTGTCGAACCCGGTTGCAGCCTGCTCAAGCGAAATTTCCAGCGTGTATTTCAAATCGGCGCCGCGATACACCTGCGGACCACCACGGCGCCCCCCGGCACCGCCAAAAATCTCGCCGAAAATATCACCAAAGGCATCGGCAAAGCCGGCACCGCCCATGCCACCCATACCGCCCATGCCGGCACCCGCTGCGTTGGGGTCGACACCAGCATGGCCGAATCGATCATAGGCCGCTCTTTTCTCGGGTTCGCTGAGCATCTCGTAAGCCTCTTTGGCCTCCTTGAACTTCTCTTCGGCTTCCTTGCTGTCCGGGTTTCGGTCGGGATGATATTTCATGGCCAGCTTGCGGTAGGCCTTCCTCAATTCATCGTCGGTCGCATTCTTACCTACACCCAGCACTTCATAAAAGTCGCGTTTTGCCATATTGTCTTTGCGCCTGCAAGCGCTTAAATTAAATCAGTAATAAAACAACAACGCCCGATTTCCGGAAAACACCAGAAACCGGGCTGAGAACCGCTAAGACGATTGCTTACTTGTCGTCGCGCTTGACTTCTTTAAAGTCGGCATCAACCACATTCTCGTCTTCCGGTTGCTGGGCGCTGGCCCCGTCGGCACCCTGCTGCGCTGCTGCCTGGGCCTGCATATCGGCATACATCTTCTCGCCGAGTTTTTGCGAAGCCGTTGTGAGCGCTTCAACCTTGGCATCAATCGCCGCCTTGTCACCTTCCTTGATGACTTCTTCCACATCTTTGATGGCCGCCTCAATGGCTTCCTTCTCGGAGGCTTCCAGCTTATCGCCATATTCTTCGAGCGATTTGCGTGTGGAGTGTACCAACGCCTCTGCCTGGTTGCGCGCTGTTGCCAGCTCGGCCAAACGACGGTCATCTTCAGCGTTGGCCTCGGCGTCTTTCACCATACGATCAATTTCGTCGTCAGTCAGGCCTGAATTGGCTTTAATCGTGATCTTGTTCTCTTTGCCGGTGCCCTTGTCTTTTGCCGAAACGTGCAAAATACCATTGGCATCGATATCGAACGTAACCTCGATTTGCGGCACGCCACGTGGAGATGGCGGAATCCCTTCAAGATTGAACTCACCCAGGCTCTTGTTGCCGGCTGCAATTTCACGCTCACCCTGGAACACTTTGATCGTGACCGCCGGCTGATTGTCATCGGCCGTTGAGAACACTTGCGAAAAACGAGTTGGGATTGTCGTGTTCTTTTGAATCATCTTGGTCATGACGCCACCAAGTGTTTCAATACCCAGCGACAACGGTGTCACGTCGAGCAGCAAAACGTCTTTACGGTCGCCGGACAACACCGAACCCTGAATAGCGGCACCAGCGGCAACGGCCTCGTCGGGGTTCACGTCTTTGCGAGGATCGCGGCCAAAGAATTCCTTAACCTTCTCCTGGACTTTCGGCATGCGAGTCATGCCGCCGACCAGAATGACGTCGTCGATTTCAGAAACCTTGATACCGGCATCCTTGATTGCAATGCGGCAGGGATCAATGGTGCGTTCGATCAGTTCCTCAACCAGCGCTTCCAGCTTGGCACGCGACAACTTCAGGTTCAAGTGTTTTGGACCCGATGCATCGGCCGTAATGTACGGCAGGTTAATTTCAGTCTGCTGAGTGGAAGATAATTCGATTTTGGCTTTCTCGGCAGCTTCTTTCAGGCGCTGCAGAGCCAGCACGTCTTTCGACAAGTCGACCCCGCTGTCTTTCTTGAACTCATCGATAATGTAATCAATGATGCGCTGATCGAAATCCTCGCCACCCAGGAAAGTATCGCCATTGGTCGACAAAACCTCAAACTGTTTTTCGCCATCGATGTCGGCAATCTCAATAATCGAAACGTCGAAAGTACCGCCGCCCAGGTCATAAACCGCAATTTTACGATCGCCTTTTTCGGTTTTATCCATACCGAAAGCCAGTGCAGCTGCTGTCGGCTCATTGATGATCCGCTTGACTTCAAGACCGGCAATACGACCTGCATCTTTGGTCGCCTGACGCTGGCTATCGTTGAAGTAGGCAGGAACCGTGATGACTGCCTCGGTCACTTCTTCACCCAGATAGTCTTCAGCCGTCTTTTTCATTTTGCGCAAGACATCGGCCGACACCTGAGGAGGCGCCAGTTGCTTGCCCTGTGCTTCAACCCACGCATCACCGTTATCTGCCTTGATGATCTTGTAGGGCATCAGGTCGATATCTTTCTGAACCGCTTTTTCATCATACTTGCGGCCAATCAGGCGCTTGACGGCATACAGCGTATTGGCCGGATTGGTTACCGCCTGGCGCTTGGCGGGGGCACCCACCAGAATTTCACCGTCCTGCACATAAGCCACAATCGACGGCGTAGTGCGCGCGCCTTCCGAGTTTTCAATAATGTTGACCTTGCCACCATCCATGACAGCAACACAGCTGTTGGTGGTTCCCAGGTCAATACCAATAATTTTGCCCATAATGTATCGCCTTAAAAATTTCGTTCAATTCAATTGGAAACAAACTTGACTGATTCATAAGTGGGGCCTGCATGACACTTTTCAAGGCATACCCCACAGAGTTTTTTCATCTTGCCGTGAATACCCGCTTACTGCGCCGGCTTACCAGAGGAAACCGCGACCAGTGCGGGCCTGAGCACGCGATCGGCAATCGAATAGCCCTTCTGCAACAATTGCACCACCGCGCCTTCCGGCAGATCGGACGGCACCGAGGAAATGGCCTGATGCACATTGGGATCGAACTTGTCACCCTCGGCCGGCGCCACCTCTTTAAGCTGATTGCGCTCGAAAGCACCAATCAGTTGCTTCAAAGTGGCTTCCACCCCCGCCTGCCAGGCCTCGGGGGTCTGGTCTTTAAGCGCAAGCGCAGCTTCAAGGCTGTCTTTTACCGGAACCAGGCTTTCTGCAAATGATTCAATGCCGAACTTGCGAGCCTTGGCGACGTCATCCTGAGCCCGGCGCCGAATGTTCTCGGTTTCCGCTTTCGCGCGCAAGAGCTCTTCATGGTACTGGCTCACCTGAGCCTGTGCCTGTTCCAGCTTGCCCGCCAGCGCCTCGGCAGATTCCGGCTCGGTTACCGGTTCCAGATCCGGCACGGCACCCTCGGGAAGCACCTCATCCACGGTTTCCGAAGCTTTAGCAGCCTGCTTTTCGTCCTTGGGGTCAAGGGGCTCATTCTGTTTCGACATAACGACGCACTCCACTTCTGTTTGATTCGATCAAATGCAAATGGGGGCAAGTGCCCCCATTTCAAGACATTCGCCCAAATAACTTACGCCGCTTGCGACCACCCCTGCAGGTGTCTCTTAACAATATTCGTAAGGGCCTGGACCCATTTTTCATCATCGTTCAGGCAAGGGATATATCTGAACGTGTCTCCGCCCGCATGCAAAAACGCTTCACGACATTCTTCCTGAATTTCCTCCAGCGTTTCCAGACAATCGGCCAGGAAGCCAGGACACATGACATCCACATGCTTGACCCCTTCCTGTGCCCAGGCCTTCAAAGTGGGCTCGGTATAAGGCTGCAACCATTTTTCAGCGCCAAAACGGCTTTGAAATGACACGTGAACGCGCCCGGCGTCGTCATCGGACAATTGCGCCTTGAGCGCGCGAACCGTGTCCATGCAGTCGCGATGATAAGGATCGCCCTGCAAAATGGTGCGCTGAGGCAAACCGTGAAAACTAAGCAATAACCGCTCAGGCCTGCCATGCCGGTCCCAGAAGGCCGTTAACTTGCTAGCCAAAGCCTGGATGTAGCCCGGGTCATCCTGATAACGCTTGATAAAGCGCAATTCCGGCTGATTGCGCAGGCGGGCCGCATACCCGCTCACTGCGTCGACCACAGTGGCAGTGGTACTGGCCGCATATTGCGGGTACAGGGGAGCTATAAGAATGCGCTCACATCCTTGTTTGCGTAATGCGTCGATACCGGCTGGTATCGAAGGATTGCCATAACGCATTGCCAACTTAACCCGGACATCGGCACCTGCCGATTGCAAACGGGCTTCCAGCCCATCGGCCTGCGCCTGGCTGTAAACCACCAGTGGAGAGCCCTGCTCAAGCCATATGCCACGGTACCGCGGCACCAGCTTGCGCGGACGCGTGCGCAAAATAATGCCATGCAAAATAAAACGCCAGATCCACTGCGGAATCTCGATAACACGCGGGTCGGACAGAAATTGCGCCAAATAGCGCCGAATTGCAGGTGCAGAGGGCTCGTCGGGTGTGCCCAGATTCACCACCAGGACACCAATCGGCCCAGCGGGCCTTACCGGTGGCTGTGGCTCCAGGCCGTGCGGGTCGTTGGATTCACGATAATAACGGGAAGGAAGTAAAGAAGGCATTGATGCCCTTGCAATCGGTTTAAGAGGAGGAGTTATGGCTTAAGGCGTTCGACAGCAGCTTGGCCGTAATATCAACGATGGGAATGACGCGATCATAGGCCATGCGGGTCGGCCCGATGACCCCCAGCGTCCCCACAATTTTACCGTCGATACCATAGGGTGCCGTGATGACGGAAACATCTTCAAACGGCACCAACTGGGAATCGCCACCGATATAAATCTGCACGCCGCCCGCCCGACTGGACACATCAAGCAACTGAAGCAAATCGGTTTTTTTCTCAAACAATGAAAACATGCGCCGCAGACGATCCATATCAGAAGCAATATCAGAGACGTCGAGTAATTTCCGCTCACCGGAGATATAAACACCATCATCCGTATCGTCGGATACCGTACCCGCCTCAACGGCCTGCTGCATCAATCGCGAAATATCCTCCTTCAACGAAGAAAGCTCATCTTTGATGGCCAGACGCACCTCGTTAAACGACTTGCCGGCAAAATGCTGATTGAAAAAATTGCTGGCCTCGGTCAGTTCCTGATCGAGGTAATCGCGCTGGACAAACAGAATACGGTTCTGTACATCCCCATCGGGCGTAACGATAATAAGCAGCACCCGCCGCTCTGAAAGACGAATAAACTCGATTTGCCGGAAAACCTGTGTGCGACGCGGCGCCATCACCACACCAGCGAAGCGAGTAAGATTCGACAACAGGGTGGCGGCCGCGTTAACCGTGCGGCTCGGCTCAGTCACCGGCAACATCTCCCTTATTTGGGATGGCTGCAGTATTTCAAAACGTTGAGTGGCAAGCAGGCGGTCGACAAAAAGACGATAGCCCCGCGGCGTCGGCACCCGGCCCGCCGATGTATGGGGGCTTTGAATTAATCCGAGCTCCTCGAGATCGGCCATGACATTGCGAATGGTGGCAGGAGAAAGTTCGAACATTTTTGAGAGCGTGCGCGAACCCACCGGCTGACCGTCGGCAATGTATCGTTCGATTAACGCTTTGAGCAGTGACTTCGCTCTGTCATCCATGTCCATGGTGATACCTTACACTCCAGCAAGACAAACTTGTCAACAGATCGGCCACAATAACAACGGCCACGACCCTATAATAAATTGAACTCCCTTCACTCATCATAAACAAGGTATCGGCACAATGCATTTTAAAACCGTTGCGCTCATCGGGCGCTACCAAGACTCGGGCCTGGACGCGCCATTGCGCAGGCTTGCCCGGCATCTTGAAAGCGCCGGATGCACTGTGCTGGTTGAATCTGACACCGCAACCAATACCGGCGTTAGCGAATTCCAGACGGCATCTTACGCTGAAATAGGCGAGTTTGCGGACCTGGCCGTCATTATGGGGGGCGACGGCACCATGTTGGGGGCAGGTCGCCTGCTGGCGCGCAGCAACGTTCCGCTTATTGGCATTAACCACGGACGCCTTGGGTTCATTGCCGACATCCCGATTCATACCGCCACTGACGCACTCAGCCAGGTCATCAGGGGCCATTATGAAATTGAGGAGCGCCTGATGCTTGAAGGCCGGGTCACACGCGGCGACCAGATTATGTTCTCCGGGGTGGCATTGAATGACGTCGTAATCAACCGTGCCGGTCGAGGCGGCATGATTGAACTTCGCGTTGAACTGGACGGCAACTTCATGTACAACCAGCGCGCCGACGGGCTCATTATTTCAACGCCCACCGGATCAACTGCCTACGCGCTGTCGGCCAACGGACCGATTCTGCACCCTCAGCTGCAAACCATCCTGCTCGTGCCGGTCGCACCGCAAACCTTATCGAACCGGCCCATCGTGATTCCCGACAGCGGCGTCCTGAGCATGACGGTTACCGCACTGGGCCGGGTTGATTCCGGTGCCAGCGTACACTTCGACATGCAAGCCTGGTCCGACTGCCAGCCAGGCGACAGAATCGATGTACAACGCTCCAAAGATAACGTTCGCTTCGTGCACCCTCTGGGCTACAGTTTTTTTTCAACCCTGAGACGAAAGTTACTTTGGAACCAGATACCACAGCTTTCAAATGAGGGCGAATAATTCTATGTTGCGCACCCTGCACCTTCGTGATTTCGTTATCGTGGATCAGGCTGAGTTGCATTTTGACGCCGGCTTCACAGTCTTTTCAGGTGAAACCGGCGCGGGCAAATCGATTCTCATCGATGCGCTCTCGCTGATACTGGGTGCCCGCAGCGACGCGCGCTTTGTGCGCGAAGGCTGTAAACGCACCGACATCAGCGGGCTGTTCAAGGCACCCGAAAGTCTTGCTCAATGGCTGGAAGAGCAAAGCCTGGAATCCGATCAAAACGAACTGGTGCTGCGGCGCGTCATCGACCAGCAAGGCCGCAGCAAAGCCTACATCAACGGCATTCCGGCCACGCTTGCTCAATTGAAAGAACTGGGTGAACACCTGGTCGATATTCATGGCCAGCATGCGCACCAAAGTCTTCTGCAACCGTCCAGCCAGCGCGCGTTGCTTGACAATCAAGGGGGCCACAATGCCCTGGTGCAAGAGGTACAACAGCACTGGCAAGGCTGGCAAGCGGCAAAACGCCAACTGACACGAGCGCTTGAGCAAGCCGATAAACTCAACGAAGAACGTGACCGCCTCGAATGGCAGGCGTCCGAACTGGAACGCCTGGATCTGCAGGAGAATGAGTGGGAGACCCTGACAACCGAGCATCATCGCCTGGCGCATGCCCAGTCGTTGCTCGAAAATGCCAACCGGGCGCTGGAGGCGCTGGACGACGACGAACAAGGGGCGCGCCACTTCCTGAACACTGCCGCGCATCAAATCGAACACATGTTGCGCCATGACGAAACCGTGCGCAGTCTATACGAAACACTGGAATCGGCGCGTATTGCCGCAGCAGAAACCGTTTCCGACCTGAACGCCTACCTTGATCGCATCGACCTGGACCCGGAACGACTGGCGCAAGCCGAACAGCGCATGTCTGCGATTTTCGAACTGGCGCGCAAGTTCCGGATCGAACCCGAAAACATTCCGGCATTCCAGGCCGACATCGAACAGAAGCTGCAGGAAGCCAGTGCGAACGCCGATATCTCCCATCTTCAACACGATGTGGAGAAACACTATCAGCAATATTTGAAAGCCGCCAAAGCACTATCCAAGGTACGGGCCAAGGCGGCCCAGACCATGTCGCAGCAAGTGACCGAAGCCATGCAAACACTGGCCATGAACGGCGGGCGCTTTGAAATCAGCCTGAATGTTGGTAGCGAAAGCGCCCACGGCCTTGAAACCGTTGAGTTTTTGGTTTCGGGTCACACCGGCGCCACGCCAAGGCCTTTGGCAAAGGTGGCGTCCGGTGGCGAGCTGGCGCGCATATCGCTGGCTTTATCTGTCATCGCCAGCCAGGCTGCCCGTGTCCCGACCCTGATATTCGATGAAGTCGACAGCGGTGTCGGCGGCGCAGTGGCGGAAGTCGTGGGCCAGTTGTTGAAATCGCTGGGAACACAGCACCAGGTTTTATGCGTAACGCATTTGCCACAGGTAGCGGCTTACGGTCATCATCATTACCGCGTCAGCAAGAAAGTGGTGCAAAACACTACCAAATCGAAAATCGAACTGCTTGCAACGGCCGACCGTGTTGATGAAGTGGCACGAATGCTGGGCGGGCTTGAAATTACCGACACCACCATTCGCCATGCAAAAGAAATGCTTGCACGCTAACCAGGCAACAGCGCCTTTTTACTTACTGTTGCACTCTTTGCAAATGCCGTACAGCATCATGGTATGACTTTCCAGCGTGAACTTTTTTTCCTTGGCAATAATATGCTGGCGCTTCTCGATTTCAGGATCGGTAAACTCAAGCACTTTGCCGCAACTGGTGCAGATAAGATGGTCATGATGATCACCATCGTTCAGCTCGAACACGGCTTTACCACCATCGAACTGGCTGCGGGACAGAATACCCGCTTGCTCGAACTGGGTAAGCACGCGGTAAACCGTTGCCAGGCCAATATCAACATCTTCGGCCAATAATGCACGATAGACATCTTCAGCGCTATGATGGCGCTGATCGGACTTACGGAAAACATCAAGGATCTTCAGGCGGGGGAATGTCGCCTTCAAACCCATGCTCTTTAATTCATTTTGATCAGACATGTGTAAATCCCGGGCAAAAAGACGGAAATCCGTACAATGACACGGCAAAAAAACGCCGAATCTCGAGTAACGCTATCATTGCGTTTATTCTTAAGCCTTTATCATAACGGTTTTATTCATTTGAATAACAGGGGCAATTCGTGGTAACCACTGTCAAATCCTTCTTTAGAAACTGGCGCAACTGCCTTGCCATTGGCTTTTTGGCCATTTCACTCTCTGCATGCGGCGGCACAAAATGGGGTTTTCCCTACCGGCCTGACGTGCAACAGGGGAACTGGATCACCTCCGAACAGGTTGATCGGCTGGAACGGGGCATGACGCGCGAACAAGTCCGTTTTGTGCTGGGCACCCCGATTTTGCAGGATATTTTCCGCACCAATCGCTGGGATTACGTGTTCTACAATCAGCCCGGTTATGGTGCCTCTGAGGAACGTCAATTCACCGTATGGTTCGAAGGCGACGTCCTGGTTCGCTGGGAGGGCGACAAGCAGCCTGACCGCCAGCCGTTCCAATCCAACGACACCGGCCAGAGCAGTATTGACGACGAAGACAGCGCCGCTGAGCGCGAAGAGAGCACGTCAAAAGACAATGCCTCCCGCGAAGAGAAAGTAGGGCCTGACACCGATATCGGCATTAACGTCGAGCAACCCCAGCGTCCGCAAATTCCCGGCCAAAACAGCGTCGAACCCATTCGTTAAGAGGAAACCATGCGTATTGCCATTGCAGGAACCGACGGCCGAATGGGCCGAATGCTGACAGAAGCCATCATCAAATCTCCTGATCTTACCCTCAGTGTCGCCCTCGATCGGCCCGGTGCGGCCTGCCTTGGCCAGGATGCCGGCGCGTTCCTCGGGCACACAACCGGTGTTTTAATTACCGACGACCTGAATGCGCTGGCAAACGCCGACTGCCTGATCGATTTTACCCGGCCGGAAGGTACACTGGCCCACCTGCAAGCCTGCATCAGGCACAACGTGAAGTGTGTCATCGGGACAACCGGATTTGACACAGAAGGCAAGCAGGCTATTCAAGCCGCCAGCCAGAAAGTTGCTATTGTGTTTGCATCGAACATGAGCATTGGGGTGAATGCCACTTATAAATTACTGGAGATGGCTGCCCGGCTGCTGAACGACGGCTACGACGCCGAAATATTCGAAGCTCATCATCGCAATAAGGTCGACGCACCTTCAGGTACCGCGATATCAATGGGTGAAACCATCGCACGCACTTGGGGCAAGAAACTCGACGATGTCGCCGACTGGGCACGACACGGGCATACCGGCCCGCGCGAAGATGGCAGAATTGGCTTTTCGGTATTGCGCGGTGGCGACATTATTGGTGATCACACCGTGTATTTTTGCGGAGACGGCGAACGCATCGAGATTTCACATCGCTCGAGCAGCCGCGCCACCTATGCGCAAGGCAGCCTGCGTGCGGCACGTTATCTGGCCCGCAAGGAATTCGGCCTGTTCGACATGCAAGACGTACTGTCGGTATAGCTGTTTTCCAGGCTGCTTCCGGCGTAACCAGCGTCAAACAACGTTGACCGGCTCCTGCTCAAGATCAACTCCATAACGCTGGCGAATATCCTTGCGTATCTCATCGGCCATATAACGTACCTCGAGCGCTGTCGCATGGCCATGGTTAACCAGAACCAACGCCTGGCGACCATGCACGCCAACGTTTTGAATGCGTTTGCCCTTCCATCCGGCGCGGTCAATCAACCAGCCGGCCGCAAGCTTCACCGTGCCATTGGGCATGGGATATGACACGACATTCGGGTGTCGACGCTTGATTTCCTGAAACTGGGCGGCACTCACCACCGGATTCTTGAAAAAACTGCCGGCATTGCCCAATAACTGAGGATCGGGCAACTTCTTGCGCCGAATTTCACATACCGCCTCAAATACGGCCTGCGCAGTCACGGCACTCCCCATGGCTCGCAACCCTTCGTGCTGCGCCAGATCTGGATAACCCAGTACGGGTTGCCATTGATGCGGCAACAGGAACTGAACCGCCAGAATCAGCCACTTCCCCGGCGTCGATTTTTTGAAAAAGCTATCACGATAGGAAAAACGGCATTCGTCACGCTCAAAGCACACCTGTTCGCCGTACTCGATGTCCCACGCCGTGACCTGATGCACAAACTGGTCAAGCTCGACACCATAGGCGCCGATATTCTGAACCGGCGCCGCGCCGACCGTGCCCGGTATCAACGCCAGGTTTTCCAGCCCCGACCAACCTTGGGCAAGACAATAACGGACAAAGTCGTGCCAGTTTTCCCCGGCCTGTGCCTCAACCAGGTAACCCGCGGCAGCGCTTTCAACCAAACGGATACCCTTTGTTGCTACATGCACCACGGGCGAACTCACATAAGGCGACATCACCACATTGCTTCCACCCCCCAGTACGAACAACGGCCGGCCTTGCCCGGCAAGCCGGGTGATCGCCGGCAGTTGGCCGGGTTCGGTAAAACTAACGTAAGACTGCGCCTGGGATTGCAAGCCGAAAGTATTCAATTTGCTCAGGTCTTGCGCACGCGGCGCGACGGTATTCAACGGCACGGTCTGTGTCATGTATGAAAACGGATCAATCCAACAAATAACAACACGTATTACACCACGTTGAAATAAAAAATATGGTATTATTTCGTTCTTTCGCGGTTAAGCGAATTTTTTGTAAAGACAGCGGTTAATGCAAAAAGCCGAATGGCTAAAAACAGCACTGCCGATTTGCACGACCAAAAAATTTCATATATACTGCGAAGCTTCTTGAAACAGGCAACCTCAGTTTCAGGAACATAAAAAGCAATGCTTTTTGCGGGAATAGCTCAGTTGGTAGAGCGCAACCTTGCCAAGGTTGAGGTCGCGAGTTCGAGACTCGTTTCCCGCTCCAAATACCTAAAGGGAAGCCCACAACGCTTCCCTTTTTTACGTACAATGTAACGTGTACGACCCACGGCGCAATGGCAGAGTGGTTATGCAGCGGATTGCAAATCCGTGTACCCCGGTTCGATTCCGAGTTGCGCCTCCAATATTTAAGCGGGTTTCCAGCACTTTCAAAACCTGCCGTGCTTCGCAAAACACCCTTTGCTTCGCAAAAATGAAAATCTGCCCGCCATTTCGGTGGGCTTTTTTATTGTTGATTTAGGGTAAATGCCTATAAAAAGGCATCATCACGATATTGATTAGTTCCCGAATCGGAACTAATATAAACACATGGCTTGTGATGGGCACGAGCCTCGCTTAAGGAGCAACATCATGAGCATGACACGAAACGACGCACTGACCACCTTATCAAAAGGTATCCGTAAATTTGAAGGCTGGACAGCTGGCCAGGTAATCGAAGCGCAATGGTCGGGCCTGAAAGGGCTGGATGCAAAAGACCTTCATTTTTTCTATGCCAACGCTAACAAGCCAGCACGAAAAGTTGCTCAAGCATGTGGTCAACGCAGCTACACGAACCCGAATCCACAAGTATGAACGGGGCCACATTAAAAACAATCCGAGAGGCCCTGGGCCTTTCGGTTCCATGGTTCGCTAAATTTTGCGACGTACAAGAGCGCACTGTTCGACATTGGGAGTCCGGGCGCAATACCGTACCAACACAGGTGGCAACGGCAATCAGAGAACTTGAGAAGGCATCTCTAGAAATGTCAAAAAATCTAATCGATCAAGTTAACAGCATCGTTTCAGAACATGGGGTCCCGAATGGGACGGTGCCGGTCGTGCGCTACGCTGACGATGAAGACCTTGCTCGTTATCAACCCAATATGCAAGGCCTGCCGACTACATTTCACGCAGCAGCAATTGCTCGGGCACGGTGGGCACTGATTGATGTTGTTGAGATTGAGGCCAGCATGCTGAATGCTGGGGCCTACGAGGCGTGGCGCAAGTTAACACATCAAGAGGACTCGCCCCAGCTTCGTGCGCAATGGGCAAGCGAACAGCCCTAATCACAAAGCGCTCCAAACGTATCATTGCGAATGAGTATCTTGAACGCTGCGGACGCTATCGTAAGCCTTTTCACACGCCAGCCCGGCTACTTTGAGCCGGTCAGCGTATCGGCCCACTTCCCCCGCTCTGTCGTCAAGTTCGCTAAGCACGACGGCAAGCACGCCGATGGGGTCGGCACTTGACTGACCCTGGCCTGCGCTGGCAACGGCGGCATTCTCGGCGGCTCGACGTAAACGGGTAACTTCTGTGCGCAACCGCTTAGCACTATCAACAGCGGCGTCAGCTTCAGCCCGAACGACCGCAATTTCTTCATCAGCATTTTTCACTACTCCTTCAATTGCGGCGACACTGGCCTGTTCAATTTTTCGCGCTTTGTCCTGGGCATTGGCCAGCGCGGTTGCCTGGGCCGTCTCAAGGCGACTGATCTTTGCATCGTATCGCCAGCCCTGGACGACCCAGGCGGCCACCCCAGCCAGAACAGCAGCAGCCACGTACCCTTTCCAACCGATTAGGGCTTTCATCATTTGCGGCCACCATGCTCAATCGAGTAGTGATTGCCGTCATTGAACCGCCCACCCCATGAGCCACCGATAGACTCCCAATACTCCCCAAGTGGCCGATGATCCTCGGTCGAGGTCAGATACTGGCCGTTTTTGAAAAGATTGAAGTCCACCGCCAAGCGTTCTTTATGTAGGCTATTGGCGCTGCTATAAGATTTTTTTTGCCCAACATGTCCGTGCACACGAGGATCGCGGTAAGCATCGCCGAAGGTCAGCTCATAACCTTGGCTATAGGCGAAACCGATCAAGTCCGCAATCATTCGAGTAAATTTTCGTTGTTTCTGACCAAGCGTCATTTTCGATACCTCCACCGCCAAGTTTTAATCATCGTGCCGGCGGCAAATACCGCCATGCCCAGCGCACCCAAAGCCATACTCGGGTGTACGTCCCCTTCCTGAATAATCAGCGCAGCCCGCCACATAGCCCAAAAGGCGATTAAGGCCATTCCAATTCGCTGCAGCAAAGTGCCCGAGTAGCACTGACTAAAGGCGCCAGCTACGCAAGCCAGGCTGACAAAACACAACAACGCAATGACAAGCTCTTTCATGGTTCACTCCCGTGGTAACCCGAGTCGGGCCCGAATAAACTCGCGCACAATCGATGACAAGCCGAGATCTGCCCAGATGCGAAACACAGAGTCGACAATTGCCATCCCGAAAAGCCCAACCATCAAGCCAAGAAAGCCCTCGCTGATCCCCGTTTGTTGATAAATCCAGGGCGTGGCATACCAAGCCATGACGCCACCAAACGCAAACAACGCGAGCTTTCGTTTCCACGACCCCTGTATCCACAGCATTGCGCCCATACTCCCCAGCAAGCCAGGCAGTATTTTTTCTAAGTGGCTAAACCAATCAGCTGGCATCTCTTCCCCTTTCGGTTGGACATAAAAAAAGCCCCATCGCTGGGGCGTTGTGTTAGAAAGTCGAGCATTTGTCATGAAACTGAATGCACGACATAGACGAATCTGCCCGACTCTCGATCAGGCATTAACCAGGTATATGACCGAGGTTTCGGCATACAAAAAAAGCCACTACCAGGAACTGTCGTTAGCCAAGACTTGGCGCGCGACAAACCTGATCACGCGGCCACTTAACCGGATCACACCAACCGATCTGATGCGACTACGTGACCAGTGGCACCAAGAACACTTACCCTCCACCGTTACACGTCGACTTGCCCTGCTCTCCCACCTTTACACGGTGGCCCGAAAAGACTGGCAAATGCACTGGCTGGCCAACCCGGTGCAGCTGGTCAGACGCCCCGCCATCGATGACGCCCGGGATCGGCGACTGTTCGAACGAATCCGGTTGAACGGCGTCCCCGAGGATGAATGTCCAAAAACTGAGCTCGAGTGGCTATGTCGGGCAACCAGCTCGCCCGACCTTCCGTTAATCATGCTGATAGCGGTCGAGACCGGCATGCGCCGCTCAGAAATAACCCTGGTCAAACGCGAGCAGATCGACCTTGCCCATGGCGTCATCACATTGACCGATACCAAAAATGGCGACACGCGCTATGTGCCGCTCTCCCCGTTCGCCAAGGACGGCCTGCGTAAGCACGTGATCGGCAAGCCAATGCGCGGCCGCATTTTCGACATCAGCCCCGAAGCAGTTACCCGGGCGTTCATCCGGGCGAGAACCAAAGCTAGAAAAATGTACGAAGCGCTATGCAAAAAGTACGGGCGCCGCCCGCATCCTGCCTACTTTCGGGATCTGCGGTTTCACGACCTGCGGCATGAGTCCACTAGCCGGCTGGCCACTGTGTTCCAGGCGCACGAGTTGGCCAAGGTCACCGGACACCGAACAACCAGAATGTTGCTTCGCTACTATCATCCGCATGGCCGCGACTTGGCCAGAAAGTTGGTGCGCAGCAACCTGGGCAGAAAGCAGCTCGAACAGCTCAAGGACACTTAGGGAGCCACCCAGACAATCTCGTCGACAGTAGACTTATCAGTGGCGTCCAGTACCTGATCTTTCAAGGCGCGAGCCTGGAACACTAGCGACGATTCGTGTTGCGCAGCGGCAGTGCCCAACGCGCCGACGGCGGCGGCATCCAGGGTAATGATGTTGTTGTCTTTGGTTATGTACGGCGTGCTGAAGTTCGGATCCATAAGTGCCAGGGTGGCGATGGCATTGATACGCTGGATGCTTTTGGCATCGCTGTCGAACGTGTTGCCATTGTGGGTGAAGCCGGCAACCAGTGCCTGGTCACGCGCCTGATCGATTTCGCGCAGCTTATCGATCTTGGCGTCTTCGAGCTCGGCGGCAACGTCCAGTACCCAGGCACCGTCAACCCAGTTGTGGTGCTTACTGGGGCGTTCCTGCAGGGTGAGCCAGGCCGGTACCGGGCCAATTCCATCATAGGACTGACCCTCTATCTCTTGCTCGAGCTCGTACTTGCTGCCGTCGGCGATCTGGTACAGATCCGCTTTTCGGTGATCATCTTTGATCACCCACTGGCCGGTGCCCTCTTCACCCCAATTCCTGTCGATGACGGGGTTGAGAGTCGTTTCCCACTGGGCCAGCTTGCCGGGGGGAACCGGGGGCACTGCGACCGACACCGCCAGGTAAGGCTTGGAGGCAAACTGCTGGCTGTACAGGTACACGCCCTTGTGATCAGTCTGTTGATATATTTTGAGCATAAACACTCCTAGCCCCGTTCGGGGCAGATCAATTATTTAGGGAAGTCGACTGGCTGTCAGGCGACGTTATGGGTTTGTGTCACTGCAAATGCGAGG
>DGCD01000017.1:279674-280563 GCA_002384935.1 Pusillimonas sp. UBA3987
CACTGCAAATGCGAGGGGCCTGGGAACTTACCAAGTCGATATTTTTGAGGCTCACGAACATGACCAAAGAGGGATCAATAACGTCACTACGCAGGGTGCTGGAGCATATAACATTGCTGCGACAGGCTCTATTGGTGTCACGACCTCAACAGAGGGTGGGGCCGAAACCAGGTCTGTAAACACAGCTTTTGTTCCATTCATAAGTTTATAAAAGGGGTAAATGCGGTGTTATCTGGTCTGGTTTCTGGCATCGGATTAAAACGCTGTATAAATGAAGTAGTCAATGAACTACCAGCCCCGCCATTAAGTGACCAGTTCCCGGCGCCCGCTCCGGGTATTGAGGTTAGGTAGCCGGATAGCTGCATAATAAAAGGCCCAACGGAATCGGCCTGCCCTGTTCCTAAGCCCCTTGCATTTGCAGACAGACGTACATGCCGCTGCAAATGCGAGGTTGTTGTCCAGCTCGCAACAAAACCAGAACAAACAGCATAGTCATACACTTTCGGGAGCATATGCGTCGAATACATCAGGCGGTTTCTCGGGCTGGCGAACTTACGATCCGCCTTACGATGGAACGTATATCGGCTCGCTCGCGAACAGCGGAGGTGCCGAAGCGCGTCCAGATAACGTCGCATTTATACCGCTTATAAACTTATGAATGGACTAAATGCAGTATTCATTGGTCGGGCTTCAGCCGCACCTTCAGAGCTTGTGTTTACGGTCCCTGCCGAAGCCGAGTAGTCAAGTATTTGGTTCACATTTGAACCGCCCGTTTGGAGTGAAACGCCATTAACTTTGACCCGGTGAGACTGGCTTTTATTTGCATCAGTTTGTTTGCTGGACAGATATCGCGCATTTGCAGACAGGTGTACGCTTCGCTGCAAATGCG
>DGCD01000015.1 GCA_002384935.1 Pusillimonas sp. UBA3987
TCCCCCGTTTATGGAGTAGAGCCAATGCATCTAGAATCATGCGACCACCTTTTTAAGCGTTTGTGGGTCTAGCGTACCAAAAGAAAAACCCGCAAGGGCATTTACCTTTGCGGGTTTTTGAAAACTGAACGCCAGAAGGCTCTGGCGGAGATGGAGGGATTCGAACCCTCGATACGGGTATAAGCCGTATGCTCCCTTAGCAGGGGAGTACCTTCAACCACTCGGCCACATCTCCAGTTAAGCTCAATATTCTAACATAAGAATACGCACTTAATTAATGCCCATGGGGGCAAAATCATTTAAGTTTCATCTACCACCGGGATATCGCCGTCTTGGTCGAGACCAAAAGCCTTGTGCAAGGCACGAACGGCCAATTCCATGTATTTATCGCTGATGACCACCGACGTCTTGATTTCGCTGGTGCTGATCATTTGAATATTGATGCCCTCTTCGCTTAGCGTGCGGAACATCAGGCTGGCAATACCCACATGACTGCGCATGCCGATACCCACTACCGACACCTTGCACACTTTTTCGTCGGCTTGCACCTCGCGTGCACCAACGGCCGGCGCAACCTGATTCTTCAACACTTCAAGCGCACGCGGGAAGTCGTTGCGATTAACAGTGAAGGAAAAATCGGTGGTGCCATGAACCGACTGGTTCTGCAGGATCACGTCAACGTTAATATTGGCCGCGGCGACGGGACCAAGAATTGAGTATGCAACGCCCGGCTTATCCGGAACGGCCAACAGGGTCAGTTTGGCTTCATCACGGCTAAAGGCAATGCCCGAAACAACGGCAGCTTCCATTTTCTGGTCATCCTCGAAAGTAATTAGAGTGCCTGAATTCATTTCCTCTTCAAGCGGCATCAGGGGATCGGTAAGCGACGACAGTACGCGCACCGGAATGCGGTACTTGCCGGCAAACTCAACTGAGCGAATTTGCAGCACCTTGGAGCCCAGCGACGCCATTTCCAGCATTTCTTCGAAAGAAATAACGTTCAAACGACGCGCCTGGGATACGACACGCGGGTCGGTTGTGTACACACCATCGACATCGGTGTAGATAAGACATTCTTCAGCACCAATGGCTGCGGCAATGGCCACGGCAGAGGTATCGGACCCGCCGCGGCCCAGGGTCGTGATGTGACCTTCGTCGTTGATGCCTTGAAAGCCGGTTACCACAACCACACGGCCCTCGGCCAGATCACCCTTGATGCGGGCATCATCGATGGAGGTAATACGCGCTTTGGTGTAGGCAGCGTCGGTTTTTACCGGAACCTGCCAGCCTGTGTAACTGCGAGCCGGCACACCTTGCGCCATTAAAGCCATGGCCAGCAGTGCGCTGCTGGCCTGCTCGCCGGTTGACGCAAGCATGTCTTGCTCACGCTCATTGGGCTGCGGGGAAATTTCTTTGGCCAAGCCAAGCAAACGGTTGGTTTCGCCCGACATTGCCGAAGGCACTACCACCACCTGGTGCCCTGCTGCATGCCACTTGGCCACGCGCTTGGCTACGTTCTGGATGCGCTCAACCGAGCCCATCGAAGTACCACCATATTTATGAACTATCAGGGACATCTTTTCCTCTGAATTGAGTGTGTGTTGTCGTTATCGCCCGACAAATAAAACCATCAATTGTAACATCAGCGCACTATTTTGCCGACCCCCAGCAGGTTCACCCGCCCTTTTTCACAGCTGATAATATGGTTCGCATGGTGCAGACGCATCTGACGATCATGCCCCAAAGCATGCAAATTGCGCAACTGTTTAATCAGCTCGTGCAGCCGCGCTTCCGAGGGCATGGGCAAGCCATGAAAATCCAGCCAATAGCGCAAAACATGCGTCTGACGGGCCGGGCTCAGGGTGCGCCAGCGGGCCAATGAAAAACTGGTTTTATCGCCCGAAGGCGCCAGTGTCTCGAAATCGCCCAGCGCCACTTCCTGAAGAATTTCACGTGCCTCGGCACTTTGGCGCGCATGGCGCACGACATTGCCTCGCCACGCCGGCCAGCGGTCATCAAGCTCGGGAACCAAACGGCCGCGCAGCGCACTGCGGGTATATTGATCCTGCTGATTGCTGGGGTCGGCAACCGGATACCACCCCGTTTGCCCCGCATAATCATCGGCAAGCGCCTCAAGCTTTTTGCGCGGCACATCGAGCCACGGGCGAACCAGATACAAATGATTGCGTATCGAGACAGGCGACATGGCTGCCAGACCATGCGGCCCAGCCCCGCGAAGCAAACGCAGCAGGACAGTTTCCGCCTGGTCATTCTGATGATGGCCCAGCAACATGTGTGACACCTGCACTTTCCCGGCAAGCTGTGCCAGCGCGTGGTATCGGCCCTCGCGGGCCGCCGCTTCCATGCCTTTTCCGTTCTTTGGGTCAATGTTGATGCGAACACTGTGACATGGCACCCGAAGCTGATGCGCCAGGTCGTGTACACGGTGCTGCCATTGATCTGCGTCAACCTGCAGCCCGTGATGCACATGAAACATATGCAGGGTGATGCGATGCGCGCGCGCCCATTCGCAGGCAAGCACCGCCAGCATGGATGAGTCGATGCCACCACTAACGGCCACGCCCAACTGGCCGTGTAGCGCAGGCGCTTGAGCCAGGGCTTGCGTTATGCGGTTGGTGAGGCCCGGATCAGCAGACATCGTACACTGGCGCGCAACTGCTTAAGCACGCGCCTCTTGGTAACGACCATAGGACATCAGGCGCTGCAGGCGATGTTCAAGCATTTGTTCGGTTGTCATGTTGGACACCTGACGATAAGCATCGGCCAATGCGCGCCCCAGACTGCGCGCCATGACAACCGGGTCACGGTGAGCGCCACCAATCGGCTCATCAACCACCTGATCAATCAGGCCCAGCTCTTTGAGGCGAGGGGCCGTAATGGCCAGTGCTTCGGCCGCCGTTGGCGCCTTATCGGCACTACGCCACAAAATGGAAGCACAGCCTTCAGGGGAAATAACCGCGTAAGTGGCGTACTGCAACATCATGACAGCGTCACCCACTGCAATGGCCAGGGCGCCGCCCGAACCGCCTTCGCCAATAATAGTCGTAATAATGGGTACCCGTAACTCCGCCATGGCATACAGGTTGTGCCCGATTGCTTCAGACTGCCCCCGCTCTTCCGCCCCGATACCAGGATAGGCGCCGGGCGTATCCACGAACGTAAACACCGGCAGACGGAATTTTTCCGCCAGGCGCATCAGGCGCATTGCCTTGCGATACCCTTCCGGGCGCGGCATGCCAAAGTTACGCATTGAGCGCTCTTTGGTATCGCGCCCTTTTTGATGACCAATCACCATGCACGGCGTTCCATTGAAGCGCGCCAGCCCACCCACAATCGATTGGTCGTCTGCATACATGCGATCGCCATGAAGCTCATGGAAATCGGTGAAAAGCTCGCGGATGTAGTCAAAGGTGTAGGGCCGCTGCGGATGGCGGGCCACAAGCGCGGTTTGCCAGGGCGTGAGCTTGGCGTAGATGCTTTTTGCCAGGGTCTGGCTTTTCTGTTGCAGGCGTCCGACCTCGTCCGAAATATCCACGGCTGAATCGGCCTGCACGTAGCGCAATTGCTCGATCTTTTGCTCCAGCTCGGCCAGAGGCTGTTCAAATTCGAGAAAGGTATTTCGCATAAGTACTTGTTTTCCAATTTGGTTTTACGACTTTAGTGCGACTGGGCACCGGAATCAAGGCTGCGCCACATATACCATGTTGCAACCGTACGCCAGGGCGCCCACGCCTGCGCCACCTCGCGTGCCTCAAAACGCGAAACAGGCTCACCACTAAAGTAGTGTAAAGAAATTGCCTTAATCAAACCAGCATCGTCCAGCGGCAATACATCGGGTCGCTGCAGGTTGAAAATCAAAAACATCTCGGCCGTCCAGCGCCCCACGCCACGGATACTGCACAAAGAGGAGATCACCTCTTCATCGTTCATGCCGGACCATGCTGCGGGGCGGACTTTCCGTTCGGCAAAGCACGTTGCCAGGTCGGATACATATTCCGCCTTGCGCCGCGACAGGCCTACACCGCGCAATGCTTCAAGGTCGTGCTTCATGACGGCGGCAGGCGACGGACGACGGCCGCATAAACCGGTAAACCGCCCCCAGATCGTATCTGCAGCCTTGGTGGACACTTGCTGACTGATAATCGCCCTGGCCAGTGTCATGAATGGCGGAAACGGCGGTTTTAAACTATCGCTTTGATAAACAGGAATGATTTTACGGAGAATACGGTCACGTCGCATGAGTTGCTTCGATGCCTCATCCCAGAATTCCGGTTTATGTGCAGGTACTTCCAATTGATCGGACATAAAGTTGTTCAGTTGCCTATTCTACGCCCGCCGCCACTGAGTGACACCGCCCGGTTTATCTTCAAGTTCAATCCCGGCCCGGCGCAGTTGTTCACGAATCGCATCGGCACGGGCAAAGTCACGCGTTTTTTTGGCTGCGGCGCGCTCCTCAACCAGCGCATCAATGTGCGAATCATCAAATGTTTCCGACGCTTCAACCTGCCCGACATAGCGACTCGAACTGCGAGCATAAACCGCCGGGTCGACCTGCAGCAGGCCCAGCACGGCGCCCAGGGCCTTTAGCAAACCCGCTGCGCGGGAAGAGCCGGTGCGATTAACTTCACCTGCCAGCTCGAATAGCGCCGCCACCGCACCGGACGTATTGAAATCATCGTTCATTGCATCGCGAAATCCCGCCACTTCGGGCAACGACCAATCAACCTGTACCGCTTCGGGTTCGACATTCGACAAGGTTTGATACAGCCGGTCGAGCGCGTTTTGCGCATCGCGCAGATTATCCGGCGTGTAATTCTGAATGCTGCGGTAATGATTGCGCACGATAAAAAAGCGCAGCATTTCGGCTTCGCGCGCATTGGTCTGGTACTGCGCGCTGTCTTCGTGCGTGGTGCCGGGAACAGCAATAGTGTCGCGAATCGTACGGAAATTGCCCAATGACTTCGACATTTTGTCTGCATCCACCATCAGGGGGCCGCAATGCATCCAGATGTTAGCCAACTGCGTATCAAATGCCCCTTCAGACTGGGCAATCTCATTTTCATGATGCGGAAATTTCAGGTCGGGCCCGCCGCCATGAATATCCAGCGGAATACCCAGCAAGGCGCGACTCATGGCCGAACACTCAATATGCCATCCCGGACGCCCCAGGCCGTAAGCGGACGGCCACTTCGATTCTTCCGGCTCATCTGGCTTGGCCGACTTCCACAGCACGAAATCCAGTGGATCACGTTTGTCGGAGTCGACAGCAACCCGTTCACCGGCCCGCAAATCGTCGAGCGACTTGCCCGACAACTTGCCGTAATCCTTGAAACTGCGCACGGCGTAATTTACGTCGCCACTGCCCGCGCGATAGGCAAGACCCTTGCCTTCAAGGCGGCCGATAATATCAAGCATGGCTCCCACATGCTCGGTGGCCAGGGGCTCGGCATCGGGCGGTTGCACGCCCAGGGCCGCTTCATCGGCGTGCATGGCGTCAATGAAATAAGACGTCACCTCGCCCAGGCGTTGACCGGTCTGCACCGCTTTGCGAATAATCTTGTCATCGATATCGGTAATATTGCGTACATAATGTACGTCGTACCCCGTCACACGCAACCAACGTTGAATGACGTCGAAACTGACCAGCATACGGGCATGCCCGAGATGGCAATAATCATAAACGGTCATGCCGCATACATACATGCGAACTCGACCTGGTTCGACAGGTTGGAAAGGCTCTTTACGCCGGGAAAGGGTGTTATAAATGTGCAGCATCTGCGCTATGGCTCGCGTTTGAGATTCAAGCAAGGCTAAAATGGCGGTCGATAAGTATAGCAATTCCACATGGAGCCGGCTTTTATTGCCGGATACCTTTTTTCACAGGACACATCAGTGCGTCAATTTATGGGTCGAATTTGTTTCTCTGTCATGCTTGCCCTATTCGCCTTCGCGGCGCCCACCCAAGCCATTGCCCAAACCGGCGATACGGATGAAAAACTTTTCAATGACGCGCCGGCACCCGATAAAGGCTGGCAGGGTCTGGCCAACGTTCTCGAGGCGCTCTCACCAGGCGTGGACACTTCCTTGCCGCTTACGCCGTCTCAAATTACCGACCGTATCGAACAAATGATTAACCAGGGCAAGGCACAAGAAGCGCTGGTCATTATCGAAAAACGCGAGGCTCAGCGCGCAGCGTCACAGAGTTTGGGCGAGGATGTACAACTTACATTTCTTCACGCCCGGGCCCTTGCCGCCACGGGCCGTGAAAACGAAGCCGAACAAATCTATCGCGACATGACAATCACCTACCCGGAGCTGCCCGAGCCGTGGAACAACCTGGCTTCGATCTATATCAAGCAAAAGCAGCTTGATCGGGCCTACGACGCACTCACCATGGCACTGTCGGCGTTTCCGGAATATGCCTTGGCCCGATACAATCTGGGTCAGGTTCAGCTTATGCAAGCCTACGAGTCCTTCACCCAGGCGGGGCAATCGGGTATTGCAGACGCCGTGCAAAAAGCACAGGAAGTACAAAACATCCTGGACTAAACACGCAAGGTTGCCCCCGGCTTTGCCAGGCATAGCCCGCCAGCTCGATTACAGGCGGGCTATGCAGCAACCACCCCTGATCTCTTTTTTTGCCTCCTTTTGCCGCCATGATGCAACTTACAAAAAACACTTTTCGCACCGCATTCTTTCTTCTGTTCCTACTGGCTATTGCCACATTCCTGAGTAGCGCGAACGCTGCCAATTCCAATAATCATTCAACACAAGGTGAGTCCATGAGCAACCAACCCCAAGTTCGCATGCAAACCAATCACGGTGACATGCTGATTCAGCTGAACGCCGAAAAGGCCCCCAAAACAGTCGAGAACTTCCTGACGTACGTTCGTGAAGGGTTTTACGACGGTACCGTTTTCCATCGCGTCATCAACAACTTCATGATCCAGGGCGGCGGGTTTGAAGCCGGCATGAAACAAAAAGACACGCACGAACCGATTGAAAACGAAGCCGACAACGGCCTGAAAAACAATCGCTACACGCTGGCAATGGCGCGCACCAACGATCCGCACTCGGCCACCGCACAGTTTTTCATCAATGTTTCGGACAACGACTTCCTGAACTTCACTGCACCCACCAGCAACGGCTGGGGCTATGCAGTGTTCGGCGAAGTCATCGAGGGTACCGAAGTCGTTGAAAAGATCAAGAACGTCAGCACCGGTAGCAAAGGCTTCCATCAAGACGTGCCTGTCGAAGATGTCATCATCGAAAAAGCTGTTGTTGTCGAATAAGCTGCAACTGACCGGTACTGTCTGGCTGGCCTCGGATATTCATCTGGGGCCCGACACACCCCGAACCTGGGCTCAATTTTCGGCTTTTCTTCAGCGCGCCGGTAATGAAGCAGACGCCTTGATTATCGGTGGCGATTTGTTTGATGCCTGGGTGGGCGACGACGTTGCGCTCAAGGCGCCACCTGAATGGCTGGCCCAGGCGTTGGCCCAACTGGCCGACACAGGCAAAAGAACACAGTTGTATGTGGCGCGCGGCAACCGCGATTTCCTCATTGGCGAAAAACTGTGTCACCGCATTCACGCAACGCTGCTGCCCGAGCCGGCACTCATTCATACCGATTATGGGGCGATACTTTTCACCCATGGTGATGAGCTGTGCACCGACGACCGGGCTTATCAGCGCTTTAGAAGCATCGTGCGCAACCCGGTTGTGCAAAAGCTCTTCTTCTCGCTCGGTACCGACCTGCGTGAGCGCATAGCACGCATGGCGCGCCGACGCAGCATGCAGGCAAACAAGACAAAGCGTGCTGAAATCATGAACGTGAATGCCGGGGCGGTGAAGGATATGTTCATGAACTACGACATCAAGACCCTGGTGCACGGCCACACCCACCGTCCTGCCATTCGCGTATTCGACCTGGGCCAAAGCGGTGTCCTGCGGCATGTAGTCTTACCCGACTGGGACTACGACCACAGCGAGAGCCCCCGGGGAGGCTGGTTGCACATTGCGACCGACACACTGCGGCTTGTCAGTACAACCGACCACGACTTTCCGATCTTTGAGCGCCCCTGAACCTTAGCTGCCCAGGCTTAACCAGATCAGCACCACAATACCCAACGCAATGCGGTACCACGCGAACGGGCGGTAAGTATGCCTGGCAATAAAGCGAAGCAGCGCCTTAACCAATACCAGCGCACTAAAAAATGCCGCCACAAATCCAACGACGATTGCGCTGGTTTGCTCGCCGGATAATACCGAACCATGGCGGTACAAATCGTAAACGGTTGCCGCCAGCATCGTTGGAATTGCCAGGAAGAATGAAAACTCGGTTGCGGTTTTACGCTCGATACCAGCCATCATCCCGCCAATAATCGTCGCGCCCGAACGCGACGTACCCGGGATCATCGCAATACATTGTGCGCAGCCAACCGCCAGCGCCTGCTTCCAGGAAATATCTTCCAGCGCTTGTGTGGACGGGCCTGCACTGCCTTTATGTTGCTCAGGCGAAGACGCAGAATCAGCAAATTTGGCAAACTGCGGCTTGCGCTCAACCCACAACATAATGAGCCCGCCCAGTATCAGAGTAACGACAAATATAGCCGGATGGTGAAACAGCATCTTGATGTATTGAATCGCCAGCGACCCAATGACCGCAGCCGGCAAAAATGCAATGATCAAATTCCGCGTAAACGCCACTTCAGTGCGTTCACGCCGGTAAGTACCCCAAATCAGCTGCCACAGACGATGTCGGAAGATCCACACCACCGCCAGGATCGAACCGAACTGGATGACCACCTCGAAAACTTTCGCATCGCCCGAATCAAAGCCAATCCATTGGCCAATCAATAATAAATGCGCCGTGCTCGAAACCGGTATGAATTCCGTAAACCCTTCCACCAATCCCAGAATCAAGGCCTTAAACAAAAACCAGGTACTTTCTGTCATATGTACAACCTATATTTCCTTACTGCATTACGATCCGTCGGAGACGCTGTCGCCATCGGGCATGACGGCAGATCGTTCAACCAGCACAGTCGCAATCCTGCGCCCTTCAAGACGCAATACTTTGAAAATGAATCTGGCATGCGGGCGCTCGAGCTCGCAGGTAGCACCCGGCGCCGGCAAATGGCCGAAACGCCCCAACAGATACCCGGCCAGTGTCGAATAGCCTTCTTCTTCATTAACCAGGCCGTCGGTGCCCAAAACTTGCTCGAGATGGTGAATATCCGCCGCACCGTCAACTTTCCAGCGGTTTTCGTCTTCCTGGATAATGTCGGGCGACTCGTCTTCATCCGGAAACTCGCCGGCAATGGCTTCGAAAACATCAATGGGCGTTACCACGCCTTCAATCGTGCCGAACTCATCGGTAACCAGAACCAACTGCCCGCGCGAACGTTTTAACGTTTCCATCAAACGCAATGCCCCGATGGACTCATGCACAATCAGCGGATCACGCAAACGCGATAACTTCACATGCCCCGATGTCAGAATGTCAGCCAGCAACTCTTTAGCGCGACCAATGCCGATAACCTCGTCAAGAGAGCCTCGGCATACCGGGAAAAAACTATGTGGCGTTTTGATAATCTGCTGGCGGATATCGTCGGGTTGATCGTCCAGGTTAATCCACGAAACATCGTTGCGTGGCGTCATGATGGAGTTGATGTTGCGATCGGCCAGCGTTAAAACCCCGCTGACCATATTGCGCTCTTCTTCGCCAAAAACCTGGGCGGCCGAACTGGTGGACTTGTCGGTCTGAGGTTGCTCGGGGCCAACCAGGGGCTTGCGCCCAAGCATGCGCATAATCCCTTCGGCAGTCCGCTCCCGCATGGGCCGGTGCTGCTCTTCTTTTTTCAGATTCCGACGTGCCACCTGATTCAGGGCTTCTATGAGTACCGAAAACCCGATTGCCGCATACAGGTACCCTTTCGGGACGTGAAAGCCGAAACCCTCGATAACCAGGGAAAAGCCGATCATAAGCAAAAAGCCAAGACACAACACCACCACGGTGGGATGTGCGTTCACAAACCGGGTAAGCGGCTTGGAGGCAAACAGCATGACGCCCATGGCAAACACAACGGCCAGCATCATCACTGACAGGTGTTCAACCATGCCGACAGCGGTAATCACCGCGTCGATCGAGAAAACCGCATCCAGAATAATGATCTGGGTAACGATCAGCCCAAAGCTTGCATGCAAGCGCGCGCCGGAGGCATGTTGGGCCCGGCCTTCAATACGCTCATGCAATTCCAGGGTGCCTTTGAAAAGCAGGAAAAAACCACCCAGGATCAGGATGAGATCACGACCGGAAAAATCGACCGGCCCCAGCGAAAAAAGCGGCTGGGTCAGCTTGATCATCCATGACATGAGAGTCAGCAGGGCCAGGCGCATGACCAGTGCCAGAGAAAGGCCCATGATGCGGGCGCGATCTTGCTGATGAGGCGGAAGCTTGTCGACCAGAATGGCGATGAAGATCAGGTTATCGATACCCAGAACCACTTCCAGGATAATCAGCGTTGCCAACCCGACCCAGGCTGCGGGATCGCCCATCCAATCGAAAGCAAATGTTTCCATTAGTTGCGCCCCCGCGTCAATTTATTTTGCATTCAAATGTGCCAGCATTTGCGTGAAAATCTTTGGGCTGCCGGCAATAACGCTGCCGGTTTCATACCAGGTTTGCTCACCTTCAAAGTCGCCGATCAGGCCGCCCGCCTCCAGAATCATGAGCCCGCCTGCTGCGAGATCCCAGCGTTTCAGGTTCTTGCCGCAAAAACCGTCGATACGACCGCTGGCCACGTAGGCAAGATCCAGAACAGAGGCACCCATGCGACGGACACTGGCGCAACCGGACAGCAGGTTGGCCCAACGCGAATCGGGAGACACGCCACCACCGGAATCAGGAACATAAGCACTGAGCATCGCATCGTGGTAGCGCGTCAGGCCCGACACCCGGATTCGGCGGTCGTTCAAAAAGGCACCGCCGCCGCGACTGGCGGTAAACAATTCATTCCGGCTCGGATCGTAAACAACAGCTTGAACGACCTGCCCACGGTGTGCCAACGCAATGGAAACGGCGTATACAGGATAGCCGTGGATAAAATTGCTTGTGCCGTCGAGAGGGTCGATAATCCACTGGTATTCGGGTACGCCGTCGACTGTTTGCCCGGCCTCGTGCAAACCCGACTCTTCACACAGGAATCCATGTTCAGGATAGGCTGTGCGCAGCATGTCGATTACGGCCTCTTCAACGTTCTTGTCTACTTCCGTGACATAATCTTTAGGCCCCTTACGTGCCACGTGCACACGCTCGAGGTCGAGACTGGCCCGGTTAATGATGGCGCCGGCGCGGCGTGCCGCCTTAATGGCGGTGTTAAGCATGGGGTGCATAAAATTCCGTTTTTAATAACAAATCTGTGTTGGCTACAAGCGCATTTTAGCTGGCTATTTTAAATGACTTCGCTTTTATCATCGAAATGAGCAACTTGTTTTCCCGCATTCGTTTCATTATGGTGCAACCCAGTCACCCTGGAAATGTCGGCGCAGCCGCCCGTGCGATTAAAACCATGGGTTTTGGCGACCTGTGCCTGGTTAATCCTGCACAAGAGAACGTAACCCATCACCCTGATGCCATCGCACTGGCCAGCGGGGCCGTCGACGTACTTGAAAACGCCAGCCTGGTACCAACCCTGGATGACGCCTTGGCCCCGCTTACCATGGCATTCGCCATGACCGCCCGCGAGCGGGTACTGGGCCCGCCCGTATGCGATATTCGCGAAGCCGCGAACCTTAGCAGGCAGCATGTCTGTGCCTACGCAGAAGGTCGAGTCGGCATTGTCGTGGGCACCGAGCGGTCGGGCCTGACCAACGAACACATCACGCAATGCCAGCGCATCTGCCACATTCCCGCGAATCCGGCCTACAGCTCGCTGAATGTTGCGCAAGCGCTGCAATTGGCCGCGTGGGAGTTACGTTATGCGCTCAACAGCCAGCTCCCCGGCGCCGAACCAAACGATGCATCGGATACCACGCACCCTGTTCAGGCCGAAGGTCGCGGCAACGACCAAGCCAACTCCGATGCGGGCGAAGCGCTGGCCTCGCAAGTAAAAATCAATGCCTTTCTGAAACACTGGCAGGAAGCTCTGATCCAGATTCAGTTTCTGAATCCGGCCTATCCCAAGAAACTGATCCCGCGCATGCAT
The DNA here is from genome assembly GCA_002384935.1 of Pusillimonas sp. UBA3987. Classification (GTDB taxonomy): domain Bacteria; phylum Pseudomonadota; class Gammaproteobacteria; order Burkholderiales; family Burkholderiaceae_B; genus Neopusillimonas. The sequence continues at coordinate 12,231 of DGCD01000015.1, forward strand.
CATCTTTTCGGTCGAAATCAAATGACCAACGACGAAGTCGATATGATGCGCGGCGTTTGTACAGCCATGGTCAAGGCCGCCAACGGCCAGCTGCGAAAAGACTGAACCATTGGCGTGGGGCGGCTCGATCGAAGCGGGTGATTTATTTAATCGGGCGTGAAGGCGGAAGCTCAATACCCGCGTCACGCAACACTTCCTGCGCACGCTTGTTCATGTCGTTCTGCAGCTCGAACCAGTTACCTGCTTGCGCCCAGGCACGCACGGTGACCACCATGGCGTGATCCCGATACTCCGTTACCATAACCATGGGCGCGGGATCATCAAGCGTCAAGGCATGTTGCTTAGCCATGGCCAGCAGCTCGTCCATCGCACGGTTGACGTCCTCGCCGTACGGAATGAAAACCGACGCCTGAGCGCGGCGCGTTTGATGACGACTGAGGTTCAGGATTGCACTACCCCAGATATTGCTGTTGGGCACCATGATAAAGGTACCGTCGTACTGCTTGAAGCGCGTCATGAACAGGCCCACTTCATCCACCATGCCATCAACCGTTCCAACAACCGACACGAAGTCACCCGCGCGAAACGGACGCAATGCCAATAACATGATGCCGGCCGCGATGTTCTGCAATGTTCCCTGTAAAGACAGGGCAATAGCCAAGCCTGCGGCACCCAGCACCGCGATAATGCTTGCTGTCTGGACACCCAGGCGGGCCAGCACCGCAACCAGCACGACGACGCGAATTGCCCAGATGGTAACGGTATAGGCAATTGGCACAATGGTTGGATCGATACGCGTAGAGCGGGTCGCGACGCGCCGAACGACACTTCCAATCCAACTGGAAACCAGCCAACCGATAACCAGAATCACCAGGGCAATGACCAAATCGAATGCCATTGCCGTAAAACCGGCGGCAACCCAATCAATTAACGTTTGTATGTCGCTCATAAATTCCTTTGCGTTTAATTGTTAATCAAGCCAAAAACGTGTCGACCGATTTTATCGAACTTATCCACCGAAACTGTGGACAACACGATGGAAAACTATTTAATTACACAAAATACCCATTACAGAACAACGCTCTGTAAACAGAGTGCACAAATTAACCTAACTTGAAAATATACCTTCCAGATCGCCAAAAACAAGAGCCCGATACAAACACTTTGCTGTATCGGGCTCATCATTGAAGCGTTGCGGTAATCAGGCCACCGCCACCAGGCGATCCAATGTTTCCGGTTCATCGAGCAATGACTGGCTGGTTGACTGGTGCACAATTTGCCCACGATCCAGCACAATGGCCTGATCGGTCAGGCCCAGGGCCAACCGCGCGTGCTGCTCCACGACAATCACGGTCAGGCCGGTTTCATGTACCAGCCGCCGAATAACACCCAGTAATTCCTGCACGATAATGGGCGCCAGCCCTTCCATGGGTTCATCCAGCAGCAACAGCCGCGGGTTCACCATCAGGGCTCGCGCAATCGCCAGCATCTGTTGCTCGCCCCCGGATAACTGATTACCCATATTGGCGCGTCGCTCCTCCAGCCTTGGAAACAACTGATATACCTTGGCAACGTCCCAGTGGCCCGATCGCGCCACCACCGTCAGGTGTTCTTCAACGGTTAATGATGGGTACATATGGCGCTCCTGAGGCACCCAGCCCATACCGTTGGCAGCCCGTTGATGTGTGGGTACACGCGAGACATCATGCCCGTCCCAGTGAATGGCACCGCTGTGCAATTGCGTTAAGCCAAGCAAGGTGAGCAACAAGGTCGACTTGCCCACCCCATTTCGACCCAGCAACGCCAGGCTGTCGCCCTCTTTCAACGAAAACGAGATGTCTTCCAGGACAACCGCCTCTCCGTAACCGGCGAAAACACGATCAACCGTCAGGATGTCTTGCGACGTATTACTCATGTTCGGCCTCCCCCAAATACACTTCCTTCACGCGATGATCCGCCGCGATTTCCTCGGGGCTGCCCTCTGTTAACACTTTGCCGCCCACCATTACGGTAATGCGCTCGGCAAATCGGAACACCAGGCTCATGTCATGCTCAATAAACAAAATGGTGACATCGCGTGGAAGCTGGGAAATCACCTCGAACAATTCCTGGCTTTCCGCCTGCGGGATACCCGCGGCGGGCTCGTCAAGAAGCAGCACCTTCGGGCGTGTGGCCAGCGCCAGCGCAATTTCCACCAACCGCTGCTTGCCATAGGGCAAGTTGCGCGTACGTGTGTTCATTTCAGTTGCCAGACGCAGCGTTTCCAACAATGCAACGGCCTCATCCACCAGGCCCTTTTGCTTTTCCACCGTTTTGTACCACTGCTTGTGCAACCCATCACGTTCGCTCATTGCCAGCACAATAGACTCCAGCACGGTTAAACCGGCGAATAGCGTATTAATCTGGAAAGTACGCGTCATGCCCAGTTTCACCCGCTCATGCTGGGGCAAGTGGGTGATATCACGATCGCCCAGGAACACCTTGCCCCGCGTGGGTGGCAACGCGCCGGTGAGCATATTGATGTAGGTGGTTTTACCGGCGCCGTTCGGCCCGATCAGGGCATGGCGGGCACCCGGCCTGAACGACAATGTGACATCGCTATTGGCCTGGAAGGCACCCCAGATTTTGGTCAGGCCTTCGGTACGTAAGGTTGTATCCTGGCTCATGAGGCCCCCTTTTCAGCCGCCCGGTTGCGCCGACGCTCAAGAATCCGTTCTACCGAACCCAAGATGCCGCCGCTGCCCATCATCACAATCACGATCAGCAACAAGCCAATCCAGAACTGCCAATAAACCGGATTAATGTCGGAAATATAGTGGTGGGCGAACATGAAGACCACCGCACCCAGCATCGCACCATATAAACGCCCGGCGCCGCCCAGCACCAGAATAATCAGCAAATCGGCCGAACGGATGAAGCCCAGGGAATCGAGCCCCACAAACTGTGTAGTTTGCGCCAGCAACGCACCTGCCACACCGGCCATGCCCGCGCTGATGGTGTAAATGGCCACCAGCCGCTTGTCGACATTGGCCCCGATGGCCGGCATGCGCTTGGCACCCTCACGAATGCCGATAAGGCTTAACCCAAACGTGGAGCTCACCAGACGGCGCGCGAAAAGAAACATGATGAACAGCACCGCCAAGCTATAAAAATAGCCTGTTTTACCGTAGAGGTCGATTTCAAAAATACCAAACAGCGGCCATGTTGAAATACCCCATAAGCCATCGGCGCCGCCGGTGAAGTCGGTTGCCTTGTTGGCAATTTCGTACAACATCAAACCAATCCCCAGGGTGACCATCAGTTGGGTCAGTTCATGCCCGCGAACCACCAGGAAGCTGGTGATATAGCCCAGGATGGCGGCCAGAACCGCGGCCATGAGCAAGGCACTGAACGGCTCGCCCCAGCCATGCGTCGACAACAGGCCCGAGGTATAAGCCCCCACCCCGAAAAAGGCCGCATGTCCCAACGACACGATGCCGGCATAGCCCAGGATCAGGTCAAGCGACAAGGCGAACAGCGCCAGAATCATCATCTGGCTGATGAGCACCAGGTTGGTGGGGAACAGGAAATAAGCCACAAACGGCAGAATCCAGAAAAGGTATTCCAGTTTGTGCCAGCGATCATTGGGCACGCGCGGGGCGGGCAGACGATCGACGATAGAAAGTGATTGCAGACTCATGCGCGCCTCGTGATCAGACCGTTAGGGAAAAACAGCAGCAGCACAACCATCAGGACATAGATAACGAACGCCCCGATTTCCGGCACATAGTATTTGCCCGCCACATCGAAAATACCCAGCAAAATCGCAGCAACCAGCGGCCCGCGAATCGTGCCCGCACCACCAACCGCCACCACAATCAGGAAATAAACCATCCATTTAAGCGGGAAGGTGGGATCCAGGCCCAGCACATCAATGCCCAGCACACCGCCCAGGCCGGCCAGGCCGGAGCCCAGCGCAAAGGTCAGGCTGAACACCCGGTTCACATTTATACCCAGGCCTTTCGAGGCTTGTTGATTGTCGACCGAGGCGCGTATTTGGGCACCAAAACGCGTACGCTCGATCAGCAGGCCCAGGGCAATCGTGATCAGAATCACCACGCCGATCAGGAACAGGCGATAAACACCAAAGCCAATGTCGAACACCCTGAACTGCCCACGCAGCCACTCGGGCAGATTCACCGGCTGAAGCGTTGGGCCCCAGAAAAAGGTGAAGGTGGCAATCACCATGAAAACCAGGCCAATTGAGAACAAAACCTGGTCAAGCGGATCGGCCTCATAAAGTCGCTGATAAAGCGTGCGTTCAAGAATAAACCCCGCCAGGGCAGCCGCCAGGAACGCAATGGGCAGCGTGGCCAGGAAAGGCACACCCAGGCGCGTCATGAGCTCGACACTCACATAGCCGCCCAGCATGGCAAATGCACCATGAGCCAGGTTCACGAAGTTCATCAGCCCCATCGTGACCGACAAACCCACACTGATCAGAAACAACAGCGCCCCGAACGCAACGCCGTCGAACACCACGCCGATTAAATTACCCAGCATCGCGGCCTCCGGTGTTTTGTGCACGACACAAAGCCGCAAATTGATAATTTCCAGGACATTGTTGTCTCCGTTTTTGTTTTAAACCACTAAACTTTATTTCAAAAAATGACACCGCCCCAGCATTGTTCCAAAAAAACGCCGCATCAGCGGCGTTTTTCTGTAAAAGCTAAGGAACACCTTATAAATCCAATACCAGGACCGAAGATTTCGACCGCGAGCAACATGGCGTCATTTGGTCATTTGCCGCATGCTCGGAATCAGTTAAGTAAAGGTCGCGATGTTCAGGCTCGCCTTCAAGCACACGAACCAGGCAGGTACCACATACCCCTTCCTCGCACGACACAGGAATGAAGACGTCATTCTCGTCGAGCACTTGGGTAATGGACTTGTCGGCCGGAACCGTAAAGGTTTGCCCGGTACTTGCGATTTTCACCTCGAAGGACTCGTCATCGCTTGTATCGACTTCGACACCACCAAAGTACTCAAGGTGTACCTGCTCGGTTGGCCAGCCTTGTGCCTTGGCCGTATTAACAACGTAATCGATAAAGCCCGTAGGGCCGCATATATAAATATGCGTGCCAGATTGAGGCTCGGCAAGCACCTCTTCCAGCTTGAGCTTTTGCGCATCATCGCCATTATCGAAGTGAAATTGCACCCGACCGGCAAATGCAGACGACTCGATATCGCCCTTGAACGCCATACGCTCGGGCGTGCGGGCGCAATAATGCATTTGAAAGTCGGCGTTGGCAGCACTGAGCCGCCTTGCCATACACAAAATGGGTGTCACGCCGATACCGCCCGCAAACAAGACGGAACGCTGGGATTTCACGAGCGGAAAATGGTTCTTGGGCTCGCTGATTTGCAGCACATCGCCCACATTCACTTTATCGTGAATCGCAGTAGAACCGCCGCGGGACTCGGGGTCGCGCAATACACCGATCACATAGCGGTGCTGTTCACCGGAATCATTCAGCAACGAGTATTGACGGGTCAGGCCGCCTGGAACATTGACGTCGATGTGAGCGCCGGCACTGAACGAAGGCAAGGTTTTACCATCGGTACTGGCTAACTCAAGGCTGACAATGTCTTCAGCTTCCTGGGTTTTGTTGACGACTTTAACGGAAAGTTGACTCATTCAATCATCTATTAAGTTGGTTTGACCCACTGGATGCGGGCGTGGAAAAACCTCCAGCCCGCACCATGGGTGACCATCAGGCTGAAGCCGTAGCGTTTTCTTCCTGCTCTGCCTTGACCAAACGGTCAATGACACGCCTAGATTGTACGCCACCTGCATCGATATTGAGCATCAGCAAGCGGCGCTCGGGATGATCGTCGAGATTTCGCTGCTGCGCCTCAAGAACGCTAAGGTCTTGTGTGAATATCTCGCCCTGGCGAATTTTGGTGCGTTCTGTGAGTTCGGCATCGTCGGCCTTGAAGTTGCGAGCCATGCCCCAGAAATACCAATGGCTGTTCTCGGTTTCCGGCGTGATGAAGTCAACCACAACGGCACGCGACCGGTATTTCGGGTCGGCATCGATTCCGCCCTTGCCTGCAACGGCGACACCCACATCGATAAGAACATGGCTGGGCGGGGAAAAGCGGGAAATCTGCCAGCGATCAACCACCTGGGAATCATCCAGGCCATTGGCGCGCATGGCGGCTTTCCAGAAAGGCGGTGCGGTAATCCCGGGCATGTGACGGCTGGTAATGACCGTTTCGCCCTCGACACTGGTTTCCACCGGCGACTCGTCAATTTCATCTTGCCCGATGCTATCGGCATGAACGTAGGCCTCGTGGGTGAGATCCATTAGATTGTCGATCATGAGGCGGTAATCACAATTCACATGGAACATGTCGCCACCGTATGCCCATTCGTCGCTGACCGCCCATTCGAGGTGCGGGAGAAGCGCTTCATCGGCTTTGTCGGGATTGCCCGGCCATACCCAAATAAAGCCGTATTTCTCGATGACGGGGTAACTTTTTACACACGGAAAGCCGCCCACACGCTGCATGGGCATCGACACCGGTTTCCCATCACACCCCATGGTCAGGCCGTGATAGCCGCAAACCAGGTTGCCGTTCTCGACAAACCCAAGCGAAAGCGCCGCACCGCGATGCGGGCAGAAATCCTCAACCGCCGCGACCTTCCCTTCAGCGCCACGATAAAAGGCAATTCGCTCGCCACAAACCTGGCGACCCAGGGGCTTGCCATCGATTTCGTTAGGCGTACAGGCAACGTACCATGCATTTTTGATAAACATACCAGCCTCGCTGAATAAAAAATAACAAAGCGTCTGAGTTCGTTTTTTAACGTTCAGTACACTGAATCTAGGATTATTTTACTCTGTGGCACCACGCAAGCAACAAGGGTTTACCCTAGTTTTTCAACCCCTTTTTCAACCCGCTGACCCGCAGAAACCGCTTTGGCCGGCACAAAGGGTGCCCGGCTTTGCGAATTATTAATATGAACCAGCTTTTGCAACAGTGCCATAAACTGCGTTTCTTCCTGCTGTGTGAAACCGTCGAACAGGCGATTATGCAAACGGTCGATTCCGCTCACCGTTCGCTGCAACAAAGCCTCCCCATGCTCCGTCAGGAACAATTTGCGCTGGCGGCGATTGTTGGGATCCAGATCACGGGTCAGCAACTTTTTCTCGGCCAGACGGCCGGCAACACTGGCGGCGGTTGACGTATCCATAGCAACCAGCCCTGCCAGCGATACCTGGTCGATCCCCGGAAACGCTTTCAACGTGCGCAAAATCGCATACTGAACGGGCGTAACCATTTCCCCCAGTTCATCGTGAAAAATGGAGGCGGATATCTGATGGGCGCGTCGCAAAAGGTGGCCGGGTTGGGCGTAAAGCTGGGCAAGATGCGCGTCGGATAAAGCGTGGCTCATGAGTGTGAATACCAAATAGCGAAAGTTAATTGAGAATGGTACTTGATAAGCGTATCAAAAGCAGAGTTTCGATGCCCTGGCCCGATGCCGTCATTTCCCGCGAAGACGACGCAAATTCAATTCACTGACTCTGTCACGGATAATGCCGGCCAGCGTCCGCATTGCCGGCGTGCGCAAGTGCCCGCGCAACCAAATCAGGCCCGGTGTACGAACAGGCGTGGGGCTTTGCAACGGAATCACCCGGGCATCATCCAGGCCAACGGCATACTCCGATACGATTGCCGCCGCATTACTCATGTTCACGAATTCAAGCATTGGCGCAATCGCATTCATTTCAGCAACTACAATCGGCTGCGCGTTGGCCATTGAGAAACAATCTTCCAGCAAAGCGCGCGTGGCATACGACGACGGCACCAGCACGACACGTTGGCCGTGCAGTTCGGCCATCCGAACAAAACGGCGGTTGGCGAACAAATGCGACTTGCCCACCACCAGCCGCATTTCCTCGTTGTATAGCGGTTCGAACAACAAGCCGCTCATTTTCTCGGGCCGGTAGGTAATGCCAAAATCAAGACGACCCGCCTGTAACTCGGCCGCCACCTGGTCACCCGAAAACTCCATGACTTTGACACAAACGGAAGGGTGTCGCTCCAGAAACAAGGCCAGGCTTTGCGGCAAAATGCGCATATTGAAAGTATGCGTTGCGCCTACGCGAACTTCCCCGCCCAACTCGCCCGAGGTGTCGCGCAGGTTCTTGACGCCGTCCTCAACTTCCTGCAAGGCGCGCTGGGCATACTCCAGAAAGGCCTCGCCGCGTTCCGTCATGATCACGCGCTTTCCCACCCTTTCAAAGAGCTTGCACGACAGTTCGTCTTCAAGCTGCTTGATTTGATGAGACAGTGTTGACTGAGTCACATGCACTTTTTCCGCTGCCTGCGTAAAGCTCAACTGCTCGGCCAAAGCAACGAAATAGCGTAAATGTCTCAATTCCATTGATCCCCCTGATAGGCATCACGCAACAAAGGCGCAACACATAAAACCATCGACCATATCGATGGTTATTGAATGGAAAACTTCATTTTTATTCATGTAACACCGAAAGTAAACTTGTTTCAAACGCACAAAGGTTCAACAAAACAATTTAAGTCGCCCGACATACACGCCAGAAGAACCGCTGACAGGAGACAACGCACACCAGGCAACCGCGTTTTAAAACTTTCGAACGAAGGTCAAATGCAGTAATGACAATGCCGAACAACGGCACATCAATAAATCAAACGCATTCCGGAGGAGACACCATGACCACACGACGCCAATTCAACAAACTGGCCACCTTGGGCACATTGGGCCTGGCAGCCCCCACTATTCTTTCCAGCAAGGCGTTCGCCGCCGACAAGCCAATTAAAATCGGTGCGAGTGTCTCGCTTACCGGCCCGCTGGCCAGCACCCGCGCCGGTGAAATCGGCTACGAGCTCTGGCGCGACGACGTGAACGCGGCAGGCGGTCTGCTGGGTCGTAAAGTCGAATTCGTCATTTACGACGATCAAAGCAGTGCATCGAACGTCCCGGCCATTTATTCAAAGCTTGTCGACGTCGACAAAGTCGACGTGCTCATTTCCCCCTATGGCGCCAACCTTTCGGCGCCACTCATGCCCTTCATCAAGCAACGCAACCTGTTCATGGTGGGTATGTTTGCGCTGGCAGGCAACGACCGCGCCCGTTCCGACAAGTATTTTCACGCCTGCCCCTGGGGGCCGGACTCAATGCTGGGCTGGCCGCGCGGCTTCTTTGACATCGCGAAATCCATTAACGCAAAGCGCATCGCCATTATCAACTCCGACCTTGAGTTTTCTTCCAGCGCTGCCCAGGGCGGCAACCAGATTGCCAAAGAGTACGGCATGGAAGTGGTCATGAATCAAAGCTACCCGCCCAATACAAGCGACTTCTCGGCCATTTTGCGCAACATCAACAATGTGGCTCCCGACGCCGTCTTTGTCTGCTCGTATCCCGCCGACAGCGCAGCCATTATCCGGGGCGTCAAGGAAATCGGCATCAACGACAGCGTGCAGATATTCGGCGGCTCAATGATCGGGCCACAATATGGCTCGTTGCTGGGATCATTGGGCGAAGACCTCAACGGCCTGGTCAATATCACCACTTTCGTTCCGGCACCCACTCTGGAGTCGCCCGGCATCGAGCGCTTTTTCGAACGCTACACGCCCATTGCCATTAAAGAAAAACTCGACCCCCTTGGTTTCTACATTCCCCCCTTCTACTATGTCGCCGGTCAAATCATTGAAGCCGGCATTAAAGGATCCCAATCGGTCGACACCGCGAAAATGGCGCAATATCTTCACAGTCATGCCATTGACACCATCGTGGGCAAAGTGGCCTTCAATGACATCGGCGACTGGACAAAACGGCGCACGCTCATGATTCAGGTCCAGAATGTCAAAGGCAACGACATCAACCAGTTCCGTGAGCCCGGCAAGCAAGTCATTCTCTCTCCAGAAGAACTGAAATCAGGCAATCTCATTACGCCATACAACGCTGCGCGTAAAGCCTCGTAGTTTTTCTCTTTTTCTGAATCTAACCTTTGGGCCGGGCTGTTCGCTTCTGCGATCGGCCCGGCCAGGTAGCGCGGTATGACCTCATCCCTGGATATCTTTCTGAATGCAATTTCCACCGGCATCGTGCTGGGGAGCATCTACGCCTCCATCGCCCTGGGGCTGGCCATTACGTTTGGCATTCTGCACATACCCAACGTCGCTCACCCGGCGCTGGTTATTGTGGGCGCCTATTTCGTTTTCTTCATGGGGCAATGGGGCGTGGGCGCCATTGCCGCGGCCCTTGTCGGGTTGCCGGTTTTCTACCTGCTGGGCATGGCGCTCTACAGTTTTTATTCACGCACGTTCGAGCGACAAGGGCAAGCCAATGTGCTGCAAAGCCTGACGCTGTTCTTCGGCCTCTCGCTGGTCATTGAAATTATCATCGCCCTGCTTTTCGGCTCCGAATTGAAATCGGTGGATGCAAGCTATGTGGGATCAAGCCTTGTATTGGGGCCGATCACAATGCCCTACCGGCTACTGGTGCCCGCGTTGTTCGCGCCCATCATGATTGGCGCATTGTGGCTGTATCTGCACCGCACGCACTCGGGCACCGCAATTCGCGCCGTGGCTCACGATGATCGGGCACTGTCGATATCGGGCATCAACCCAACCTGGATCAAACGCCATGCATTCGGTATCGCCACAGCCACGGCCGTTGTGGGCGGTGCCGCGCTGATTATCATGGGGCCGGTCGAACCCTTTGCAGGCCGCTTCCAGATCGGGCGCGTGTTCGCCATTGTGGTGCTGGCCGGCATGGGCTCCATTCCCGGCACATTGGTTGTCGCCATCATGATCGGCATTGCCGAATCTTTCGTTTCCGCTTATTTAACACCCTCGTGGTCACCGGGGGTTGCTTTTGCCATTCTGCTTCTGGCGCTGGGTCTGCGTCCGCAGGGGCTTTTTGGAGCTACCCGATGAAACGCAACAACGTCATTTTCACGCTGGGCGCATTCCTGGTTCTGCTTGCCGGCTTTTTTGCCCCGTCGATCGTCACCAACCCGTTCTACTTTTTCGCCGGTTATGTCGTTGTCCAGTACATTGTCATTGCCACGGGCTGGAATGTATTGGGTGGCTACGCCGGCTACATCAACTTCGGGGCGGCGGCATTTTTCGGCAGCGGCGTTTATCTGTCGGCCTTTCTGTTCAACACGTTTGGCGTCCCGCTTTGGATCGGCATTATCGCGGCGGCGGCCCTGGGTGCGCTTCTGGGGCTGGCCATGGGCTACCTCACACTGCAGATTCAAGGCGTTTACTTTGCCATTGCCACGCTGGGCCTGGTAATTGTGCTTGAAACCATTGTTCATAACCTGCCCGGCCTGGGCGGTGCGCGCGGCATGGCCGTTTATGGGCCAGCACCCCCGGCATGGTCGGGCGGGCCGGTGCAGTACGTTTTCTTCGTCATACTGATTATTGCTGTTGCCTGCGTTGCACTGGCACGCTGGATTGAGCACTCCTGGATCGGCAGGGGCCTGCGGGCGGTTCGTGCCAGCGAAGACGCCGCCGAATGTTCCGGTGTGCCCACGCTCAAGCTCAAGCTGGTTGCATGCAGCATCAGCGGCGCCATGCTTGCGGCGGCCGGCGCCCCGTACCCCTTCTACACAAACTTTATTGAACCCGTTACCGCATTCAGCCTGCTGATCGGCCTGAACGCCATTGCCATGCCGCTGATCGGCGGCACGCGAAGCTGGGCGGGTCCCATTATCGGCGCAATTGTTCTCGCATCTGCACAACAAATCGCAACCGTCACGATTTCTTCCGAACTGAACATTCTGTTCGTGGGCGTGGTACTGATTGCATTCGTGGCATTGGCGCCGAACGGATTGCTTGGTCTGGCCAAACGAAAATCAGCAGGGGCATCAAAATGACTGCGGCATTATCACTTCGAAACATCGAAAAATCATTTGGCGTGTTCAAGGCGCTCGGGCCGGTTGACCTGGATCTCAACCCGAACGAACGGCTGGGCATTATCGGCCCGAACGGCGCCGGCAAGACAACATTAATCAATTGCATAACCGGCGTACTCAGGCCCGACAACGGAACCGTTCATTTCATGGGCAACGACATCAGCCACCTTTTACCCCATGAGCGGGCACGATTGGGCATTGCCCGCAGCTTTCAGATCCCGCGCCCCTTCATTGGCATGTCGGTACTGGAAAACCTGCTTGTTCCGCTTGATTACAAACATAACGTACACAACAAGGAACAGCGTGCACTGGAATTGCTGCAATCGGTTGGCCTGGAAAACCGCGCACACGATCCATCGGGTTCGCTGTCGCAACTTGAACTCAGAAAACTGGAACTGGCACGGGCGCTGGCCAGCGACCCCAAGGTCCTGATCGCCGACGAAGCCATGGCGGGCCTGTCGGATGCGGAAATCGATGAGGTGCTGGCCATTTTGATGAGGCTGAATCGATCTGGCGTTGCCATCGTGATGATTGAACACATCATGCACGCCGTCATGCGGTTTTCTCAACGCGTGGTGTGTTTCGATACCGGGCAATTGATTGCCGCAGGAACCGCCAACGACATTGCCAACAACGAACTCGTTCAAAAGGTGTATTTCGGTGAACAGACTCATCATTGAAAACTTGCACGCCGGGTACGGCGCCGTGCCGGTCCTGCACGATGTTTCCCTTGAAGTTAACGAGGCGGAACTGGTTGCATTGCTGGGTACCAACGGCAACGGGAAAAGTACCTTGCTCAATTGCATCATGGGTTTTGTCAAACCCACGAAAGGCCGGATCCTGCTTGAATGGGATGGCAAAACAAAGGCGCTAACCGAGCTGGCGCCGTTCCAGATCGTGCGCCATGGCTTGTCGATTGTGCCTGAAGGGCGGCGCCTGGTTCCCAACCTTACTGTGGAAGACAATTTGAAGCTGGCTGGCAGCAACCCGCAGGTTCGCCGCCGCATCGAAGAGAACCTGAACTTCTGTTATTCAACCTTTCCCGTCTTGAAAGAGCGACACCGACAGTTGGCGGGAAGCATGAGCGGAGGCCAGCAACAAATTCTGGCCATTGCCCGCTGCCTAATGACCTCGCCCAAAATCATTGTGATTGACGAGCCCTCTGTTGGCTTGGCGCCCATTATTGTCGGGCAGGTCATTGAAACAATCAAAACGCTGCAACAAGAAACCAACCTGACCATTCTCATGGCCGAACAAAGCTTTTTCCAGGCGATTAGCGTTGCCTCCAGGGCTTACGCCCTGGCCCATGGCCGCATCACGCGCCACTACGAAAACGCCGGTACCATCGACCATGACGACCTGAAGCGCGCAATGCTGGGGGCCAGCTAAAGTAAAGCCGGTAAAGAGTAAAGGGGGGTAAAGCGGCCGAACCCGGCCGCTGCTATCCGCCTTTGGGCCTGCCGCCGGCCAACTGCTCGCGTAGTGGCGCCACAATTTGCGCATTATGTTCGCCCAGAACCGGCGGCGGTACAACCGTACTTTCCCGCTGGCCATTGAATGTCAGCGGTGTGCGTACCGTTTTGAACGTACCCATTTTCGGATGCTGCCCTTCCACAAGGATACCCAAGTGCTGCGCCTGAGGGTCGTTCAGCGCCTCGCTTGTATCGTACATGGGCGCATGGGGAACGTCTTGCGCTTCCAGCCGGCGGCACCACTCGGGGCGGTCACCCTGTGCAAAAATATCCGATAACACCTGGATAAGCGCTTCCTGGTTTTCAATACGCGCGTTTCGGTCGCAAAAGCGCGGGTCATCGAACAGATTTTCACGCTGAATGGCGCGCGCCAGACCCTGCCAGAACTTTTCAGGCGATGACATATGCAAGGCAATCCATTTGCCATCGCGGCATTTCATCACATAAGACTGCGACACACTGGGGCGGCTATAGGGCCCCATGACCTCGCCTTCGGCGTAGTAATGCGTAAACGCATCAAGATTGAAATGACACATGGCCTCGAGCATCGAAACCTCAACCAGCGCGCCCTCACCCGTTCGACCGCGGTCGAACAGCGCACCCATGATGCCCATGGCCGCGTAGAAGCCGGTAACCGCATCGGCAATCGCCGGCCCCACAACACGGGGGTTTTCTGGGTTGATCAATAAGCCCAAAAAGGCACTAGCCGCCTGCGCAACCGAATCGTAGGCAGGCCGGTTGGCCGCCGGGCCGGTTTGGCCAAAGCCGCTAATGGCACAATAAACCAGCCTGGGATTGAGCTCACGCAAACGGGCCTCATCCACATTCAGCCGGTCTGCCGCCCCGGGTCGGAAATTCTGGATATAAACGTCGGCACTACGCACCAGCTCATCCAGTACCGCCAGATCCTCAGGCGCTTTGGTATTGAGCGTAATGCTTTTTTTATTGCGGTTATAAGTCTGGAAATGAGGGCTATACAAACCGCCCTTGAACGCCCTGAACGGATCACCATTGCCGGGTTGCTCGACCTTGATGACCTCTGCGCCCATGTCGGCCAATAACATGCCTGCGGCCGGGCCGGTAATGAACGTGCCCTGATCCAGGACACGAATGCCTTCCAAAACTTTCTTCATTTTTGATAGCTCCAGATAAAAGAAGCCCCTGGCCGACCAAACAGGGCCATACGTTGTTAAATGCAATACATGGGGAATATAGGTACGGATTACTCCGACGGAACAAAGCCCGCGGGTGCCTCCCCTTCGTACACCACCTCGCGCGTCGCTTGATAAGAAAGCGCGAAACCAATGGGCTTTTCTGCCTCCTCGACCAAATGACCAATCAGGCCTGCCGTACGAGCAAGAATGGGCACGCCTTTCAATGCAACCAGTGGAAAGCCAATGCCCAGCAACACGGCCGGTATCGCCGCCGACACATTCAGCATGAGGGGTTTACCGACAATGTCGGGGATCACTTTTTCGGCGGCTTCGGCAATTTTGATATAAGTGGTGTCGGCACCGGCTTGGTCCGCCACCCGGAACAGGGCAACCACGCGCGGGTCGCGCTTCTTGTGAAGCGGATGCCCATACCCCGGCAACGGCCGCCGTGCCTGGCGATACTCGCCAACCACCTGCCGGGCGGCCTCGGTGTAATCGGTACTGCCGTCGGCACGTTGCCGGATTTCTTCCAGAAAATAGCCGCAATTTTCAGACGCCCCCAAAATAACCGAGCCACATCCCAGAATGCCCGCAGCCACGGCGCCCTGGAGTGCATCGGGTGCCGCGGCGTATGTCATGCGGCTGGCCTGCACACTGGGCACCAGGCCATGTTCGGCAATGGCCACCAGTGTTGCGTTCAGCACGGCCGATTGCGTGGCATCCGGCATTTTCCCGGTCACCAGCAAATGGAAATAATCGCCAAACGAAACCTGGCCAACCAGGTCTTGTGTGAGATTCTTGCCTCGCACCACGATTGTGTCTGGGTTAGACGTACAAATGGCGGTGCGTGGTGTGGTTTCCTTACCAATTTTCATGAGCGAGCCTGATGTGAAGATTTCCGGGGCATTAAGAACTAAGCTTTTATCGCTTCAAGCGGCGCAAGCTGGAAGGGATATTCACAGGTATAAAAAGGAACGTCGACCTTTTCACCCGTAGGCGCAACACCCGGTTCGTGCCGGATGAAATCAACGATTAACCCCTCTTTCACGCCAAACACCGTATCGGAATCAAGATAAGGCGAATCCGACGGGAACAGGTGCGTGACAATGGTTTTATGTCCCGGCGCCCGTACGATGAAATGCGTATGCCCCGGACGGTTGGGATGGCGCCCCATTGCGCGCAACATATCGCCCACCGGGCCATCGTTGGGAACGGGGTAATAAAACGGCTTGATCGACTTGAACCAATACTTGCCGTCGCGACCGGTTGTGAATGTGGCACGGCAACGCATTTCGTCACTGCCCAGTTGCATGTCGTAGTTTCCTTCGCCGTCGCCCGACCAGACATCAAGCTCAACCCCTTCTATGGGCGAGCCATTCAACGACGTGACCTGACCGGAAAAGAAACAAGGCTCCCCCTTGATGCCTTTCGCGATGTCGCTGCCCATTGGCAGGCTCGGCGCGCCTTCCCAATAATACGGCCCCAGCACGGTTTGTTCGGTAGCCCCCTTGGGCAGGCGGTGGTTGATTGCATCAACCAGAATGGAAACACCCAGCGTATCCGACAACAAGATGAATTCCTGGCGCTGGTCGGTTGTGATTTGCCCGGTCTTGGTCAGGAACTGGATGGCGGCCATCCACTCTTGTTCGGTCAGTTGGACATCGCGGATAAAATCATGCAAATGACGAATCAGCGACACCATGACTTCGCCAAACCGCTCGTTTTCCGGGTGCATTCTGTCGAGGACATCTTGCGTAATGCTAAATTCCCGTGATGTCATAACTGTCTCCGTTGATGAATAATGCTTTTTGGCGCAAGCGACCTGGCTGCGCTTATTGTGAGAACAGTTTACCGTCGGCACCTCATGAATAAAAATGAAGTTTTCGATTAAAAATCAATCGACCCCATCGATAATTGACAGGGTGGCTTAGAATGGCTGCTTGCGCGAAACGCAATCAAATCGATTCCATTGAACACAACACACAGCGATATTGAATGAACAATATCGAGCACGCTTCGCACACCCCCATGGTGTAGGCAGGGGTGCAAACTGAAGCGCAAATAAATAGATTTACTCTTTATTTTCAATAATTTATCGCACCTACGCCATTACACGCCTGAGTACAAAATAGGCATGGATTGGCATGGTTTGGCGATGGATTTACACCAAAATTACACCAAGAAAATGGCCCGCAACTTGGGGCATATCCTGGCGTGTGCAGGCATACTTTGATCGTGCTCTCCCTACTTCGCCACAATGCAAAAATATGCGAAGTCCAGACCAAACCGCTAGGTACATCCAGTGAGAGGCGACTACGAACGGCCGGCCTTGGCAAGCCTTGTAAGATCACTCGGCCTCCTTCGTCGGCCCGGAATCTTGACAATCATAATCAACCTTGGTTCGTTCTCCCCAATGCGATAAACCTTACGCATTTCAAACAAGCTCGTTAGATGCGGTGTGCCATCACGATTTGGAATCGCTAGATCTAGCACAAGCAGTATTCCCAAACGGATGCTTACGTTTTGGTAGTCTGTTGTTTGCGCAGAATATGACTTAAAAAGCGCATCGAAGGAGCTGTCTTTTTCCTCTCGCTTAACTTCGACAACCAAACGTTCAGCCCCCGACCTTAAACGTATATCCGCACGGCCACTCGCAACATTTGTTGGTTCGAGGTCGCTTCCTGCCGCATTCGTTGTTAGCCAACGGAAGAAATCCTGCTGCAGGTCATTTTCGTGTGGCAATGACCCATCGTCACGCTCGAAGAGATAACCGCCGGTTTCATCGTCGCCCTTAGTCAGTTCTAAGCGACTGTAAACGAAACGCACCAACCACAGAAGGACGGTATCAAAAAGACGCGCGCCATTGGCATCCGTACTGTAATCTTTATGCCCTTGCACCTCCTTACAGCAACGCTCGATCACTTCGATTTCGGCACCGGTGAGATTATCGAGCTGTAACGACATGGCATTCGAAATGACACCGAGAAGAAGGCTTCTCCCCTCTTCCGGGATAGCGGACCTTGCGATAATGGCGGCAAGCGAGGTCCGTTCGCTTACCGCCTCAAAAGGGCGATTCGAGCCACCTGATTGTTCTATAAAAGAATCAATTTTCTCAATGAGATCCTGTGCTTCCACTACCCATTCGTGGGTTGCATTTTGCCGTAGCCATGTACGCACTTGATGAGCCTGTCCCGTCTGTGTGGCGATACTCTTACGTATTCGAGGTCTGACCACTGCTTCGACGCCGCCATCCTGATTTCGACGCAGGATCGCTCGGCCAGCACTGTATACAGACAGAAGTCTCTCCTCAATAATGACTGCCGGCTCCCACCAACTCGGCTCTTCAAGCGACTCCGCCAGCCCGGCCACAGCGCTGGCTAACACGCTCCAACACGCCGCCTCGGTCTGCCTCGCTCCTAACCAGGGAGGGCCTGAGCCGCCAGACCAAGCATGCAACTCAAATGCGTGCTGCTGAACGCGATCGCTTGCTGTCTCCAACGATGCGCCATTGGTGCCACTGTGAAAACCCAAAAGTAGATTGAGGCCATCAAGGTAAAGACTGGCTTCAGGACGGTGTTCCGATAGCTTGTCGGACTCATCAAACCAGTCTCTAGCCTTGCGGAAACCGGCAGCGGCCACATCGTCATCCGCTCTATCCATAGCACCTGCAAGAGCGGCCATCCCAAGCTCAAATGCGGCTTCGGAGCGAACCTCTTCGAGTTCAACAAGCTTATGCAAAACATCAACCAATTCCTTATCACGCCAGTGCGAAAAAGCTACGCCAATAATCTTCGCGGCTCTTCGCAGAAATTCTGGGTCGTCATCGGGTGCAATACCAAGGAAAAAGTCTAATAGGCGAAACTGCCGTCGCCGAACATCAGCCCAGCGGAAAGCACCATCAAGTGCAGCTCCGCGCGCCAACCCTGATAGAGAATCATCATTGTCTGCAGCTTTCTGCAGGAACACCATAAAGCAGCGTTCATCTCCGTCGCCCGGCAGCGGTCGATTCTGATCGAGGATATCAACCGCCTCAAGAAGCGTAATGTCTATTGTTGCTACCTCTAATAAATTGTGCAGAACCTCCTCGTAATCCTTTTTGTCGACTATCTTGGCATTGGTCCACGCTAACACCAAGGGTTGAAGCAGCTCAGGCATCATAGGCGTCTTGCCAAGCACTCGCGCGACTGATGCGAGTTTCGAGATGCCACCAAGATCATCTATTTGCCAGTTTCTCCCGCTCTTAACGAATTCAATAATCTTAGCTTCAATTGGATGCATGCCTGTCACCATAGGAAGGCGTCACCCACAACCTCACGGCGATTCGCCTCCGGTATATGATCGGTTATCGACTTAGATGATATGCCAGCGACAAAAACCTGAAAATGCGGCAGCTTAGTGAAAACTGATCGAAGGCCCGCAACAAGTTGGTCCACATCATCGGGAGACACCTCCTGGGCGGCGGGCGAGTCTATCATGAGCAATCCCGGATGCCGACCAATACCCCGCTCTTCAGAGATTTCGATCATCGCAAGAACAGTCGCCACCTTAAGGCGAAGTTTCTCGCCTTCCGTCACTTTACTGTAGCTTGTTCGCACGCCCCCTTTAACCAATGACAATGAAGCATTGCCCTTTAGATCTGCGTTCGACAAGTTCTCCATTCCGAAAGCCTGGGCGTATTCGACTAACCGCACAGAAACGTCCGCGAGTAACCCATCGCGCACAGCCTTAACACGAGCATCCGTTTCCGTCAGAACAGCGTTCAGAATTTTCAGTTCGCCGCTCCGATCATCAACATGCGCAGTTGGACTCATCGAGGCTTCTTCCAACCGCCCCTCCAGCGCTGCCACAGCCAGTGCAGCATCCTGCCGTCGTACCGAAGAGCTCAACTCTTTAGAGGCCAACTCAAGGCGATTCTGCAGAAGATCAATTGTTTCTCGAAGGTCAGTCAATTCACCTTCCGCATCCTTCTTTTTAGTTTGAGCGCTTGCTACTGCAGCCTCAGATGCTGCGACACGTTCTTGCAACTCAACCTTAATTGCCTCACCGTCTTCAGAGTTCGTAACCAACTCCCCACAGACAGAACAGGAGTGCGTAGAAATCTCAAGCTCCTTCTTCATCTTCGAAATCGTGTGATCACAACGAGGGCAGCACTTCGGCTCCAAACGACGAAACACTGCCGTCGCCGACATATTATCTAGATGCGTTTGAAGGTCTCTCCGATCTTCCTGGTGGATGGCGTTTAATTCTCGGCATGCTGTAATGGAGCGCTCCACATGCTCGGCCATAATTCGCTCTTGACGACGCACATCAGCCAACTCATTTGCATCGGCATCAATGGCCTTGCGAACCGCCTCGTCGCTCGGGATTTTGTTTAGTTCGGCACGTTTTTCTATCAATTGGGCGTTAATGCTTGTAATACGCTCTTCAATCACCTTATGTTCTTGTTCATTTTTGCGCGCAGCCCCTTGAACAGCTTGGTCAACGATATGGTGCGCGGTCTTGGCTGTAGCTAAAGTTGAAACCCACGGAACACCCAAATACATTTGCATCAATCGTGATGTCAGGCCAGTCGTAACGGGCATGTCGCCAAGGAGCACATCGTAATTAGTTCCGATGAACATAGCGCCTGAAAAGGCCACCCAACTATGCATAACCGACTGCCCCTCTTCCTCTTTTTTCTGCCGCCACGTTGATATCAGGTCCATCCCGAACATGCGCATGAAAAAATCAACCATGACAGCTTCGAATTCATCGTCAGTACTAAAGTCTGCAAGAACAGTTTTATCAGGCTCCGATCCGGTAATGTGAATAGAACGGATGCGGCTCAAGCTGCCAATAGGTTCACCCTGAGTCTTCGCCACAATCTCATATTCGTCGGAGTCTAGAAAAAAAGTGAGCCGTACGGCATGAACCCATCGCCGCACATCGTCTTGCAAGTTATTTGACGGCCTGCCCCTTAGCATCCATCGCACAATCTCAATGATGGTTGACTTACCCCGCAGATTCTGCTCTGAAAGCATCGCCCAAAGGCCATGATCAAGATTTGTCCATGAAAATTCGAAAGTTCCAGCATCCTCGACACCGTCCTTCTCTCCGGAAAACTCAATCTCTCGCAAAACAAGCCTGCGAGGCTCGGCGAGTACAGGCGATGGTTGAATTCTATGAGCAGAAAGAACCCCTTCAACATCGGCAGCATCCACTTTTGCCCGTGTAGCTATCGCTTGTAACCATTCTTCTTTGGGTTGCGTCATTTCTCTTCCCTTCGATAGTCGAATTCCAGTTGTCTCAATCTAGCGTGCACCTCTTCGGTAATAGCTGGAATGACACCTCCCAACTTGGTCTCCGCGTAACTGGCTCGCTGATACTGTTTTTGCTTCAGAGCTGCTCCACCCAAGCCGCCAGCAACCTTTGCTACGAGCTCGGCTCTATCCGCGTACCATTGAAGAATTGGCTCTTGCTCCACTGCGTTTAAACATGCGTCATAACCAACTTTCGTGAGAACGAAGTCGGTCTCCAAAACCTTGTTATTAGCTCCTTTGACACCAGTGATACGAATAAGCTCGCGAGACCTGAGTAGCGACAAAGCATCATCCAGACGTTCATAAGCGCCAAAGAAATATCGGACCATAGGAACACGGCGAAGGTCAGGCTCATCATCGTCCAAGATCACCTGCGCTGCGTGGTAGTAGCCCTTATCCTTCGTCTCAGAGAATAAATCAAGCAACTCAGCCGCTAGATAATCAGGATTTCGCATCCAGAAATCGAACGCTTGTAAACGTGCTTCACCTTTAAACAGAAGAAGCTGCTCTGCCGTCGGTGAATCAATATAGCTACCACCTGCTTTCAAAATAAACAGAATTCGCAAGGCATCACGATGAGGTGATCGAATCGTCATTCGGATCGCCCCCTTCTCGAAACCGGAGCAGCCGTCGGCCAACACCCATGAGCCCGCAGCAAGCGCGCGGTGGCGAATCCATCCATGAAAACGATTTGGCAGGGAGCGACAAAACTGCGCTGAAGTGCAAACGCCTCTGCCTGTTTACGAACAGCAGCCCCAATAGTATGGCAATGCTGGATAACATAAATTTGCGCGGGAATATTGAAAAGGCGATAAAGCTGATCACCATTTTTCCCAAGGTCAGTAGGTTTCATCGGGTGAAATCGCGCTGGCCCTTTAAGCAGAAACGCCCCCGTATGTCGAACGCCACCAACAAGCAAGTTGGCTGAAACCACATCGCTTTCCTCCCCACCCCAGTCATTGGGTATAGAGTATTCGCTAAGCAAGCGACAAATCAGTTCCTTAACCATCTGCTCCGGTACCGTGGTCATATGCTTAAACTCAGAGCCGGTGGGAACCCAGGTTTGGTCCATTCCAGCGAATTGCTCAATCTCCTCTGGCCGCAGCTCAAGCGCAGGAACGAAAGATGAGGCGATAACCTTATTATCTGCGACCAAATCACCTATCGCATAAGGAACGGCTTTAATAATTTGCTCATCGATTCGAGCGATGTAGCCGAACAAAAATAGGCGCGTTGACCCCGACATACGGACATACGCCGTATCATTCACCAATCCACTTTTGGAAAACTCAACGACAAGCTTCTTTCCCGAAAGTGGCTCATCAAGTCTCTCCGAGAGGCTCAACGCTGGACTTTTATTTGCAACTGCAAAACCTTTACCGGTTACATGACCGTTGTAGATAAAGGACATGCCTTCCTTCAACTCGTTGGCAAAGGCCAATTGCGGCAACGTCTTAACACTACCTTCCGCGATTGCTTGCAACAAGTAGGTGCCAACAGCATTGGAAAGGATGGCAGCAGACATATGAATATCTCGCCCCTGGAGCGCTGCGATGATGTGGGCAGGTAGACGGCCACCGTTGAGTAGTCCCAGAATGCGGTCACGACTCAAATAGAAAGAGGCTAGCCGCGCATTGTTCAGTGCAGAGACCGAAGCCTCAGAATCCGTGTCTAATTCTTCATATCGTTCGAAAGCTGGCAGCTTGCTTTGTTTCATAATGGTTTGGACAGTTTCTCCAACTCTCCTAGCTTTTCATTTCCTACTAGCTAGTGACCTTTTTAGCAACTAGCTACGGTCAAGACTTGGCTAGCATTGTAGGGCGTTAACCAGTTTTTTGTAACCATTTACATCACCATTCTTTTTTTGATCTGACGCCCATGCAGGCTGCTTACTAAAATAAAGGTTTCAAGCCATTGACACAGCGACTATGCTGACAGAACCCTTGACCGGCCCTGCAAAACAGACCGACATCTAACGTTAAGGTATGCCACATCCGAATAATTGGTGGAGCCGAACTCGCGCCACTCAGTCAACTGCACAGTTCAAATGTCCAATCAACCGGTGACCGTCCTTAACCAGTATCGGTTGCTGACGTCGAGCGGCATAGCGTAAGGTTTTACGTAGCGTGCGCAAATTCCGAAGGTTGGCCAGGTCAATTTCAGCAGGCGACAACGCTTGCTGATAAGCGCTCAGAGCTTTGCTTTGCAGCAAATACAAGCAGCGCAAGTGCATCTCACTCACCGCGTGCCGCGCCGCGATATCTGGCGACAGCCAAGTCAAAAGCTCTATCACACGGTCATACAGCAGACGTAAACGGAGCAGCGCCTCGGCTGGCGTAGACGGTGCAGGCGCCTGGACGGTCTGCGGGGCTCCACGACAGGGCCGGCTCTCGCTCATCAAAGGCCCAAGCTTCCAGATGGGCTCATGGTGCGCGATCCGGTTGCGCAGTTCGTTGCACAGATCCAGACGTGCAAATAACGCGTCACGATGTTTGGACTTAGCCCAATAGGTCGCTTGCCGTTGCCGATGGCCAGGGAGAACGTCAACAAGAATCGGCCCCCAATCCACCGGTTGCTGATGAACATCCGTTCGCAGTTCCAAGAGATGCGGCCAGAAACCGAACGTCAATCTGGACACGACGTCATCAGGTGACTGAATCAAACCGGGAATCGCGGAGGCTGTTTGGTTAAAGTAAAACAGATTCCGCAGCGGGAGCCGCGAGCTGTCGATAATAGCGCTCTTCGGCTTCGGCCGGTGGCACATCGCCAATCGACCCGAGCAACCGTTGGTGGTTGAACCACGATACCCACTCCAAAGTAGCTAGCTACACGGATGCTTTGGCTTTCCAGGGTGCTCGGCGATGAATTAATTCGGTTTTGTATAACCCATTAATCGTTTCAACCAAAGCGTTGTCGTACGCGCTTCCGGTATTGCCCACCGAAGAATTGATACCAGCCTCACCTAAACGCTCTGTGTATCGAATTAATACATACTGCCCGAGTTCAAGG
>DGCD01000006.1 GCA_002384935.1 Pusillimonas sp. UBA3987
AGGCTTCAAACCTGAAGCACTACCATCCAGCATCGTAGCTTAAGTGCCCACACTTATCGGTTGTTTCGTTGTTAAAGAGCAGCTTCGCCTTCCCCCGTTCAGCCCCCACAACCTTGTGTGAAGCGCTGTTCAAGCAGCGAAGAAACGAGATTATGAAGCAGTTTTTAAAGCGTGTCAAATGAAGTGAAAGTTTTTTGTTTTCCAACTCATTCGGCCACCCACCCCGCTTCAGGGCCCCGCCCAGCCCGCAGCCAAACCATTGCCTGACTCATGACTGTCCCTTTTTTAGCGCCCTGTGACCATACCCTAAAATTAAGGGTTATCCCCAGGCCGTTTCCAAAAGGAACCGAACTGTAGCATGACTGTCATCAACATGCAAACCCAGTGTCATTTAACGCAAGCAAAACATCATATGAATCGGCAGTACAAAAATGAGGAGACAGGCGCCATTATTGCGATGCAAGCAAATTTCCAAAATGTGAACGCAATTTGGACAACTTGGGTGAAATCACAAAAACACAATAACCCTGCATGGGGTTGCGGGCATAGTAGTCATAATGCACTTCCTCTGCGGGCCAGAATGGGGCCTTGGGTCGCAATTGCGTAACAACCGGCTCCCCCAGCTCACTCCCCACCTCCTGCATGACACGCTTGGCCGTCGCTTCCTGGTCGCCAGACTGATAGAAAATGACAGAAGCATATTGCGGGCCGACATCGTTCCCCTGGCGGTTCAACGTTGTGGGATCGTGGGTGGCAAAAAAAACGGTTAGAAGCGTTTCATAGCTGATCTGGGCAGGATTGAACACAACCCGAACGACCTCGATATGCCCGGTATTTTTTTTACATACTGCTTCATATGTCGGGTTAGGCAGATCACCGCCTGCATAGCCGGGCATGACACTTTCCACGCCCCGCAGCGCTGAAAACACCGATTCGGTACACCAAAAACAACCCCCACCCAAAACCGCTTCTTCCATACCCTCGGGTAACGCATCAAGTGTTTTATCTTCTGTACTATTCATCATATTCCTCACTTTTCAGCCGATGGCTCCACAGCCACCAAAGAAAGAATCCACTGCGCCAAAGCCTGCGCCTGGGCATCACTTACGTGAGTTTGCGACGGCATCGGCACCGCGCCCCAACTGCCTCGCGCACCCTGGCGGATACGTCCTGCCAAATACTCAACCGTCGCACCCCCGCCGCTCCCGGCATAACGCGCTGCGATTACATTGAAATCGGGCCCCAGTCTCTTGCGACCTTGCTCGTCATCAACACGATGACAAGCAACACACTTAAAAGTCCTGATCATGTCCGGGCCCGCCAGCGCTTCATGGTTTACGTCTGAAGCCAGTGCGGCCGAAACAACGCCAAAGCCAAATACAAGCCACAAGCCACCTTTAATCATTAAGCATTTCATAAAAACACCACCAGCGATACGCCCCATAAAACCATAACACCCAATGCTTTGGACCCCATATGACCCGACAACCGTAATGCGAACTTACACACAGGAAACGGCGAACAAGGTTCGCGGTATTATCCAACAAACCTTAAACTGATCGAAAACCAGGATCCTTATGCTTGTACACCCGCAATTCGACCCCATTGCAGTCCAACTCGGCCCCATTGCCATCCATTGGTACGGTTTAATGTACCTGATTGCTTTCGCACTCGTGTGGCTTGCCGGTAGATGGCGAATCAATCATGGAAAAACCGACCTGAGCCTGAAGGATCTGGAAGACATTATTTTCTATGGTGTGATTGGCGTTATTGCGGGCGGGCGCCTGGGCTATGTACTGTTTTACAAGCCTGCCTACTACCTTTCTCACCCTTTGGAGATTTTTTATTTGTGGGAAGGCGGAATGTCGTTCCACGGCGGGCTCATCGGTGTCATTGTCATGCTTTTTCTGCTGGCTCGCAGCAAAAACAGGACACTCCTTGAAATGGGTGATTTCATCGCGCCTATGATTCCCCTGGGATTAGCTGCCGGCAGACTGGGCAACTTCATTAACGGAGAGCTTTGGGGACGCCCAAGCGATTTGCCCTGGGCAATGGTTTTCCCACAACTTCAAGACAATATTGCCCGCCACCCCTCACAACTATACGAAATGGGCCTGGAAGGCATTTTGCTTTTCGTCGTGGTTTGGTGGTTTGCCCGCATTCCCAGACCTACGGGACAAGTCAGCGCCGTGTTCCTGATGGGCTACGGTATTTTCCGCTTCCTTGTGGAATACACACGCGAGCCCGATGCATTCCTGGGCCCGGTGCTGGGAGCGTTGACCATGGGGCAACTTCTATCGTTACCCATGATCGCAATTGGTTTGATTATTTACTTTCGCGCTGCAAATAAATCGTTCCCTGAACAGAAACGGTAACCGTTTCTGTATTCCCTTCAAGAGGAACCGATGCTTTGTCGGCGGCCATAGCCATCATGCGCGGCGCTGGAGCGTATTCCATTCCGGCGCCGCCAAGATTCAGCTCCTTGATGCGATAGGATTGAAAACCAAAAGCCGCTACCAAGGCTTGGGCACGCTTTCTGAAAGCCGAAGCGGCATCTTCAAGCAAAGCCTCTTCCGCTTTTGCACGTCGTTCCGGCGAAACAGAAAAGGCAATATTGGTAATAGACAAAGGATCACCCAAACTGGCCGCCAGCTCTGAGGCTGCAGCAAAATCTGTCGATTCAAGAATGAGCTCCGCCCGACCCTGCCAACGGGTTACTTTTCCGTCTTCGTCGGTGAACGGCCAAACACGAAAGTTGCCGGAATAGACCTTGACCTTATCCTGTTTTTTGGCCGTCTTGACTGCGCTGTCGAGGGCTTCACTTAATTGCGTGTTTACGGCTT
Organism: Pusillimonas sp. UBA3987; assembly: GCA_002384935.1. GTDB lineage: Bacteria > Pseudomonadota > Gammaproteobacteria > Burkholderiales > Burkholderiaceae_B > Neopusillimonas. The sequence goes on from DGCD01000006.1 coordinate 2,844, forward strand.
GCTGACTGGCGTCGTTCAGTTGCGCCGACAAAGTGACGGTAACGGTGTCTTGAGCAACCTGGCTGGAAGCGGCAGCCTGCAGACTCGCCTTGGGCGAGCGTGGGTGGTCGGCGCCCGCATGATGTTGCTGCGGCCCATGGTGCGCACCTGGAGCCTCGTGCCCCATTGAGCCATCGCCGTGCGACGCTGCCATCACCGCGAACGGCACGCCCGCCAAACCAAGGCAAATACCCAAAACACGACCCGCCAGCTTCGCGCGGATGCCACCACAAATACCTGATGAAATCATAAGACACCTCTTAACAAGCAAAAAGCCCGTCTTAGAAAAGACGGGCTTTTAATAAATGCCCCGCATGTGCCGTCTAGACCGGCATCCTGGAACCATTAAGTTCAAGGTGGTCGCCTTCAGTCAAGCTTCGGGATCACCAATTAAGGCGTTCACTCCCACTTGTCAATCGAGCAACCTAATGCCATAGCATTGGTTCAAGAAATATAGGTCAAGTCACGAACACTGCAGGGACTAACCGTTGGACCTACGATAACCCACAAACCTGAATTCACAAAGAAACGGTTTGTAATTATCACTGGACCGAAAACTTATTCCGGTTTTGCTTCAGGCAAAACCAAGTTCAGCTGGCCGTGCATTTCATCAAGCTTACGCTTGAAATCACCAACTGCAACACCACCCAATGGACCGTCGGGTGTGCGCAGCGACAACATTTCAGCAGCAATCTGGATCGAGGCCATTACAGCAATGCGCTCGTTGCTTGAGATTTTACCAGAGCTTTTCACCGTTAACATTCGCTGGTCGACTAATTTGACCGCTTCGAGCAAGGCTTGTTTTTCCGCAGGCTCGCAAGCCAGCGAGTATTCACGACCCAAGATTGATATATCAACTCTTTCCATATGTGTTTACTCCCGCGGTGCGCCAGGCAGGCGCTCAAGCAACGCATCAATGCGTTGTTGTGCATCTCTGGCTGCATGACGCAAACGGCCAGCCTGTGTCCGACTCTGGTCAAGCTCTTGCAAAGCCTGTTTATACGTGGTTTGTTGCTGACTCAGTTCTTGTTCGATACGAGTCTGCACAGCATGGGCCTCACGCAGCTTATCGGCGCTTTCAGATTCCAATTGCGCTCTCAAAGCGTTGAGCTCATTCTGGGCGGCAGCGCGAATCTGCGCAATTTCCGTCTCGTGACGCTGGGCCTGGGCGGCAACGTCTTTGAACTCACTTTCCTGGCGAGCCAATTGCGCTTGCAGTTCATTTCGCTCTCGTTCAGCCTGCTCGGCTCGAGTTTCGAGCGCAGCATGCTCCGACTGCAAATTCTTTGTCAGTTCAACGAGTTGCCCTATGCGGGCGGCGAGAAAGTCTAAGTCTTGCAACATGGGCGATATCGTAAACCATGGTTCGCGAACGCGAAAGCCATCGGCAGCATGAATTGCGAAGTCGTTAGAATAACCGAATTTCCGATTATCACCGCAAAGAAGGAGACAGCTATGTCCAGCCCGATTGGCGAACGCCCATATACTTCAGGCTCACCGAAGAAACTGGCTTTTCTTGGTTTGGGCGTAATGGGCTACCCCATGGCCGGCCACCTGAGCCGTGCGGGTCATTATGTGACCATTTACAACCGAACGGAATCAAAGGCAACCGCCTGGCTGGCGGAATTCGAGGGCCGGCATGCAACAACGCCACGGGACGCCGCACAAGACGCCGATTTCGTCATCGCCTGCGTGGGAAACGACGATGATTTACGCAGCGTGGTTCTGGGCGAGAACGGCGCCTTCGCGGGCATGAAGAAAAACGCGGTTTTCATTGATCACACCACTGCATCAGCGAATGTCGCACGAGAGCTATACCAAACCGCCCGGAATCTCGAGCTGGACTTCATCGACGCTCCCGTTTCAGGCGGCCAGGCAGGCGCCATCAACGGGGGATTAACGGTCATGTGTGGCGCGCAACCCGGCACATTCGAGCTGGCCAGGCCGATCATCGAAAATTATGCCCGGGCGATCACGCTCATGGGTGACCCGGGCTCGGGCCAGCTATGCAAAATGGTGAACCAGATCTGCATTGCCGGCCTGCTGCAAGGACTTTCCGAGGCCATTGCGTTTGGCAAAACGGCGGGAATCGATATGCACAAAGCCCTGGCTGTGATCGGCCAAGGTGCCGCGCAAAGCTGGCAACTGGAAAACAGGGGCACCACAATGATCGACGACCAATTCGACTTTGGTTTTGCTGTCGACTGGATGCGCAAAGACCTGGGGCTTGTGCTTGACGAGGCAAAGGCCAATGGCAGCAGTGTTCCGGCAACAGCGTTGGTTGACCAGTTCTATGCCGATGTACAACGCATGGGCGGCGGCCGCTGGGACACATCGAGCTTGATAACCCGCCTGCGTAAATAAAATAAAAGACCTGGGAAGCGGACAATCTTGACCTGTCCGCCTCCCTTGGCTACCTTACTTACTGCGATGTGGTGGCACGAGCGCCTGATACCAGAACCGTTTTACGTTGCACGGCCCTGGCACCCTGTCCTCGAGCACGCAAATAGCGATTATCCTGGCTGCGACGAAACAACACCGTTGCCAACTCATTCAAGGCTTGGGTATACACTTCACGCTTGAATTCAATAACCGCGTCGAGCGGGACCCAATAATGGCTCCAGCGCCAGGCATCGAACTCGGGATGCCTTGTGGCACGCAAGCTGACATCGGAGTCTCGCCCGACCAATCTTAAAAGGAACCAAATCTGTTTTTGTCCTTTGTAAATACCCCGCGAATCGCGTCGGATAAAATCATCCGGCACGTTATATCGCAACCAATTACGCGTTCGCCCCAAAATGCGGACATGTTCCGGTAGTAAACCCACCTCTTCGCGCAGTTCCCGGTACATAGCCTGCACCGGGCTTTCGCCATATTTGATACCACCTTGCGGAAACTGCCATGAATGTTCCCGAATGCGTTTACCCCAGAACACCTCGTTTTTTTGATTAACGAGGATAATGCCAACATTAGGGCGGTAGCCTTCGCGATCCAACATAGGCCACCCCTTCGAATTTAATACAATTACGTCCGATTATACGTATCTGTCGAGAACCCTACCATGCGTGCTTCCCAGTATCACATCAACACCCTTAAAGAAGCCCCTGCCGAAGCAGAGGTAACCAGCCACCAACTCATGACGCGGGCGGGCATGATCCGCAAAATCGCCGGCGGTATTTACACCTATATGCCAATGGGGCTCAGGGTGTTGAAAAAGATAGAGGCGATTGTGCGCCAAGAGATGGACCGTGCCGGCGCGATCGAATTGCTCATGCCGATTGTTCAGCCGGCCGAGCTCTGGCAGGAGTCAGGAAGATGGACGGAATATGGCTCCGAACTTCTGCGAATAAAAGACCGGCATCAACGCGACTTTATCTTGCAGCCCACCTCTGAAGAAGTCATCACCGATATCGCCCGCAACGAAATTCAAAGCTGGCGGCAACTGCCGGTGAACTTCTACCATATTCAAACAAAGTTCAGGGACGAACGCCGTCCCCGGTTCGGCCTGATGCGTGGTCGCGAGTTCGCTATGAAAGACGCCTATTCTTTTGACCGGAGCGAAGCGCACGCCCAGGCCAGCTACGACAAAATGTATGATGCCTATACGAGCATTTTCACCCGCCTGGGCCTTACCTTCAGGGCCGTTGCAGCGGATACAGGCTCAATTGGCGGGTCGCGCAGTCATGAGTTCCAGGTTATCGCAGACACAGGCGAAGACCTGATTGTTTACAACCCTGACTCACAATACGCCGCCAATATCGAACTGGCAGATGCGCCTTGCCTGATAGACCATCGGGGCGAAGCGAACGCGACGATGGAAAAAATCGCCACACCAGATCTGCCCAAATGCGAAATGGTGGCTGAGCTACTCAAACGCCCTCTCACCGATACCGTCAAATCCATCGTTGTTGCGGCCGAACCAACCAATGAGGGTGAAAGTGCCCGCATCTGCCTGCTGTTAATTCGCGGCGATCACGAACTCAACGAAATCAAAACGGGCAAGCTTGACGGTTTCACCAACGGTTTCCGCATGGCGACCGACGAAGAAATCAAAACCACCTTCGGATGCTCACCTGGTTATATCGGCCCCGTTGACCCCATGACATCGGTACGCGTCATTGCCGACCGCACCGTTGCAAACATGAGCAATTTCATTTGCGGCGCCAACGCCGACGGGTTCCATCTGACCGGCGTCAACTGGGAACGCGATTTGCCCGAACCCGACGTTGCGGACATCCGCAACGTCGTAGCGGGAGATCCCGCCCCTCAGGGAGGAACGCTGTCGATACAACGAGGGATCGAAGTTGGCCACATTTTCTTTCTGGGCGACAAATACTCCAGGAAGCTGCAAGCCACATTCCTGGATACCGACGGCAAGCCTGCGTTAATGCAAATGGGATGCTACGGCATCGGCATCAGCCGAATCTCGGCCGCGGCAATCGAACAAAACCACGACGACAAAGGCATCATTTGGCCACGCGCCATTGCCCCGTTCGAGGTGGTTATTTGCCCTATGGGATGGCACAAAAGCGAAACGGTTCGAGATACCTGCGAAAAACTGTATCAAGACTTAAAGACACAAGGCGTTGATGTCATTGTCGATGACCGGGATATTCGTCCGGGCGTCATGTTTGCAGACTGGGAATTGATTGGCGTTCCCTTGCGCGTCACGGTGGGTGACCGGGGATTGAGCGAAGGCCTGCTGGAATGCCAAACGCGAGCCGAAGGTCAAACTCACAAAGTACCGGTTGAAAATGGTACGACTTACGTTCTGGAACAGTTACAATCGCTGTCTTGTGCAAAATGACAGGTTGACCGTGTATTCTACGTTGCCAATTCGCGTTTATTACGAAGACACTGACGCCGGCGGGGTTGTTTTCTACGCCAACTATTTGAAGTTTTTCGAGCGTGGAAGAACGGAGTGGTTGCGCCAGCTGGGTGTGAATCAAACCGAGCTGGCAGCCAGGGAAGACCGGATTTTCGTCGTGAAAGGGCTGGACATACGTTACAAACGTCCCGCCCGTCTCGATGACCTTTTATCTATTCAAAGCAAGGTAACACGTGTGGGGCACGCCTCAATCGATTTTCATCAAGTCGCAACGCTTAATGGTGAACCTTTATGCGAAAGTAGTATCCAAATTTGCTGCGTCGATGCGCGAAGTCTACGACCAGCCGCTTTGCCAGATAACCTCAAAACCCTTTTGAATCAGCTTCAGGATTAATCATGCAGCCTACCAGCGACTTGTCGTTGATATCCCTTATTTTCGATGCCAGCATCCCGGTCCAGCTTGTCATGCTGATCCTGATTGGCATTTCAGTTCTGTCCTGGACATACATTTTCAGCAAACGCTCGACCTTAAAACGGGCGCACGAACAAACACGCCTGTTCGAAGACGACTTCTGGGCGGGTGGCGACCTGGCGGCTTTGCAAAAGTCGGTATCCTCGAGCCCTGATGATTACGGCGCACTTGCACGCATCTTTGACGCCGGCATGACTGAATTCATCAAGGCGCGGCGTGTCAATGGCAATGCCGAGGCATTGCTCGATGGCCCCCGACGCGCAATGCGCGCCAGCTACCAGCGGGAAATGGATCGCCTTGAGTCACACCTGAATTTTCTGGCCTCGGCCGGTTCCGTCAGCCCTTACATTGGCCTGTTGGGAACTGTTTGGGGCATTATGCATGCCTTCCTGGGCCTGTCCACCATGCAACAAGCCACTTTGTCGGCCGTGGCGCCAGGGATTGCCGAGGCACTGATCGCAACCGCCATTGGTTTGTTTGCAGCGATCCCGGCCGTCGTGGCTTATAACCGGTACACCAACGAAATCGATCGCCTCTCAATGCGTTTTGACAGCTTCATTGATGAATTTCTGAACATTCTGCAACGACAGGTTCGCTAATGGCGTCTACACGTAGTCACCTCTCCCGCCCAAGCCGGCGGCTGAAAAACGAAATCAACGTCGTGCCCTACATCGACGTCATGCTGGTGCTATTGGTGATCTTCATGGTCACCGCCCCCATGATCACGCCGGGCCTGATCGAGTTGCCCACGGTGGGCAGTGCCTCCAATGTCCCGATTGAGCCGGTTGAGGTTCAAATCGAGGAAGATGGCAGCGTGGCAGTTCGAAGCCGTTCTGCCGGGAGTGAGTTCGAAAAAGTGCCAAAAGACGCTCTTGTAGAGGCTGTTCGAACCCGTATTACCAACGAGACACCGGTTGTTATCGCCGCCGATGGCAAGGTCCCCTACGAACAGGTTATGGCCGTCATGGACCAATTGCGCAACAACGGCGTCACGCGTCTGGGTTTGCTTGTGGATCAGGGCTCTTCGACGCAAACTGAAACGACATCCTCACCACCCTCGTCGGCTTCGCCGACGGAACAGAACTAGGGCATTGCGGCATCCATATGAAACTCTTTGGGTCGGCCTCTCGCGCAAAGCACCCCGCCACGCTTGAACAACAAGACGAGCGTAAAGGCCTGCTTTACGCCGTCCTGGCACATTTGGCAGTCGCTGGCGTTTTAATGCTGGGAGTACTCACCTCGGCCCCTAAGACCCCTGCACCTGTGCAGGTTGAGCTCTGGATGGACGGAAACACCCCCGAGACGGCCCCCACCACTGAACAGGCACCAGAATCTGAACTTGAGCCTGAGCCGGAGCCCACGGTTGAACCCCAGCCTGAGCCAGCGCCCCAGCCGGAGCCCCAGCCGGAGCCGGAGCCCGAACCCGAGCCGCAACCAGAGCCCGCTCCCCAGCCTGAGCCGCCAAGCCCGCCTGAACCAACGCCTGAGCCCGCCGTAGAAGAGAATCCGGATATCGCGCTTGAAAAAGCCCGTAAAGAACGAGAAGAGGCAGAAGAGAAAGCACGACAGGCCGCCGAACTGAAAGCACGCGAAGAAGCTGAGCGCGAAGCGGAAGAACGTAAAGCCCGGGAAGAAGCACAGCGCAAGGAAAAGGAAGCGGCTGAACGAAAAGCGCGTGAAGAGGCACAGCGTAAAGAGCGCGAAGCGGCCGAACGCAAAGCCCAGGAAGAAGCACAGCGCAAGGAACGCGAAGCGGCCGAGCGTAAAGCCCGGGAAGAAGCACAGCGCAAGGAAAAGGAAGCAGCTGAACGAAAAGCCCGGGAAGAGGCCGAGCGCAAGAAACGTGAAGCAGCCGAACGCAAAGCCCAGGAAGAAGCCGCCCGACGCGAGGCAATTAAACAAGCCATGCGAGGCGACGCGTTGGGTGCCGCCGGTATCCAGGGTGGCACGGCAGACCGCAACCAGCGCGGCGGCGGGGGCACAGACAGCGGTTATGCTGCCCAGATTCGAGCCTGTGTTCAACCTAGGGTTGTCTATCCGATTCCGCCACGTTCGGGTCCGAATCCACGGGTGCAGTTTCGTGCGACCCTTAGCGCTGACGGACGCGTACGCAGCGTCGAAGTTCGCCGCTCGTCCGGCATACCGGCTTTCGATCGCGCGGTTGAAAACGGAATACGGGCGTGTGACCCCTTCCCAAAACCCCCTACCGGCAGATATCCTGCCTATATCGACGGGGATTACTATATGTATGATCAATAGTATGACCAATAGGAGATTGCCGAGATGACCATTGCCACGTTCGCCAAAAATATTGTCCGAAACCTCAGGCGTTTAAGCCAGGTCGCTTTAGTTGCGGCCGCGGCCAACCTGACATTGGGCACAACCGCAACAGCCCAACTGAGAGTTGATATTTCAGGCGTTGGTGCAACCCAATACCCTATTGCCATTGCTGACATGCAAGGTGACCCGGCGGGACGCACCGTTGCCGAGATCATCCGTGCCGACCTGACCCGGTCAGGTCAATTCAAATTGGTTAATGCCACCGGAGCCGCTCTAACAGCCGAAACACCGGTTTCACACGATGATTGGCGCAGTCGCGGTGCCGACTATATTGCCTATGGCTCGGTATCCCAGGCTGCAGGTCAATACACCATTACATATCGTCTCGCCGACTCGGTACGTAAAACCGAGCTCGATGGTGTGGCGTTCGCCGGTTCGGAAAAAGAATTGCGGCGCATTGCACATCAAATAGCCGACCGCATTTATGAAAAAATCACAGGTAATCGCGGCGTATTTTCCACCCGCCTGGCTTATGTTGTAAAACGCGGCGACGTACACGAATTACAGATTGCCGACGCCGATGGACAAAACCCACAAGTCATGCTGCGTTCCAAACACTCGATTATTTCTCCGGCCTGGTCTCCCGACGGGAAAAAACTGGCCTATGTCAGTTTCGAACTTGGCAAGCCTGTTGTATACGTACAAACCTTGGCCACCGGCCAGCGTGTTCCCATCGCAAACTTCAAAGGCAACAACAGCGCACCGGCGTGGTCCCCGACCGGAGACAAAATGGCTGTTGCACTATCGCGCGACGGCATTTCCCAGATTTATGTCATCGACAGCGACGGATCGAATCTGCGCCGCATGATGCGTTCGCCACTGATCGATACCGAGCCGCACTTCTCACCCGACGGCAATTCCATTTTATTTACAAGTGACCGTAGCGGCAGCCCGCAAATCTACCAAGTTCCGGTAAACGGCGGCGAAGCGCGTAGAATAACTTTTAACGGAAGTTACAACATCTCACCGGCGCTCTCTCCCGACAGTAACAATTTAGTGTACGTTACACGCAGAGACGGGGCATACCGTATTGCAATGCAGAACATGGAAACGGGTTCCGAACAAATCCTTACTGATGGACCCGATGACCAGTCTCCAAGCTTTGCACCCAACGGTATGCAAATTCTGCACAGTGCTGTTCAAAATGGTCGTAGTGTTCTTGCGGTCGTGTCGACCGATGGTCGTGTCCGACAAACACTGTCAACCCTTGATGGCGAAGTACAGGAACCCACGTGGGGCCCGTTTACTAATTAGTATTTTTTTTTCAGTGTGACTCTTTTCTAAAGGAACTTAAATGAGCTCGCGCATTACAAAAAGCCTCAGTATCGCCGCCCTCGCTGCTTCTTTGGCAGCATGCAGCTCCGTCCCTCTGGACCAAGCCGGCTCCGGCTCGGGAACTGGTGGCGACGGCGCATCCACGGGTCAGATCATGGACCCTTTCAACCCGCAAAGCCCTCTGGCACAGCAAACTTCGGTCTATTTCGAGTACGACAGCTATGTTGTACCTGAGCAATACCGCAGTGTCGTCGAAATGCACTCCTCCTACCTCTCAAGCAATAATCAGCAAAAAGTCCGTGTCGAAGGGCATGCTGATGCTCGCGGGGGTTCGGAATACAATCTGGCCTTGGGTCAGCGACGCTCCGATGCTGTTGCAAGAATGATGCAATTATTGGGTGTACGTGCTGAGCAAATTGAAACAATCAGTTTCGGTAAAGAGCGCCCTCGCGCAATGGGTAACACTGAAGCCGACTACGCAGAAAACCGTCGTGCAGACCTCAACTATCAGCGCTAGGCGATAGCTTCAAGCTAAAGCGCACGCCGTAGCGATACGTCGCTACGGCGTTTTATCAGGAACAGGTAACGGCCATATGAATGCCCTCTTAATCAAATCGCGTACCTTGCTGGCAACTGTTGCCACGACGGGTCTGTTTATTTTTTCATCACCGGCCACTGCCTTTGCCGACGACGAAGCCCGACGCGCAATTCTGGAGCTTCGCGAACAGATTCGACAAATGACTGAACAAAATCAGCAGGCCCGGCTGACTTTGGCCGATCGAATCGAGTCTTTACAGCAGGAAGTGGCAAATCTTCGCGGTCAAATCGAACGCATGCGATTCGAGCTCGACGTCAAGGATGGCCGGGGCTTGGGCCTTAACCAGAATACGCCTCAAGTAAGCAACCCTCAGGAACAGGCCGCGTTCGACAAGGCGATGAATTTCTTTCGCGCAGGCCAGTATAAGGAAGCAGCGGAAAGCTTCGGTACCTTTATCAATAATTACCCAAGCAGCCAATTGAATGCCGATGCCCAGTTCTATCGTGGCAGCAGCCTGTACGCTTCCAAAAACTTCGGCCCTGCAGTCACCGAACTGCAAGCCATGGAACAGAATAATCCGGAACACGCACGTGCCCCCGATGCTTTACTGATCGTGGCGGCTGCGCAGATCGAACAGAACAACATGTCGGGCGCACGCGACACGTTACAACGTATTGTCGATAAATATCCACAAAGCAACGCAGCTCAAACTGCGCAGGAACGCCTGAAGCTCCTGCAATAATGTCTTTACAGAAAACCTCCGGCATCCTGGCCACATACCGGAGGCAGCAACTCAGGAAGCTGTGGCTGTTGATCCTGATCATCTGCCTGGTACTGGCCGCGACAATGATCGATCTGGCGATCGGACCAGCCAACATTGCGGTTTCGGATATCATCGGAACCCTTTTATGGCCGGCGCAGTCAACCAGCCTGGATGTTACTGTGATCTGGCAACTGCGTGTTCCTCAATCCTTAATGGCGCTTGCAGTAGGCGCCGCCCTGGGCCTTGCCGGCGCGGAAATGCAGACAGTGCTCGACAACCCCCTGGCCAGCCCCTTCACTCTGGGCGTATCTTCCGCGGCGGCTTTGGGCGCTGCCCTGGCCCTGAGCTTTAATATCGCCATTCCCGGACTGCCTGCAGAAATCAGTCTCGTGGTCAGCGCATTAACCGTGGCCCTGGCATGTACCGCCCTGCTCGACCGCATCGCCGCAAAGCAAAATGCAAACGCAAACAATATTGTTTTGTTCGGCATCGCGCTGATATTCAGCTTTAACGCGCTATTGGCGCTGATGCAATATCTGGTGAGTGCATCATCGCTTCAATTATTGATTTTCTGGATGATGGGCAGTCTGGCCCGCAGCAGCATGACAGGCGTGGCCGTGGTGGCTTTAGGTCTATTTGCCGCACTGCTCCTGGGCATGCGCCAGGCATGGCAACTGACGGCATTGCGTTACGGTGACGAGCGCGCGCGCACCCTTGGAGTTGACACACACAGATTAAGAAGATGCAGTCTGTTCCGTGTTGGAATCCTGACTGCAATTTCAGTATCATTGACCGGAGTAATCGGTTTTATTGGGCTCGTGGCACCGCATATTGCCCGGCGACTTGTCGGCGAAGACCATCGCTGGTTCCTGCCCACCAGCGCCTTGACCGGGGCACTTTTGCTGATAAGCGCCGCAGCCTTCTCAAAAATGCTGGTTACCGACACATTATTGCCGGTTGGCATCGTCACCACCCTTGTGGGCGTGCCCGTGTTCGCCTGGATTGTCTTACGTAAATCATCCTGAATACATTAATTTATGACGTCTTCCCTTCAGGCTGCAGGCATCACAACACATTTAAGCAGTAAAACAGTTCTGTCCGACCTTGATCTGCCTGAATTACAAGCCAACCAGCTATGTGCCCTGATGGGCCCAAATGGCTGCGGAAAGTCGACTTTGTTAAAAAGCCTGGCTGGCCTCATTAAATGCCGGATCAAATCGCTGAATTATATCGACGGCAATATACCGACAACTGAACGACAGCACCCACGGGCACTGTTCGGGTACCTGCCGCAGTATCTGCCGGAAGGACCCAATCTTACCGTCATGGAAGCCATGCTGGTTGCACAGGCGAACTCCGCCACAGTGTCAAAACGCCTCCAGTTCGACGAAGCCGAATCTATACTCGAGCAGCTCAATATATTGACACTGGCCCATGCACGCGCCGATCAATTGTCGGGGGGCCAGAAACAACTGCTCGCACTGGGCCAGTTACTATGCAAGAAGCCACGCATCCTGTTGCTCGACGAACCGTTCTCGGCGTTGGATATGGCGCATACATACGTCGTCATGAGCTTGCTGAAAAACCTCACACAACAGCAGCAACTGCTCACTATTTTCGTGACGCATGACCTTAATTTTGCGCTGTTGAACGCCGATACGGTCTTACTGATGAAAGAAGGCAGCCTCAGCGGCTATGGCGCACCGGCATCGGTATTGAATACGAATCGGATTGCCGATGTTTTTGGTGTGCGAACTCGCATGGAGCAGAGCAGCCGGGGACAGCCTTTCATTTTTATCGATGGCCCAATCACTCAATAGCGATCAAGAAAACACACAATGCCCATCCAATTATCCGACTTCCCTGAACAAACCCGACAGATTAATAATGACACCTACCATTACGTGCAAACGGGAAACGACGCACCAGATGTATTGCTGATTCACGGATCTTTATGTGATTACCGCTATTGGCGCTGGCAATTGCCCGCGTTCGCATCGGCGGCCGGCACCCTTGCCCCCAGCTTGCGTGGCTACTGGCCCGGCATAGGATCGCATCCCAGCACCGCGTTCTCGGTTCAACAGCATGCCCGCGACATGCTGGCCCTGATCGAAACCCTGGCGCCCGATCATCCCATACATGTTTTGGGGCACTCGCGCGGCGCCCTGGTTGCGATGGAGCTGGCCGAGCTTGCTCCGCAACGCATACGATCTTTGATATTGGCTGACCCCGGCTTTCATGCAAGCTCGCTTCCACCCAGCCATGATTTTCAATTTGAGGCAGCCGAGAAAATCAAGCAAGGCGATATTGAAGGCGGACTGGCATTATTCATCGACTCGGTCAGCGGACAAGATACCTGGTCACGAACCACCGGCTGGTTCAAAACGATGGTACGCGAGAACGCCGACACGATATTGTCGCAAGTTCTGGAGGCAGACAAGGAATATGATCTGAACCGCGTGCCGAAGCTTAAATGTCCGACATTGCTGGTGGGCGGCTCTGACAGCCCCCCGCGCTACAAACATATTATCGATATCCTGGAACTGCTGCTGCCTGATGTGCGCCGCGCAACCGTTCCTCTGGCGACCCACGGCATGAACCTGGCTAATCCGAAATCGTTCAATAAACATGCTATGGCATTTTGGCAAGAGATTGAAAATACCCGGGCTGATGTTTAATGCGGGCTGGCGGCCCCATGGTGATGTGTCGTAGCGGCCGGCTTGACCTCACAGGAAACGGCCACTTTTTCTCCCGATTTCAATGCAACTGAAACCTCGACAGTATCACCCACCTGAACCTGTCGATTCGGCTTTTCCAGCATAAGATGATAACTGCCGGGCTCGAAAACCAGTTCCTGGCCCGGGCCCACATGAATCTCGGGAACCATCGCCATGCGGCTCATGCCATTTTCCTGGGTGGTTTGATGGACCATGACTTCATCAAACGCCTTGGCAGCAGCACCCACGATCACAATGTCATCCTGACGATCATTGCGCAGGAAAAAATAGCCAGCCGAAGGAGCTGAACCAGGCAATAGCCTCAGCCAGCAACTATCAGCCACAACATTATTTGCCGTTGGCATCTTTTCGACCATACCCGATTTTGCCGACATTGATCCGCTATGGCCATGTTCATGCGCGCTGGCATCCGAGTGCAAGCCGGCCCATACCCCGGTCGCCAATATGCTTTGCAGCCCTATGAATGCTGCGAGTCTAACCAATTTCATCGTACTTTCCTCATATTCTTACCACGAGAAGTGTAACCGCTGCTCATGCGCCCGCCCCATGGCGAGGCCTGAAAAAGACCGGAAAAAACCGTTTGTTCCGACCATTAACTGACAATAGTCAGTCATACGATCACTAAAGTTATTGAAAAGCCGGCCGTTAAGAGGTTTCGGTATTATCTAAAGATCTCACCCGGAGACACTATGAAAAGGGCCCGCAACCTGAAAGTAAGAACCAAGCTGATTGGTGGCTTTCTGATTGTCGCCGCCATAGCCGCCATTATCGGCGTCATTGGCATGCGATCCATGCAGCAAATCAATCAGTTAACACAAACATTATACGAAGAAGAGTTCATTGGCCTGCGCCACGCCAGCGAGGCGGACAGACAACTGGTTGCAGCCGGGCGTGCTCTTCGCAGCACGTTGCTGACAAGCACCGCCGACGACTATCGCAGCGAATACTTTTCAATCAACAACCACTTCATGTCCGCGCGTCTGGCTTTGGAGGACTTGGCCAAAACTGCCATCTCGGAACAAGGCCAGAAACGTGTGCGCGATGCCCAGGACGCCTTGCAAGCCTATATGGAAGTCGCACGCGACGTCGTCAATGAAGACCCTTCGGTGAGCCTGGGGCGAATGGACACTATCGAACGTGTTTTCACGGAAATGCGCCCCATGGGGGAAGAAGCGGAAAGCCTGATCAAACGCATTCTGTACGATCAGCAAGATAACGCCAAAGCCGCCACCCAGGCAATTCAAGCTATCTTCCAGCAAACCTTGATTTTCATGGTGGCTTTAACGGCAATCGGCGTTCTCATTGCAATTGCACTGGGCCTGCTGATTACACGTGGACTCACCCGCCAGCTGGGCGGCGAGCCCAACGAAGTGGCACGCATCGCTGGCTCAATTGCCAAGGGAAACCTGAACAACACCATCAAAGTGCCCAAGCGTGCGCACGGCAGTATCATTCATGCCATGCACTTGATGCAGGAATCGCTGCGCAAGGTAGTGGGTGCGGTTCGAGTCAGTAGCGACCACATTGCCACAGGCACAACGCAAATTGCCGCAGGCAATGCGGATTTATCCCAGCGAACTGAAGAACAAGCGGCCAACCTGACCCAGACGGCAGCGGCCATGGAGCAATTGGCCAGCACGGTAAAAAGCAACTCCGAGGTGGCACAACAGGCCGCCCATATGGCAACATCCGCCAGCAAGTCGGCAACAGACGGTGGCGAAGTGGTACAGAACGTCGTTACCACGATGCAGGATATCAACACCTCCTCACGCCAGATTGTCGACATTATTTCAGTCATCGACAGCATCGCTTTCCAAACCAATATTCTGGCGTTGAATGCAGCGGTTGAGGCAGCGCGCGCAGGCGAGCAAGGCCGCGGCTTTGCCGTGGTGGCCAGCGAAGTTCGCGGTCTGGCGCAGAAAAGTGCCTCGGCGGCCAAAGACATCAAAAACCTGATCGACACAAGTGTGAGGAAGGTGGACGCCGGCAGCCAGTTGGTTGATGAAGCGGGCTCTGCAATGCAGGAAATCGTGACTCAGGTCAAGCGTGTTACCGATCTGATCAACGAAATCAGCGCGGCCACAACGGAACAAACCTCGGGGATCAGCCAAATTAACGATGCGATCCTTCAGCTAAGCGACGTGACCCAGCAAAACGCCGCACTGGTGCAGGAATCGGCAACGGCGTCAGACAGCCTTAAAGCGCAAGCCAATCGTCTGGTTGAGGTGGTAAATCTGTTCGACGTCGGGCAAGAGCACATCGACCTCCAGGCTCGTGAAATTGCACGTGGAACTGAGAATGAAGCGCAACAACCCAAATCGTCGGCAGCCGCGCAACTTCCGTCTGGCCGCAAGTATCAATCGGCTTCCCACGAACTGTCGCACAATGAGAAACCGCAGCAGGACACCGGGTCAGACAAACGCATTACCGGGAAACAGCACCCCGAAACATCGAACAATGAAGAAACCGGCAAAACCCAGACGTCCAATCGTGAGCTGCGTCGCCCAGACCTGGGACACTCAACCGACTCGCAAAAACGCAAGCCCTCGACATCCAAGGAAGATGACTGGGAAGAGTTCTGAGCAGCCGGAATCAACCCAAAGACATTAACTGATTAGAGGCATTTTAAAAGCCGGACGTGGTCCGGCTTTTATTTTAGGCCCGCCCTTCAGCCCTGAAGTGAATCAACCTGCTAAAGTTGAAATTGCATCACCGCAATGAGTGTTAACATTCGCAATTATCCAGACTTAACCTTGATATTGTCCGAACGGCATTATGGCGTCTTTTGAAATCGATACCATTGTTCAATCATTGAATGAAATCCGCAAGGAGTGGCGCGCATCACAGAGGCGTTCCCGCGAACCCGGTGGCCGGGAGTTTCCCTCGCGCGATGCGCTCGCTGAAGTCATGGATGCGCTCAAAGGCGCTCTGTTCCCAATGCGTTTGGGTCCGACCGACTTGCGCCATGAAAGTGAGGATTTTTACGTCGGCCACACCCTGGACACCGCATTGCATACCCTGCTTGCCCAGGCAAGGCTCGAAATTCGCTATCAGCATCGCCACGAGGCCATTAGTGATGTCGAAGTGGAGCAAAGAGCCGTTAGCGCCATTACCTTCCTGGCAAACCGTTTGCCTCACATACGCAGCATGCTAGACAGCGATGTGCTGGCGGCCTACCGGGGCGACCCGGCTGCGCAAACTGTCGATGAGGTGTTGTTGTGTTATCCAGGGGTGCTGGCCATGATCTACCATCGCATCGCGCATGAACTTTACACGCGTGAGCTTCCTTTATTGGCTCGCATTGCGGCCGAGATGGCACACTCGCAAACCGGGATCGACATTCATCCCGGCGCCACAATCGGCCCCAGCTTCTTTATTGACCACGGCACCGGCGTTGTCATTGGCGAAACCGCCGTGATAGGCGAGCGCGTTCGTATCTACCAGGCCGTTACGCTGGGTGCAAAAAGCTTCCCGACCGATGACGAAGGCGGCTTACAAAAAGGACTGCCTCGTCACCCGATCGTCGAAGACGATGTCGTCATTTATGCGGGTGCAACGATTCTTGGCCGGGTCAGACTGGGCAAAGGTTGTGTCATTGGCGGTAACGTGTGGCTTACAGAAGACGTACCTGCGGGCTGCGTTGTAACACAGGCACGCTCCCAGGACACACCCCGAACCAACTGCACCTCCAGTTCGGGGATTTAAATCCGCTCAAGCTCAGGTAACCGTCACTCAAAAGGCTGCGCTTAAAGAAAATACGGCTGTAGCCCGCCCCATGTCGCGTCCGTCACTGTTGGTGTAGACCTGGCGGTCGGCATTGGTGTCGACATAGGCAAGGGAAGCCGTTATGCCGTTATCCCACGTCTTGCTCAGCCCTAACGACCAATCGGTATAGGAACCGTCACTTAAGTTACGCACCCGCTGATAGCCCACATGCGCATCCAGCATCAGGCCCCAGACACCGGTATCAAACTGACCCGACAAATCATAATACTGACTGTTTTTACTATCGGCCCATCCGAAAAGATTCGTGAGCGCGTGTGAATAGGTAAAGGAAACCGGGCCATAGCCAATACCGAGATAAAGTTCCGTCGTGTCGGGCTTGGTGAAACCACCTGGGTAATCCCCGGGATAGTAGTACTGCAACACCCCTGTATCAATCGTCCAGTCGCCGTACAACGGCGCGCTGTAACCGGCATAGAAGTCCATTTCTATCGGTGCAGAGACATTGGGATCTGCATCACCAAGCCAACTGATACTGGAGTTCCAGTTACCGATATAAAAACCGCTACTGTGGCTGATATCGAATCCGCCTTGAATCGCTGGCTTATTGTTCGACTGCATCAAGCCACGAAAACGATACTGACTCGCTACTGTCATATTGGCACTGACGTCGAACGCAGACAGACTTGTTTCAGACGATTCTGTTTGTGCTGCAACAGGCTGGGCAAGTGCAATCAATGCGGCGAGTGCAAGTGCTTTCTTGTGTAGTACGGCCATGAATCACTCCTTTGTAAGAAAAGACAGGGATGAATACTGTCATTTCTTTTAAAGCAAATTTCATGCCAATTACCGAGCCTGAATCAGATATCCATTTTTTGCCTGACGAAATGTAAGATTGAAACGTCGGTTTCCACACAGACGATGCTCACCCTTTACCGGTGCAGCAACCCCATGAAAACGCAGACGATCGGATCCGCCCCAAACCACGGCGTCGCCATGCACCAATAAAACCTTGCGCACCAGGTCGGTGCGTCGCATGCCACCAAACAAAAATTGTGTCGTCAACCCCAGTGAAATCGATACAATCGGCGCACCCATATCGGCTTCATCTTTATCCTGATGCAGTGCCATACGGGCCCCAGGCCCATAACAATTAACGAGACACGCGTCCGGCTGGAAGCGCGGATACCCGGCATATTCAGCCGCCTGTCGAGCAATGTCGCTGAACAACGGCGGCATGTCCGGCCAGACACTGCCCGTTAAAGGATCGCGTTCCACATAGCGATAACCCTGCTTATCGGTAATCCAACCCCATTGACCGCAACTTGTTTGTTCAGCCGACATCGCCCGGCCCCCCGGCGTTTTCATTCGGCGCAACGGAGCGCGCAGGAGTATATCTTGCAACGCTTCCCACAAAGCGGAATCATGCGATGCTGCAAAACCACGCAAAACCAAGGCATGCGGGCTCAGCGCTTCGGTTGATCCGGCCACAAACGCAGCGTCATCGAATAAAGCGGCAGTCATTGTCAAACGTCGGCCGGCTTGCGCCAGACAGTAGCCAACCAGGGCTGCTGGTCTCGCGGCAAACCTGTCGGCCGATAATAATGTTCCAACTCGGTGAATCCCGCCTCAGTCAGCAAGGTATGCCAGGCTTCGTAATCATGGTAAACCGCATAGCGTTCACCGCTCCAGCCTTCCTGGTTGTCGCCCCTGGGGTTCGAACAGAACAATACCCCACCGGGCTTCAGCGCGTCTTTCAGTTGCCTCAATACCTGCCCAAGGTGGGCTCTTGGGACATGAAACAGAGAAGCATTGGCAAACACACCATCGAAATAAGCGTCAGGTAACGACAAGGCGAGAAAATCCTGCT
Organism: Pusillimonas sp. UBA3987; assembly: GCA_002384935.1. Lineage (GTDB taxonomy): Bacteria > Pseudomonadota > Gammaproteobacteria > Burkholderiales > Burkholderiaceae_B > Neopusillimonas. The sequence goes on from DGCD01000006.1 coordinate 21,430, forward strand.
GCCATACTTCACAGCCGCTATTGGCTCGCGCCATTTCAACAAATGCCCTGGTGCCGTCTAGCCCAACCGGCTCGTATCCCAGGCGCTTGAAAGTCACAAGATCACGCCCCGGGCCGCAACCAAAATCAAGAATCCGACAAGGCGCGGAAGCACGGATATGCCTCAGCAACGCATTGATATTCTGACTCACGTCATGATCTTGCGTACCCTCCTGGAAGCTGGAGGCATTGCTTTCGTAATGTCCCAACGTAACCTGAGACACGATTTTCGGGTCGACAGAAACAGCCATAATCCTGATATCCATGTATTAACTCAAGCTCAAAGTATACGAACTAATACAGCCGGGTGCTGTTTCGCGTTGCTTGATCTCACATTGGCTTCCAGACAAAATTGTCTCGAACAGAAATCGATACAATAACGTCCGTTGCATCGTTTGCAGGAATGCCTTCATGACCACGCTCGGTACCCCCTTATCTCCCAACGCTACTAAAGTAATGCTGCTCGGTTCGGGCGAACTCGGCAAAGAGGTGATCATCGCCCTGCAACGCCTGGGCGTCGAAACCATTGCCGTCGATCGTTATCCGGATGCGCCAGGTCACCAGGTTGCGCACCATGCCAGAACGCTGGTCATGACCGACCCGGAGCAACTACAGGCGTTGATCGAATCCGAACAGCCGGATCTGGTGGTGCCTGAAATTGAGGCTATTGCCACTTCTGCCCTGGAGCAACTGGAGGCCGAAGGTAAAGTTCGGGTCGTGCCCACCGCACGTGCTACCCGCCTCACCATGGACCGCGAAGGTATCCGACGCCTGGCGGCCGAAACCCTTGGACTGCCCACCAGTCCCTATCAGTTTTGTGACTCCCTGGCCGAGTTGAAAGAGGCGGTAATGGAGCATATCGGCTACCCGTGTATCGTCAAGCCGGTCATGAGCAGTTCTGGCAAAGGCCAAAGCAAAATCGACAGCGTCGAAGACATAGAGCAGGCATGGCACCACGCCATGTCGGGCAGCCGGGTGAACAAGAATCGCGTCATTGTCGAGGGTTTTGTTGACTTCGACTATGAAATCACCCTGCTCACTGTGCGCGCCTTGAATCAACAAGGCGCAATCGAAACCTATTTCTGTGAACCCATCGGTCATTTGCAGGAACAGGGCGATTACATCGAAAGCTGGCAACCCCAACGCATGAGCTCAACGGCAAAACTTCGGGCTCAGGAAGTTGGCCGGTCGATTACCGAGAACCTTGGCGGCCTGGGTTTGTTCGGTGTCGAGCTTTTTGTTAAAGAAGACCAGGTCTGGTTCAGTGAAGTGAGTCCGCGCCCTCATGACACCGGGCTCGTGACGCTGGCCACGCAATGGCAAAGTGAGTTTGACTTGCATGCCCGCGCGATTCTCGGTCTACCGGTCGATACGCAACTGCGCAGCCCCGGTGCAAGCGCAGTTATCTATGGTGGCGTTGATGCACAAGGCATTGTTTTCGACGGCGTCGACAAAGCGCTGCAGGTTCCGCAGACAACGTTGCGACTATTCGGCAAACCGGAAAGCTTCAAACGGCGTCGTATGGGTGTTGCGCTGGCGCACCACGACAACATCGACCAGGCCCGTGACAATGCCCGCGAAGCCGCGAACCGGATAAAGCCACGCGCAGCAGAATAATACCCGCCCTCTTGCTCATCAAAGTATTGGTCGGGTAAAACGGCGCTCGCTACAATAGCCCCTTTTTGAACCCAGGATTTACGTAATGGAAGAAGAGATTTTTACCGATATTTCAAGGCAAATATCAGAATGGACAGGCAGCGGCGAAATGGTCGCCCTGACCATTCAGGTTTTCTTGGTCGTTCTGACCGTTGTAATTGCAAACTTTTTCCTGCGTCGGATACTGAATAAACTCGAATCGCGCAGCCACAAGACCAGAACCTACTGGGACGATGCGCTGATTGAAGCGGCACGCAAGCCCGTGACCATCGTCGCCTGGATCGTTGGCCTGTCTTTTGCCGTAGAAATTCTGCAGGTTGAAACGGAAGTCACGCTGCTCGACTTTATCGGCCCTGTTCGAATCGTTGGCATTGTCGGCTGCATTACCTGGTTTGTGGTTCGTTTCATCAATAATGTTGAAAAAGGTATCATTGCCCAGAAGCAGGCCAGGAATGAACCGATCGACGTTACTACCGTTGATGCCGTTGGCAAACTGTTGCGTGTTTCAGTTCTGATCACCGCCGTGCTTGTTGCCATGCAAAGCCTGGGTTTTTCCATTTCAGGCCTGCTCGCGTTTGGCGGCATCGGTGGGCTGGCGGTTAGTTTCGCAGCGAAAGACCTGCTGGCCAACTTCTTCGGCGGCCTGATGATTTACCTAGACCGCCCTTTCGCCGTGGGCGACTGGATACGTTCAGACGACCGTCAAATTGAAGGCACGGTAGAGGAAATTGGCTGGCGCCTGACCCGCATTCGCACCTTCGACAAACGCCCCCTATACGTTCCCAACGGCATCTTCACGCAAATTGCGGTAGAAAATCCGTCGCGCATGACGAATCGCCGGATCAGTGAAATAATCGGCGTTCGCTACGACGACTTCGCACACGTGGCAGCGATCATCAACGATATCAAGGAAATGTTGCGCAGCCATCCGGAAATCGATCAGGATCAAACCCTGATTGTGAACTTCCTGCAATATGGGCCTTCGTCGCTCGACATTATGGTCTATACATTCACCAGGACCACGGTATGGGTCACGTACCATGAGGTCAAGCAGGATGTTCTGTTGAAGATCGGCGAGATTATTGAAGGTTACGGCGCGGAAATCGCCTTCCCCACCCAAACACTGCACTTGATGAGCGGCGAGGCACAAGAAGAAAGGCGTGCAGACCCCGCGAGTGCATAAACCGGGCCGGCGCCGTTTTCCTCGCGCGTCTGACTGAGTCCGTGCAATGACTTGACGGTTATATATTGCGTATACTGACAAAAATATTATATGCACGGACAATAAAAACGGGGAGGCACCGTGTCGCAGGAAAGTCACTCAAAACGACATAAAGACTCGGGTCTGGCCAGCTATTTGCCAGACCGCCATACCTTCAGCAACAGTATTACGGCCTACCTGTTTTGCACGACCGGACCATTAGCCATATTGGTTGCCGCCGGCCAGGCGGGAGGTTTGTCGGAAAGCGATCTGTCATCATGGATTTTTGGTGGCTACGGCTTTGCCGGCATAATCACGCTCTGGATTTGCTGGCGCTACCGGCAGCCGCTTGTCATCGCCTGGACCATTCCAGGCGCATTACTATTGCCACCCGCTCTGACGCACCTGAGTTTTTCTGAAGTGATCGGTGCTTACTGGGTAACGGGCATTGTGATTGCAATCCTGGGCTGGAGCGGCCTGATCGGGCGCGTAATGCGCGCCATTCCCATGCCTATCGTGATGGGAATGGTTGCCGGTGTTTTCCTGCCACTGGGCATTCAGGTCATTACCGCCTTTACAGATAATGCATTCCTGGCCGGTGCAACGCTGTTTGTCTTTCTATTCTTCACACTTGTTCCGGCCCTGGGAAGATACATACCGCCGGTTCTGGCCGCTATTATTGCCGGTGGCATTACCGCCTGGGCCATTGGTGCCATGACGCCCATACCCGAAACCACACGGCTCTTTGCCTGGCCGACACTGTATGTTCCTTCGTTCTCGATTCAGGCCATGCTGGAGCTGGTGATTCCACTTATGGTGACCGTACTGGGCATTCAGAACGCCCAGGGAATTGCCATTTTGAAAAATGCCGGTTACGAGGCGCCTGTAAAAACGATCACGACCACCACGGGCTGGGGCTCAATTCTTCTGGCATTAACCGGCTCTGTACCGGCATGCTTAACCGGACCGGTCAACGGCATTATTGTGTCCGGCGGCGACCCCAAAAAACACTGGATTGGCGCCATGATTGTCGGTTTGCTTATGATTGTGTTTGCTGTATTTGCCCCATTGGCCACGGCATTTGCACTGGCTCTGCCGCTTTCGCTCATCGGACTGATTGGCGGTCTTGCAATGATGCGGGTATTGCAAACGACGTTCCAGGCGGCATTTCGAGGCGAATGCCCGCTAGGCGCACTGGTTTCATTCGTGGTTTCCGTAGCGGGGGTACCCATACTCAATATTGGCGCCCCTTTCTGGGGTCTGGTTTTTGCGGTTATTGCATCATGGCTGCTTGAGCGCGACAGCTTGCGACGCTTGATGAACCCGGATACGACAACGAATGTCTGAATGCGCTGAATCAGGTATTTAGCGTAACAGATCGGTGCCGCACAACCGGCCCTTCCTTGATCGGCAGATTAACCAGCGCGGCAATAATGGCCAGCGCCATATCGGCGTACCACATCCACATAAAATCGCCGAAGTGCGTTATTGCCAAGCCGCCCAGCCAGGCACCCAAAAAACCACCCAACTGATGGGAAAACAGCGTCAGACCGAACAAGGTCGCCAGATAGCGCGTACCAAACAACTTGCCTACGATAGCTGCCGTTGGCGGGACGGTCGCCAGCCAAGTGAAGCCCAAGCCAGCGGCAAAGATATAAAACACCCACTCGGTTCGCGGCATCATCAAATACCATGCAATCAACACGGCACGTGACCCGTACATGACCGCCAATATGTATTTGCTTCGATATTTGGACACACAGTTGCCCGCATAAATACTGCCCACAATATTCGCCAGACCAATAATCGCAAGCGACCAACTGGCAACGGAAGGCGGCAGCCCGCATAAATCGACTTCACCTGGCAAGTGGGTCACTAAAAACGCAATGTGAAACCCACATGTAAAAAACCCCAGATGCAACAACCAATAACTGCGGTCACGCGAAGCGGCCCGCACCGCTTCACCCAGGCGCTGTTCACCCGCAACCGGCGCAGGTGGTGCACCCCCGCTTTTCACAAGGCGACTGATTAAAGGCAAAGAAGCCAGCGCCACCAGCGCCATTGCCCATAACGCACCCATCCAGCCAACCGCCTGTATGAGCTTTTGCACGACAGGCGCAAAGACAAACTGGCCAAAGGAACCACCGGCATTAATCACACCTGAAGCTGTCCCGCGCGACTCCTCGGGCAATCGTGCCGCCGCGGCACCGATCAACACCGAAAAACTGCCAATACCCGACCCGATGGATGCAAGCAGCCCCAATGCCACAGTCAGGCCAAAACCTTCCGTCATGAAAGGCGCAACCGCGCAGCCCAAAGCAAGAATAAGCAACCCGGCCGCCAAAACACGCTGGGGACCATAGCGGTCGGCCACCGCACCCGCAACAGGCTGAATGGCACCCCAGGTGAATTGACCAATAGCCATTGCCAGACTAATGGTGGCAATGCTCATCCCGGTTGATGCGTTGATCGGGCTAATGAAAAGCCCAAAAGTTTGCCGGATACCCATGGTAACCGTGAGGATGCCGGCGGCTGACAATGTCACGGCCATGACACCTGGGTGGCGCAGGGAGTAAAACATGAGAGTCTCTTCAACGATGTTTCGCGGATGTGGCCGCAACCGCGACAGCATCTACAACGCTTTCATAGTGAAAGCCCGGCCACGAGAATGGAACGGGGCCTTTCACACCCAGCAAGATTATCCCCGCGAAGAGACATTAAATCAAATAAAAAACGGTGCGATCCCGCAAAGGCATCGCACCGCATAAGACAAACGAGAGAAAACAGGGATAATTTATTGCGCGATACCCTGGATGCGCTGAGCCAATGCGGGATCCTGCTGTGCTGCCTGGTTGATCATCATGAACTGATCAACACTGATGCCCTCTTTTTCAACGGCGGAAATCATTTTCTGGTCAGCTTCTTCCAGTACCTTCTGCTGCTCGGTGGGATCTTCAGCTTCCTGCAACTTAGGCGCGTAGTCTTGGGAAATAACCGCCACTTTCTGCGAGGCCGCTACAAACTTCTGCAAGTCTGTATCAGAAAACTGCGAGGAATCCACTGCCTGGGGTTGTGATGTAACCGACCCCTGAGGTGCGCCGGATTGCTGAGCCCCCACCATAAACGGCGCAGACGCCAGGCCCATTGCCAGGACAGCGGCGGAAACGGTTCGTTTAAACATGCTAGGCATAGAATCTCCTTAAGACTTAATATTGAAGTTCTACCCTAACAACCCTGAACGCAGGCTTAAAGACTTCAGCGTTTGTTATAGTTATTGAAATTAACAAGATGTTTCCTGAAAACCGGGAAACCCCCTTTTTGTATTTTTTGGATACACTTATACTGGATTTTCCCATCTAGACACTATGGAAAAACTGCGACTAGACAAATGGTTATGGGCTGCGCGCTTTTACAAGACCCGCAGCCTTGCCGTGCAAGAAATCAATAAAGGGCGTGTTGCCGTCAATGGGCAAACAGCCAAACCGGCACGTGAGATTGCGCCTGGTGACGTCATCACGGTCAGAAAAGAAGATCCTGCCATCGTCATCAAGGTACAAGGCATCAGTGCCATTCGCGGTCCTGCGCCCAAGGCGCGGGAACTGTACCAAGAAACGGCCGAAAGTGTCGCTGCGAGGGAGAAGGCCGCCGAAATGCGGCGGCTTGCCCCGGAGCCCTCTATCGACATGCCCATGGGGCGCCCCACTAAGCGCGACCGTCGCGAGCTGTCTCGCTTCAGGGGGAAATAAGCCCCGCCTCACGCAGGCACTGCCCGATTTGCTCCAAGGCCTGCGGATTGGCCAGGGCATCGCGATTATCGGTGCGAGCCGACCCGTTCAGCAGGCGCGCCACGGCCAGCTCCACTTTCTTGCCGCTGCGGGTATAGGGAATGTCCGGAACCACCAAGATATGTCGCGGCACATGCCGCGGACTGGCTCCTTCCCGGATGCGCGTGCGTAATTCCTTGACCAGCGCGTCACTTAATGCATGGCCTTGCGCGGGCACAACAAGCAACACCACTTCCACATCACCATCCACCTGGCGCCCCACCACCAGGCTATCCTTGACCGCATCCACCGTCTCAACCTGGCGATAAATCTCGGCCGTGCCAATGCGCACCCCACCCGGGTTCAGCGTGGCATCGGAACGCCCATAGATAATGGCACCGCCCGTGTCGGTAAACTCAATAAAATCACCGTGCGCCCACACCCCGGGGTAAGTATCGAAGTAGGCCTCGTGGTACCGACGACCCTCAGGATCGTTCCAGAACGCCACCGGCATCGACGGCAACGGTTGCCTGCACACCAGTTCACCCCGCCCCGCCTGCATCTCATGACCTTGTTCATCAAACGCCGTGACATCGGCCCCCAGCATCCGGCCCTGAATCTCGCCCCGGCGCACCGGCAGCGTAGGCACACACCCCACAAAGCAGCCGCAAATGTCGGTACCGCCTGCAATCGATCCCAATAAGGCATGGGGTACGCCCTCGCTGTAGAACCAGTCGTAATCCTCAGGCAAGAGCGGTGAGCCGGTCGAGAACACTACTCGCACCTTTTGCAGTTGATGTGTTTGCGCCGGCGCCAGGTTGGCCTTGCGACAACCGGCAATAAAGCGGGCGCTGGTACCGAAATGCGTTACACCCTCGTTCGCCGTCACGTCCCACAGAAAGTTTAAATTCGGATAACCGGGCGAGCCATCCACCGTGACCAGGCGTGCCCCGGTTAGCAGGCCCGAGGCCTGCCAATTCCACATCATCCAGCCGCAAGTGGTGAAATACATGAGGCGATCGCCCGGACCGATATCGCCGTGCAGCATCAGTTCCTTGGCGTGATTCAACAAAATCCCGCCCGTGCCGTGCACAATACACTTGGGCTTGCCTGTGGTACCGGAAGAAAACAGAATATAAGCGGGGTGGTCGAACGCCACGGGGGTATAACTGGGCGCCTGCCCCTGCCCGGCTTGCAGGGCTGCCTCCCACGACACCACGCCGGGGCCTTCGGGCAGCGCCTGCTCGGGCAATTGTTCAATCACCACGACCCCCTTTATCGATGGCAGCCCTTGGCGTATCGCCTGCAAATCCTCGGTGCGGCTGAACACCTTGCCACCGTAGCCATATCCATTGACCATCACCAGCAGGGACGGCTCAATTTGCGAGAACCGATCCAGAATGGCGCCCACCCCGAAATCGGGCGAGGCCGAGCTGAAAGTCGCCCCCATGCTGGTTGTGGCCAGCATCGCAACCAGCGCCTCATAGCCATTGGTCACAATGGCGGCCACACGATCGCCCCGGGCAACCCCCTGTTTTCTGAAATAGGCCTCAAGCGCACCGGTGTCGGCCTTTAATTGCGCATAACTGCGACGCAGTACCGACCGGGTTTCGCAGTACGCCACCACCGCCTCATCGTTGGCCCGTTCGCCCTCGGCCAGCCTAAGTAGATTCTGGGCAAAGTTCAATGTCATGCCCGGAAACCACTGGGCACCCGGCATGCGGCGCTCGCCCAGGACGGCGGTAGCCGGCTCAACAGACGTTAAGCCGCAGTAATCCCACACCGCACGCCAAAAGGCATCAGGCTGGGAAACAGACCAATGATGTAAATCGGTGTAGCCGGTAAATGCCGGGAGCTGATTTTGACTTTCTGGCTGCGTTTGCAAAACAAACTGTGTGAAACGGGACAACTGGGAGGCCTGAATTTGCTTTACATCAGGCTGCCATACAACTGGGTTAAGTTCCATCTGTTACCACTTCATTATCGTTAGGAGGGTTTTGCGCCAATACGATAGTCCCTGGGAGACAAACCATACCGCTGTTTAAACGCACGGCTAAAATGCGCAACATCATTAAACCCCCAATAATACGCAACTTCTCCAATTGATCGGGACGCTTGTACGGAAGAACTAATATCGTTCTTACAACGCTCCAACCGCATTGCCCAGACTTTTTTCATCAGCGACTCATCTTCGTTGGCAAATAACTCATAAACATAACGTGTGGAAAGCCCCACCGCATCCGCAATTGACTTTGCCGTCAACTCACCATTTCGAAGGTTTTCCCGGATATACCGCAAAATACGCTGTCGGTGTAGCTGCTTAAGGCGAGAGGGAGAGCACGCCGTGTCTTTTACCAAACTGCTCATGGCAGCAGATAATACGTAAGGCAAGGAGTCGGAGATACGATCGGCAGTATCTTCGTCGAGCGTTGAAGCTAACGAAAAGACGCTGTCAAGCATGCCGCTAAACAAGGCCCCCGTCCCGGAACGCCCATTGATCACCCTGGCCGTATGCTCGTCCCACTCAGGCACTAAACTACGCAGCGCCTCGGGTTCGATATAAACAGAGTGCGTAAGGATTTCACCCGTTTCAATATAAAACGGGCGGCTAGGGTCAATCATAAAAATATCGCCCGCCTCAATCCGGCTTTCGCGACCATCCTGTTGAACGAGTGCAACACCCTCTTTTTGCAACGTCACAAGTAAACGACCAGACCGCTGCCCAATCATTAACGAAGACGTAGAATGCGGGGAAAACCGTAATGCGGCAAAACGCAGATTGCGACCTCGATACGCTGACACTTTAGCGGCAAAGGGTTGTTGATCCGGCGAGCGAACTTCAAGCCCAACCGCGAACATCTTTTCCATTTCCTGTTGAAAAACGACCGGATTACAAGCAAGGTACTTTTCGTCGATTTTCATAACGGATTCCCATAACTAAGATAACGTTCGACGCCAGCGCAGCATTTTGCGCTCGATAAACAGCAATAATGCAGAAGCAGAAAAACCAACAAAACCCAACATGACAACACCGGCATATAACTCTGGTGTGCGGAAAGAGCGTTGCGCCATCAAAATACTTTGCCCCAACCCAGGTAACGATGCCTGCATTTCTGTCACTACGGCCAAAATAAGCGCTATCGCCAAACCCACTCTTGCCCCTGCCAGAATGTCGGGCAGCGCACTTGGAAGGGAAACTTTATAAAAGCGATCCCACGCGCTCATCTTTAACACACTTGCCACTTCATATAAACGCTTATCGACCGAGGAAAAACCCTGAATCGCCGCGAGTAAAACCGGCCAGACCGACCCAAATGCAATGACCGCGGTAGACATCTGGTTGGATAAACCAAATGCAAGAATCGCGACAGGAATAATGGCGGACGCCGGCATCGGGCGTATAAACTCCAATGTGGGCATAAGCAGTCGCTTGCACAACCCGGAACCCGCTATCAACGCCCCCAAAATCACGCCTAACACCGACGCCATTAACCAACCATAGAACATTCTGGTTACAGTCGCCGAAACAGGCCCCCAAGCCCGACCGTCAATTATTTGACTCCACAACTCGCCAAGCGTACGCGCCGGTGAAGGGAAAAACAAAGGGGAAATAACTTCAAAAACCGAAAGAAGCTGCCACACCAGTAATAGAGCTGCAGCAAATACAATCGCGCCAAGATAATCAAACAGGCGTTTTGTGGAAGGTTTCATGACCTATCCCCTTGTTTTGCCGCTTGAAAAGCAGGAGACCATTTATTTATTAGTTTCTGGCTATAGTGGCTTAACGCCCAGCCAACCAAACCGATCCAAAGCAACTGCGCATACATCACATCGAACCGCAGAGCCTGCTGCGCATTCATCATGCTGTGCCCCAACCCCCGTGGATTCAACACAATTTCTACGGTGACGGCAACAACCAAAGAAATAGACAAGGCCAATTGCAACCCAACCGCAATTCTCCCGAATGCGGCGGGAAGAACAATTTTCCTGATTCTCTCAAAAGGTTGCATCTCAAGCACTTTTGCCACCTCAATCAAACCCGGCTCAATGCTCCTGACCGCCGAAATAGTAACGATCAAGACAGGCCAAATGCAGGCAAAAGCCACGACTGCAGCCTCCATCCGAACACCAAATCCATAAATCATGAGCGTTAAGGGGATTAAGGCAACCGAGGGAATGGGCCTGAGCAGGTCAATGGTGGGCCCCACTATTCGTTCTATACGTGGCGCCAAGCCTAGACCAATTCCTACTAGAACACCAACTAACGAGGCAATAAAAAAGCCCAAAAGTGCCGCCTCGAATGTTTGGGCCGTTGCACGAAAAATTGTCCCATCTAGCAAACCACTGTATAGCGCAACAAAAATGTCTGAGGGTTGTGACAAGGAGTCTCGTTTTAAATCGTCCATATGGCCCGCCAGTTCCCAAATCACAAACACAATGCCGGGAAAAATAGCACCTTGCCAATTCCTTAACATCAGTGTCCCTCCAGCAATCCGAAAACATGGTGCCGATGGGCCAGAAACTGCGGATCTTCCCGCGTTGTTAACTGACTCCGGGGATGAGGGATAGTGATCGGAATATCTTCGACGATACGCCCCGGGTTTGCCGCCAACACAATGACTCTGTCGCCCAGATAAATAGCCTCTTCGAGGTCATGCGTAATGAAAACAACCGTCGTACCGTTCTGTTTCGCCAGACGCAACACCTCGTCTTGAAGACCTTGGCGGGTAATTGCGTCCAAAGCCCCAAAGGGCTCATCCATGAGCAATAATTTAGGGTCCTGGGCCAGGCAGCGCGCAATTTGCACGCGCTGCTGCATACCCCCTGACAATTGATGCGGGTACTGTTCTAACGCGTGACTCAGCCCCATCGTGTCGGCCAACGCCGCCACGCGTTGGCGATGCTCACGTTTGGGTATGCCACATGTTTCAAGTGTTAATGCAATATTTTGAGCGACGGTGCGCCAAGGCAGTAAAGCACGCCCGTAATCCTGAAATACCATTGCCCGATCGCGCGAGGGACCACAAACCTTCTCCCCCATAAATGCAATTTCCCCTAATGTTGGCGAAGTCAATCCGCACAACATTCTAAGTAATGTGGTTTTGCCACACCCGGATGCGCCAACAATGCACAAAAACTCGCCCTTCGAAACAGAGAAGCTAATTTCATTAATAATCGTTTTCGCCGCATCCCCTTCTCCGAACACCATGGAAATATTTTCCATGCTTAAAGCGGGCTGAGCATCATTACTAGACGCGGAGCTTGGCTGCAATGTCATATTGGGTTCCACAACCTTCATGTCAGTTCGAGTAAGGGGGGCTGCGCAGGAGATTGCCTGTTAAGCGGACCATGCTTGCCATACCCCCCTGGAGCGTCCTATGTAATGATTAATAAATGAGTTTTGAAGTATCTACCGTTGAAGAAATAAAGCCAACCTCCTTAAACATTTCGGCATATTCATCAAGTTCACTTTGCTCGATCGTCAGGGAATAAGGCACTTTAATTGTGGTCGTGTAACCCAAATACTTCTTTTCTATCTCCCTTGCCTGATCCGGATTGTTCTGAATAAACTGCACGGCTTCGGCGATCGCCTCGCGAAATGCCGGTGCAACTTCAGGGTTCGCATCAAGCCACTTACGACTACCCGACCACATAACCCCCAGAATGTCAGGATCAACATCGGCAATGTAATCCGTCACGCGATAACCCGTGTTGTCTGCCAGAATACGAGATCTAAACGGCTCCAGAACCGGAACTGCGTCGATCGTTCCAGATTTGAGCAGATCGCGCATTTGGGGGAATGGGGCTTCTACAATATTCACTTTGGAAACATCAACGCCTTCGTTCATCATCCACTTTCGCAGAAGCACATCTGCCACGCTGCGAATACCTGGCACCCCTATTCGCTTTCCCTCCAGGTCCTTTCCACTTTTAATGCCCGAGCCTTCTCGCGCCACCAAACTGAAAATCGCCGGATCCTTAACAAACCGCGTGGCTCCTACTATAGCGACCAGATCCAAACCGGCAGCAGACGTGTCGATTAATGCCGTAGGCGTCGTTGCTCCGATATTCAAACTACCCGACATCAGCGCCGCCGGAATATTGGATACGATCGCAATCTTGTTCAACTCAACGTCTAACCCCCTGCTATCGAAATAGCCTTTCTCTTTGGCAACCATTGCAGGCAGCCAGTCTGCTGCAGGTGGATAACCAATGGCTACTTTAGTTTGCGCGTTAGCCACACTGGTCGTTAATGCAACAGTAAGGATGGCAACCAGCCTCAATAAGCTTTTCATGTTTCATGTCTCCTGATTTATTATGTAAATAAAGTTCAAATGCGAACTAAAAACAACCTCATGCCGCTTTTTACAACATCAACTCAGACTGCTTTCTGTGGCGCCTTTAACAGATCTTCTTTATGCGTAGTCACAGTCAACAGGCGCATACACCTTTTTCAGGAAAGCGCCCACTGCCTCGGTGAAGGCCACGGGCTGTTCAATATTTCCCATATGCGCTGCCTTCTTCAGTGTGCATAAGTTGGCATTAACGAGATGCTTCGCAATTAATGCCGCTTTTGCCGGGGGAATAGCCGAATCCTCTTCCCCGGCAATAACCAACACAGGCTGAGAGAGACATGACAGCATTTCCAGATGATTCAGCGCTTGTATCGCGCGAACGGCACTAACATATCCCTCGGTTGAAGTTCTTCGAACAATGCCCTCCAACCATGCAATGGTTAACGGTGATCCAACATAGAAATCACGGGTGAACCATCTCTCCAAAGTCGGCAGGATTTGAGAATCAAATCCTGCCTCTCTGGTTTGTTCGACACGTGCATCCCATACCCGTGCAACAGCTGGGTCCGTTTTTGCTCCACTATGAGCCAAAACCAACGACCTAACCTTATCCGGATACTTCAACGCAAATGCCTGGGCAATCATTCCACCCAACGAGAGCCCTACCAACGAAACCTCCGACACCGCCAACTCATGAAGAACCTCATTAACGGCATCGGCGTAGCGCTCCATTGACATTTCACCGACGGGCTCAGGGCTATCGCCATGCCCCGGCAGATCGATCCGAACAACCCGGTAAACTGAAGACCATATCGCCACCTGAGGGGCCCACATTTCACTGTGTGTTGCAATAGAGTGAAGCAGCACAACGGTGGGAGCTGAACTGTTACCGTCTACCCTGTACGCGCATGTACTCATACTGTCTCCGCCTCTACCCACTCACCCAGCCCAATCCCCGTATACCAATTAGTAAGCGGTTTGTAGTAATTGCACTGAAACCGACGCGACGCTGCAATGCCGTATGCCATCAACCAAGTCCGGATCTCTTCCGTCCCATTACCTGCCTCGTCTACATGATCCGTTGCGTATCGAACCAATTCGGCGTCGTCGGCCTTCGCCAACAAAGACAAAAATCGCTGATCAAACTCTGCGTTAACCATGCCCATTCTTGGTGTAGACAGGTCATGACTGAGCCCGCCTGTTGCCAGGACAGCAATACGTTCTGCGTTCGGATAACGCCGAATAGCATCACCCAGTGCATAACCAAAATCCAGCGTCCTTTGCAAAGAAGGAAGCGGAGGCTGAACACAATTGACCAACACTGGAACAATACAAACACTGTCAGCGATACCAGCCAGCTCCAGGGGAGTCAGTACACCGTGGTCAAGTGTTAAGTCCATGGAAAAAGAGGGATCAAAGCCCGCCTTCATCGACTCATTAACCAAATAAGCACCGAGATCCGGATCGCCTTCCAGTACGCGTTTTTCTGCCTTGAGCCAATGCTCCACCGGTGTTTTGTAGCCGTTTGTCGCTCCAATACAAAACGCCGGCATATTATTCAGAAAGAAGTTATGCATGTGGTCATCCGACAAAATCACGACAACGTCGGGATCCGCACTTTTTATTTTTTGCCCCAACCTGGTGAAAGCATCAAACACCTCAACGCGATCACCTTCCTCAATGGCGTCGGGGAAATTCAACATGACCGGCGTGTGGCTGGCCGCATAAACACCCACTAAATTAGCCATGATTGCTCTCCTCGTTAGCGACATCCAGCTTGCGAAGCGAACTCAAAAACTCACTCTCGGGAATCCGTAAACCCAGGCAATGCGCCCTTAATAGCAAAGGATTCACGCCTTGCAAGTACATCGCGCCAATATCGTTATCCCGAATCGCATTCTTCAACTCACTACGCAGGGGGAAAGAAGCCATGTATTCATCGGGATTATCTCGATACGCCTCAAGATGGCTGGGCTGATGATGGATGTCATACAGGATTTTGCTCATCCAATAACAATCGGGAGAAGGAAAAGAATGCACCCAATTTTTCACCATCATTTCACCCCACGCCCGCTAACTTGCCGCGACAACCACTCAACAATGATCGGCAGCGTTTGCGGCGTAATACCCATGTGACCACCGGGAAACATTCGAACAGTTTTAGGGTCACCATGTTCCAGCAACAACGCAATATCCGAAACCGGACACTGCTTATCGTCTTTGCCGTTTACCAGTAACATCGGTGCACAATGGCCATCCAGCAAGCCTTGATCCAACAGCGACAACCGTTTGAAGTATTCAACATACTCACGGTCGTTGCCGGCGCCCAGCATCATGGAACGGGTCTCTACAAGCTCCATTAAATAACTATCGGGATATCTGGATGCTTCAACCCATTCAGGCTGAAACATATAGTGAACGCCACCGCCCCAATTAACAACGCCCGCGAGGCGATCAGGAATAAGGTGAGCGAGTTTCGTTGCCCAATACCCGCCAAAAGAACGCCCCAAACACCCCACGCGACTACCTTTGAAGTCGGCTTGCTGAGTAATCCAGTCGATCACAGTTAAAAACTGGCGTTCAGCATCAGGCACGCCTTTCACAGGCGACTCGCCCGTACCCGCGTTGTCCATCGCCAGCGTTGCCACACCGTTCTCCAGGAACGCATCTGACGCCGCAGTCATTTGCTCTTTATAAGCATCCACACCGCCCCACATCAGGACAACAGGAGGCGTTCGAATTCCTTCAGGGCGTCGCAGCAATGCAACGACCTCTTTGCCCTCGCCAGCTTTCCCGTTAAAGGGCAACACAATACGTTCTATAGGATGTTTTCCAGCTTGGCCCGCCAATACGTAGGTCTCTCGTTCATGTTGCGCGCAACGTTGCTTGGCTGGATGATTGGGACAAGGAAACCGACCCATGAAGAATGCCCCGCTGGCCTTCTGATAAAGCCGGCAAGCTAATGCTTCGTCATTCAACCTGGACGCCTGTTCGGCCTGCTCCCGAATCGATAAACCTATCTGCTCCCAATACCCGCCCCAAGACTCGCCATCCAAACCAGGCACAGCATTTATCCAGACCTCACCTTCGTCTACGGGCAGTGAATTCATCGGATGGATCCGCTTTGCCAATCGCCCGAGCATCCACGCCTTCGCCTCATCCAGCGTTTTGGGTCGACCCGAAATGCTTTCATTTTCACCCGCGCCTTTGCTCACGCTTCGTCTCCTCTTCTAAGGCCAGGAAATGACCTTGCGTTAATAATTGATGCGTCATTAACCCGAATCTTAGAGATCAACTGACAAAGATGCTGTTCTGAAAACGAACAAAGTATTGACTCGTTGTGCACTCAGAAGAAACAGAAAAAGCCTGCAAAACAGAAACACGCCTTCAAAATCAAGCCGATGAATATTCGCCCACGACATGAATTTGTCTATGCGAGAACTATTTGTTGACCCAACACGCGGTCACGATTGATTAACGTTGACTCGAGGTTATGGATCCCGACCTAATAACGCAAAACGGGAGTACGTAATTAATGAACTGCGCTTTCAATCAAGAGAATTCAGCTGTCGTGGTTTGTGTTGCACCAAACGGCGCAAAAAAAACTTACGACGACCACCCGGCCATTCCTTTAACACCCGACGAGATGGCTGGTGAAGCAGTCGCATGTGTAAACGCCGGAGCGAGCGTACTGCATCTGCATGTCCGCGGCGATCAGCTGGAACACAGCCTTGATATCAACAGATACCGTGCTGCAATTAAAGCCATCAAAGCTCAAACAAAAAACACCCTTTTAGTCCAGGTGACAACCGAATCAGTGGGCCGTTATGACGCCCTCCAACAGTCCAACTTAATCAAAGACCTGAAGCCAGCCGCGGCCTCTATCGCGTTGAAAGAGTTGGCGCCAAAGGACAGCGATATAGCCAATTTGAACGAGCTATGCGAGTTTTCCCGCGCTCATGAAATTGGGCTGCAGTTCATTGTCTACAGCGCCCAAGAAGCCGAACGGCTCGTCGGTCTGACTCGAAATGGCGACCTGGCATGCGACAAACCCAACACCTTGTTTGTTCTGGGTCGCTACCATGAACATCAGCAATCGAACCCCAGACAATTGCTGCCTTTTCTCGCCAACTGGCCTGAAAACTGGCCTTGGTCAGTCTGCGCATTTGGACATCAGGAAACGCTCTGCATGACCGCCAGCGTCGCCCTTGGCGGCCATGTTCGAGTGGGGTTTGAAAATAATCTCTTAAAACCTGACGGGACTCGCGCCGACAGCAATGCAGACCTCGTACGCAATATCTGCGACCTTGTTCAACATACGAATCGCAAAGTAGCAACCGTCGAGCAAGCGATGGCCGTCTACGGCGCCACTCGACTTACTTGACTTAACGCGCATTAAGGAAACGCATCACCATGAACAAAACTAGAACGGCATTAATTGTGGGCGGAGGAATAGGCGGTATGTCAGCCGCCCTGGAGCTAAATAAATCAGGCATCGAAACGCATTTAATCGATATCGACCCCCACTGGAAAGTATACGGGGCCGGTATTACCATTACCGGCCCGACCCTGCGCGCATTCAAGGCAATCGGGATATTGGAGGAAGTCAAAGCCCATGCTTACACTGGCAATGGCATCCAGATACGCAATGCTTCAGGCGAACCTGTTTCGATTGTCCCAACCCCGCCAACCGATGATCCAGACGTCCCTGGCTGCGGGGGAATTATGAGACCGTTACTACACAACATTCTGGCCGAACGCATAAAAACAGCGCGCATTAAAGTCGATCTCGGTATCACCGTTGATGAATTGGAAAACGCTTTGTCACACGTACGAGCACGACTTTCGAACGGCGTGGAACGTAATTATGACATCGTCATCGGCGCGGATGGCATCTTCTCTAAAGTACGCTCACTCATTTTCCCAAACGCCCCCAAACCCGAATACACCGGCCAATCTTGCTGGAGGCTTGCCGCCCCTCGTCCGCCCTCCATCGACCGACGTACGTTTTTTCTGGGTGGTAGATACAAAGTGGGACTGAGTCCTGTTTCAAAAGATGAAATGTATATGTTCCTGCTTGAAACAGGCCCACGACACGACTTCATTCCAAATAAAGAACTGGCAGATCGACTCTCAAGCCTGCTATCTGGTTACGGTGCGGAACTTGCCGACATCAGGACGAATTTAAATGAGCAATCGCGCATTATTATGAGACCACTAGAAGCCTTCTTTCTGCCAGAACCATGGCATTCGGGCCGAACAATACTTATTGGGGATGCCGCTCACCCAACCACACCGCAACTTGCTTCAGGTGCAGGCATGGCCGTAGAGGACGCCATCGTGTTAGCGCAGGAAATCGCCAACTCAAAAGACTCCGTTGACTCCGCATTCACTCATTTTATGAAAAGACGGTACCAACGTTGCCGTCTGGTCGTGGAAAACTCCATCGAAATCGGTCGACGAGAACAAGCCGGCGAAAGTGCTGAAAAACAAACACAACTTGTCGAAGAATCATTAAGCGTCCTGACCCAGCCAATCTAATAATACTGTCCACGTACTATCGATATTTCAGGCTGAGTTCAACTTCAGGCTGAGCATTACGCCTTTACTGCCCGGCCTTCCACGCCTCATACCCAGCAACAAACTTCGGCGACATCGCCCGCAACCGCTCGTGATCGATGCGCCCCGAACGGCTGATGTAGTTCATCGCAAACTCCCACGCCGGCAGTTGCATATGGGTGGGGAAATTGTCGTACCACGTGGCACTGCGCGTTGCTGCGCCCGCCAACTTATCAACAATGGGGCGTCGCTGCGTTTCATAGGCTGCCAGCGCATCGGCCACATTGCCAGGGTGTTCGCATAGCGCATGCGACAACGCCTGCACGTCTTCCAATGCCAGGCGCGTACCGGAACCAATGGAAAAATGCGCTGTTCTTAACGCATCGCCCACCAAGACCCGATGGCCCACCGTCCAGTGCCGGTTGCTGACCACCTGGAAGCGACGCCACAAGGACTTATTCGTGATCAGTTTCGCGCCCGCCAGCGTATCCGCGAACACCGTCTCGCAATACTCACGCGATTGCGCTTCCGACATCTTTTCCAAACCCGCTTTCTGGAACGTTTGCGCATCCACCTCCACCAGAAAGGTGCTCATGTCGGGCGTATACCGATAATGATGGGCATTGAAACACCCGCCCTCGTACTGCCTGAATGTTTGCGTGAGCGCATCAAAAGCCCGGGTGGCCCCAAACCACGCAAAGCGGTTCTCGAGCAGGCGAATCTCGGTGCCAAACTCAGACTCATGAGTTCTACGCACCAGCGAATTGACGCCATCGGCCCCAATCACCAGGTCGGCATCGTCGACCTCGGCCAGATCTTTGACCATATGGCTGTTAACCAGCCTGGCACCCACCGACAGCGCTTGCTCGCGAAGGATATTCAACAGCGTAAGCCGGGCAACCCCCGTGAAGCCAATACCATCGATTCGAATACGTTCGCCATGGATGTTGATTTCAATGTCGCTCCAGCTTTCCAGGCCGGCCGTAATCAGATCAAGCGTTTGCGAATCGCCCGCACGCAGGAACTCCAGCGCCTTGTCGGAAAACACCACACCAAAACCGAAGGTGGTATGTGCATCGTTCTGCTCAAACACCTGAACCTGCGCGTCGGGCAGGTCACGGCGAATTCGATAAGCGGCATATAAACCAGCGGGGCCGCCGCCCAGGATATTTACTTTCATTCTTGCCTCTAATCCGAGCTGTTTTTCAATGGATCTACACCAGTGCTGGCGTGTTACCGGGCATTGTAATGGCTACCGGCCGGAACATAATCACGGCAAACAAAAAGGCGTTACGCAAATAAGCGCAACGCCTCATGTGTGTCAGAAATGCTGGCAAACCCACCTCTGAAAACTTGAAAGCCTATTCCAATAAAGCCATAACCGGCCACGGGTCATAACTGAACCATACCAGCAAAAGAACAACGCTTATCAAGAATGGCGTGAGCGCCTTGGCAATTTTCATGGGGCTGATCCCCGTCATGGCCGACGCCACAAACAAGCCGGTACCCACAGGTGGTGTCAATAACCCCAGCACCAGATTCAGGCAGACGACCACACCGAAGTGCACCGGGCTGATGCCAAACTGGTCAACCGCAATCGGCAGCAAGATGGGCACCACAAGAATGAGTGCGGCGATACCTTCGATAAGCATGCCCACAACCAGCAACTGAGCCATCACCAGCAACATGAAGACAAATGGGCTGGACGTACTGGCGCCAATCCACTCAGCCACCATTTGGGGAATCTTTTCGAAGGTAATGGTCCAACCGAAAACACCTGCCGAAGCGACAAGAAAAATGACCAAAGCGGAATTCAACGCGGTGCGCTTGAGCAAGTCGGGCATCACCCCCAGTTTCAGGTCGCCATAACAAAACTTGCCGGCAAGCAAAGCGGCCAGTGAAGCCAACCCTGCCGATTCGGTTGGTGTTGCCAGCCCGGACAAAATGCCGCCAATAATGATAATGGGAACCCCCAGCGCGGGCACCACTTTGATAATGGACTGCAAAGCCTCTTTCTTATCGGGCCAGCGCCCTTTCGGGTATGCATGAATAAACCCGAATCCGGCCACAATCAGGAAAAATGCCAGCCCCATTAGCAGCCCGGGAATAATGCCGCCAATAAACATATCGCCAATGGATATCTGCGCCAGCACCCCGTAAATAACAAACAGCATTGAGGGTGGAATAATCGGGCCCATCAAACCGGCCGCGGCGGTGACGGCCGTTGAAAATGTCTTGTCGTACCCTTCGCGCTCCATTTCCGGCACCATCGCGCGCGACATGATGGCAATCTGGGCGTTGGCCGACCCCATAATTGACGCCATCATCATGTTGGCCAGCAAATTAATGTATGCCAGGCCGCCGCGGAAGCCGCCAAAGAACACCCGGGCAAAGTTGATGAGACGGCGGGTCAGCCCACCCTCGTTCATTAACTCCCCGGCCAGAATAAACAAGGGAATGGCCAATAAGCCGTAAGACTCAACTGAGCCGAACAATTGTTGTGAGTAAGACTCGAACAGAACCGTATTGCCAGATGTCCAGATATAAAAAACAGCCGTCAGACAAAGGCAAATGCCGATGGGAACCTGAAGCAGCAACAACAAGGCAAACACAAAAAACGTCATAATGCCTGCCCCTCGGATTCATCCATGTAATGGCCGCGTGGGTCGTTGATTAAATTCACCAGCGTATGAAAACAAAGTGACAATGCAAAATACGGCACAATCAGCCACGCCCAGAACTTATACATGGGTAGCGTTACCGCCTTTTCCTGATACATGAAGTTAAACGTTTCCGCGCTGAATGCGTCCTTATCGAAACCCGCCTGGATCATGTCCAGGGGGGCATACCATTTCCAGCAGAACACCAACAACAAAACACCGAACAACAAAACGCTCAAATCAACAAAAACACCCACTATGCGCCGCCACCTTCTGGGGAAAACATCGACCAGCGCGGTAACCGCGACTGCCTTGCGCTGCTTCAGCAGTACTGACGTTCCCAGAAACAACATCCAGATCATGGCGAAAATGGCCGCCTCATCAACCCAGAACTGAGAGTTGTCCATGGCTCGGGTAATCACGTTGTAGATGATAAGGACCGTTACCAACAACGCAAAAAAACCAGCCAACCCCAGCTCGACTTGTGCGAGCCGGGTTGAGAATCGATGCAGCATAGTGGGCACCTTCACTACCTTGAAAAAACGAAGATTTATTTCTTAATGTTCTTAGCCGCTTCACGCAGGTTGGAAAGCGCTTCCGGGGTACGTTTGGACCAGGTGTCGTCCCATTCTTCAATCTCTTCCTGGAAAAACTCAGGACCGACATCTTTTATGGTTTTACCGGTACCACGCACCTTCTCTTCCCACCCCGACTCTTTCTCTTTGTATTGGGCCATGACCATATCCAGGCGTTCGCTCATGAGATCAGTGATCATTTGGCGATCTTCTTCGCTCAAGTCTTTCCATACACGCGCCGATACCACCCCAACCATGGGGAACATCATATGATTGGAAACGAGAATCGTGTCGGCCTTCTCCCAGAATTTCAAGGCCCAAATCAATTCAAGGTCCATATCAATACCATCGACCTGACCGTTCGCCAATGCATCGTATACCGCCGGCAAAGGCAAGGGCGTGGGTGCCGCGCCCAGATCAATGTAGAAATCGCGAATCGGATCCAAAGGTGTAATACGCAGCTTCATGCCATTTAAGTCGTCGGCGGTTTCCACCGGCTTGGCCGTTAGAATTTGACGCATACCCGCCATACCGTAGCCAATACCCACAACACCTGCTTTGGCAGGCAACTCTTTCAACAAGTCGGTTGCAGCGGGCGTTTTCAGAATTTCTGCGGCCTCATCAACATTGCTGACCAGATAAGGTGCATACAACGCCCCTAAATCTTCAACACGATTGGATGCTTCGGCAATCGTGAGAAACGCCATATCAAGCGCGCCGGTTTGCATTTGCTGCAGCATCTGCGCCTCGCTGCCCAACTGGCCGGCAGGGAACACTGACACGGTATGCTTGCCGTCACTGGCCTCTTTAAGATCTTCGGCAAAACCATTGGCCTGCTGCGTCCAGATATGGGGTGGTGGTGTAATAAGGCCCATTCGGAAGTCTTTGGCCAAAGCCGGCGTACTGAAAGCGCACACACCCGCCACAGCCGCGATTAAAGTTCCAATTTTTCGCATTTTCATTGCTGTCTCCTCGATATTGAAAGGGCTAGCGTGGAAAGCCCAGTCTCTTGAAACTGGCGATTCAGGCCAGGTTGAAAAAAGTTATAGCATTGTCGTGCAGCATTTGCTGTTTTTCTTTTGCAGAAAACGACGATGCCTGTACCAACGAACCAATAGGCTGCTCACCCAACGGATAGGGATAATCCGACCCCATCATGAGGCGATCAACGCCATGCACGTCGGCAAGCAAACGCAGCGAACCCTGGTCGAAAATAGTGGCGTCGCAGTAAAACCGGCGGGCATATTCGGACGGCGGACGCGGACAATCTTTACGCACAATGTCGCGATACCGCCAGGCGTTGTCAACGCGGCCCAACAAATACGCAAAGCTGCCCCCACCATGGGCAAAACAGATCTTTAACGACTCGGGAATACGCTCCATGGCACCCGACAAAATAAGTGACAACATCCCCAATTGCGTTTCGGCCGGCATGGAAACAAGCCAGGGCAGCATCCATTGCTTCATCCGCCCCTCCCCGCCCATCATGTCCCAGGGATGCACAAAGACGGGAATGTTTTCATTGGCGCAGTGAATCAGAAAATCGACCAAATCAGGATGATCGAGGTCTTTCTCCCCTACATGATTACCAATCTGCACGCCGACACAACCGGCTGCCTGGGCACGAGACGCCTCGGCACACGCCAGCTTGACGTCCTGCAACGGGACTTGCGACAGCGCCTTCAACCGGGTGGGATGGCCGGCGCAAAATGCAACTGCCTGTTCATTCATTTGCGCGGCCCAGTCGGCAGCTTTGGCAGGATCCCAGGTATAGCCGAACATCACCGGCGTCGAACAAACCAACTGCATATCGACACCCTGCTCATCCAACTCCTGCACACGAAGGGCGGGGTCCCACAACGCACGATATACCGGCCGAAACGGCTGATCCCCCAGCATGATGTGGCCTTTCTCGCCGCCTTCGTCGACCTGCAGCCATGCCGCTTTCTGCGGGTCAACCTGATGGGCGACATCCTTGCCGATAAGCGGGAAAAAATGAGAGTGAATATCGATCATGCTGTTCGTGTCCGTGCCAAAAATTTTAAAATAAACTTATAAATGGGGATGAGCGGCGTTCAATGTTGCGTGCCATGACTCAAAGTCGCGGCCAGGGTGCACCTCGCCGCATTTGGCACAGGTACGCTGCGCCTCACTGGTGTTGTAGAAGCGCTCGTATGTGGGGGGAAGATCCTTCACGATGCTCTTGAGTTCCAGCTCGTAGCGTTGCAGCACATGGCCGCATCGTGCACAGCTCCATTGAAATGCATCGTGCGCGCCGGCCGGACGCTGGCGCTCAATGACCAGACACAAACTGCCCGGTTCAGGCCGCTGCGGTGAATGAAGCACATGCGGCGACATCAGGAATATGTCGCCCTCTTTCAAATGAACCTGTTCGTATTCCCCGTTTTCCCACATTAAAAGCTGTGCATTACCCTTGAACTGGTAGAAAAACTCCTCGACCGGGTCATCATGAAAATCGGAACGCTGATTCGGCCCGCCCACGACGGTGACCATGAAATCGCTGTCCTGCCAGATTTGCTGGTTGCCAACGGGCGGCTTGAGCAAATGCGCATGCTCATCGAGCCAGTTTTTAAAATTGAGCGGATAACCATATTTGAAATTCATCGCGCACTCCTATGCTGATAATGGCTTGTAAGCCGTTGCCCGCATTTCAACCAACAGGTGAGGATGGGGCAATTGATGCACGGCCACCGTGGTGCGTGTGGGGCCATCATGGTCGAAAAACTCGGCCCATACCTCGTTAAACCCCCCGAAATCGTTCATATTCACAAGGAATACCTGAACCTCGACCAGGTCGTCGAGGGCGGCGCCGGCATGTTGAAGAATATCGGCAATATTCTGAATAACTGCGCGAGCCTGGGCACGAATATCCAGGTTGGTCACCCCCATGGGGTCAACCTCGACCCCCTCGAACGTGTTGTCGGGGCGACGAGAACTTGTGCCTGATACGAAAATGAAATCACCTGCCCGGCGGTAGTGAGGGAAACGCCCCCTGGGCTTGGCTTTTCCGCCAATTACCGCTGACTCTTTGCTGCTCATGTGTATCTCCTGTTGGACGCGTTACGGCTGGTGGCCTGTTCGCCCCCAGCCAGCCGTCTCTACTTTATTCTCATACTGTATCGAACGTAACCGATCCTGAATAATAAATTCTTTCCGTTTAGATATAAACAAAAGGAATATCACAGGCGCCAATCAGCCCCTAACAAAAGCATGGCGGGATTCAGGCAGACAGTTGCGAGGCCACGTCGTGCAAGCTTAGAAGCAAACGTTGCGTCGCAGGCGATACGGTGCGACCCTTAGCCAAGGTATAACCAACATAGCCAAAGGGGATATCCTGCAAAACGGGTAGAACGCTTAATAAACCCAGATGCACAAACTTACTGGCGACCCGATATGGCATGATCGCAATCATGTCCGAGTCGACCAGCAGGCCCAGGTTCGTCATGATTGAAACCGACTCGACAATACGCGTTGGTTTGCGCATTTTCAATGTTTCGAAAAAACGGGCAACCGAGTGCGAGGCCTCGGACTCGGAAGTCGGCAGGATCCAATCCCAGGACTCAAGCTGAGCGATTGAAATTGTTTGGCTCGCTGCCAAAGGGTGCTGGCGCCCCACCACGGCGCAAAGTGTTTCGGCATACAGCGGCACATGCTCATATTCAGCGCTTTTTTCATGCAGGGGAATGAGGCCGACCACGACGTCAAGCTCGCCCCGAGCCAGTTCCGGGAACATTTTGTCGTTGACGCCAACCCTGACCTGAACCACGACATTGGGTGCCATTTCGCGCAGGCGACGCACTGCGCCGGGCAGCAATTGAGCCGACGCCGCCAATAGCGTACCCACCACCACCTGCCCGGAAACCCCCGCACTCCACGAATTCAGATCGTCGGCCAGATAACGCAGATCGGCCATAAGCGTGCGACAATGATTGCGTAGCATCAGGCCAAAATCGGTCGGTTGCACACCCCGCCTGGAGCGCACCAGCAATGTTTGTCCAAAGTGCTCTTCAAGCTCTTGAATAATTTTTGTAATGGCCGGTTGCGTCATGTGCAGTTCACGAGACGCCGCCAACAGCGAACCGCAGTTGAGCACACGCTCGAAGACGGCCAACTGCTGTAATTTCAAGCGTCGAACAAGCGATTGATTTGAAAAAGTCATAATTGACGCCATTTCATTATTTTGTGCGCGTGCCGGCTGTTTGCGCTTGCGCTGGCAAAAACCTTAACATTAGACCACTTAATTTTTCAGGCCCCACGCTCGACATGAGTCTTCTTATAGCATTTGCTGTATTGTCCATTGGCATTTCATTTATTTGCTCAATACTTGAAGCCGCACTTCTCTCCATCACGCCAAGCTACATCGCCCAACTCAAGCTTAACCAGCCCGCGCTACATGAAAAACTCAGGATCCTGAAAGACAGGATCGACCAGCCCCTGGCGGCCATTCTTACGCTGAACACCATCGCTCATACCGTGGGGGCAACGGGTGTAGGTGCGCAGGTGACGGTGGTATTTGGCAATGGCTATCTGGGTATTGCTTCGGCCATCATGACCGTTCTGATCCTGATTTTGTCTGAAATCCTGCCCAAATCGATGGGAGCACGGTACTGGCCTGCAATTGCGCCTTACCTGCCCGGCACGCTGAACAAGATGATTTTTGTCTTGAAACCATTCATCTGGCTGTCTGACCGCATCATGGACTTGTTCGGCGGCCCCGCGCCCGAACATGACGTGCGTCAGGAAATTAAAGCGCTGTCGATACTGGGGCGTGAAATGAACAAGCTCGATGAAGACGAGCAGCGCGTCATTGCCAATATCCTCGATTTGCACGACATGCGAGTCCATGAAGTCATGACGCCGCGCACCGTTTGTGAATACATATCGCCCGATATGACGATTGGCCAGTTCACCCGCCACGTGCAGGAAAGCCAGTTTTCGCGTTATCCCGTTATCGACAAAGACGAGAACCCGCTTGGCCTTTTATTTCGTTACGACGTCATCGATGCCGACCCCGACGCCAATATTTCAACGTTGATGAAGCCGGTAACCGTGGTTAACGAGAAAATGAGCGTCGAGAACGCAATGAGCCAATTTATCCAGGAACGACAGCATATGTTTCTGGTTTACGACGAGTATGGCAGTTGGCAAGGGCTGGTAACACTGGAAGACGTGATCGAAACGATTCTGGGCAAGCCGATTATGGATGAAACCGACGACATCCCCAGCATGCGCCGTTATGCCAAACGACGCTGGAGACATCGCCTGAAAAGCCTGGAAGAATAATAAAGAGCGTAAACGTCAATGCCAAACGGCGGGCGTTGAGATTATGCGATTTGCAAAGCCTGGCTTTGTATCATCGCGAACTCACTGGAATCTTCGTCGTAGTCCCAACGTTCAACCTCGCAATGACGAGCTTCACCCTCCAATCCATGCCGGATCAAATAGACCGAGTTATTTGAGTCGTGCCGAATGCGGGTTGATACGGCAGTACCTGCCTGCACAACCCAAGCCGGGCGCTGCAGGCTGGTAAAGCGGTCGTGCAACCCGGAAATAAACGGACGGTGAATGTGTCCACCCAGTATCAGGTCGACCCCGGCCTGCGCCCACTCAGCGACGGCCTTCTGGTGACCGCGCAACAGGTGCTCCTCATCTTCAGCATGAGTGACAAAGACCGGCTGGTGCGTGACAACAATGCGTAATTGCCTTTTGTCGGCCTGCCTCAAACGCTTGGCTACACGCTCGACCTGCCGGGCTGACACCTCGCCCTCAATATGCCGATAGCGGCGCGTCGTTCGCACACCGATAACCAGCAAGTCGGGTGCGTCATGAACAGGCTCGAGATTTGAACCAAAAACACGTCCGTAGCGCGAATAAGGCTGGAAAATGCGGGTGACCACGTCGAACAGCGGAATATCATGATTCCCGGCAATAACCAACCGTGAAGGAATAGACAACCGATCCATGAAACTGCCTGCTGCTGCGAACTCTTCCTTGAGTGCGCGCTGCGTAATATCGCCGGACAAAATCACCATTGAGGGCGCATGAGCGCGCGCCAGTCGTTCAAGCGCCTGCACTACCAAAGGTCGCTCGGTGCCAAAATGCGTGTCTGAAATATGCAGCACAACCGTCATGAGGCGTCCGGTTCTGTCTGTTGACGACGTTTGATTAACAACAGAGGTTCCGGGGCCACGCGAAACGCCAGCGGCGCAGACAGCCAGGCTATTTCGCCATCGATGGCTACTTTAATGCGACGCTTCAGCCCGCTTTTCCGACCCCGCCACAGACCCAACGGGGCGACGGCAAGACTGCGAAAACTAAAACCCATGACATTATCGGCATCGGCCAGCCTGCCCAGCGCGCCGCGCGCCGCCAACCACAACATGGCCAGGGTACCCACCGGCTTGACCGCGATGGCCGCGAGGTGCCCCTGCTTCGTTGACTCCGCCTGCGGCATGCCAACCTGCTCCAGTTGAAGCCGGTTATTGCCAATAAAAAGGGTTGTCGCCCGAAACTGTACCCGTTTCCCGCCTTGCTCCAATACCATGTCCAGATACCGGTGATGACGAAACGCTGTGACGATGGCCGACCAAAGCGCAACAAGGCGGCTGCGACCATACCGCTGTTTAAACGCTTCTCGATCCTCCAGCAACTCGGGGTACAAACCAACACTGGCATTGACCAGGAATAGCCGGTCGTTGACCAGACCCACCTGCACTGGCACGGGTTCCCCACTCAACAAATCGTCCAGAGCCGCCGTGATTTCTTCAGGAATACGGTGGGTACGACCAAAATAATTAAACGTCCCTTGCGGTATCGCGCCAAACAAACAGCGACTTTCAAGCACGGCTGAGGCAACGAAATTAATGGTTCCGTCTCCGCCCACGGCCACCACGGCACCATTTTCTTGCCCGGCGGCCTCGATGGCCTGCTGCACAATCGCTTTCATGCTGTCGGCGTTTTCAATGACGAAGATACGATGCTTGCGCCCTGCTGCAGCCATTGCGGCGTCAATCGCCTGGCGCGCAGCAACTGCATTCTGGCGTCCCGAACCACCGTTGATCACGAAAAACAGTGACGGTTCGCGCTTGCTTGATGTGGATTGCATGAACTTGCCCGGACGGCCTCGAAATAAAGTGATTCTTTTCAGCCGCGACGGTTATCGGGACTGTGCTTTCTTTTCATTTGCATATGGTAGTTTCCCGGACGCCGATCCGCAAACCGCCGTGACTAGTCACTGCCATCGACAGCAATGGTCATCCATACCTGTCGAAAATGTAACAATCTCCACCCCACCCCTTGAAGTCTGCCACTTCATCCTTATAATTAGCACTCGATGGGGATGAGTGCTAACAGCCATCCCCGGAATTGAAATTTTCCAATATTTCTTGAAACAGGAGTTTCTTCATGGCACTGCGTCCTTTGCACGATCGTGTGATCGTCAAACGTTTGGAAAACGAGCGTAAAACCGCTTCGGGTATCGTTATTCCTGAGAGCGCGGCTGAAAAGCCCGATCAAGGCGAAGTTATCGCTGTGGGTCCCGGCAAAAAAACTGACGACGGCAAACTGATTGCCGTTGACCTCAAGGCAGGCGACAAAGTTCTGTTCGGCAAATACGCCGGCCAAAGCGTCAAAGTTGATGGCGACGAACTGCTCGTAATCCGTGAGGATGAAATCCTCGCCGTGATTCAGTAATCCAAACAACAGACTACAGCAAGGAATTAAAAACCATGGCAGCTAAACAAGTTTATTTCGGCGACGACGCCCGCTCACGTATTGTTCGTGGCGTAAACGTTCTGGCCAACGCAGTTAAAACCACCCTGGGCCCCAAAGGCCGCAATGTGGTTCTGGAGCGCTCTTTCGGTGCCCCAACCGTAACAAAAGATGGTGTCTCGGTCGCCAAGGAAATCGAACTCAAAGACAAGTTTGAAAACATCGGTGCCCAATTGGTTAAGGAAGTTGCTTCCAAAACCTCCGACACCGCTGGTGACGGTACAACGACAGCAACCGTTCTGGCCCAGTCGATTGTTGAAGAAGGCATTAAATACGTTACCGCCGGCATCAACCCAATGGATCTGAAACGCGGTATCGACAAGGCCGTTATTGCCGCTGTTGCGGAACTGGCCAAATTGTCACGTCCTTGCACCACCAGCAAGGAAATCGCCCAGGTTGGCTCAATTTCGGCCAACAGCGATGCCTCTATCGGCAAAATCATTGCTGACGCAATGGACAAGGTCGGCAAAGAAGGCGTGATCACTGTTGAAGACGGCAAATCACTCGACAACGAACTCGACATCGTTGAAGGTATGCAGTTCGACCGTGGCTACCTGTCACCGTACTTCATCAACACACCTGAAAAGCAAACTGCGATTCTGGAAGATCCGTATGTTCTGATCTACGACAAGAAAATCAGCAACATCCGTGACCTCCTGCCCACACTGGAGCAGGTCGCCAAGTCCAGCCGTCCTCTGCTGATTATTGCTGAAGACATCGAAGGCGAAGCTTTGGCAACGCTGGTTGTCAACAACATGCGCGGCATCCTGAAAACCACTGCTGTTAAAGCACCTGGTTTTGGTGATCGTCGTAAAGCCATGCTTGAAGACATCGCTGTTCTTACCGGCGGTACCGTTATTTCGGAAGAAACCGGTGGTTCGCTGGAAAACGCCACGCTGGAAGACCTGGGTCAAGCCAAGCGCGTTGAAGTGGGTAAAGAAAACACCACGGTTATCGACGGTGCAGGCGACTCCAAATCTATCGAAGCCCGCGTCAAGCAAATTCGCGTTCAAATCGAAGAAGCAACTTCCGATTACGATCGTGAAAAACTGCAGGAACGTGTTGCCAAACTGGCTGGCGGTGTTGCCGTTATCCGTGTCGGCGCAGCAACCGAAGTAGAAATGAAAGAGAAGAAAGCACGCGTTGAAGACGCGTTGCACGCGACTCGTGCTGCAGTTGAAGAAGGCATTGTGCCTGGCGGTGGCGTTGCGCTGATTCGCGTAAAAGAAGCTGTTGCCAAGGTCAAGGGCGAGAACATCGACCAGGAAGCCGGCATCAAGCTGATTCTGCGTGCCATCGAAGCACCTTTGCGCACCATCGTGTCCAACTCCGGTGACGAGCCAAGCGTTGTTGTCAACGAAGTGGCCAAAGGCACAGGTAACTACGGCTACAACGCTTCTACAGGCGAGTACGGTGACCTGGTTGAGCAAGGCGTACTTGACCCAACCAAAGTGACACGCACTGCGCTGCAAAACGCGGCATCGGTTGCCTCGCTGTTGCTCACAACAGAAGCAGCCATTGCCGAAATCGCCGAAGACAAGCCTGCACCTGCCATGCCAGACATGGGTGGTATGGGCGGCATGGGTGGCATGGGCGGTTTCTAATTACCCTCTACCTGCCTGTCGACTCAGGGCGCGCTTGTTCTCAGGCGTCCTTTGGGCAAAGCCCTCTTCATTCATTGAAGAGGGCTTTTTTATGCCTGTCGCGTTTACAATGCCACCCACGCACTTTATTTTTACTCACATGATTCCGAAATCCCCTTTCAAAAGCCAACGGGGCATGCGACGGCTTTCCAACGCGTTGCGTTATTCCGCACGTGGTTTCAAAGCCGCCTTCGAGCACGAAGCCGCCTTCAGGCAGGAGCTTTTCCTGCTTGTCGTGTTGATCCCGGTCGCGCTTTGGCTTGGGAACAACATCGCCGAAAAAGCACTGCTCATCGGCGCCCTGTTTTTTGTTTTGATTATCGAACTGATTAACTCAGCGATTGAAGCCTTGGCCGATGCAGTAACGCTGGACCACCATACACTCATTGGCCGCGCGAAAGACCTGGGAAGCGCTGCCGTGATGCTTTCCATTATTCTGGCTGTTACGGTGTGGTCTGCCGTTGGCATCAGCCATTTCCTGTAACTTCAACAACGCGTCACAATGAAATTTCTCGAGAAGCTTAGTTCTGCCTGGCAACATGCCGAGTCCCAACTGATGGTCGGGCTTGACCCCGACCCGCGCCGCTTCCCCGCTGAGCTGCAAGGCAGGCCCGATGCAATCTATGAATTCTGCAAGGCAATTGTTGATAGCACCGCGGCGCATATTTGCGGTGTAAAACCCCAAATTGCATACTTTGCATCCCAGCGTGCCGAAGCCCAGTTGGAAGCACTATGCCAGTACATTCACGAGCGTTATCCTCAACTGCCGATTGTGCTGGATGCAAAACGGGGGGATATCGGCTCGACTGCGGAACATTATGCGCTTGAAGCCTATGAGCGCTACCGGGCCGACGCTGTTACCGTTAGCCCCTATATGGGTTTCGACTCAGTCAAGCCCTACCTGGAGTGGGACGAAAAAGGGGTCATTGTTCTGTGTCGCACCTCCAACCCTGGCGGCTCCGACCTGCAATTCATCCAGACCGAACAACACACACCCATTTATATGCACGTAGCCGGCCTGGTCGCAGACAAATGGAACAAAAACGGGCAATGCGCCTTGGTGGTGGGTGCAACGTTCCCTGAAGAAATCGCCAAAGTGCGGCAAAGAGTCGGCGACATGCCGTTGCTCATTCCCGGCATCGGCGCCCAGGGTGGCGACATTGAGCAAACCGTTCAGGCGGGGCGCAATTCGGCAGGCACCGGCATGATGATCAATTCATCCCGTGCCATTCTGTATGCAAGCAGTGGCGACAATTGGCGTGAGGCGGCCGCGCAAGCAGCACTTCAAACCCGCAACGCCATCAACGCTGTGAAATGAAACCGTGCAATTTTTGCAAGGCGAACTCAACGGCTTTCGAACGAATCTGTGCCCGGTTGCCGTCGAATATGTGCGTTAGGGCCCGAGTGGAAATACCTTCACCGGCCCGATGCGCAAAACCAAAACAAACCATGCCAACGGGCTTACCCGAGGTCGCACCGCCCGGCCCCGCTATCCCGGTTGTTGAAACGGCAAAATGGGCGTCCTGGGCATTGGCCAGCGCACCGGCAGCCATCTCCATTGCGGTTTCTTCACTCACTGCACCAAAACGCTCCAGGGTATCGACACTGACCTGAAGCAGTTCCACCTTGGCCGCGTTGCTGTAGGTCACGTAGCCGCGCTCGAACCACGCGCTGGAACCCGGCATATCCGTAAGCCGGGAGCTCAACAGCCCACCCGTGCATGACTCAGCACAAACCAGCATCCACCCATGAGCCAGGCATTGCTCTCCCAAGGACTCCACCACTTTATCAAACTGCTGATTCATATCCATTCAGGGACTCCCCGCCAATGATGTTAACTAAATAACGCCAATCTGAAATAGCACGGCCAAAACCAAAAGCGAATACAGGGCCGCCACAATGTCGTCCCACATCACACCAAAGCCGTTCTTCAGACGGGCATCAAACCAGCCAATCGGCGGGGGCTTCACGATATCGAAAAGACGAAACAGCAGAAATGCGGCCAGTTGCGCAAAAAAGCCCGGCGGGGTGAGCCATAAGACAAGCCAGAACGCGACCATTTCATCCCACACCATTCGGCTATCGTCGGGACGGCCCAATTCCTTGCCCACTCGCTGACAGGCCCAGCAGCCATAGCCAAAACCCACCAACAGCACCAGAGCAACGCCCGTATCGTTTAACCGCGAAATTGCGGCCAGCCATATCAACCATGCCAGCAAAGTGCCCCAGGTCCCCGGCGCGGGTCGCAACAACCCACTACCGAAACCCATCACCAGCACGCGCTCCGGCGCACGATAAACCCAAGAGAAATTAACAGCGGCGCCAGAGGGCGCTTTGTCAGACGGCTGAGTCATAATGTGTTTTGCATTAAAAATGCTGATAACCCGTGTTAGAGGGGGTAAGACGGCGCCCATCCAGCGTTTCCACCACAAGACCGCCGCTATCCGTTATCGTGCCAACCCGGGTGACCTGCGTGTCAAACTGCCGTGCCAGGGTTTCGATGGCATTGCGATGTTTTACAGGTGCGGTAAAACACAGCTGATAGACATCGCCCCCCGACAAAACGGCTTCTTCAACCATTTCGCCGGGCAACCCACGAACGGACGGGTCAATTGGCAAATGGTCAAAAACAATATGGGCACCGCATTCGCTGGCTTTCACAATGTGTCCAAGATCTTGCAGAAAACCGTCGGATATATCTAATGCCGCATGCGCCAAACCAGGCAATTGGGCGGCAAACAACACCGGCGGCCAGGGTTGCTCGAGCATCGGACGTGTTTTTTCCAACAGGGAGTCATTACGGGCCAGATCACCCTGCAACAACTTCAGCGCGACATGGGCGGCACCCAGTGAGCCGGTGACCCATATGTCATCGCCGCTTCGAGCCGCGCTTCGCAACAGCGCCGTGCCCGGCGTAATATGGCCGAACACGGTTACACAGATCATGATGCCATGACTGGTACCGGTTGTATCTCCCCCAATCAGCGGGCAATCAAACTCATTCGCCAACCGATAAAAGCCATCGGAGAACTCACTGAGCCATGACTCATCAACATGAGGCAAGGCCAGTGACAGCACACATCCGGCAGGCGTCGCACCCATGGCAGCAAGGTCCGACACATTAACGGCCAGCGATTTGTGCCCTAACGAGAAAGGATCAACCTCGGATAAAAAATGACGGCCTTCGATAAGGGAATCTGTACTGACCACACATTGCCTGCCCGGTACCAACGGCAATACGGCGCAATCGTCTCCTGCGCCCAGAAACCCTTCGGGAACCGGCCTGCTGAAGTAACGGGCAATGAGATCAAACTCCCTCAATACGGCTCCATAAAGTGCGGGTTGCGAGATGTTTACCGACGCGCGGCGGCGCCTACTTCAACTGCCCTGACATCGGCAGCCACTTTATCGAGCACCCCATTAACAAACTTGAAACCATCCGTCCCACCGAAAGACTTGGCCAGTTCGACGGATTCATTAATGGCGACCTTGTAAGGGACCTCGATGTGGTGCACCAGCTCGTAACTGCCCAGCAGCAAGATACCATGCTCGATAGGCGATAACTCTTCAACCGAACGATCGAGATACGGTGCAAATGCCTTACGCAAACTGTCTGCCTCCCGCAATACGCCATGCAGCAGGGTTTTAAACCATATCGCATCGGCCTCAGGAAAGGTTTCATCATCGCGCAAGTGAGCATCAATCGCGCCGGCCTCTTGCAAGCCCTCGTCGCCCCTGAGCAACCAGGCGTAGATGCCCTGCAAGGCAAACTCACGCGCGCGGCGCCGCGCACTGCGGCTGTTACGAGGTGCCGTCGCGCCTTTTTCAGATTTACTCGTCGTCAAGGTCTTCGTCCTCTTCCTCGTCATCTTCTTCGTCAAAGTCGTCTTCCGACTCAGGCTCCAGCGCCGCTGCCAGATTTGCCATTTCGACCGCAGCACGCGCGCAATCCTGGCCTTTGCCGGCTGCACGAACCTCTGCCTGTTCATCGGTATCCGTTGTCAACACCCCGTTAATTACCGGGATGGCGGTTTCAAGGGCAACACGGGTCATTGCCGCCGCGCTCTCGTTGCTGACAAGCTCGAAATGATACGTCTCGCCGCGAATCACCGCGCCCAGCGCAATCAGGGCATCGAACTCGTAGGTTTCAGCCATTTGTGCCAAAGTAAGGCCAAGCTCAAGCGCGCCGGGCACAGAGACCACCATGACGTCGCGCTCATCAACGCCCAGCGCTTCAAGCTCACTGAGGCACGCTTCCAGTTCAGCCAGGCCGATATCTTCATTGAATCGGGCTCGAACGATGCCGATGTGCAGGCCTTCCCCATTCAAATCGGGAGTCATAGTGTATGGATTCATGAGAAAAGTCCTTTCAGGGGTTGGTAACAGGGTCGTTATCGTAACCGGTAATGGTCAGGTTAAACCCGGCCATGCTCGGCATTTTTCTGGGCCGGGCCAACAGCCTGGCCTTGCCGACATTGTGATCACGCAATATCTGGGCGCCAATGCCGTAAGTGAGCAAATCAAAACGGGTTTCATCGCGCACTTTTTTCTCGGCAGGCGGTGCCCCCCAAGACTCGGTTTGCCTGAAAAACTGTTCTGCTGAACTATGGCAGTTCAGCAGCACCATAATCCCCGACGGCGCAGCCTTGATCTTGCGCAGCGCGTCGGCAATCGTCCAGCTATGGCCCGCATCATCTTCGGCCAGCATGTCGACGATGGTCGTTGGCTCGTGCACACGAACGAGCGTTTCCTGCCCGGAATCGATTGTGCCGTGAGACAAGGCCAGATGCGGCGCACCAAACGCCTTGTCGCGATACGCCACCACATTGAACTCGCCCCAGGGGGTTTGCATTGTGCGCGCACCGGTTCGCTCAATCATGGACTCATGCTGGCTGCGGTACTGAATCAAATCTTCGATAGTGCCGATCTTGACGTTGTGTTGCGTGGCAAAGGCCTGCAAATCGGGCAGGCGCGCCATCGTGCCATCGGGTTTCAGAATTTCGCAGATAACGGCAGCAGGCGTTAAGCCGGCAAGCGCGGTTAAATCGCACCCGGCCTCGGTATGACCAGCACGCACCAGAACCCCGCCCCGAACCGCTTGTACCGGGAAAATGTGCCCTGGCTGCACCACGTCGGCGGGTTTGGCATCACGCGCCACGGCAACCTGAATGGTGCGGGCCCGATCAGCCGCTGAAATACCGGTTTCCACCCCTTCCGCGGCCTCAATGGACATAGTGAAATTGGTACCAAAACGCGCGCCGTTGCGACTTGCCATTAGGGGCAGATCAAGCTGGCGACACCGCTCTTCAGTTAAAGTCAGACAAACCAGCCCGCGTGCGTGCGTGACCATGAAATTAATGGCATCGGGCGTAACGTAGTCGGCGGCCAGCACCAAATCGCCCTCATTTTCGCGGTCTTCTTCATCGACCAGGATAACCATGCGCCCCGCGCGCAATTCAGCAATAATTTCTGTAATAGGGGAAATGCCCGCTAGCTCGTGGGCATGATCAGTGGAATTGGGTTGCGTCATAAAGGTAAACTCTTTGAAATTTCGTCCATTTTAACGCGTGCGGAGCCAGCTGTAGCCTTAACCGACAGTTTGCCTGAAAAGTAAGCCCTGTTCCGGTTAAACACAAAATAGTTTGATGCTTGTCATAATATTTCGTGTGCTCAATGCGTATCATAACGGCACTTTCTGCCATCAACCGGAACCGTAATGATCGAACGCGAGCTGAAACTGCATGTGCCCACCCACGCCCGAGCGGAATTGATAAAACGCCTGCGTACCGCGAAAGCGCGCAGAATCACCTTGCACGCAAGATACTACGACACCCCCACACGCGAGCTGGCCAATTCAGGCATTGCACTCAGAATGCGCAAGGAAGGCCGGCGCTGGATGCAAACGGTAAAAGCGCCCGGCCCCGACCCTGTTTCACGCGTTGAACTGAATCACCTCAGGCCAGACGGCAATCTTGATCTGGCTCTATACGACAACACAACGATTCAAGTCGCATTGAACACCCTTTCCAGCCCGCTATCACTGCGCTACGAAACAAAAGTGGCTCGCCTGCAATACAAATATCAGGTCGACGACACAATCATTGAAATTGCTTTTGACGAAGGCGCTTTGTTTGCCGGCGAGCTGGAATTGCCCATTTGTGAAGTGGAATTCGAACTGCTGGAAGGCGCGTCGACGAAATTATTCGAAGTGGCAAAACAATGGACCCATGAGTTGGGGCTGATTCTTGACCCCAGAAGCAAGGCTGAACGAGGCGACACGCTGGCAAGCCGCGCCTTATCTGTGCAAACGACTGAATCGGGCGAAGCGATTGTGACCTCGGTCAGCCGTCCCAGCAGTTACCACTTGTTCAGGCCCTGCCGTGCGAAACCGCCCAAGCTCACTAATAAAACCAGCACCATCGCCGCATACCTGGACTGCATTCACGAATGCCTGACCCAGATTGCACAGAACGCCGCTTACGCGGCCGGTGTCGACACGGCTCGCGCGAACAGTGGCACACACATGGAATATGTTCACCAATTACGTGTTGGTATTCGCCGGCTCAAGTCATGCCAGAAACTGTTCGTTGAATGGGTACCCGAATTACCCGAAAGTGCACTGGAGAAAATCAACAATACATTCAGCCAACTCGGAGCCCGACGCGACCTGGATGTTGTCAGAACAGTGATCGCTCCCCGTTTGAAACTGGCCGGCATGCCCGACGTGCGCCTGCCACGAATAAACGCAAGCCGCACCGCGCCGGCCTCCCTGGCGAGCAGCCCTTCGTTCCAGAACGCACTGCTTGACATACTTGAGGCGCTGGTCATTTTCGGCGACACACAACAGTTGAGCGGCAATGAGGCAAAGAAGAAAAACGGTGGCAGCTTCTTGTCCAAACGCCTAGATGCATGGCTTGGGGGCGTTGTGAAAACAGGTGCAAAATTTACCAGCCTGCCAATCGAGGAACAGCACAACGTGCGCAAAGACGTGAAGCGGCTGCGCTATTGTCTGGAGATGTGCTCGGGTGTCCTCAATAAAAATGCACTGACCAAAGTGCGAACGGCCCTTGAAGAGGCACAAGAAGATTTGGGTGAGCTCAACGATTACTACACTGCTGAAGTCCTGTTCCAGGAGATGGCCCAAAAGCAACCGCAAGCCTGGTTTGCGGTTGGCTGGCTGCGAGCCATGCAGGCACAAAAACAAAAAGACGCCCAGGCGCATTTCAAATTATTGAACAAGGCGCCTCGCCTGGTCAGTAAAAAATAATTACGCGAGGTGGCGCAGCCTATTCGCCACCCAACAAAGCCGCAGCGAATTCCGAAGCGACAAATGGTTGCAAGTCTTCCAGACTTTCGCCGACCCCGATCCAATATACCGGAACGGGGCGCACACCTTGAGACCCCGCAGCCACCGCAGCCAACGTTCCCCCTTTTGCTGTGCCATCAAGCTTTGTCACCACCAGGCCGGTAAGGCCGATCGCGGCATCGAAAGCACGAATTTGCGCGATGGCGTTCTGACCCGTATTGCCGTCGACCACCAAAAGTACCTCATGCGGTGCCTGCGCATCTGCCTTGCCAATCACCCTTTTTATTTTCTTAAGCTCATCCATCAAGTGTAATTGTGTGGGCAGGCGGCCGGCTGTATCGACCATGACAATATCAGTATCACGCGCACGGCCGGCGTTCACGGCATCGAATGCGACCGCTGCCGGATCCCCGCCATCCTGGGCAATAACCGTGACGTTGTTACGCTCGCCCCAGGCCATCAGTTGCTCGCGTGCCGCAGCGCGGAAAGTGTCGCCTGCGGCCAGTAGTACGCGGTGCCCCTGAAGCTGGAAGTTATATGCCAGCTTCCCAATTGATGTGGTCTTCCCCGCTCCGTTGACACCGGCAATCATCATCACCAGGGGCTTGTGCCGACCCACGGAAAGCGTTTTTTCAAGAGGCCGAAGATGCTCGGCAAGAATCTCCTGCAACGCTGCCTTGACTGCCTGCGCATCGGTGAGTTTTTCCTTGCGAACACGCGCCCGCAATGCCGACAACAAAGATGTCGTTGCATCCATGCCGGCATCGGCCATGATCAAAGCCGTTTCCAGTTCCTCGAACAGGCTTTCATCCACTTTAACGCCAACGAAAAGCCCGCCCAGATTCTGCCCAGTGCGCGACAACCCTTGCTTGAGGCGTGAAAGCCATGATTTTTTCTTTTCCGGCTCGGCATGAGTAACCGGCTCGCCTGCAGAGGTAAAAGCGTCTTCGCGATTGGCCGCATCAACGCCAGCTTCGGCTTCGGCTTCGGCTTCGGCTTCGGCAACCGGATCATCCACTTTCTCTTGCGCTTCTTGTTCTTCTTGTTCTTCTTGCGCTTCTTGTTCTTTATTTTCTTCATGCACCAATGGCCGTTCTTCGACCGCAGGCTCAATCGACGTTTCATTGGTTTGTGCCGAGGCAACCTCGTGCATTTCTGCCGTTTCTTCTTGAGAAGCCTCGGCCTCGTCTTTTACAATCGACGGTTCCTGCGCGGCTTCTTTCGATTTACGTTTAAAGAAACTAAACATAAGCTTTACACTATTCCAAATTGGCGAACAACATCGCTCGCGGGTGGGCGGCTCATACCGTCTTTTTCAAGCGCATGAACAACCATGAAAAAACACAATATCCGTATTGTAGGCGGTGTCTACCGGCGAACACCAATTCCCGTCATTGACGCACACGGTTTACGCCCGACGCCCGACCGGATCAGGGAAACGCTATACAACTGGCTAGGCTACTTCTGGAATCAGAATTTTAAAGACAAAACCATACTCGACCTGTTCGCCGGCACAGGAGCGCTTGGCTTTGAAGCCGCATCCCGGGGCGCTGCACATGTTCAAATGGTTGAATCAAATCCGCAAGCGGTGAATGCCTTGCGCACATTAAGAACCAAACTTAAAGCGGGCAACGTGCGTGTGTTCCCCGGAGATGCCATGCATGTACTGGAACGCACCGCCAACCCTTTCGACCTGATTCTCCTTGACCCCCCTTTTGGGCAGAACTGGCTTGACCGCCTCTGGCACAAGCTGCCCGCGGTCCTGACAGCCGACGGACTGGTTTATGTCGAGTCGGAAAATCCGGTCATTCCGCCGGCCAATTATGAAACCCTGCGCGCAGGCCGTGCCGGGCAGGTTCATTACGTGCTGCTACAGATTGTTGCACCGCAAGATAATAAATTACAGGCTGAGTTACACTAGGAGCAGAAACCGTTTTTCACTCTCTCGAACCTGAATTATCCAGACATATAAAACGCCATGATTACTGCCGTCTATCCAGGAACATTCGACCCCCTCACCCGAGGACATGAAGATCTGGTGCGCCGTGCGGCCAGCCTTTTTGATCACCTTGTGGTGGGAATTGCGCACAGCCAGGCCAAGAACCCGTTTTTCACTGTAGAAGAAAGGGTTGATATCGCACAGGAAGTACTGGGGCACTACCCCAATGTGGAAGTTAAAAGCTTCGCCGGATTACTGAAAGATTTCGTTCGGGAAGAAAATGCCCGGGTTATCGTGCGAGGCCTGCGGGCGGTCTCTGACTTTGAGTACGAGTTTCAAATGGCAGGCATGAACCGACACTTGCTGCCCGAAGTTGAAACCCTTTTCATGACGCCATCCGATCAGTACCAGTTCATTTCCGGCACCATTGTGCGGGAAATCGCACTGCTGGGCGGTGATGTCAGCAAATTCGTCTTTCCTTCAGTTGAGCGCTGGCTGCACAGCAAGTCTGCCGCCCGGCGCGAAGCGGCCCAAGAGAAGTAAGCCACCTGATATGGCACTGCATATTACCGACGAATGTATCAATTGTGACGTTTGCGAGCCACAGTGCCCGAACGAAGCAATTTATATGGGCGAAGAGATCTACGAAATCAACCCGATGAAATGCACGGAATGCGTCGGGCATTTTGACGAGCCGCAGTGTCAGGTCGTTTGCCCGGTTGAGTGCATAGAGATTCACCCCGACTGGCGGGAAAGCCGTGAGCAGCTTCTTAAGCGTTACGAAGACCTGACGTCCGTTCAAAAGCCGGGTTAACTCAAACTGTTTTACCTGATCAGCCCGGTTAGTATTTACAGTGGCGCCTCATCGGGGTGAACTTTCACCAACCGCCCCTGGACGCCCAGAAAGTTACTGATCCAGGCAGCGGCAAGATCACCCTCATCGATAATCCGAAGGCGACGCATCCCAACGTGGATTTCGTCCATCACGCTTTCATCGTCTTCAATAACGTCGAGCGGGATATCCATGCGCAGCATACCTTCACCCTTGATGACCAAATATCCGAAACTCAAACTGAGTTGAATCTCTTTCAGTTTCGGACTCTGGTCTGCATCAAGGGCCTGGCCATTCTGATCAACGATCAACCAGTGATGGTGATAGGGCTGAGCATCTGGGTCAGCCAATATTTCACATCCATAAATAGGGCAATAGCCTGTTTGCGTCATAATCAATTGAATACCAACAGAATTAACCTCGGCTAAAAGCCAGCCGCCGCAAAGCGGCTAGCGTCCGATCAAACCTTTTAGCGCGTCACCAATGTTCTTCACGGCATCATTTGAATTCGACGCTGGCGCGGGCGCCTCAGTTCCATCGGATGGTTTCGTCTGGCCCTCGAGGAAACCTTTCAGACCGCTTTCCAGGCCTTGTTCAAGCACCCGTTTAATCGCCGCCTCGCCGATGCCTTTCCATTCAACACCATAATTCAGAGCATTGAAAGGACCGCTTACGCGCAACGGTACCGTGATGCCTCGCAACTGGGCCAATTGTTCGGTGCCCTGCCCTCGCAGCGTGTCAACCACTCGCACATTCACAACCAGATCAATCATTTGCCTGCCAACGTCAATGGTGGCGGGTTTACCTTGTGTCATGCGCAATAAGGGTGCCCGAACAGCCAGTTTGCGCAATGTGCCGACGCCCTCGGCAAAACGCAGATTTGCATCAAGCGATGTAAAGGTCGTTTCTTCACCAAAATTCTCGGTGATATCCAAATTGGGGCCCCCAGTGCCGCCGGACAAATCCGTGATCGCCTGCGACGCACGGCCAAGAATCCGGGGCAAATCTATTCCCTTGATTGCACCATCGCGCACCGCGACCTTGACGTCGCCCTTGAGTGCCGGCGCCAGTGCCTGAATCGTTGCACCTTGTGTTGCCAAACCCAAGTCAACGTTACCCGTTCCCGTGACACGCTCTTCCCCGGTAATGGCTCTCATAAGCGGGCCCACCGAAACGGACGACATATTAAGCTGAGTTGAAAATTCATTTTCTGACGTAGCGCCGGCCTTGCCCGTAAACGAACCCTCGTAGAGCTGACCCGTCAAGCGAGTGACATCCAAACGACCTTTTTGGGCCAGCACCGTTGCAACGATATCGGAGGCCTCAAAGCCCCTGCCGGCCAACCGTCCGATTTTGGCGTTGGCAGTCAGATCAAGGTCATTCAGGAATGACATATCAAGTGGTACGGGCTTGGGCGCTTTTGCCGCA
This sequence comes from Pusillimonas sp. UBA3987, assembly GCA_002384935.1. Classification (GTDB taxonomy): domain Bacteria; phylum Pseudomonadota; class Gammaproteobacteria; order Burkholderiales; family Burkholderiaceae_B; genus Neopusillimonas. The sequence continues at coordinate 64,118 of DGCD01000006.1, forward strand.
TCTGACTTGCCGGTATCTTGTTCCCCTTCCTGCTTGTCTGCCTCATCGGTTTGATCTCCCGACTCATCGCCCTCGGGCGAAGCGACTGCCTTTGCCACCTCAACCGGGGGGAACAGCTTGTCGAAATCCAGCTCTTCGGCGTTCAGGTCGAGATTGATCACCGGGCGATTCAATTGATCGACCCGGGTTTTAAGACTTAACTGACTCCCGTTGAGCACGGCATTCATATCGCTGGAAAGGGTGCTTTTAAGAAAGTCGATTGCCAGGCTGCCGATAAGCGGAAATTCGAACCCCTGCTCTCCGAGCACCGGCGCGTTGATCTGGACACCGCCTTTTATCGCAGTAAGCCCCAATTGTTCGTTTATGGCATTCCAGCGCACCGGCGACGACATATCGACCTGGATCAGGCGATCTCCCTGCTTTAAATTGCCGTCGACCTTGATCTCTTTCAAATTCAAATCGAGTGCGTTTCCGCTTAACCCCTTCATTTCCAACGCAACGCCCAGCATCGACTCGCCATCCAGCTTAAGCGTACCCAAAACGGTTTCGCCTTCGGCTTTCTCCGGGGAAATCAATAACCGGGGAGCATCCAGCTCGACAAGTGCGTCACCGTCGGGCATTTCACCAGAACCGCGAATAGCAAGATCTTGCACCTGCAGCTCCCGACGACTTGGGTCGATACGCAGCCGCGGCGCAGTGAGCTCAAGACTCAACGATTCGACCGGCGTCTGGCCTGCAATTCTTCCCTGCATTTCAAAATCAAGGTTAGCCGCATTGAGTTGCTGGCTGAATGCGCTATAGGCCAGATTACCCCTTAGCGCGGCGCTCTCGGCCTGAAAGGGATGAACCGCGCCAACCATGCGCACGTTGATTCGTTGGGCAGAATACTCACGCTTGACCGGGTCGATGCGCACGGCGGCCTGCCCTTGAATTTGCGCATCGGTTGCCGGAAGGCTACCCTGCAGGCGTCCATTCAAAGACACATCGAATGGTTGATCGAACGTAATACGCCCCGTATTCAGTTGAACCCCGACAATACGAATATCGTAGCCATCTTTGGCATCGAAATAATGCAATTCACTGTTGCGAAGCTCCAGGCCTGCAATATCAATCTGCAAATCGGTACGTTCGTCGGGTACGCCGGATACCACTTCCGACGCTTGCGCTTCGGCGATACCCAAAGGTTTGGCAGGCGGCGCCAGAATTTCTGCTGCCTGAGCCACGGCCTGATCTGAACCCGACGCACGCAGAAGGTCTTCGAAATTGAACTGACCTTCGGATGAGCGTTTCAACCAAGCCTTAAAGCCGTCGAGCGCAACATGGTCGACCACCAGGCGATTAAACACCAAGGGCCAGATCGCAACCGCGATACGCGCGTGATCGATGGAAGCAAATACCGTGTCGCTGTTGGGCTCGGAAAGCGAAATTTTATTCACGGTAAGACCCAGGCGCGGGAACACCGACAACGCAATGTCGCCTTCAATATTCAACGTACGCTGATAGCGCTGATAAACCTCGTCTTGAACCCGTGCTTTGTATGAATTGGGATCGAACGTTAGTAGAAATACAGCAATACCCAGTAGTACCAGGAAAAATATTGCCACCAACCCAATTAATACTCGCTTAATCCAAACTTTCATGAAATGCCTTTGACTCCGGACGCGCCGTGCCATATGTATTTAGCCACTATATGCAATGCTAACTCAACTGCCAACACGATTCCCAATTGTTGCAATGGTTTACATAAGGATTACACGCAATTGTGCACAGAACGGGTTTCATATGCAAAACACTTTCTCGACGACAATTATCGTACAAAATTAGCATAGGGGGTCACCTGCGCTTTAAGCCAAGATGTTTTGCTATGCTTGAGCACGCTACTTCAATTAAAACAAACTCTGGATTTATCTGGATTCATCTTTGCGAGGGAACTCATTATGAAACTTGAAACACTAGCCATTCATGCCGGCTTCCAGCCCGACCCAACAACCAAATCTGTTGCGGTTCCCATTTACCAGACCACCTCGTACGCGTTCGACAGTACCCAGCATGGTGCAGACCTGTTCGACCTCAAAGTGCCCGGCAACATATATACACGCATCATGAATCCAACCAACGGCGTTCTGGAAGAACGTGTTGCGGCGATGGAGGGCGGCGTCGCGGCGCTTGCCGTTGCTTCAGGTATGGCGGCCATTACTTATGCAATCCAGACTATCGCCCAGGCAGGCGATAATATCGTCTCGGTCAGCAAGCTTTACGGCGGTACATACAACCTGTTTGCCCACACATTCCCCCGCCAGGGAATCACGGTTAAATTTGCACCCCACAACGATGTGGCTGCCCTTGAGGCGCTAATTGACGACAATACCAAAGCCGTATTTTGCGAAACCATCGGCAACCCTGCGGGCAATATCGTCGACATTGAAGCGTTGGCGCAAGCGGCGCATCGCCACGGCGTTCCGCTGATTGTCGACAATACGGTTGCTTCGCCTGCGTTATGCCGCCCTATTGAATACGGCGCCGATATCGTCGTGCATGCGCTCACCAAATACATGGGCGGCCACGGCACCACGATTGCAGGATGTATTGTTGATTCGGGCAAATTCCCATGGGTAGAGCACAAAGGCCGTTTCCCCATGCTCAATGAGCCCGATCCCTCGTATCACGGCGTTGTATATACAGAAGCGTTTGGTCCGGCAGCCTTTATCGGTCGGTGTCGAGTCGTACCGTTGCGTAATACCGGCGCGGCCCTGTCACCATTTAACGCTTTCCTGATTCTGCAGGGCATTGAAACCTTGGCCCTGAGAATGGAGCGCCACAACGAAAATGCACTCAAAGTGGCCCAGTTTCTAAAAGACCACCCCCAGGTGTCGTGGGTAAACTACGGCGGCCTGCCGGATCACCCTGAACACGGTCTGGCCAGGAAATACTTCGGTGGCCTGCCCGCCAGTATTATGTCGTTCGGGATTAAAGGCGGTCATGCTGCAGGTGCCCGTTTCATCGACGCATTGCAACTGGTTTTACGGCTGGTCAACATCGGCGACGCGAAATCGCTTGCGTGCCATCCTGCATCGACAACCCATCGCCAGTTGGGGCCCGACGAACTCAAATCAGCCGGGGTAACCGAAGATATGATTCGGCTGTCGATCGGCATTGAGCACATCGACGACATTCTCGACGATATTCGTCAGGCCCTGGATGCCGCGAAGGCATAGCCCGGCGGCTAACGCCACCAGGCCAGGTAGCGCGGGACAACTGCCTCAAGCGGTGTGGGAATCATGCCAAGCGAAGGTGGCAGGGGCGTTGCACTTACGTTGTCAACCTTCAAAGACGCCAGGTTATCGCGCGACATCAAAGGCTCTCCGGGCAGCTTCTCAAAAAAGCAGGCCTGGAGGCGACCTACGCTGTCCGGCAAGCCGATAACCGGCCGTGGATGCCCACCCCAACGCGCCGCTCGCGAAACCAGTTCCGCCAGCGTATAGACCTCAGGGCCTGCCAGATCGTAGGTGTGGCCAAAATGTTGCCCTTGCCCCATGACAGCCGTAAGCACCTTCGCGACATCACCCACAAATACGGGCTGTAACCGTGATTGGGCGCCCGCCATGAACAAAACAGGCAACCAGCGAGCCAACTGCGCAAACAAGTTCATGAATCGGTCGTCGGGGCCGAAAACAACAGATGGGCGAAATAGGGTCCAGTTGTGAGATTGAGACGCGGCAAAGATGTTCTTGATCCGCGACTCACCCTCCATTTTGGAACGCAAGTAACCACTGGGCGCGTCTGAAGATACCCCCAACGCGCTTATGTGCAAGAAATGGGAAACCTGATACTGGCAGCATAAACGTGCCAGCATTTCCGGAAATTGCACATGTGCGCGGTCAAACTCAGGCCCCCAGGGTGTTGCCGCGCGGCTATGCAGCACACCCAGCAAATTCACGACAACGTCTGCCCTTTCCACCAAAGGCGCCAATTCATCTTCCCGATGCACATCAACTGGATGCAACGTGACAGTAGGCAGCGGCAAAAGGCCCCTTGCGTGTGCGTAGCGACGCGTTGGCACCGAAACAAAATGACCGTCGGCAACCAGGCGGGCGATCAAGTGACGGCCAATAAAACCGCTCCCTCCTATCACCAACACATGCATAATCCCTCTCCTTTAACCAACCATAGCCCGATACTCAGGGTACTCAATTAAAAATAAAATACTGCGCTCGATATTGCCGTGGGGATGATCCGTAGAACCGGCGGAATGCAGTGGAAAAATGTGCCTGAGTCGCAAACCCCGTGCGTGCCGCAATTTCCGAAATGGGCAAAACGCTCGCTGACGACCTGGTTAGCAAATCTCGCGCGTTTGCCAAACGCTGTTGCCACAGCGCTTCGGTAACCGTGGAGTCAAACTGCGCGTACAAACGCTCCAGCGAACGAAGCGACATTCCCATGAAAGCGGCCAACTGTGCCCGATTAAAATCAGGTTCGGCGGCCCGTTGCGCAATGAAAGCCTGTGCACGTGCATAGCGCAGGCGATGGGTAATGTAGCGGCCCCGACTGACGGTCTTGCCCACGGCACGACCAATGAGCGACTGCACGCTGGCAGCAACACAATCAGCCTGATTTTGCTCGGGCAGCCGAACGAACTCCGCCAGAATACTCATAAACGACATCATGTCGTAGCGATCGAGCCGACGTTGCTTACCGACATGCAAAGGACCTTGTAACCGTGGCCAGTTTCTGCATTGCGCCACCTGCAAATCCAAATCGACGAGAATTTGCCTCATTGACGTTGGAAACCCGAATAAATATGGTTGGTCGGTGGCGTACAACACTGCATCTCCCGGCTCAAGCAAAACCTTTTGCCCGTTCTGAACAAAGTAGCCATTGCCCTCAACCAGCACACTGGCAAACAGCGCGTCTTTGGGCAAACGCCTGACCATCGAGGCGCCGCGCTCTATTTCATGCGATGAACCGCTAATGTCGCTTAAACGCACATGGCCCAGGTCGTAATTTCGCTCGCATGCCTGCAACGCAACGCCATTCAACTCCCGACATTTCAAACCAACCAGCTCGGCTGCATTATGTTCCTCCCAGTACGCAACGCGACTACCGGGGTCAACCTGATCGGTAGATGCCTCTGCGATCGGAACGTAACGCCCAGGCGCCTGATCGGCCAATTTGTGCTTCAGTTGCATATAAATTGTCGCCCTGAGAAAAAACAAGCACCTTGCTTTTTTCTAGAATAACTAAGCATAGCACTGGTTTTATCATTAAAGGAGACATGCAATGAGTGACACAAAAGGAAATGAATTCTGGCGTTCAATTGCGCCAATCAAAGACGTATTCAAGCCCGACGCCAAACCCGAGGCCTATATTCCGAATGCGGCCACCGACGACATGAAATACTACGTTCCATTCAGCGAAACGGTCTGTTCGCGACCGCTCTGGATTTCACCATCTGAAAACAAATGGGCCGATATCCTGCGTGCCGACGCGCCCGGCATGGTTAACCGTCATTACCACCCCCATGAGGTTTTTGCCTACACCATTTCGGGCAAATGGAGCTACCTTGAACATGACTGGGTGGCAACAGCGGGCGATTTCGTTTATGAAACGCCGGGTGAAGGGCACACGCTGGTTGCGCATGAGCACGCAGACCCAATGCGTGTATTTTTCATCGTTAAAGGACCGCTTATATGGCTGGACGAAGAAGGTAACTCCGAGGGCCACTTCGATGTCCACGACTACATTGCAATGTGCCGTGAACATTACGAAAAAGTGGGTATCGGCGCAGACCACATAAAAAGCCTGTTCCGATAACCCTCAGACCACCAACTACAAGGAAACAGCCACGGGAATCACACGTGGCGTTCCACGACCTTGTGTCAGATCGGACAGCAATTGGTCTGCACGCTGTTTGGTCTGTTCAACGTTCTGCGACTTCACGTGCTCGTAACCCCGAATGCCATCGGGCAACGCACACAATGCCTTGATTGTGCCGAAATTGGCCACCGACGCCTTGGGCAATACCTCGTCCAATAACGATTCATACCAGTCAATCAACTGGCGCTCTTCGCGTCGTACTTTCAAATAACCAAACGGATCAAGCGGCGAACCTCGAAGCGCTTTGCCTTTTGCCAGGATCGAAAGCACCGGACGAATCCAGGAACCCATGGCCACTTTACGATTCAGCCCGAACCAGCGCATGAACGGCGGTTGAAGATTGAATTTCAACCGTACAGGGCCGGTAAACATCTCCTGAACGCGTGTCTTGAAGGTTTCCTGCATCAGCAGCCGGGCAACCTCATATTCATCCTTATAGGCCATTAATTTGTACAAATTGCGAGCCACCGTCTCTGTCAGGCTCGCGTCGAACTTGTCGGCGTTCAAGTTGCGTTCAATGTGCAAAACCTGCTTCAACCGGTTGATATAACGTTCGGCATAGCGCTCGTTTTGATACTCGATAAGATCAGCCACACGCAGTCGAATTGCCGCCTGCAATTGCACACTGGCATCGTCTGGGCCCAACTGGGCCATTAGCCGGTCGACCCGAGCATCGCCCACCCCACGTCGTGCTCGCTCGGCGACCCGATCGGCATTAATGGTATAGGGACGATGCAGCATTTGAGACAACCTTTCAGGATCGCACTGCGACATACGGCCGGCGCGAAAGGCCAACAAATTCACCTCGATCTGACGACCGTTCATATGAATGGCTGTTTCAATACTGCGGGCTGAAATAGGCAATAAGCCAGCCTGATAGGCCGCGCCGATTGTGACCATATTTGTCATGACATAATCGCCAAACAAACCTTCTGCAACACGACGGGCGTCAACCACCACGACCGGTTTGCCGTTGGTTGCCTGCGCGATGGTGCCCACCATATCGTCTTTGGGCAAAACAATGCGCGGATCACGAATCATATCGGCGCTGGGCATGACATCGGAGTTGACAACCGCTTGCGTTAAACCGGGCCTGGTGCATGCCAGATTGTTTTTATCGACTGCGGCCAGTAAGTCGAGTGCAAGATACAAACTCGCCTTGCCAAAGCCCACTCGATTGGAAATAACCGGACGACCGGGCGCCGAAATAATCAGACTGGACAACACCGGACCCCACTTCTGCGCGGCACCGGTCTGGTCGTAGCTCTTGACCTCGCTGCCATCAAGCGTTGCCGCTTGCGCCAGAATTGCATTTGCCGTGATAACGCCTGTGCCACCCAAACCCGGCACGTAGACGTTATAGGGCGTGCTGATGTCGGGCAAAACGGGATCAGGCAAGGTGGATGCATCGATTTCCTGCAAAGGCGGCTTGCGCAGGCGTGTTCCTTCGCTGACTTCGACAGTCACAAAAGAAGGACACTCACCTTTAATACAAGCCTGGTCCTGATTACAGGACGATTGATGAATCTGGGTTTTCGCACCGAACTCGGTATCCACCTTCTGCAACGACATACAATTGGCGACCTGGCCGCAGTCACCGCAGTTTTCGCAAACATCCTCATTGACCACGGTGTATTTGGCGGGGGGTGGCAGTTTGCCGCGCTTTTGCCGCCTGCGACGCTCGTTGGCACACTCACCATCATAAATAAGGATGGTCGTACCTTCGATTTCCGACAATTCAATTAACGAAGGCTCAAGCTCGGGAACCTTGCGCAGAGACACTTTGCGTGGCATGGTTTTACCCTTGTAACGCTCAGGCTCCTTGGCAATAATAACTATTTTCTTCACACCTTCCAGCGCCAGGTGCTGTACCAGATCATGCACTGAAGGCGACCCAAACGACTCTTGCCCCCCCGTATTGGCAATGACGCCATTGAACATGATTTTGAACGTAATGTTCACGCCGGCGGTGACCGCAAAGCGAATGTTCATGTAGCTTGAGTGCATTAGCGCGCCATCACCCAGATTCTGGACAATATGCTTGCGCGAGGTATAGGGCGACAGCCCAATCCAGGGCAAGCCCTCGCCACCCAGTTGAGTCACGGCTTCAATTCGCTTGTCGGGCCGCTCCATGATGGCTGCAAACACGTGGCATCCCGGGGCACCCCAGGCAACTTGGCCTGGTGCCAGCTTGGTTGATACATTATGCGGACAGCCGGAACAGTAATTCAATGTGCGACGCGGCTGAGTACCGTAATCGCGCTTCGATATCTCTTCAAGTTCTCCGAGGCGGCAACCGGCCGGCGCCGGCAGATTGATATCATTGGATAATGTCCTGCTGAGCAAAACGGCAACCATGTCACTGTTCATCCCGCCCTCCTGAGGGAACAGGATGTGTCCGTGCTCGTCGAATTTTCCAACGATACGCATCGGGCCAATTTCGCAAACAGCGCGCCCGATTTGTCGCTCGAGGAAATCGCGCTTTTCTTCCACAACAATCAGTTTCTTCAGACCCCTGGCAAACTCACGAACAAAATCGTGGTCCAGCGGGCACAGTGCACCAATCTTGGCAACGCGCACACCGGCCGCGTTCAGGCCAATCTCATCCAGACCCAGGTCCTGAAATGCCTGCATGGTGTCGGAATATGACTTGCCCGCCGCAATAACGCCGATACTGTCGTGATCGCCCGAGACCGTAATACGATTCAAATTATTCGCCCTGATATAGGCCAACGCTGCGGCATGCCGCTCTACATACAGTTGTCGTTCGGTTTCCACATTGAACACGGGGAAGAACTTATGGTTGGCTACTTTCCTGAACGGCTTCCCATTGACACTCAGCGTTGGCGTTACCGCCTTGAACTGATCAGGGCGAAAATGCACCACCTCACCGCCGTCGCAAAGCGCACCTACCAGCTTCAATGCAACCCAGCAGCCACTGAAACGCGACAATTCCGCTGCGTGCAAACCGTACTCGAGAAACTCGGCAACCGTAGCCGGGTACAGAACCGGCATCCCATGGTGCTCGAACGCAAACTCCTGCTGGTAAGGCACGCTGGAGCTCTTTGCCTCGTGGTCCTCGCCGCTTAAAATCACGACGGCGCCATATTCGCTGGTACCTGCGAAATTGCCATGCTTAAGGGCATCGCCCGAACGGTCTACCCCCGGCCCTTTCCCGTACCAGTAACCCACCACGCCGTCGACATCCGGATGCGGATGTTCGTTCAACATTTGCGTTCCCATTAGCGTTGACGCTGCCAACTCTTCGTTTTGTCCGGGCAAATGCTTGACACCGTATTTGTCCAACATTTTGCGCGCCTGATTCAACGCGATGTCGTAACCCCCCAAAGGAGAACCGGGGAACCCTGTGATGAAGGCACGGTTGCTTAACCCCGCACGCCGATCACGACGCATCTGTTCGATAGGCAAGCGAACCAAAGCCTGAATACCACTGAGGAAAACAGCACCATGCTCTTGTTCATAACGATCGTCGAGCGACGGCTCTTTCACTTTCAGGTCTTTATCCTTATCGTTACCTGGATTATTAGGCAACAAGGTCGACGTGTTGTGTTCCAGCCAGGGTTTGGCAACAAGCTTCAATGAACGATGGTGACTCATAAATTAATTCCTGAACAAGCGCAAAAAAGCAAATATACATACGTCCGCGCGGGCAACGCACACGACGAACCAAATTATCAACGTAGGTTAGTATGCCAGTCTTAATAAAACCAATAGATAGTTTGGTTTTTACGTATAGATTTAATCTATACTAAATCATGGAATATTCACACACGTTAGATGTCCCTCTCTTAAAAGCCTTTGTCGCCATTTATGAAACCGGCAGCGTTACGGCTGCAGCCAACCGGCTGACACTCACGCAACCGACCATCAGTTATGCGCTTGCACGCCTGCGCGACCTTCTGAACGACCGGCTTTTTATTCGAGAAGGCCGCATCATGGTACCAACCCGGCGTGCTCAGGATTGCTACGAAAAGTTCCGCACTATTTTGCGTCAAATCGACGAGTTGGTCGACCTGCAACAGGCATTTAACCCCACACAATCAACCCGGCGTTTCCGACTGGCCATGTCTGATATCGGCGCACTGGCCTTCCTGCCCCCTTTACTCAAATACATTCAACACAACGCAGCCGGTATTGAAATAGAGACAACGCAAGCGCCTCCGGAAACACTCACCGAAGCATTGGCATTGGGGAAAATGGACGCCGCAGTGGGCAACTTACCCCTTATCGGCAAGCTCACCGAAAGCGCACTTTTATTAAAGGAAGAGTATGGGTGCCTGCTGTCGTCAAATCATCCAAATATCAAAAATGAATTAACACTGGATACTTACCTAAGCGCACGTCATGCTCATGTGTCGTCGGAGCTGACCGGCTACAAACATTTGGAATCCATTTTGCGCGACGCCGGAATTGTCCGCAAAATTGCACTGCAGGTGCAGCAATTCACAATATTGCCGCACCTGATCACATCGACAGACTTATTGGTTATTGTGCCCGGCACCATCGGCCGGATGTTTGAAGGCTATGGGGGCCTTAAATTACTGCCCCTGCCTTTTGAGGTACCACCTTTGGAAGTCCGTGTTCATTGGGACCGCCAGCAGGGGCAGAATGCGCCCCAGGCCTGGCTGATTGAAACAATTAAGAAAACCATAAGTAATCTTTAACTTCAATACGCAAAGCGAAACACCTGGGCAAGCCTTTATTGCATCAAACTCGGCAGCCACAAGCCGATTCCCGGAAAAACAAGCACCAGAACCAGAACCGTAAACATCATTGCCAGGAAAGGCATTGCCGCACGATAAACCGTTTTGATACCGATGCTTTCCGGCGCAATACCCTTCATGACAAATAACAATAAGCCGAACGGTGGCGTGAGGAAAGCCATTTCCATCGTAAGAAGATAAATCACACCCAGCCAGATCAGATCGATTCCCACCGAGTTGGCCACCGGAATGAACAGCGGTACCGTGATCATGACCATACTTACCTGATCAATGAAGCAACCCAGAATAAGCAAAACGACAATCATGGCAACCAGCACCATGAATGGATCGGCTCCGGCATTGGTAATCAGGCTCACCATGCCCGAGGTGGCGCCGGAAAAAGAGAGAATCTGGCTGAAAGTGGTTGATGCCATGATAATGAAAAGAATCATGGCACTGGTACGGGCAGTTTCCCGCAAGGTGGCCCGTATGACAGACCAGCTCAAACAACGGTAGCAGATTGCCGCAACGAACGAGGCAATAACGCCAAGCGCGGCCGACTCCGTTGGCGTGGCAATGCCGGCCAGCAACGAACCCACAACCACAATCAGGATGCCCGACAAAGGCAAGACATAAATAACGAACGGTACCCAGCGCTCTTTAAGGGTGCGCTTGACGGGATCATCGGCAGGCGCATCCTGAGGCCGCAATTTTGCGCGCACCACGATATACCCGAAAAACAGCGTGGCCATAATGAGCGCCGGCACAATACCCGCAATCAAAAGGCGCGAAATCGACATACCTGCCAGGCTGCCCACCAATACCGCCAGGGCCGAAGGCGGAATCAACATGGCAATGCCGCCAGTTGCCATAATCGGCCCCATCGATAATGTGGGGTGATAGCCCCGACGCAGCATCTCCGGCATTAATGAACGCCCCAGCATCGCGGTGTTCGCGATGGTTGAACCGGACAAGGCTGAAAAAACAGTACCTGCTACGACAGCCACCACCGACATGCGCCCCGGTATTTTGGTAATGAGCCGTTCAATGGCATCGATGGCCTTGAACGCCATACCCGAATGCAACAGAATCTCACCCATGAGAATAAACAAGGGTATCGGCGCAAGATTGTAGTTAGTGATGGCGGTGACCACATTGCGGGTCATCTGGACAAGCCCAATCTCGCCGCCCAGAAAAATATAGGCCCCAACGATATTGACACCAAAAAAACTCACTGCAACCGGCAAACCCAGCATCAGGCAAAATGCCAGCGTTCCCACCAGAATTGAAAGCGCGACGGTCCATTCCATAATTTAAGCCTGATTTCCGGAGCGAGTTGTTGAAGGAAGAACCAGACGGCTCCAAAACAAAAGTAGAAACTCGATGGTCATTAATGCCATGCCGAAAGGAACAAAAATATTCACCCACCATTCAGGAATCGTGAACGACTTATAAACCATGCTGGAGCGCTCGAAGGCATTAATGGTGGCAATTGCGCTGTAATAAAACACAATCAGGCAAATCACGGAACCCAATAGCGACGCCAGCAAAACAACGTATCGAGTGCATCGCTGCGGCAACATGGAGGTTAGAACGTCGACACTGACGTGACTTCCTTCCCGCAAAACCCAAGGGGCGGCAAAAACAGTTGCCACGTACATGGCGTATTCCGTGGCCTCGATCACCCAGGGCATGCCCGAGCCCATTACGTTACGCATGAACACATCGGCCCCGATGAAAAACGCCATTAAACCAAAGATAAACCCGGATATAACGGCAAGACAGGTTATGAGCCCGTTATATGCACACGCGACAGGATTTGGGGAAGCCATGGGTAAATACCGGTTGGACAAGATAGATACAAAACACACATCGGGCCTGATGCCCGATGTGTAAACCATAGAGTGTGTGTATTACTCTTTAGCCAGCAGCTCGCGCAAACGTGCGGCAGACTCAGGGGCTACTTCCTCTACTTCTGCCCAACCGGATTCACGCGCCTGGTTAATCCATTTTTCGCGCTCGGCACCCGTCAGCTCATACACAACCATGCCGGCGTCAGCCTGCTTTTTCTTTTCCACTTCGTTGATCTCGGCATTCTCGGCATTCAGGCCTTCAAGCCACAAACCCATTTCCGTCAGAAATGCACGTTGTTCGTCGGTCAGCGAATTCCACTTGTCGAGGTTAACCAGTGCATTGACATCGACCTGATAGAAACCGGGATCCACACGCGCTTTGGTCACTTCGTGCCAGCCCAGGTCGAGGATGCCCTGAACAGGCCAGCCATAACCGTCGGCAACACCACGCTCAAGTGTTGTGTATACCTCGGATGGCGGTGTCTGGATTGCGTTGGCGCCAAGGTCTTCGAAGAACGAGCGATAAACAGGGGTGACACGAAGTGTGAGGCCGGAAAGATCCGCTTTATCCAGTGGCTTGTTCACGTACAGGTGAAATGGATTACCATCACCGGAACGGGCAAGGAACCAGGTGTTCATCTTCTTGTTGTGCAATTCATTCAGAAGCTCCCACCCGCCGTTTTCACGCAGTTCGCTCATGGGACGCTCGGTCAGTTTGAGCGCAGCGCCTTCAGGCAGCAGGTTTGGATAAAACGCACTGGTAACGTAAGCCATGTCAACCACGCCTGAAGACACTGCGTTACCAACTTCAAATGGGGGAATCGCGGAAGGGCCGCCGATAAGGTTGATTTGAACCACCCCCTTGCCTTCCTTGTTGACATGCTCGACAAAACGCTCAAACGGCTTGGCAATCACTGAACCCGGCTGGAATGAACTAACGGCACGCAATACAACCTCGTCGGCCGAGGCGGAGCCTGCTGCAAAAATGGTGGCAACGGCCAGCGCACTGGCTACTTTTTTCAATAATTTCATTCTTAGTCTCCTGTTGTCTTACATGCAAGTTATGCTGAAGTCTGTCATGTAATGGCGAACGATGGTACTGGGGCATGCCCGATAGACTTCAGCGATAGCGTAATCGGCGCTATATGATTTATCCAATAGATAAATTGATTGTTACATATAGATGTGGAAAATAATTTTACACTTAAACTATTAAACGTTAAACAGGAAGTTTAATACATCACCATCTTTGACAATGTACTCCTTGCCCTCGGCGCGCATTTTTCCAGCCTCTTTCGCCCCCTGCTCGCCTTTGCATGCAATGAAATCATCGTATGCAATTGTTTGCGCGCGAATAAAACCCCGTTCGAAATCGGTATGAATCACGCCTGCCGCCTTCGGTGCCGTATCGCCGATGCGAATGGTCCAGGCGCGCACTTCTTTCACACCGGCGGTAAAGTATGTTTGCAGGCCAAGCAGACGATAGCCGGCACGAATGACCCGATTCAACCCGGGTTCATCCATACCCATATCAGCCAGGAACACGGCCTTATCTTCATCTTCAAGATCGGAAATTTCGGCCTCCACCGCAGCGCAAACGGCAACGACCGGAGCATCTTCGGCTTTCGCGTACTCTTGAATCGCCTTCAAGTGCGGGTTATTTTCGAAACCGCTTTCAATCACGTTCGCCACATACATGCACGGCTTGGCAGTAATGAAACACAAAGGTTTCAACAGCAAGAGATCGTCTTCATCCAGGCCCAGAGAACGCACGGATTTCGCCTCATTCAGCGAGGGAATCACTTTCTCGAGCAGCGATACCATCCTGGCGGCCTCTTTATCGCCGGCACGCGCGGTTTTCTGATGTCGCTGGAGCGCTTTTTCCGCAGTCGTCAAATCTGCCAGCGCCAATTCCGTATTGATGACTTCAATATCGGAAACAGGGTCGACACGACCGGCTACGTGAATCACATTTTCATCTTCGAAACAGCGAACGACATGCACGATGGCATCCGTTTCACGAATGTTGGCAAGAAACTGATTCCCCAACCCTTCACCTTTCGACGCACCGGCAACCAGCCCGGCAATATCAACGAACTCGACAACGGCGGGCAGGATACGCTCGGGCTTGGCAATATCGGCCAACGCCTGCAAACGGGGATCGGGCACCTCGACCACGCCGACATTCGGTTCAATCGTACAGAAAGGATAATTTTCAGCGGCGATACCCGCTTTGGTTAGCGCGTTAAATAAAGTTGACTTACCCACATTAGGTAAACCAACAATGCCACATTGCAAAGCCATGAGCGTCCTTAAGTTAGAGTCAGATTTGATGCGCGATTGTAACCCGAGCCGCAAAGCAGCCCGGCTTACGACCTTCGACACTTGCCGTGCCTGACGCGCAGCTTTATTGAGAAAATGGCTGTTATTTCATTGGCACCCAGCTGATAACCAGCCATATAACCAACAACGGGCCACCGTTAAAAATGGCATGAAGCGCCATCGCGGTGCCGATACCGCGACGCACCCTCAACCACGCCAGGGCCACGCCGGTAAGCCATTGCGGTAACACCAGAAAAGGCAATAACCACCAAGGCGTTTCGTTGTAGGAAAAGTTACCCAGGTGCACGGCCGCAAACAAAAGACACGAAAGATGAACGACCACCCCGAAATAGCGACGGTACATTCTGCGTATGGGCCACGACAACGGCCTTGGCGCAACCCCCGACCTGAACAGGTAAGGCCACCAGCACGCAAGCACAGCCAACCCAACCAACAGGGCGGTCCCCCACTGCGGCCCCGACAACAACGCAAAAACACTGATCGGTACAAGCCATAATGCCTGGCCTGGCATGCGAAGACCGTAACGAAAGACCAGTTCTTCCACAATCGGTGCCCAGATGATCGCCTGCAGCCATGGCAAGGCGTCAAGACGCAAACGATGCTCGGCCCCGCCCGCGCCTGCTGCAGCAACTGCAATCGGGCCCAATACCAACATGTTGAGCAACCACAGCAAACCTGCCCATTTCAGCAGCCGCGCAAAATCCAAGTGAGCAAACCAGTCTTCCAGCCAGCCTCTGCGCGCCGACCTGCCCGGCAAGCGCCTTAAATCGGGACGCCTTATAAACGCGATGAAATCACGCAACTCCGCGGAAAATGCAGGCCGGGTCACTTTAGCTTCCATTGCCACTATGCAATTGAGTCATGGCCTGTTCAAACTGCCCATTAATCAGGGCCGGCATGACCGCACGGCAACGGTCGAGCGCAGATTCAATTTTCAGCGTGTCGTCGCGCCCCGGTGGATTCAACACAAAGCCCACGACCTGTTGGTTCAAACCCAGTGTGCGCGGATGACCGATACCAATACGCAAGCGCCAGAAGGCAGGGCTGCCCAATTGGGATTGAATGTCGCGCAAGCCGTTGTGACCGGCATGGCCGCCCCCCTGCTTGAGCTTCGCATGCCCGGGAAGCAAATCCAGTTCATCGTGCAAAACCAGCACTTGTTCGGGGACCAGTTTATAAAATCGCATTAACGCCCCGGTTGCCTGGCCTGAACGATTCATGAATGTCATTGGCTTGGCAATAATAACGGCTTCGCCGTTAACACGCGCCTTGGCAACCGACGAGAAAAAAGCCTTTTCCACACTAAATTGGGCAGACAAGTCGCGAGCAACCTGATCAGCCAGCCAGAAGCCGGCATTATGGCGGGTTGCGTCGTATTCCGGCCCCGGGTTTCCCAAACCCACAATCAATCTGATGCCAGTCGTCATATTGGCCTATGGTTGTGTACTTCAAGCACTAACTGTAAAACAAAACCCCCGCCGGCGGCAGCCAACAGGGGTTTCAAACCCGTTGCGACGGGCTGTAGAAGCTTCAACGAATTAAGCGTCGTCGGACGATGCTTCTTCACCTTCAGCGTCGTCGTCAGCACCGCCGGCACTCTTGGCACCGCCTTTAACCAAGGCCACTGCCAATGCCGGATTCGTATCACCACCGTGAGCGGCAAACGTAACGCCTTTAGGCAAGGTAATGGATTCAAGGTGAACACTTTCACCTGCCACCATCTTGGCCAGATCAACCTCGATGAACTGAGGCAGGTTGGCAGGCAGGCAGATGATTTCCAGTTCGGTCATAACATGGGTGATCACCGCACCACCCAGCTTCACGGCCGGGGAGGTTTCACCGTTCACGAAGTGCAGCGGCACTTTGGTGGTAATAACATGCGAGGCATCAACACGCTGGAAATCGATGTGCATCACGATTTGCTTGTAAGGGTGCCATTGAACTGCACGCAGCAACACCTTCTGTTCTTTACCGTCGACATTCATGTCGAGAATGGAGGCGTGGAACTCTTCCTTGCGCAAAGCATGGAAAATTTCGTTGTGATCAAGCTCAATGTTCAACGGCTTTTCTTCACCGCCATAAACGATGGCGGGAATACGGCCCGCGTGGCGCAGGCGGCGGCTCGCACTCGTACCTTGTACGCTACGCAAAGTGGCATTAAATTTCATGGAAAACTCCAAATCGGGTATCAGACCCTGAAAAAAACACAGCTAAATTGCTGCAAACATCTGCGGGTGGCCGCGACCAGCGCAACCCGCAGCCAAAAAAATCAATCAACAAACAAGGAACTTACCGATTCGGCGTTGGAAATGCGCAGCATGGTTTCGCCCAACAGGGACGCACACGAAAGCTGGCGTATTTTCCCGCACGCCTTGGCCGGTTCAGACAAAGGAATCGTGTCGGTCACGACAAGCTCATCAAGATCAGACGTGCTGATTCGCTCGACTGCCTGACCCGACAGCACCGGGTGGGTGCAATAGGCGTACACACCCAGCGCCCCTCTTTCTTTCAAGGCTTGTGCCGCTTTACAAAGCGTGCCGGCAGTATCGACCATATCGTCCATGATGATGCACGTACGACCTTCGATTTCACCGATAATATTCATGACTTCCGACACGTTCGCACGCGGGCGACGCTTATCGATAATGGCCAGGTCGGCTTCCAACTGCTTTGCCAGTGCACGCGCGCGCACCACACCGCCGATATCCGGCGAGACCACGACAACATCTTTGTAATTGCGACGCCAGATGTCACCCAGCAAAATGGGGCCGGCATAGACGTTGTCGACAGGAATATCGAAAAAGCCCTGAATCTGGTCGGCATGCAAATCCATGGTCATGACCCGATCGACACCCACCACCTGCAACATGTTGGCCACGACCTTGGCAGAGATGGAGACGCGCGCCGAACGTGGGCGGCGATCCTGGCGAGCATAACCAAAGTAAGGCAATGCTGCGGTGATACGACCCGCAGAAGCACGCCGCAGCGCATCAACCATGACCATGATTTCCATGAGATTATCGTTTGTGGGCGCACAGGTGGGCTGCAACACAAAGACATCTTTGCCACGGACGTTCTCATTGATCTCAACCATGACTTCGCCGTCAGAGAAGCGGCCTACCGTCATTTTGCCAAGCGACATATCGAGATGATTGACGACATCGACGGCCAGTCGCGGATTGGCTGTGCCGGTAAAGATCATGAATCTGTCTTGTGCCATGATGAATGGTATAGATTCCGAAGCGTTAAATAAGAAAAGCTGTTGACCCGTACGCCCTATTCGGGGTCGACTCAACAGCTTGGCATTTATTGCAAGCCTTGCATAGGCTTCATACAAGAAGGCTGGCTGGGGAAGAAGGATTCGAACCTTCGCATGCTGGAATCAAAATCCAGTGCCTTAACCAACTTGGCGATTCCCCACCTAACTGTTTAACCAGTCATACAAAGGATGCTTGTGCAAGCCCGGGCATACCCAGGTATTGCTAACCACCTTTGTACTGTCGTTTCCATAGCTCGCTATTTTAACGACAATTTTTTGCTGAAATGCCCTGGCCTGGTCACTTGTTACAAATTCAACAAATAAACAAGCTCCGGAACCTGTCATTCTTGGCTGACTTCCTAATTCAAGCAGCAAGTCATTTGCTTGCCTGACGCTAGGATAACGCGCAAAAACAACGGGCTGCAAGTCGTTCCGACCGTAAAAGGAGCTTACCCCGTTTACTTGGCATGACTCGTTAAAAGCCAAACCAAAAGCCGAACTATTTGCGGCTAACTTTTGCTTCTCAGCAAAGTCCGTAATTATGATGGGATTTGTATCCCTTGTCAAATTGGGATCAGAAAAAACACTGCCCGTAACCACATGCTGTACGGGTTGAACAACAACATAAGTGGCATCGCCAAGTGCGATTTCCTGAAGATCTTCACCAATGCCCTGGGCAAAAGCCGACTGCCCGAAAACAAATACCGGCACGTCAGCCCCCAGGGGCAAGGCCAGACGCATCAGTTCGGTTCGAGTCAAGCCGGTTTTCCAAAGACGATTCAACGCAATCAGCGTACTGGCCGCATCACTGGACCCACCACCCAGACCTGCGCCGGAAGGAATCGTTTTGCGATACTGAATTTGAGCGCCTGACCGAGTGCCTGTGGCTGCCTGCAAAGCTCGCGCCGCCTTCACCACAAGATCATCGTCGGGACTGAGCCCGGCCAACGGAGAATTGCATACGATCTTTCCATCGGAGCGCAATTCAAAATCCAGGTAATCACACAAGTCGATAAAACGAAATACCGACTGAAGCAAATGATAACCATCGGGACGGCGCCCTGTCACATGCAGGAATAAATTCAATTTGGCCGGGGCCGGCACGTCGTAGAGCGCAGCCACAATCAGGCTCCATCAATAACCAGACGCACGCGCACCTGCTGTGCAGCCTGACGACGTTCCAGCAAGAGCATGCGAGGCCCAAGACTGTCGTAACGAGACAACCTGACCGACCAGCCATTCGAGACAAACGATACCGGTTGGCCTTCATCGTTTCGGGCAACCTGACCGGCAGCGGCATCGACCCGCCCCTGCAGCCAAAGCTTGAGCCCTTGTACCGGCATATCGGTTCCCACTACCTGCGCCAAAAGCGCATCGGCGTCAGGTGCAACCTGCCGGGAACCGTCGCTTCTGATCAGCACGGCCTGGCCGGGACGCATTTCCACCCTGGCCAGCACCGAACCCATGGGATTTGCCAGATCCAGTTGCTGTGCCTGTTGTGAATCGCGCCAGGCAAAACCGCCTTGCACCGCCTGCTGCGCCACGCCGGGTTCAGCAACCGTGACAGCAAACCGCCCGGTTCTGCTGAAGTCGGAGTCGCCTCCCCCCTGAATCGCCGGTGGCGATGCACATGCCGCCAAAACCGCCAGCAGCGCAACAACCCATACGCGCATGAAAAGCCGCCCCAACATGGCTATTCCGCCCCAAGCCGTTCAATCGTCTTGAGCAGGGTTTCGTTATTTGCATCTTTCTCTTTGCCCTGCTTCCAGATATCGCGCGCCTCTTCCTTGCGATCCATAGCCCACAACACCTCGCCCAAATGGGCGGCAACTTCGGCCTCTGGCAAAATTTCAAACGAGCGCTGCAAATATTGCAATGCAGACTCATAATCGCCGGTTCGATAAAAATACCAACCAACGCTGTCGAGAATATAGGGGTTGTCGGGCTCAAGCTGCAGCGCCCTTTCCAACAGGGTCTGGGCTTCATCGAGCCGGGTGTTCTGCTCAACAAACGTGTAGCCTAGGGAATTGTATGCATTGGCGTCGTCAGGCGTCAGCTCCATGATCCGGCGCATCATTTTCTCAAAGGCATCGTAATTCCCCTGGCGTTCATACAGCATCCCCAGGTCGTACTTGATTTCGGGCGTGTCCGGTAAGGCTTTATCTGCTTTTTCAAGCGTCTCGACAGCCAGGTCCGTTCGGCCCGCATCCCGGTAAATCGAGGACAAGGTCAATGCCGCAACCGTGCGCTCCTGATCGTTCTGAGGCGCAATTTCCTTGATGACACTGCGAGCCTGATCCAGTTTGCCCATGCGTCCATACAGCACCGCTTTGTGAATTTGCGATTGAAAAATCAGCGAGGGATCATCGACAAGGCCCAACTGCTCAATCGCCTCTTCAAGATTCCCCTGGCGCTCCGCAATACGCACCAGCATCAGCCGTGCATCGGAAGCATCTGCAATCGCGTTGCTGGCTTTGTCGTCGATAGACTCGCGCCGCTGCATTTGCACCGCAATGTATTCATTCAACAGGGCCTTGGCCTGTTCATATCGCTCTGAACGGGCATTGACCTCGGCTTCGGTATATAACAAATCGAAGTTTTCCGGCGCCGCCTCGCGCATTGCCTGAATCTGCGTCAAAGCCTGTTCGACCCGACCCGATTCCGTGAGACGCCTGATCAACAGCAGACCCAGATCATCTGCCTGTGGATAGCGTTCCAGATAACGCTGCGCCGCGGCGATTGCCGCATCTGGATCAACGCGCAAGCCATATTCAAGAATGCGCTGCGCTGCCGGCTCCGATGCCGGATCAATCTGCTGGGCCCGCTCGGCATGGGCCAGGGCACGCCCCGGATCGCCCGCAGCCCAGGCCGTGTCAGAAAGTGCCAGCCAGGTAACCGGCAGGTCCTGAACCGGCTCACGCAATGCCGAGCGCAAAATATCATACGCGGCAGTACGATCATTCAATTTGCTTACAATGGCCGCAGCCTGCCCAATGGCCACTTCTTTATCCCGCGCTTCGTCGATACGCTTCCAAAGCGCGTCTGCCAGGCCTTCAGTTTCACCATTTGACGCAGACATCGCCAAAGAACTGGCAACCGCCTCCGGGTCATTCGGCGCGATCAACGCCCACAATTGCGCCGCGCGATTCGCCCTGGGAAAATTGCGTGACACCATGGCAGACTGAAAGGCCCTTTTTGCCAGGCGTGGGTCGGAAGTCGTGCGCGCCAACTCGTAGAACAAGTCAGAGGCCACGCCGATTTCGCCCCGCTGTGCTGCAAATTCGGCAACCAGCAGTTTGTAAAGCATTTCGCCGGTTAAATTCACTGAAGGCAAAGAGTCGGAATGCAAATGAATATGCTCTACGGGCTCGACCGCCGGAGTGGGCTCCAGCGGGCCGTCCATCTGCGCATTCGCATCAGATACCGCGCCTTGCAGAAAAAAACCTGCAAACAAAAGGGATAACAAAGAATTAGAAAGTTTCATTCAACACAACCATCACAAGTACGCCAAGCCGATTTGCGCATGATGGCAAAATAACACAAACCTTCCAATTAGTAGTGTGTCCGATGCCAGAACTACCCGAAGTTGAAACAACGCGTCGCGGAATAGCGACTGTCATGCCAGGCCGACGCCTGCGTTCCCTGCTGGTACACGAGCCCCGTATGCGCTGGCCTGTGCCCGATCATCTTGCCCAAACAGTTGAAGGCCAGATCGTCAGGCGATGCGAAAGGCGGGGCAAATACCTGTTGATTGGTTTCGACAACGGCACCATGCTGGTTCACTTGGGCATGTCGGGCTCGCTGCGGCGCGCACTTCCAGACGAAACAAAACGCAAGCACGACCATATTGAATGGCTTTTTGATGACGCGCGCTTTCTTTTGCATGACCCCCGACGCTTTGGCGCCGTGCTTTGGCATGACCATGGAAGCGGTCCTGTGCAAACCCACCCGCTTCTGGTCAAGTTAGGCATGGAACCGTTTGACCCGGGTTTTACAGAAAAAACGCTGCATAACGCTTTTAAAAACAGAAAGCAGGCAATAAAAACGGCTCTGCTGGCCGGCGACGTTGTCGTGGGCGTGGGGAACATTTACGCCTCGGAAGCCTTGTTCCGCGCACGCATCAACCCGAAAATCGCGGCCGGCCGCTTGTCGTTGCAACGTTGTGCGCGATTGCACGAGGCAGTTTTAAGCACATTGTCGGACGCCCTTCACTCAGGTGGCAGCACCTTGCGCGACTATGTAAACGCAACAGGCACACCAGGCAGCTATTTCGATATCCATGCCGCTGTGTATAACCGCGCAAGACAGCCATGTCGTGTTTGCCAGACCCCCATCAAAAAAATCATCCAGGGCCAGCGCGCCACCTACTACTGCCCCAAATGCCAGTCAAAGTAATGCGGGCGCAGGTGCGAGTGGCAAGTGGCGAGACAACAAGTGAATTTATCCGGCCGACGGTGTCACGACCTTGCCGGGATTCATGATGCCATGCGGATCTAGCGTTTGCTTGAGCATACGCATCAGTTTCATTTCCACCGGATCTTTGAACTGGTCGAGCAAATCGTGCTTTAGTTGTCCGACGCCGTGTTCGGCACTGATAGAGCCATGATAGTGATGCACACTGCGGTGCACGATATCGTAAACAACCTCTTGCTGCGCCAGCAAATCATCTTCGGAAAACGCAGTGCCACGCGCAATGTTGTAATGCAGGTTGCCGTCGCCCAAATGGCCAAAGATCACATGTTCCAGCCCGGGGAAGCGCGTTTGAATGGCTTCGTTGGTCGTGCGCACGAAGTCGGCCATTGACGATACCGGAACCGACACATCGTGCTTGATGCTTTTGCCCTGTTCTTTTTCCGCCAGGGGAATACTTTCACGCAAATGCCACAAGGCCTTGCTTTGCGAAATATTCTCGGCAATCACCGCGTCGATCACCACTTCTGCCTCAATTGCGTCCCCAATCACGGTTTCGAACCGTTCGCGCGCGTGATCGGCACTTTCGCTGTCTGACAGCTCAAGCAAGGCATACCAGGGCAACTGTGCGGAAGGCCCCTCAAAAGGCATTCTTTGCTGAGGGAAATGATGCGTGACCAACTGCAAACAGTTGCCGGCAATCAGTTCAAAACCGGTTAGCGTCGGGCCAAAACCCTTGCGCGCGATCGACAACAAGCCAACTGCTGCCTCGACACTTTGCAATCCGACCAACGCCGTGCATTGCGCAACAGGCAAAGGAAACAACTTCAGTGTGGCTGCCGTAATAATGCCAAGGGTGCCCTCACTGCCAATAAACAGATCACGCAAGTCGTAGCCAGTATTATCTTTACGCAAACCACGCAAGCCATGCCATATTTCGCCTTGCGCCGTAACCACTTCCAGACCCAGCACCAAATCACGGGCATTACCGTATCGCAACACCTGGGTTCCCCCCGCATTGCAGGCTAAATTACCCCCGATCGTACAACTGCCCTCGGCCGCCAAAGACAGGGGAAACAGGCGATCGACATCGCGGGCCGCCTGTTGAACGGTTTGCAGAATGCAGCCGGCCTCAACCACCATCGTGTCGTTGTCGGTATCGATTTCGCGTACCGAGTTCAACCGCCCCAGCGACAGCACGATCGCGCGCCCGGTGTCGTCCGGCGTGGCAGCACCACATAAACTGGTATTGCCGCCTTGTGGAACGATCGGCACCTGTTGCTGCGCGCACCATTTCACCACGTCGGCCACTTCCTGGGTGGAACCCGGGCGCACAACCGCCAGCGCCCGACCGGAATAACGGCCTCGCCAGTCGGTCAGGTAGCCTTGCGCGTCGTCGTCGGTAATGACATTGGCGGCCCCCACCAAAGCGGTTAATTCATTTAACTGATCCATGAATAATATTCCTGATTTTGAAGATATCAGGCCTGTGACATAATTGCCTGCGACAATACACTACAACATTTTCACCAATTAATCAGAACTCGCCTCCATGCCTATTTCCGACGCCGTTTTCAAAGCCTACGATATCCGCGGCACCGTACCAGAACAAATTCATGAACAGTTTGCCTACGCACTTGGCGTTGCCTTGGCGAAAATGGCGCAGGACGCCAAAGTTAACACACTGGTTGTCGGCTACGACGGACGCCTGAGCAGCCCGGCATTAAGCAAGGCCCTGCAAGAGGGCCTGACCGATTCCGGCATCAACACCGTTGATTTAGGCTGCGTACCGACACCCCTCGTCTATTTTGCCGCACATACTTTGAAAACCGGATCAGGCGTGGCCATTACAGGCAGCCACAACCCTTCAAATTACAACGGCTTCAAAATGATGATGGCGGGCAAAACGCTGTTCGGTGAGCAGGTACAAACGTTGAAAAGCCTGATGCAGGCGGCCCAGGCCCATGGAACCCCAAACGCCGTGCCCCAAGGGCAAAAAGGCAAAACACAAGCTTACGCGCCCCTTGCCGACTACGTTGGCCGCATCGTCGGCGACATCAAGCTTAAACGCGGCATGAAAATCGCCATCGACTGCGGCAACGGCGTAGGCGGAATCGCTGCCGGCACCTTGTTTCGCGCTTTGGGGTGCGAAGTGGTCGAGCTTTTCTGCGAGGTCGACGGCCGGTTTCCCAATCATCACCCCGATCCTGCCGACCCAGACAACCTGCAAGACCTGATCCATACCGTGCAAAACACCGATTGCGAATTGGGCCTGGCCTTCGACGGAGACGCCGATCGTTTAGGCGTGGTGACCAAATCGGGGGAAATAATCTGGCCTGATCGTCAGCTTATTTTGTACGCCCGCGACGTTCTGTCCCGCGTACCCGGGGCCACCATTATTTTCGACGTCAAGTGCAGCCGCCATGTCGGCCAGGCAATACAAGATGCCGGTGGCACGCCGCTGATGTGGCAAACAGGACACTCGATGATTAAAGCAAAGCTGCAGGAAACTGGCGCACCGCTGGCAGGAGAAATGAGCGGTCACACGTTCTTCAAAGAGCGCTGGTTCGGCTTTGACGACGGACTGTATACAGGTGCCCGCTTACTGGAAATTGTTTCTGCATCGCAAAACCCGTCCGAAGTGCTTGAAGCGCTGCCCAAAGGCGTATCAACACCTGAACTGAAACTGCACATGCAGGAAGGCCAGCCGCATGCCCTGATTGCAAAATTACAAGCCCAAGGCCAATTTGCCGGCGCAACCGACGTCATCAAAATTGACGGCGTTCGGGCCGAGTATCAAGACGGCTTCGGCCTGGCCAGGGCGTCAAACACAACGCCTGTTGTGGTGTTGCGCTTTGAAGGCGACAACGAACAGGCGCTGGCCCGCATACAGGCGCAATTTCGCCACGAGCTGCAAAGCCTGGCACCTGACGCACAACTGCCGTTCTAAGTTTTTCGGTTTTTTCGGCTTCTAGTCAGGCAGTCGGGGCTCAATGCGTTTGGGCGCCACGCGCTGCTTTCGCGCAAGCAGCGCAGCATATGTTTCCAGATGAAGACGCTGCACCTCGCGAATATCGAATACCCGCTCGGCGAATCGCCGGCCTGCCTGGCCCATGGCGTGGCGTAACGCGTTGTCGGCGGCCAGCCTTTGCACCGCAGCGGCTAGCGCGGCCGCATCCCGTACCGGCACCAAAAGCCCGGTTTCATCCGGCACAATCGCATCGCGGCAACCTGGAACGTTGGTTGTGACAACGGCCCGCCCCGACGCTGCCGCCTCAATCAGCGACTTGGGCAGCCCTTCACGATACGAGGCAAGCACGGCAATATGCGACTGCGCATATTGCTTTGCAATATCGTCACACTCGCCCAGAAAAGTCACCAGGCCCTCTTCGCGCCACTGAGCCAGTGTTTCAGCCTCGACGCTTGCGGGGTTGCCCGGATCAAGGCTGCCCGCGATCTTCCACTGCAAGCCCGTTGCATGGCCTTGAGACAGCCGCGCCGCCTGCACGAACTCGTGAACGCCTTTGTCCTTGAGCAGGCGCGCCACCATCAGCGCAACGGGCGGCCCCTCAGGTTCCCGTTCAATTGGCCAGGCCTGCATATCAACGCCCGAACCGCGAATCATGACCACTTGCGATTCACGAATGGCACCGAATTTCTGCAATAAACGGCTGTCGTCCGGATTCTGAAAGACAACTCGGCTGTTGGCGTGCCCCAGGGCGACCCTGTACAGCAGGGTGGCAACAATACGCAATGATCGCGCCTTCAAGCCGGCACCGGTAAAAACAAAACCCAGCCCCGAAATGGCCGCTACCACGCCCGGTACCCGGGCAAGACGCGCTGCAATACCGCCATACAGAACCGGCTTGATCGTAACGGTATGCACAATGGCAGGCCGCAAACGACGAAACAGGCGCCACAGGGAATAAATTGTATAAATCTCTTTGACGGGATTGCGTCCGCTGCGGTTCATAGGCACAACGTGATGCGTGAAACCCAGGGCTGTTAACGTGGCCACCGCGGGCCCGTCCATTGTGGCCAGGTGAACATCGTAGCCGGCTTTGCGCGCCGCCTGAATAATCGGCAAGCGATGTGACACAACAAATGCCGGATTATTAACGACCATAAGCAGGCGACGGCCACCCGCCAGCTTCGTCCATAGCGCCTCATACCGCGACACCATGGCGCCAAGACTGAAGTTTTTCTGTACGCGCTCGCGCCCTTTCTGCAAACGCACTGCCATCGAGGGCGTACCCAGGGCGCAAACTGCATCGCCCAAAGAATGAGCAAGCGCGGTCGGGTCGCGAGGCGGCACAACCCAGCCGAACTCATCCAGAATGTATGCCGCATCCCCCACATTGGTCACCACATTGGCCACCCCCACTGCCATGGCCTCGGCCACCACATTCGGAAATCCTTCCGCGCAACTGGACAAAACGTGGATATCCAATGCATTCATCACGGCGGGGATATCGTCACGGCGCCCCAGCAGAAAGACATGACTCTGGACGCCGTGTTGCCGCAGCAACGCCATCAACTCGTCATTGCCTGAATCCATTCCGTCGCCTACAAGGGCCAGCCGGGCCTGTGGATGCTCCTGCACCAGCCTGGAAAACGCTTCAATGAGATTCTCATGATCCTTCAACGGATGCCACCGCGCCACTGCCCCCAGCAGCGGGGTATTAAGCGAAATGCCCAACTGGGCTCGAAGCTTGATGCGGGTGGCGGCGTCCGACGACCATCGCGCCATGTCGTATCCATTCGGAATGACTTGCATTTTCGACGCCGAATACCCTTTATCCTGATGACGCCGGGCTGCATCATTGGCACATGCCACAATGGCCGCCGGGACCAAGCCGGACAAGCGCGCGCATAGCCAGGCCGACAATCGTACGGCCCGACTGGTTCGCTCCAGGTGAGCACCGGAGTTCCGGATACCCCATACAACATTGCGGATGCCCGCCAGCCGGGCCACCACACCACCAATAAAGTCGGCATAGTACATCCACGTTTGAACAACATCCG
The DNA here is from genome assembly GCA_002384935.1 of Pusillimonas sp. UBA3987. Lineage (GTDB taxonomy): Bacteria > Pseudomonadota > Gammaproteobacteria > Burkholderiales > Burkholderiaceae_B > Neopusillimonas. Next base: position 91,606 of record DGCD01000006.1, read on the forward strand.
GGCGCAGGTGCTTCAAATGGCGGTGCAGCGCTTTCAATGCGCGCCACGACAAACGGCCCGACATGCCCAGACTGATGACTTTGATATTTGCCTGTTCAAGACGCGGCCCGAACACACCCATATCGGTCAGGGAGATCACGGTGTGATCAAACCGGGAAGTTGGTTGCGCCAGCAAACGATACATGACGGTTTCGGCGCCACCCTGCCCCAGCCCGCCGATAATATGAACAATATGCAATCGGGGTGAATTAGTCATGGCGCACTCCTGCCTTGGCAAACATTTGTTTCCACTGCGTCAACACAACCGGCAGGCTGAATCGCTGCAACACCCGTTGCGAGCCCAATTGACCCAACTGCCGACGAGTGCCCGGATTAGCCATTAAAGCCCCCAGAGCAGACGCATACGCTTGTTCATCATTCAACGGAACCAATACACCTGCACGCCCGGCTTCCATGAGGTCTGCAGGCCCGCTTGGGCAATCATAAGCAATGCAGGGCAAGCCGCAGCCCATGGCCTCGAGCAACACATTGGGGAACCCCTCGACGGCAGACGTCATGGCGAACAAACTGCTTTCCCTTAGAACATGCCATGGATCAGCCGTCGTGCCGGGCAGGAAGATGCGCTGGTTCAACTCGAATTGCCGAATCAAAGACTCAAGTTGCGCGCGCTCCGGCCCCTCGCCATATATCCACAAATCCCAATCCGGAAAATGCTTGGCCAGCCCGGCAAAGGCGCGTACCAGATGTGAAAACTGTTTCTCGGGCACCAAACGCCCCAATGCCACCAGCCGGTAACGCCCCATTTCGTCGGCGCTTAATGATGAGCGCGGCCCCTGACTCAGACTCTCAGGCAAGGGATTGGGGATAATAAACAAAGACGAACTTTGGGTATTGAGCCGCTTCCGGAAATAAGCCGCCGCAGCCGATGTTTGCACACAAACCGCCGCAGCACGCGGATACAGTATTTTTCGCAGCGCATCCAATACGCCCCGGCTATGACGACTGACCCACGGGTTGGTTCTCTCGCATACGACAACCGGCGCGTCCAGACCAATGGATGCCGCCAGCACATTGACATTGACGTTAGTAAGAAAAGACACCACGACATCCGGCTGCTCGCAGCGGATCATCTTTCGCAACGCCAAGAGCTTGCCAACATATCGTGCCCGCCGATAAAACACCGATGCCGCAATCGTATCCGACAACCAATGAACCTGGACCATGGGGTCAATATCATAAAAACTTTCTGATTTCTGCCGATAAGTGGGCACAAGCGTGACCCGGTGACCTTGCCCTGCCCAGGCGTTGGCCAGCGTCACGGCGACCCGTTCGGCCCCGCCCGCATTCAACGAACTGACAAAAAACAGAATATTCATCACAGACCGTTCAAACCTTTGTCGCGATAATGAGCCAGCCAGGCCTGCGTCATCAGAATCCCCCATAATTGACCGCTGCGGTCTTCACGTCCGGACAGGTGCCGCTTCCACTCCTGCTGGACACGATCGGCGTCGAACAGGCCATCGTGCCTGAGCTGTGCCGGATCCAGCAACGCAGATGCCCATTCCTTCAATGGTTCGCGCAACCATTCACCCAACGGCACGCTGAAACCTTTCTTGGGCCGGTCTACCAACGCAGGCGGAACATAACGATGCAGCAATTGGCGTAGCAGCCATTTCCCCTGTCCATCGCGAACCTTGTACTGATACGGCAAACGCCGGGCAAACGTATAAACCCGGTGATCCAGCATCGGCACCCGCGTTTCCAGGCTGGCCGCCATGGCGGCCCGATCGACTTTAACCAGAATATCGTCGGGTAAATACGTTACGGCATCGAGCCAGGTGATGTGATCAAAAAACGCAAGGTCGGTTACTTTGTCGAACGGCGTGGGAGGCAGGCTTGCACCCAAAACAAATGAAGCGGGATCACCCTGATACGACACAAACTGCTGATAGAAAGGCCCCGCCCCCGACGCGGTCAGAATCTGGCCCAACTTCGCCAGGCGTTGCGATCTGCGCGCCCCAGGCAGCCAGCGCGCTGCACCACCTGAAACACGACCCGCCGCCTGGCTTAGCGAATTGGGCAGCGTTGACCTGCGAGACCACCACGACATCGCCCGCTGATACCGGCTGTATCCCCCGAACAGCTCGTCGCCCCCATCGCCAGACAGCGACACCGTAACGTGTTGGCGCGCCAGGCGCATTAACAGGGTTGTGGGAATCTGTGAGGCATCGGCAAACGGTTCATCGTAAATTTCCGACAGCGCCGGCAACACCGACATGGCATCATGCGCCGATACATACAACTCGGTATGCCGGGTTCCCAGATGCGCTGCAACAGCACGAGCGTGCTCGGCCTCATTGAAACGCGGCTCATTAAAACCAATGGAAAAAGTATTGACCGGGTCCGCGCATTGCGATTGCATCATCGCCACGACAAGCGAAGAATCGATCCCGCCAGACAGGAACGCGCCTAGCGGCACATCGGCCATCATCTGCCCCCGAATCGATGTGGCGAGCACGGTATCCAAGGCATCCAGCGCGTCTTCGTCACGGTTAAACGCAAGGGGCTGCTTCACACTCTCGAGCGCCACTTCGCAGGCAGACCAGTATGTCAGCGGCTGCTGGTCAAACTGATCTCGAAGGGTGTCTGGCGTATAGCGCACATAAGTACCCGGCATTAATTTGCGCACATTCCGATGAATGGAATGGGGTGCCGGAATATAGTTGTGCCGCATCATCAACGCAACCGCATCGCGGCTGATTGTCCAATCGACACCGGGAATGGCATGCAAGGCTTTCAACTCCGATGCAAAAAACAACGTTGAATCGGAAAACCCATAGTAAAGCGGCTTTTCCCCCATCCGGTCACGGGCCAGACAAAGCGCCCGCTCGCTGCGGTCCCAAAGCGCCAGTGCAAACATCCCGACGGCCGATTTCAGCGTGGCCTCCAGGCCCCATGCAACCATCGCGGCCAATAAGGTTTCAGTGTCGGAGTGCCCACGCCAGTCGGGCGCCTGCCCCTGAACCGCCAGCAACTCTCGCAGTGCCAGGTGATTATAGATTTCGCCGTTAAGGACGAGTACATAGCGCCCACAGGCAGAGACCATCGGCTGGTGCCCCGCACTCGAAACGTCCAGAACCGACAGGCGCACGTGCGCCAGGCCCAAATCATTTTCGGCATCTTCCCAGAAACCCTCGTCATCTGGCCCTCTATGGCGCATCGCGGCACGACTGCGCGCCAATACTGCCATCTTGTCGGGCGTACTACCCCAAATTCCTACGATTCCGCACATGCACTATTTCCTTTGTTCTGCTCCGGGGTGCTATCCCCCTCAAAAACCTGCCGCCACAAGGCCATGACCCTGGCCGACGAGAATCGATCGCGTACATCGACCGCACGCATGGCCAATGCCCTGCGCTTGTCGGGATGCGCCATCAGATCGGACAGATGCGCAGCCAGCGCATCGACATCCTCCACCGGGCGAACCAGTGCCCCATCTATGCCATGGCGCACAATCTCGCGCGGCCCTGTATCGCAATCAAAAGCCACAACCGGCAGGCCGCTTGCCATTGATTCGAGCAAGGTGTTCGACAAACCTTCTACGCGCGAACTGAGAACATAGAGATCGGAGGATTGATACCACTGCCCCACGTTACCCACCCTGCCCGGCATGGATACCCGGTCGCTCAGGCCCTGTTGCAGCGCTTGCGCCTCCAGCTTCTCTCGATCGGGCCCCTCACCCAGGATAACGAGATCCCAATCGGGAAAATAGGACTTGATCGATGCAAATGCGGTCAGCAACAGATCGAAACCCTTATGCGCATGCAAACGCCCCACTGCCAGCAAGCGCTTGCGCGCACCCCGCTCAGGCGGCTCGACAACCGGATCCGTTTGCGCAAGCGGCCAGGCGACCGCATTGGGTATGACACACACATTGCTGCCGCTGATATTTTCCTTGACCCATCGCGCAGTATCAGATGTTAAGGCCACGACCTTATATGCTTGAGGATACGCTTTTCGACGCATTTTCCGCCACACCGACGGCAAGTTTTGAAACGGCGGATGCGTATGCTCGGTTGCAATAACCCGGCAGGCCAGCCCCCGGGCGGCCAATATCGCCAAGACAGAAGACGTAGTCATCATGCCCAGCACAATCGTGGGCTGATAACGCCGAATCAGGCGGCGCAAACGCCACAGCCGCCGCAAATTCGAATAAAGCGCGCTTACCTTGTTACCACTGGCCCCCGCTGTCCCCAGCACTTCCCGGCTCACGTCGGCAGGCAGGGTGTAGGCGTCTTGTTCGGGCCCGGCCTGGGTCACCACGGTTACCTCATATCCACGCGCACGCCAATACTCACTTAAGTCGACAGTGACGCGTTCAGCCCCACCGCCATGCAGAGAGTGAATCACGATCATCAAATGCGGGGACCGCTTGAACCTAACCACACCAATTCCTTCTGAATACGATTATTACGCAGGGCCGGACGGCGCTTCGCTTGAAACCGATTTCAACGCCGCCAGAACATAACAGCCATAAGACAATGCATACATACACGCCGTTGCCAGCATCACCCCCTGCAATCCCATTGCAGCCCCAAGCACCGGATTGAGCAATGCCTTAAGCCCGAAGTTCCCTAATGCAATCGCCGCCATAATGCGGTAGCGATTCTGGCTTGCCAACAATTGAACCAAGACCAGAACGCCAAAATAAAAAGGCATCTGCAACAGGCCCCAGCGAAATACCCCGGCGACTCTCATGGTGTCTTGCTCGGTGAACGCTCCGCGTTCAAACAGCACACTCACACCCCACGGCGCAAGCAGCCAGCCAACCAGCGCGGCTACCATACCCATGCCCACCATAAGGGCAGACCATTTCAACGCCATGCGACGGCCATGCGCGAAATCGCCCCGGCTGTAAATATCCGACAGCACCGGCAAGGCGGCGCGGCCAACCGAAACCGCCCCCAACCCCAAAAGCAAGGCAAGAATGCGGTTGGCGTAGCCAAGCGTGGCGTTGGCATTGCGCCCCAGCTCGGCCGCCGTATATTGATCGAGCGGCCCCACCACGCTCATGGCAACCTGCCCCACCAGCATAATGCCCGCGGCAGCCATCAACTGAGGCCAGTAAGGCGATTGAAAACCCAGTCGCGGTCTGACACTGACGTTATCTGCGCGCGATGCCAACCACAGCAGCCATGCCGACTGGATCATGTAGCCAACCAAAGTCCCCCAAAGCAAAGGGCCCACATCGGCCGCCGTTGCCGCCAGCATGACCCAGACCAGGATAAGCAGCGCCGGAATGCTGTCGAGCAACGTATTGATATGCCGCTCGTGTGCCCGCAGCCGGGCCGAGCTGACACCAGCCACCAAAGTCAACAGGGCCACCGGCGCGAACGCCAGCATAAGCTCCTGACTCATTGCCCGGGTATCCGCCGTTAAATCGGCACCAACCCACGTCAGCACCCAGGGCCAGGCAAAATACAAACCCACTGCCAGCAATGCCCCCACGGCCAGCGTGACACCAAGCAATTCCTGTACAAACCGTTCGCGCGCTGCGGGTTCCTGACGCTTTAACTTGACCAGAACGGGGATCAACACCACCGAAAGCACGCCAATCGCGGTCACCGGCAGCCAGCCCGCCATCGTCAAGGTGAACTGATAAGCGTCAACGACTTCGGAAATCCCGTAGCGATACGCTACGGCCATTTCCTTGAAGGCACCCACAAACTTGCCCAGCAACAAAAAGAAGGCGACCCGCATGGCACCCCGCGCAATGCGCTTGTGGTCGGATCCCAGGCGGGTCAGGCGATCGCGAATGATTTTCAAATTAACTTAAAAACTGTATGTACCAAGGCATGGCTTTTTCAAGCCCCTGAATAATGCTGAATTGCGGCTCATAGCCCAGCAAACGCCGCGCTTTGGCGATATCGGCCTGTGAATGGCGCACATCGCCCGCCCTGAAATCAACATAATCAGGGCGAAGTTCATATGAAACGCCGTTCCCGGCCAGCGTCGACACGAGATAATCGAACAACTGGTTCAAACTGGTACGCGCGTTAAAAGCCACGTTATAAACCTGATTCACTGCATCGCCCGACGCCGCCGCGGCAAGCACGTTCATTTGCACGACATTTTCAATAAAGCAAAAATCCCGACTGGTTTCGCCGTCCCCGTTTATTTTGACGGTTTCATTACGAATCATCGCGCCAATCCAACGCGGTATCACCGCCGCATAAGCGCCATCGGGTGTTTGGCGGGGACCAAAAACATTGAAATAACGCAAACCAACGCTGTTAAAACCATATGACCGCGCAAACACACTGGCGTAAAGCTCATTCACGTATTTGGTAACGGCATAGGGCGAAAGCGGCTGGCCTATCCGCTCCTCGATCTTTGGCAACGCCTCGTGATCGCCATACGTTGAGCTGGAAGCGGCATACACGAAAGACTTCACTTTTGCATCACGCGCGGCAATCAGCATATTCAGAAAACCGCTGATGTTGACTGCATTCGTGGTGGCCGGATCATTCAGGGAACGCGGCACCGAGCCCAGCGCCGCCTGATGCAACACGTAATCAACCCCTTGCACAGCCGCTTCGCAATGCGCCGGATCACGAATATCGCCCTCGATAAATCGAAAACGTTGCCAGGCCTCGTCGCCAACATTCCGATGTACTTCATCCAGGTTGTGCCGGAAGCCCGTTGCAAAGTTGTCCAAACCGACAACCTGCTGCCCCATTTTCAACAATGCCTCGAGCAGGTTCGAACCAATAAACCCGGCGCACCCGGTTACCAGCCAGACACCCGGCGCTTGCTGAAACTGCTTTACCACGGATTGATAGCGTTCACTCATCATCGTCTGCCTGCCTTTATAAACGCAAATCGGATTCTTCCGCCGTCAATACGTATTTCAGGTCATACAAGACATGGGGCGTTTTACCGAGCGCCCGGATTTTGTCGACACCCATTTGCACGAACTCATTGTGAGCCACTGCCAGCACAATTGCATCGTAGGCACCCGGCTTGGGCTGCTGTACAGGGGTAATGCCGTACTCTTCCTGAGCCTCGTCGGCATCGACCCACGGGTCATAGACGTCGACCTGGGTACTGTACTCGTTCAGCTCATTCACGATATCGACAATACGGGTGTTGCGCAAATCGGGGCAGTTTTCCTTGAACGCCAGGCCCATAACGAGAATGCGGGAATCCTGAACCTGTATACGGTGCTTGGTCATTGCCTTGATGACCTGAGACGCAACATAACCGCCCATTGAGTCGTTCAAGCGACGCCCGGCCAGAATGATTTCTGGATGATAGCCAATGGCTTGCGCCTTGTGCGTAAGGTAGTACGGATCAACACCAATGCAATGCCCGCCGACCAGGCCGGGCCGGAACGGCAAAAAATTCCATTTGGTTCCGGCAGCTTCAAGCACAGCCTGTGTGTCAATGCCCATTCTGTTGAAAATCAACGCCAGTTCGTTAATTAACGCAATGTTGACGTCGCGCTGGGTGTTCTCGATGACTTTGGCTGCCTCGGCAACGCGAATGGACGAAGCCTTGTGGGTACCCGCCACAATCACTTCACGATAAAGCGCATCAACCAGTTCGGCCACTTCCGGCGTCGAACCCGAGGTTACTTTCTTAATCGTTGAAACACGATGCTGCTTGTCGCCGGGATTAATGCGCTCGGGGCTATAGCCGGCATAAAAGTCTTCATTGAATTTCAACCCGGATACACGCTCAAGCACGGGCACACAGTCTTCCTCGGTTGCACCGGGGTAAACAGTTGACTCGTAAACCACAATATCGCCCCGCTTGAGTACCCGGCCAATGGTTTCACTGGCCCGCACCAATGGCGACAGGTCGGGTTGTTTGAAATCATCGATTGGCGTGGGTACCGTCACAATGAATACATTCGCCTGGGCCAGCTCTGCCGCCGTATGCGTAAAGCTTAAATACGATGCCTGCGCCAGCTCCTCGGGCTCAACTTCCCGGGTATGGTCTTTGCCTTGCTCAAGCTCGGCAATACGACGCGCATTAATGTCAAACCCCAGCACCGGGCGCTTTTTGCCAAATTCAACAGCCAGGGGCAAACCAACATATCCCAGGCCAACCACCGCCAACTTCACATCTTCAATCTGCAAGTTATTCCCCTTCTTTGTGCAAGCACAAAAAAATTTGATTTTGTTTATTCAGGCTTTTTCGTTTTGCCAATTGACGGCAACAGCAGCCAGGACGGCCCGCGCCAGGACACCAGGCGCGAATACAGCCAGATATATACCAAAGAAAACACCAACAGGCTGATGCATAACATCAGCGTGCTGTCCCACCAGATCGTGGCCGGAACCAGGCCGATTAACGTCAAAACCCACAAATACGGCGAGGCCAGGGCGTTGCAAAGCGCCGGAACGGCATGCCGGCTGTCTCGACTGAACGTCACCCGCACTAAACGTCGGAATACCAACTGGTGTAGATGTAGTGCGTCGGGTTGATCAATGGGGGTGCCGCGCTTGAAACGGCGACGCCAAATGGAAAACAGCGTTTCAAATACCGGATAGAACAACGCGGCAAGCGCATAAAATGGCGACACGCCGGGGTTCCTGACCACCAGTTGTACAGCCAGTTCCGCCAGCATAAACCCCAGGAAATAGGCCCCGCCATCGCCCAGAAATACGCGGCCAAATGGGAAATTCCAAACCAGAAAACCCAAGGTGGCCGACGCCAGCGCGGCTGAAATCAAAAAGATGGGAATATCCTGTACCTGCAGTGCCACCAAGCCAATGGAAACGGCCATCAAGGTGGCCACCATACCGGCCAACCCGTTCATGCCGTCGACAATATTCAGCGCGTGCGTACAGCCGCCAACGGCCAGCATCGTAAACACCAGCGAAACCGGCCACCAGGCCAATAGCCAATCGATACTGGGTATTCCAACGCGTGAAACACCACCTATGAGCCACCAGGCGATCGCAGCCGACAAAAAAGCCGCCAGCAGGCGCTTGCTGGCACCGACGTCTTTCGTAATGTCTTCAAGCAGACCCGCAACAAAAACAGGCATGGCCGCGATGAACAATACCGGCCACAGCCAGGTCAGTGTCATATTGCTGGGCCCCAGCACAAGCAACCCCGCCAAACTGCCTGCAACAACCGCCAGACCACCCACGCGCGGCGTTGAGCGGCTATGTGACGCCTGCGGCTTTTTGAAATCGACATCGCCCGTCAGTTTGCCATGCCACCGTTCCGAGGCAACGATCAGCCCGCCGACCATGAACGCGACAATACAGATATAGAGCCAGGTTACGGTGTCCCAAGTTTGAGGATTGGTCACATTATTACCATGCGTGATGAAATTGATTACATTATGAAGTGAGTTTGCTGGCGCTACCTTGCTACGTGCAAGCAGATGCAACGAGAAATGTTACATCAAAACATCACAAAAATAGGGGTTAGCCCTGAGCTGGGCATAAAAAAAAGCCCGAGATCAGAGATCTCGGGCTAAATCCACCAAAGGAGGAGGGTGGAGGAGACAACCTTGGCATGCCGGGCTACAAAGACTTTTTGCCTGAGCCTGCGTAATTGCGTGGGGAAAACCCTTCTTTATTACGTTTCGACATCCGATAAGCAAATTGTATTTGAAAAAATGCTGCGATGCAAGATATTTTTTGTCCTACAACTTTTTTACAACATTTCTGGCTTCAAAGACAAAGCTCTTCTTAACTACAAGCGAAGTTTAACCTAGGGTTAATCCCAGGTCAATATTCAGCACACATACAAAATACAATTTGTTTCAACTTGAGTGCTGAATCAAAAGCGATAGGCTGTCGTTGTCATCACTTTAGACATGATTTTCATGGCGCACCGGAAAGGCAAAGGCAATTTCCGTGCGCCCGCCGCCTCCGCCTTGTGGCGATGCGCAATTTCATCCTGGCGCATTTGTTCAACAATAGCGCGCGAACGACTGTCATCTGCCGGCAAGGTTTTCAAATGACGATTCAAATGTTGCTCGACCTGGGACTCGGTTTCGGCCATGAACCCCAGGTTTGATGCCGTGCCGGCACGGCTGGCCAGTGCGCCCAGCGTAAAAGAGCCCACATACCACAACGGGTTGAGATAACTGCGATGACTGTTCAACTGGGTCAGGCGATCGTTGCACCAGGCTAAATGGTCGATCTCTTCCTGAGCCGCCGCGTGCAGCACAGCCTGGGTTGATGCATCGCGACAAAAATAGGCTTGCCCGCGATACAGCGCCTGGGCACAGACCTCGCCCACATGGTTAACCCGCATCAAACCGGCGGCATGGCGACGGTCGGCCTCAGCAAGCGGCGTTTCGTCTGGCTTGGGCGAGCCTGCCGGATTGGGCCGCACGGCATGTGCCACACCACTCAATACCTCGAAGGCTTTGCCCAGCTCAATCAAGCCTTTGTCGACCGGGCTGAAATGACGGGGAAAGTTTTGTCCTGCCTGCATATAATCATCCTAACAAATAGGCGCCCCCTGCATTAACGGGGTGATGCGCACAACAATCAATATGAAAATGGTACAACGAGTTGCGCTGTTTGCGTCAGCGTTATGCTTTACTATCTTTCTTTTACGTTTTACGCCCCCTCCAGGGGCCAAATCATAGGTGTCAAACACAATGGAATGCACAATCGACTGGGGTGGCCCGGACGGAATGCTGTTTGTGGCCCGCACAGGAAGTGGCCATGTCGCCGCGATGGACGGCGCACCGGAAGGCGGTGGCAATAATTTTGCACCGCGCCCCATGGAAATGATGCTAACCGGTGCCGGCGGCTGTGCCGCCTACGATGTGGTGCTCATTCTAAAGCGCGGCCGGCATGCGGTAACCGGATGTCGCGTCAAACTTTCGGCGGAACGGGCCGAGACCGACCCGAAAGTGTTCACCCGAATTCATTTCGATTTCGCCGTCAGCGGGCGCAGCCTGCCACAAGCAGCCGTAGAAAGAGCCGTACGGTTATCACATGAAAAGTATTGTTCGGCCTCGGCCATTCTGGCCCACACCGCCGAACTGACCCATTCAGTCACCGTGCTGGACCAAACCGATCCTGAAACCTCGTCACAGTAATACGCCATGCAACAGTACGAAGATTTTATGCGCCACGTTTACGAAAACGGCACGCTGAAAACCGATCGCACCGGTACGGGCACGCGTTCGGTTTTCGGCTATCAGATGCGCTTCGACCTGGCCAAGGGTTTCCCGCTGGTTACAACCAAGAAACTACACACCAAAAGCATTTTCATTGAGCTCCTGTGGTTTTTGCGCGGAGACAACAATGCAAAGTGGCTGCAGGAACGCGGTGTCAGCATCTGGAACGAATGGGCCGGGCCCGACGGCGACCTGGGGCCTATTTATGGCGTGCAATGGCGTTCCTGGCCAAAACCCGATGGCGGCCATATCGACCAGCTCGCGCAGGTGGTCGATGAAATAAAACGCAATCCCGATTCCCGCCGGCTTATTGTGTCGGCATGGAATGTCAGCGACATTCCCAATATGGCCCTGCCCCCTTGCCACGCGTTTTTCCAGTTCTACGTGGCCAACGGGAAACTGTCGTGCCAGCTGTATCAACGTAGCGCTGATATTTTCCTAGGCGTGCCATTCAACATTGCCAGCTACGCCTTGCTGACCCATTTGATTGCCCAGCAATGTGACCTGGACGTCGGTGACTTTATATGGACAGGCGGTGACTGCCATATCTACAACAACCATTTCAATCAGGTTCAAGAGCAGCTTTCGCGCGAACCCTTCCCCTACCCCAAGTTGAATATTCTGCGACGCCCGGCCTCGTTGTTCGACTATGAATATGAAGATTTCCAGATAACAGGCTATCAGTCGCACCCACATATCAAGGCCCCTGTCGCCGTTTGAACGATTGCGCGCCCAACCCCCTCTACACAGCACTTATGAACAAGCCCCGCCCCCACCTCAAATGCGTTGTCGCCTACTCGAAGAACCGGGTCATTGGGCGCAACAATACGCTGCCGTGGCGCCTGCCATCTGATTTGGCCCACTTCAAGAAAGTGACTATGGGTCAGCCCATTATCATGGGACGCAAGACATGGGAATCATTAGGACGCCCCTTGCCGGGGCGGCGTAATATTGTCGTTAGCCGCAACGCGAACTACGAAGCACAAGGCGCAGAAGTCTTTTCATCGGTGCAACAGGCCATTGACGCCTGTAGTGGGGAAGAATCCGTTTGTATTATCGGCGGCGCCCAGATATTCAACGAGGCCTTACCTTTCATCAACGAAATAATCGCCACGGAAATCATGACCGACATCGACGGCGACGTATTCTTCCCGGCCCTATCAGCCTCGCAATGGCGGGAAACCGCGCGCAGGCCCCGGGTACAGGAAAACGGCTACGAATACGAAATTGCCACGTATCAGTCGGTGGACTCGAAATAAGCCTCAGCGTCCAGCAAGGAATCGAGATCGGCAGGATTATCTGCTTTCAGTTTCAAGATCCAGGCTTCGTACGGCTCCTCGTTCAAACTTTCGGGGCGTGTTTCCAGCTCTTTATTGAAGGCCAACACCGTACCGCTTACCGGTGCGTATATGTCGGACGCCGTTTTAACCGATTCCACCACGGCGATCACATCACCGGCCTTTACAGCGCGACCTTCCTCAACTTCACCGACAAACATCAGGTCGCCCAATTGCGCCTGCGCATGGTCGGTAATGCCTACAAGAAACGTATCTCCGTCCTGCTTGATCCATTGATGTGACGCTGTATATTTGCGATCGTTTGGTAAATTCATTGCGATTCCTTTGCTTTTATTGCCCTTGCACAGGCCACTGCCGAGGACCAGGCCCACTGGAAATTGTAGCCGCCCAGCCAACCGGTTACGTCGACTGCCTCGCCCACAAAATATAAGCCTTCCACCGACTTTGACTGCATGCTGCGTTGATCAAGATAATTCGTGTCCACCCCGCCACGCATGACCTCGGCTTTGCGATACCCGCCCGTCCCGGAAGGGATCAAAGCCCATTCATGAATATGACGAGCCAATTGGCTCAGTACCGGGTTGGGCGCATCGGCCAGCCGCATATCACCCATGTTGTCAGGTAAGTCGGGGGTATTCCTTAGCCACTGTTCCGCCAATCGTTTGGGCCAGATTGAGGCCAGAACCGATGACAACCGCTGCCGGTTTCCCTGCCTTGCTTCCCGCAAGGTGCGCTCAATGTCGGCCCCCGGCGCCAAGTCCAGCCTGATAGGGTGGCCCGGGCTCCAGTAGCTGGAAATCTGCAGAATAGCCGGCCCCGACAGACCCTTGTGCGTGAACAGCAAATCCTCATCGAAATGCATTGAAGATTTTTTTGCCGAAGGCTTGCCAACAGATGCCGCTTCGGTAGAGACCCTTGCCTGCACCGCCACGCCGCTTAAAGCCGAAAAAGGCTGCCATTGCTGCGAATCAAACAACAACGGCACAAGCGCGGGACGCGGCTCGACAACCTTCAAGCCAAACTGCCTGGCCAGCTTCAACGCAAAATCAGTTGCACCCAGCTTGGGAATCGCCAACCCCCCCGTTGCCACCACCAGGTTTTGCGCGTGCACCGTGCCGGTGTCGGTACTCAGGACAAATACACTTTCCTGCTTGCCGACCTCATGCACGTTGCAGGGCATGCGCCATGCAACGCCGCCTTTCGCACATTCGCTGCGCAACATGGAAATAATCGACTCGCTGGAGTCATCGCAAAACAACTGCCCCCGATGCTTTTCATGCCAGCCAATCCCATATTGATTAACAAGTGCGATGAAGTCTTGCGCCGAATAGCCGGCCAGTGCCGAACGGCAAAAATAAGGGTTCTGGGAAATGAAACTTGCGGGCGTTGTGTCCTTGTTGGTGAAATTGCACCGCCCCCCACCCGAAATACGGATTTTCTCCGCCAGGCGCTGCGCATGATCAAGCAGCACGACCCTCAGGCCGCTTTGTCCGGCAACCGCCGCCGCCATCATGCCGGCGGCACCGGCACCGATGACAGCAACATCAAAAACAACTGGGGTCACTGCGACTCTTCGATCAAACAATCAACATAGTAGCGCGGCTGGTTATCGGGGCCGATATCTTCGGCCAAACCATGCACATAAGTTTCAAACCCAGGGAAGCGGGCGTTGAATTCACGTACAAAACGCAAATAATCGACAATGCGCTTATTGAACCGCTCGCCGGGAATAAGCAGGGGAATACCGGGCGGGTACGGTGTCAACAAGACCCCGGTTACCCGACCGTCGAGATCGTCGATGGCGACACGCTCAACTTCGCGATGCGCCATCTTGGCATAGGCATCGGATGGCTTGAGCACCGGCTCCATGTCGCTTGTATACATTTCCGTTGTCAGCCGGGCCACGTCGGACTCGCGATATGACTCGTGAATCTGCTGACACAAATCGCGCAGACCCATGCGCTCATAGCGGCGATTATCCCGGCAGAAATCGGGCAAACTGCGCCATAGCGGATGATTGCGATCGTAATCATCCTTGAATTGCTGAAGCGCGGTCAGCAATGTATTCCAGCGGCCTTTGGTAATGCCGATGGTGAACATGATGAAAAATGAATAGAGCCCCGTTTTCTCGATAACCACGCCGTGTTCGGCCAGATACTTCGAGACCAGTGCAGCCGGAATCCCCGTTTCCGCGAAAGTGCCGGAAATATCCAGGCCCGGGGTCACAATTGTGGCCTTGATCGGGTCCAGCATATTGAAGCCGCCAGCCAGCGGGCCAAATCCATGCCATTCGTCGTCGGCTTCGAGCATCCAGTCGTCCCGGCTGCCGATACCCTCGGACACCAGCCGTTTGGGGCCCCACACCTTGAACCACCAATCGTTCTTGCCGAACTCGGATTCCACCTTGCGCATTGCGCGGCGGAACTCCAGCGCCTCGCTGATGCTTTCTTCCACCATGGCAGTGCCGCCGGGAGGTTCCATCATGGCCGCCGCGACATCACAGGACGCAATAATGGCGTACTGCGGCGACGTAGAGGTATGCATGAGAAACGCTTCGTTGAAAACATTGCGGTCAAGCTTGCGATTCTCGGGTTCCTGAATGGTAATTTGCGAGGCCTGCGACAAGCCGGCCAGCAACTTGTGAATAGAGTGCGTGGCAAACACCATGGCGTCGGTACTGCGCGGACGATCTTTGCCGATGGCATGCATGTCTTTATAGTAGTCGTGAAAGGCAGCGTGCGGAATCCAGGCTTCATCAAAATGCAGGGTATCAATTTCAGAGCCCAGCTTTTCTTTAATCATTTCCACGTTGTAGCTTACGCCGTCGTATGTGCTTTGCGTAATCGTCAGAATGCGCGGACGCTTGTTCTTCACATGACGCGCGAACGGATTGGCCTCGATCTTGGCACGGATTGACTCCGGCTCGAACTCTTCCAGCGGAATCGGCCCGATAATGCCCAGATGGTTTCGCGTAGGGCGCAAGAACACCGGAATGGCGCCCGTCATGATAATGGCGTGCAGAATCGACTTGTGGCAATTGCGATCGACCACCACGATATCGTCGTTGGCCACGTTGGCATGCCAGACGATTTTGTTCGACGTTGAAGTGCCATTGGTTACGAAGAAACAATGGTCGGCGTTGAAAATACGGGCTGCATTGCGCTCGGATTCGGCAACCGGGCCGGTGTGGTCAAGCAGCTGACCCAGCTCATCGACCGCATTACATACGTCGGCACGCAGCATGTTTTCACCAAAAAACTGATGAAACATTTGCCCCACGGGGCTTTTCAGAAACGCCACCCCGCCCGAGTGCCCCGGGCAGTGCCAGGAGTACGAGCCATCGGATGCATACTTCAGCAGTTCGCGGAAAAACGGTGGCGCCAGCCCGTCGAGGTACGAACGGGCTTCCCGGATAATATGGCGGGCCACGAACTCGGGCGTATCTTCAAACATATGAATGAAGCCATGCAGCTCACGCAGAATATCATTCGGGATATGCCGCGACGTGCGCGTTTCCCCATAAAGATAAATAGGGATATCTTCATTGCGGAACCGCAGCTCACCAATGAATGAACGCAGATTCTTGATGGCATTGGCAACGTCTTCAGGCGAATCGACATCGAACTCTTCGTCGTCGATCGACAGAATAAATGCACTGGCGCGGCTTTGCTGCTGGGCAAAGGAACTTAAATCGCCATAACTGGTGACCCCCAGCACTTCCACCCCTTCAGCCTCAATGGCCGTAGCGAGTGCGCGAATACCCAGACCCGAAGCGTTTTCGGAGCGGTAGTCTTCATCGATAATGACGATGGGGAATCTGAATTTCATCCGGCAACTCCTATGCGCGCGGCAGCGTAACACCTTGCTGACCCTGGTATTTCCCACCACGGTCACGATACGAAGTTTCACAAACTTCGTCACCTTCAAGAAACAACATTTGGGCACAACCCTCGCCTGCATACACTTTGGCGGGCAGGGGCGTTGTGTTGGAAAACTCGAGTGTAACGTGGCCCTCCCATTCGGGCTCCAGGGGCGTCACATTCACGATAATGCCGCAACGCGCATAGGTGCTTTTGCCCAGACACACCGTCAGGACGCTGCGCGGAATGCGGAAATACTCAACCGTGCGGGCCAGCGCAAATGAATTGGGCGGGATAATACACACGTCGCCTTTAAAATCAACAAACGACTTTTCGTCGAAAGCCTTGGGGTCGACAATGGTGGAATTGATATTGGTAAAAATCTTGAATTCGTCGGCGCACCGCACATCGTAACCGTAACTGCTGGTGCCGTAGCTGACAATTTTGTTTCCATTCACACTACGAACCTGGCCCGGCTCGAAAGGCTCAATCATGCCTTGCTCCTGCGCGACACGTCGAATCCAGCGATCACTTTTAATGGACATGTGTTTCCCTTTTTGAATGGGGGTCTATTTTATAGTGTCCGTACTATACGCGGAAAGCACACCCGTATGAAATTACGGTGTGCGTCCGCGAATGTTGCGCAAATCAATCACTGATACCGGGCTAGTCGGACGAAAAGGCACGCCAAACCAACGCCAACCCGCTTACCGTCCCGGCACTTAACTGCGCCGACAGCCCCCGAGCCAGGTGATAACTGACCCGGCCCACGGTTCCGGTGTCCGTCAGGGCCTGTTCCAGGCTCAGCGTAATGTCATCGGTCAAATGCTTGGCAGCAACAACAAACTGACGCTCAATTTCACTGGTGCCACTATCCAGGCCGCGCACGACAGTTTGCGCCGGAAGAATACTGCCCACGCTGCCCAGTTCCCCCGAACGCATGCTGACCTCATCAAGGCCGAATTTCTTGTAAAACGGCTCGCCGTCGCCCAGGAAAGAAGTGCCCACGGAAAACAGCAAGGCCGCGTCGCCGCCGGAGTCGTCAGGCCCTCGCCCAAGCAGCAACCACGACAGTTTCTGTACATCGGCCACGTCGGGATAGGAAATAAGATTAATTTGCGGCTTGCGCGCCGTGCCCGAAACCCGAACCCCGGCCTCAACGGCAACACCCGTTCGCAAGGCCTCGATGTTCAATATCGGACTGGCAATGGGCCCCTGGAAGGTAATCGTGCCTCGCCGCAACTGCAGGCGCTGCCCATACGCCTCAATCGCGCCGCCCCGCGTACGCAACACGCCATAGGCCATCGGGCGCCCCTGAGGCGCCATCACAATGCGCATTTCACCGACCAGGCCTGAGTCCACTCCGTAACCCGTGATGTAAAACCGCGGCCCGAGGTCGATGGAAATATTCAGCGTGATATCCAGCGGTGAAGACGCCGCCTGCTCCTGCCCCGGTCGAATCACTACAACATCACTGTCCAGGGTGGGCACGCTGCTTAACATGTCCAGGTCAATCCAGCCCGCATCAACGTTGAGCTCGCCGTCGATGTTCAACGCCGGTGACGGAATGCCGACATTAAGCTTGCCGGTCACCATCGCAAACCGGTCGGAACGTTGCAAAATGGGATATCGGTATAGATCGACCGCCACCTGGCCGGCCGAATCCGAAACGTCCCAGTATCCCGACAAGGTTAATTTGCCGCCCTGGGCGTCCGGATTCTCGCGCGTCCAGGTCTCTGTGCGCCACTCTTTCGGAACGGCGCGCCGAACCGCCGGAAACTCCAGGCGATCGAGCACGAAACGATCTTCCTCGAAATGACCGTCCAGCGTACCCTCAACCAGGCGCACGCCATCATCGATACGAATGAACCGGATATCGCTACCCTGCACCTGCCCCTGCATGGCCCACTCGCCGCCGGGGCGACTGCGCGCCGTAAGGTTGGCCTGCAGCGCACCCCCGATTTCAGTTGCGTCACCAACAAACAGGCTCAGCCAACCGATATTCTCCATGGCCGCCTGAACACGCACCGTCGTGCCGTCATCCGGGTTATAGGCAAAGCCGCCCTCGGGTGTAGCGCGCAGCAGTGTCTCGACCTGAACCTGCGCCTGCCCCATGTTTTGGGTCTCAACATTCAGATCAACGTCGATTCGACTGGCACCGCCCGACGTGGGCGTTGCGGCAATATCGGCTTGCAACGTGCGCAGCCCCAGCGGAAACGGCGGATCGCCGGGCACAATCATGTCGCCACCCAGGCGACGAATCTGTGCCTTGCCCGACAACGCACCTTCGAAAGCCAGGTCCCAATTCAACCCGTAGGTCATGTCAACCATGTCATTGCGATCATCCACATCGACAATCACCCGGCCCCGCTCTTGTCCGGGTGCGTCCTCCGGCAACTGTTCGCCCACCAGGTTCATGACTTCATCGATCAAACGCCGCGACAGCGTTAAACGCGCAATTTCACCCTGTGTGCTCCAGCGCCCCGGCGAGAAGCGGGTTTGCCGATGTGTGATGATGACGTTATTGCGCGACGGCAAGGCTATATTAATGGCGGTATCACCCAGCGTAAGCAGGTAGGCGGGGGATACGGCATCGGGCGCCACTTGCATCGTCATGGGACGCTCGGTGGCCACTGTGATACCGGCGTGCTCCACGGCAAGGCTGGCCAACTGCCCCGACCAGACCCCTTGCGCCGGATCCTGCTCATGCGCCTGCCATCCGCCACGCAAGTCGGTTTGCAATGCAATGGGCGCCTGGCCTAATTTATCGCCGCCTTGCGCCCCGGCATCGTACCGGGCTTGCAAACTCAACTGGTGTTTCGCCATGTTGCCTTCCAGGCGTGCTTTCAGCCCGGCACTGCCTTCAAGATCGGGCCAGAAATCAGCCAGGCGCGGCGCATCAAGATCAAGGCTCAGCGCGCTAAGCTGAAAGCCCAGCCCGCCTTTTGCGCTGACCTGGTTCGCCCCCAGGCGCAAAGCCAAATCCAAATTCTGAATTTCAACCCACTCGGGAGCCGGGACCAACGCGTCGGCCTTGTCATTATTTTTCGCAGAAAAATCCAGGCGACCATCGAGCGGCTGGCCATTCCAGGAAGAACCCGAGTCAATCGCCAATTTCACCGCAGCCGACTCAAACCGGGACGCATTGCGCAGTTGCACGTCGAAATCCAGTTGGGCGGTCAGGCTGGCTTGCGGCAGGGCTTCAGGCAATACCAAACCCAGATTCAAGCGCTGCAGCGCCACCTGCCCGATCAAATGATCGGGATTGACCCCGCCCTGCGCATCCGCAGCCCAATCGATATTGCCTTTAAGCGACGAACCATCGCCGAGCACAAGCGACCAATTCGCCGAGTGCAGCGGAAAGGCCTGCTGCGGATGCAATTTTGCGGCCGCCTGCAACTGGACGTCTTGTCCGTCACCGCTCAGCGTGATGCTGGCCTCTTGCATTGACCCTTCTGCTTCGGCGCGCAAATCAACAGCGCAGAATGTGCTGACGGCGTCGAGCTCCGTGGCAGAACCGGAATTTGAACCCGAACCTGCCGAGGCGGTTTCTTTTGAATCTGCGCCTGCCGAGCCGGTATCTGACGCCGGCTCGGTCGCTACCGTGGGCAGTTCGGGCAAAAAGTGCCGAAGACACAACAACGAATCGGGCTTTGCGGTTTTCGCATCGGTTTCAATCCAGGCACTGAACGGCCAGGGGTCGGCAAGCGCCAGCAAACGAAGCTCGCCGCGCACATTGGCTTCAATGTCCTGCTGCCCAAGCTCAAGCTTGCGAAACACCAATTGCGCATCGTCTTTCGAAACCGCCAGCGAGGCCTCAAGGTCGCGCACGTCGAACAAAATCGGCTCGTTATTCAACGATACATTCAACTTGCCAAGATAAAAACGATCCAGGGCCAGCGTCACCGGCAGCGCGGGCAGGGTAAAGGGCTCATCAGAAGCCGGCTGATCAGACTCCATGACATTCACTGTCAGGTCACCCACCGACAGGTTTCGCGCATGCAGACGGCGCTGTCGCAAAGCGGGCCAGTCAACGTTCAGTTCCAGGTCGCGTACGTCTACCTTGGCGGCCGGCGTATCCAGAACAATATGCCCGACCGTCAAACCGTCCCACAGGCTGCCTTGCACGCGTTCGACCTGCCCGCCGGCCAGCCCGACACCCAAGTCAAGCGCCCAGCGCGTACCCGGCTCCGACTTCACCACCCAAAAACCAAAGCCCGCGACCACGGCCAGCAGCAGCACCAGGACCGGGCCGAGCCAAATCAGAAGACTGCGCAGGAACCGTAAAATGAATCTCAAAATGCAACACCCAGGGAAAAATGCAGCCTTAGACGCCGATCCTTTTGCCCGTAGGCCAGATCCATCATGAATGGGCCCGCCGGCGTTCGCAAAAGCGCACCAATGCCATAACCGTAATGCATATCCATGTCGCGGAACGACGTGGTGGCGTCGCCCGCGTCGAAAAACACACTCATGCCGAACAAGTCGTTGAAATAATGCATGTATTCAATGCTGGCCACCGCCAGGGCAGGCGCCCCGATAATGGCGTCGCCGCGCGGCAAGCCGATGCTGTCGTACTTGTAGCCGCGAATCGTGCGCGCACCGCCCGTACGAAAACCGAAGTCTTCCGGCAGGCGATCGGTTTGTGACCAGACTTTGCCCACTTCGGCACGCAACGTCAGAACATCGCGCTTGCCGATCGGCCACCATTGTTGCGCCCGTATGCCGGTACGATAAAACGGCTCTTGCTTGTCTAATGTAATGCCGGCGCCCAGGTCCAGCTCCACCAGATTCCCTTCGCGCGGGTCGTACTTATCGTTCACGTCGCGCCGCAGCCACTGCCAGCCGCCAACCAGCGTTGGCACATCGTAACCTTCCGCCCCTTCAATCCGGGTTCTGTCGTGCGCAACCAAGGTGCTCCACTGGGTTTCATATTCAACCCGGCTGTCGCCCGCCGCCTTGCGTGATTGATTGCGTCGCCAGCCCAGCCCATAGCGGGTCGTGTCCAGGCCTTCAATGTCGGAATGGCTTGCCAGCACGCCAAAACTGTCGCGATACCCGCTGGCCGTTGGCGGCAAAAGCACATCGAAGAAAAACCGTTGCCGGTTTCTATCGACCCCGACCCCGGTTTCAACCGAAACCGGCAACCCGAACACGATATTCTGACGATACAAACCTTCGGCGCGCACACCGTTGTCGCTGTCAACCCCCAGCGAAGCGGCGTATTGCCGGGCCGGCGCCTCGGTAACCCGCACAATAAGCGGCATCTCAACATCGCCGTTTTCAAGTGTTTCGCGCGACTCCTCACGACTGTCCATGACAACAAACGCGCCGCGGAAAAACGAGGTGGTTTGCAACACCTGCTGCCATTCGTCGAGGCGGTCCTGGTCATAGGGCTCACCGGGGCTGTATTGCACGTAACGCTCAATTAATGATTCCGGCACGCGCTTCAGGCCAATCAGGCGCAATTTACCCATTCGTACCTGCGGCCCACTGTCAACCTGGACGCTCAGGTCGGCCTTGGCCTGCGCGGCCTCGATGGTTGCCTGCGAGTGGGAAATCTTCGCCAGCAGAAAATCCTTGCGACTGACCTCATCAAGCAGCGCCGTTTTTGCCTGACTCCATTGTTCATTGATGAATGGCATGCCCTCGTCAAGCGGCCATTCTTCTTTCAACACATCGACCCGCGCGGCAAACTCGGGCGCGGAAATTTTCCCCTGGAAGCCCAGGTCGACTTTGCGCACATCGGTGCGCGGCCCCGGCTCGATGGTGATGTCCCAGGTTTCACCCAGAATATCCTGCCCGACGATCAAATCGACCCTGGAGGAAAAGTAGCCCTGGGTTTCCAATGCCGACACCGTTGCGTCACGCGCACGGCGCCGTAAGCGCGTGACTTCGCCGCCGTCCTGGTCTTGAGCCAGGCGCGTAATGGCATCCACTGCACCGGTAATCGCCTGCAATGACTGCGGCCCCACACCACCCGGGTCAATCACAATATCGGGCGGTTCAGCCGCCCAGGCCGGTTGCAGCAACAATGCCAGCACGAACGCGATAGCACGCAATTGCATTCAGCGACCTTATGATTTCACAACCACGGGCGGCATCTTGCCGGCCATATCTCGCGACAATGTTGCCACCTGGATTGCAACACCGTTCGCGATGGTTTGATACATTGAAGCCGCCTCGCTTTGCGGATCGGCAACAACGGTTGGACGTCCGGAATCCGTTTGTTCGCGAATCGCCATCGCCAAAGGCAATGTGCCCAGCCACGGCAAATTGAATTCGGCCGCCATGTCTCGCCCGCCATGAACCCCGAAAATGGGTTCGGCATGACCGCAATTCGAGCAGATATGCATCGACATGTTCTCGACAATACCCAATACCGGTACCTCAACCTTGCGAAACATATGCAGGCCTTTACGGGCATCGGCCAAGGCCAAATCCTGCGGCGTGGTAACGATAACGGCCCCGGCAAGCGGCACCTTCTGCGAAAGCGTTAGTGCGATGTCGCCGGTTCCCGGCGGCATGTCGATAATCAAGTAATCCAGTTCGCCCCAGTTGGTCTGACGCAAAAGCTGCTCCAACGCCTGGCTGACCATCGGCCCGCGCCAGATCGCGGCCGAGTCCGGATCGATAAGAAAACCGATGGAATTGGCCTCGATGCCGTGGCCTACCAGCGGCTCCATGGTTTTGTTGTCGCGGCTTTCCGGCTTACCCGAAAGGCCAAGCATCATGGGTACGCTGGGGCCGTAGATGTCGGCGTCCAGCAAACCCACGCGCGCGCCCTGGCTCTTGAGCGCCAGCGCTAGGTTGACAGCGGTTGTACTTTTGCCGACGCCGCCTTTTCCGGATGCCACCGCGATGATATTGCGTACATTGGGCAGTGGCTTCAAGCCGCGCTGAACCGCATGGGTTTCCACGTGAAGCTCACACTCAAACTGCCCCAGTAACAGGCCATGCTTGCCAAGAACCGTTTCAATTGGTTGCTTTATTGCATTTAACCCATTGTGAATCGGGTAACCCAGCGCTAAAGTAAGGTTAACGGTGTTGCCATCGACATTAACAACACTCTGTTTAAGGTTTGCAGCCAACTTTTTATTTGTGTTAGGGTCGATTGCATCAGACAAAATCGTGCGGATCTCATCGGGGGACATACTCATATATCTGCCTTGCTTGTCGTTTATTTACTTCCAAACCTAAAGGATAGCGGATTCAGAGCTATACGGGGTTACGGAACTTTTAGCTGTGTTGCTGTCATACTTTCTCATATGAATACATTTAATCAAATTCTTCGCGGCCTGTTGTTCTTCGTGCTTGCCATTTTCGGCATGGCCATGGCCTTCATTTTCATGGTTTCAACCGCCATTGCAGTGGGTGTGTTGTACCTGGTCGCCAAAGTGCGCGGCCGGCCATTCGGCGTTCGCGCCTACTGGGAAGAGCGCCGTCGCCCGCGCACGCCAGGCCGCAACACAGGCGCGCCGCGCTATAACAAGAAAGACGTCGTCGACGTCGAGATGCGTGAAATTCCTTAACGCAACGGCTTTCTCAAAAAAAGCGGCGGACGATTCATTACAATAGAGGGCAAGCGGGCGCTTGATGCGTCCAGCAGCGAATCTCCTGACTCGCTGTTTTTTTGTTACCAATATTAACGTTTCGCCAAACCATGCCGCGCACCCTTTTCGTTACCACCGCCCTTCCCTACGCCAACGGTTCGTTTCACATCGGCCACATCATGGAGTATATCCAGGCCGACATCTGGGTTCGTACCATGCGCATGGCCGGCCACACGGTTCATTTTGTCGGTGCCGACGACGCCCATGGCGCCCCCATTATGCTCAAGGCCGAGGCCGAAGGCATATCGCCGCAAGCGCTGGTGAATCGCTACGCCAGCGAACGTCCCCAGTACCTGAACGGCTTTCATATTGAGTTCGATCACTGGCACTCCACCGACACCCCCGAAAACGTCGAGCTTTCGCAGGGCATATACAAAGCCCTTAAGGCCGAGGGTTTAATTAGCACCCGCGCAGTGGAACAGTTCTACGACCCCGTGAAAGGCATGTTCCTGCCCGACCGCTATGTGAAAGGCGAATGCCCCAAGTGTGGTGCTGCCGATCAATACGGCGACTCCTGCGAGGTATGCGGCGCGGTGTACATGCCTACGGACCTTGTGAAGCCCTATTCCACCATTACCCGCGCCACGCCGGTAATGAAAAGTTCCGAGCACTATTTTTTCAACCTGTCTGACGAGCGCTGCGTAAAGTTCCTGCAGGAATGGACAACCGGAACCAATGCACAGGGCCAGAAACACTTGCAAAGCGAGATTCTGGGCAAAACCCGCGAATGGCTGGGCAACGGCCAGGCCGACGCCCAGGCCAACCTGGCCGACTGGGACATTTCGCGCGACTCTCCCTACTTCGGCATTGAAATCCCCGATGCCCCAGGCAAGTATTTTTATGTCTGGCTTGATGCCCCCGTTGGCTACCTGGCCTCATTGAAAGCCTATTGCGCCGAACAAGGTATCGATTTCAACACCCTGCTCGACCCGAACGGCACAACCGAACAAGTGCACTTCATTGGCAAGGACATTGTTTATTTCCATGCCCTGTTCTGGCCCGCCATGCTGAAGTTCGCAGGGCGCAAAACGCCCGATCTTCTGCACGTGCACGGCTTCATTACCGTCAGCGGCGAAAAAATGTCGAAAAGCCGGGGTACAGGCATTTCGCCCTTGCGCTACCTGGAAATCGGCATGAATGCCGAATGGCTGCGTTATTACATTGCCGCCAAACTGAATGCACGCGTCGAAGACCTGGATTTCAATCCCGACGACTTCATCGTCCGGGTCAACAGTGACCTGGTCGGCAAATATGTGAATATCGCCAGCCGGGCCGCCAATTTCATCAGCAAGCACTTTAACGGTGAGTTGGCCTATGCCGGTGATACCCAGGCACTGAAGGATGAAATCAACAGCGTCACCCAGGCCGTTCATGGCGATCTGGAAGCACGCGAATACGGGCGTGCCATTCGCCAGGTGATGGCCTATGCCGATCGCATCAACCAGGCGTTCGACGCGGCCCAGCCCTGGGTCATGGCCAAAGGCATCGCCCAGGCATCGGCCGAACAAAAAGCGCAGCTGCAAGATATCTGCTCGCGCGCGCTGGCCGGCTTCAAAGCGCTTTCGGTCATGCTCAGCCCCGTCCTGCCCGTGCTTACCGCACGCGTCGCGCAAGAACTGTTCAACGATGCCCGCCAGTATGAATGGGCCGACGCCTCGGTTTTGCCGGAACGCATCAGCCCTTTCAAACACCTCATGCAGCGTGTCGATCCAAAAATGCTGGATGCCCTGTTCGAAGCACCCGTTCAGGAAGCGCCCAAGCCCGGCGGCGAGGCCATTGCCGACACCATCGACATCAAAGACTTCGGCAAAATCGATCTGCGCATCGGCAAAATTGTGTCATGCGACGCAGTGGAAGGGTCAGACAAACTGCTGCGGTTAATGGTTGACCTGGGTGAAGGTCGCGAACGCCAGATTTTCTCCGGCATCAAGTCAATGTATCAACCGCAAGACCTGGCAGGAAAGCTCACCGTGGTGGTCGCCAACCTGGCACCACGCAAAATGCGTTTTGGCGTGTCGGAGGGCATGGTGCTGGCGGCCAGCCATGCCAACGAAAAACAAGATCCCGGCATTTATATTCTGGAGCCCTTTCCCGGCGCGCAGCCCGGCATGCGTATCAGCTAAATGGATAAATCAAGACAGGCGCGCTACAAGCGCACGATCGGCACCGCGCGATTCACCGAAGGGCGATTCAGCACCTGGGTCAGCGTTGCCGTCAACCTGCTCTTGAGTATTGCCCAGGTCATTATCGGCGTGCTGGCGCAATCACAGGCCTTATTGGCAGACGCGGTTCATTCACTGTCCGACCTGTTGTCCGACTTTGTAGTGCTATTTGCCAACAAGCATAGCCAAAAGGCCCCCGATGCCGATCATCACTACGGCCATCTGCGCTTTGAAACCGCTGCCTCACTGGCACTGGGGGTGTTGATGTTAGCTGTTGCCGCAGGCATGCTTTGGGTTGGGATCAACAAACTGCAAGACCCCGGCGCCATCGGGCCGGTACATTACTCTGCCGTTATTGCCGCAGCCATCACACTCGTGGCCAAAGAGGGCCTGTTCCGCTACCTGCTTCGCGTGGGCCAACGGGCAAAGTCGAGCATGCTGATTGCCAATGCCTGGCACGCGCGTTCCGACGCCGCGTCGTCCCTGGTCGTCTTGCTGGGCGTGGGCGCCAGCGTTGCCGGCTTTCCCCTTGCCGACCCCATCGCGGCACTGATCGTGGCCTTGATGATCGGGCGCATGGGCTGGAAATTCTTCTACAGCTCCTTTAACGACCTGCTCGACCGGGCCGTCGATAAAGACACCGAAGTCCGCATTCGCGATCTGCTGCTGTCGACACCCGGCGTGGAAGGCCTGCACGATTTGAAAACCCGCAAAATGGGTGACATGATCTGGGTTGAAGTGGACATCGAAATGGACAGCCGCCTGACCATCGCCCAAGGGCACGACATTGCCGTACGCGCACGTGAGCGGGTCATGGAAAATGAAGATGTCCTGGAAGTCATGACCCATTTCGATCCGGTCGATGTGAACGACCCGGCGCGCCTGCCAAAACGCCGGCATATGCGCCCTGACGCACCCGATCATTAACTGCTTATCCCTACACCAACTCAAGGAGTCCGCCATGTCTGTTGATTTTGATTTCCAACTGAACGAGCCAACACTGGTGCGACAACAATGCTACATAGACGGTCAGTGGTGTGATGCCGACAGCGGCAAAACACTGGAAGTAACCAATCCGGCCAATGGCCAGGTTATTGCACAAGTGCCCTTGGCCGGCCCCCACGAAACCCTTCGCGCCATTGAAGCGGCCGAACGGGCCCTGCCTGCCTGGCGCGCCAAAACCGCCGCCGAGCGCGCCGCCATTTTGCGCCGCTGGTTCGAACTATTGCTGAAACACAAAAACGACCTGGGCCGGCTGATGACGCTGGAACAAGGCAAGCCTTTAAAAGAAGCAACCGGTGAAATCGTCTACGGCGCCTCGTTCATCGAGTGGTTTGCCGAAGAAGGCAAGCGTGCCTATGGCGAGGTCATCCCCACCCCCGTGGCAGACAAGCGCTTCGTGGTCATCAAGCAACCCGTGGGCGTGTGCGCCGCCATTACGCCATGGAACTTTCCCTGCGCCATGATCACCCGTAAAGCGGCACCGGCGCTGGCTGCGGGCTGCACCATGGTTCTAAAACCGGCCGAACTGACACCCCTGTCGGCACTGGCCATGGCCGAACTGGCAGAACAGGCGGGCATTCCGGCCGGCGTATTCAATATTGTTACCGGCGATGCAAAAGCCATTGGCGAAACACTTTGCAGCAGCCCCACCGTACGCAAACTTTCATTCACCGGCTCCACGCCCGTTGGCAAGCTGCTCATGGAGCAATGCGCCCCCACATTGAAAAAACTCTCGCTTGAATTGGGTGGGAACGCACCGTTCATCGTCTTCGACGACGCCGATATCGACGCTGCCGTTGCCGGTGCCATTGCCTCGAAATACCGCAATACGGGCCAAACCTGCGTTTGCACCAACCGTTTTATTGTCCAGGCCGGCGTCTACGATGAGTTTGCCGAAAAACTGGCTGCCGAAACAGCCAAGCTGCGCGTTGGCAACGGACTGGAAGAAGACGTGGTGCAAGGGCCGCTCATTAACCCGGCCGCCGTGGAGAAAGTGGAACGCCTGATCAACGACGCAACAAACAAAGGCGCCAAAATCACAACAGGCGGCGAACGGCTGGAAAAAGACGGGTTGTGGTTCAAACCCACGGTGCTGACCCACATGACGCCCGACATGGACATCGCACAGCAGGAAATTTTCGGCCCGGTATCGGCGCTATTCAAGTTTGAAACCGAAGACCAGGCCATTGCGCTGGCCAACAACACGGAATATGGCCTGGCAGCCTATTTCTATGCACGCGATATTGGCCGTGTATGGCGCGTGGGCGAGGCCTTGGAGTACGGCATGGTCGGCATCAACACCGGTTCCATCTCCACGGAAGTGGCGCCTTTTGGCGGCATCAAGAATTCCGGCATGGGGCGTGAAGGCTCTCATCATGGCCTGGATGAATACCTGGAAATCAAATATATGGCCATGGGCGGCCTGTAAGCCGCAGTGATCACCCGCCGGCACCTGGTTTCGCCGTAATCCGGGTGCCGGTTGCCTGTCTGCCGCCTTATACAATATAATTGAGAATCAATATCATTTATATTCAAAGGTTGATACAGCCATGACCGGCACGGGGTACGCGTCATACGCTATCGAGGATCTGTACAGCAGCCACCACAGGTGGCTGAAGTCGTGGTTGTCGCAGCGTTTGGGCAGTACTCACGATGCAGCCGACATGGCGCACGACGTTTTCCTGCGGTTGATCCTCAAACCTGCACCTCGTGGCTTCAATAGCGCTGGCGAGGCACGCGGTTATCTGCGCGCCGTTGCCCAGGGCATGTGCATCAACCTTTGGCATCGTCGCGAAATTGAACGCGCCTGGCTCGACACCCTGGCCGCACGGCCGCAAGAATGCGCGCCCTCGGCGGAACACCAGGCTATGGTGCTGGAAGCGCTGCATGAAATTGGTGTCATGCTGCTTGAACTGCCGAACAAGGCTGCTCATGCCTTCTTGCTGACCGAAGCCTGCCAGATGAGCCAGAAAGAAGTCGCCCGGGAATTGGGGGTATCCACGCGCATGGTGCGCAAGTACCTTGCCCAGGCCATGCTTAAGTGCATGCAACTGCAGGCCCGCAAAACCGCAGTTGATCTGTTCAACCCCAACCAGGCCTGACATGCATAGCGCCGCGCCACCTTCAGCCACTTTCCCGGCCCAGCCATCGCACCGCGCCATGGAGCAGGCCGCACAATGGTATGCCCTGCTGAGCGCAGAAGAGGCCAGCGACAGCGACCGAACACGCTGGCAGGCCTGGCTGAACCGGGACCCTGACCACCGTTTGGCATGGCGTTATGTTGAGTCCGTTAGCAGTCGTTTCAATCTCATCAAAACCACCACCGATCCTCGCGGCACCGCCGACGGCCTGTGGCAAGCCAACACGCGCCTGAGGCAGCGCCGCCGTGTGCTGGCCAGCCTTGCCAGCCTGGCTGGCGCCGGGTTGCTGGGCTGGGCCGGCTGGCGCCATACCCCATTACCGGTTCTGGCCCAGGCCTGGCAGGCCGACTACCGCACTGCCACCGGGGAAACGCGCAAGGTGGTGCTGTCGGACGGCAGCCGTGTCTGGCTGAACACCGCGACCGCGTTCAACCAGGATTACGACCGTCGCCAGCGACGCCTGCAACTGATCACAGGCGAGATCCTGATTGACACAGCCAACGACCCCGCGCGACCGTTTTTTGTTGAAACCCACCAGGGACGTTTGCGGGCGCTGGGTACCAGATTCACCGTGCGCCAAGACAACGACCAGACTTTCCTGGCGGTATACGACGGCGCAGTGGAAGTTCGCAGCCGCAGCGGCGCCGTTACCGTTCTGCAAGCCGGGCAGCAAACCCGTTTCACCCCCAATGCTGTAGACAACATCCAGCAGGCCGATGTTGCCCGCGAGGCCTGGAGCCGCGGTGTGCTGGTGGCACAGGATATTCCCCTTGGCGAGGTTGTGGCGGAACTGCGGCGCTATCGTAATGGACACCTGGGCATCGCCCCGGAAGTGGCGAACCTGCGCGTATTGGGCAACTTTCCCCTTAACGATACCGACGACACGCTGAACATGCTGGCCGAGGCGCTTCCGGTGCGCATTACACGCACGTTGTCATGGTGGGTCAGTATCGAAGCGAAAGATTAAAACTTATGTTTAAAACCGGTTCCGCTTTTTGCCATCTCGATTGATTAAGAGGTTAGAAGCGCAAACAACATCCTCAGCCTGGAAAGCACGCTCTCAACCGCCTGCCAGGATCAACGATCGCGTTGTTTGCTACAGCCCATAATCCATCTTGAGGGAAGACATGCCATGCCGAGTCACCGAATAACCCCCGCCCTTGTGGCGATACCATTTATTTGCGCAACAAGCATGATGGCGACGGCAACAATGGCCCAGGCACAGGAAAGCAACACACCGCCTGCCCAGGCCCGACAAAGCGACATTCGCCAGTACAACATTCCCGCCGGCCCCCTTTCCAGCGCGCTGACCGGTTTTGCAACCGAAGCCGGTATCTTTCTGGTTGGCGCTTCGGAGCTGGCCCAGGGAAAAACCAGCCCCGGCGTACAAGGCCGGCTTGGCGTGCAAGCGGCATTAGACAGGTTATTGGTCGACACCGGCCTGCAAGCCAGACCCAATGCGCAGGGCCAATATGTTCTGGAAAAAGCGGTTGGCGTAACAACATTACCTGCAGTGCAGGTGTCGGCAACGCGCCTGGGCGCGACCACGGAAGGCACCGAGTCGTACACCACCGGCATTACGAATACTGCCACCAAGCTGAATCTTTCGCCGCGGGAAACACCACAAACCATTTCTGTCATTACCCGGCAACAGATGGACGACTTTGCCATGACCTCGGTAGACGACGCGCTGAAAGCCACCAGCGGCGTCTTCGTGCTTGATCGCGGCAACAACGGCAGCGCCTATTACAGCCGGGGCTTTGCCTTGCAATCCCAGTACGACGGCATACCTAATCCGATCGGTATCAGCCAAAACAACATCAACCCGCAAATCGACAATGCCTTTCTTGATCGCGTTGAAGTAATGCAAGGGCCTTCAGGGTTGATGAGCGGCGCGGGCGATCCCGGCGGCACCATTAACCTGGTGCGCAAGCGTCCCACGCGTGAATTTCAGGCCCATATAGAGGCACAGGGCGGCTCATGGAACCAGCGCCGTGTTGTTGGCGATATTTCCGGGCCACTGGTTGACTCAGGCCGCATTCGCGGGCGGATGGTGGCCCTGGTCGACAAGCGTGACTCGTTTGTAGATTACGCCTTCAGAGACCGCCAGGCCTTCTATGGCGTTCTCGAAGCCGATATTACGTCGAGCACCATGCTGTATGCCAGCCTGCAGTATCAAAAAGACAAAGGCAGAAACCATTTCGGCGTGCCTTTCGCGGCCGACGGCAGCGATGCGGGGCTGGACCGATCAGACTTCTTTGGCAATGCCAACCAATTAACCACCCGGGACTACACGCTCTATACGGTGGGGCTGGAACAACAACTACCCGCCGATTGGACCATGAAACTGCAATACTCCGGCAGCAAAACCAACATCTCCATCAGGAACTACAGCTACCTCAGCGGCAACTTGAACCCCACTACAGGCAACGGCATGTCGCTTAACCAGATGGCGCACTTCAGCAGCAACGTGCCCTATGACTCCTTTGACGCCTACGCTTCCGGGCCAATAACGCTGCTGGGGCGCGAACACGAACTGGTTTTCGGCGCCAATGGTTCCACCATGACGCGCGACTTTGCTGGAACCGGCTATATGCCCGCCCTGCCGATCAATGTCTTTTCGTTCGATCCCACCACACTCCCCACCCCGGTCACCGGCGCCAACCCGTATTCTGGCGGTTATAAAATTACCCAGCGCGGCGTATATGGTGTGGGCCGCTTTAACCTGACCGATTCGCTGAAGCTGATTACCGGCGTTCGAATCAGCTCATATGAAGATAAAGACGTCATCACAGGTGCGACCACCGCCAAAGAAAGCAACGTGGTCTCGCCTTATGCCGGGCTGATCTACGACATTAACAAAACCCATTCCGCGTATATCAGTTACTCGGATATTTTCAATCCGCAAAGCGAACAGAACGCAGACGGCGACACCCTGAAACCCATTGTGGGCAGCAACTATGAAGTGGGTCTTAAAAGCGAGTTCTTCGGCGGCGAGCTGAATACTGCTGTTGCTTTATTCCGGTTGGAACAAACCAACCTTGCCCAGTTGGATGAGTCCGTACCCAACGACCCGGCCAATATTTGCGGTGGCCAGTGCTATACCGCTTCCGACAAAGTAACCAGCCAGGGCGTTGAATTGAGTATCAATGGCGAAATCGTTCCAGGCTGGAATTTAACCGCAGGCTACACCTATGTCGACAGCCAATACGCCAGTGGCGCTGACAACGGCGAGCCTTATGCCACCGAACTGCCAAAGCACACGGTACAACTGTATACCACCTACAAGCTGCCGAAGACCAATTGGACTATTGGCGGCGACGTGCGCTACTACAGCAAAATATACAGGGAAGGGCCGGGCTGGACACTTAATCGCGACGCCCTGGTGCTGGTTGGGCTAACAGCCAAATACCAGATCAACCCCAACGCCGACCTGACGCTTGTAGTAAACAACGTCTTTGACAAAACCTACCGTGCGGCGCTTGATACCCGCAATTATTCCACTTTCGGTCAACCGCGCAATTTTGTAGCCAATCTGCAATACCGGTTCTAAACAATAGAAGGCATTAAAAAAGATGAAAGAAGGATTTCGCCAGTGCATGGCTTGGCTGCACACCTGGTCCGGCCTGGTGGTTGGCTGGGTGCTGTTCTTTGTATTCATTACAGGCACGGCCGGTTATTTCACTTACGAAATCACACGCTGGATGGAGCCAGAGCGCCCCCTGCAAAGCGCCGCGCCGCACTATGATAACGGCGCCCTGGCACTGATGGCCATGAACCGGCTGGAGCAGGTGGCGCCCGGCGCGCAGTACTGGAGCATCACCCTGCCGCATCAGTCGCAAGCCACCCGCGACTGGGAAAACTTCGCCATCAGTTGGGAAACCATGCCCCGGGAAGGTCATGAGCGCGGCGTACGGGGTAACGAAAAGCTGGACCCCAATACCGGCGGCCTGCGCACCGAGGTGCAACCCCGGGAAACAGGCGGCGGCAACCTGCTGTATCGCATGCACTACGTGCTGCACTATATCGACCGTGCCACGGCCTTTCGCATTATCGGCATCTGCACCATGTTGATGCTGCTGGCCATGGTGAGCGGCATCATCACCCATAAGAAAATCTTCAAGGATTTCTTCACCTTCCGTCGCGGCAAAGGCCAGCGCTCCTGGCTCGACGCCCACAATGTCATCAGCGTGATGGCGCTGCCCTTCTTTTTAATGATTACCTACAGCGGGCTGGTGTTTTTCTATACCACCTATATGCCCGCCGGCATCGCCGCCGTGTACGGAACCGATGACAAAGCGCGCGATCGTTATTTCGACGAGTTGTACGGCGACCACACGCACGAAGCCGTGACCCGGCCCACCGCCTCGGTTCCCAACATGATCGCGCAGGCCGAAGACGCCTGGGGTGACGGCAAGATCCGTTCCGTGCTGGTCATGCACGATGGTGGCGAAGAACCCTTCGTGGAAGTGCAACGGGTACGCGGCGACAAGGTGCGCGTTTTCGATGCTCAAACCCTGCGCTTTCACGCCAACACCGGCAAGCCGCTGCCGCCGGAACCGCAAGACAGCGCGGTCGTGAAAACCCACCAAACCCTGCTGGCCCTGCACGAAGGCCGCTTTGCCGAACCCTGGTTGCGCTGGCTGTACTTTTTTGCGGGGCTATTGGGTGCCGGCATGATCGGTACCGGGTTGGTCATGTGGACGGTCAAGCGTCGCAAAAATCACGACGCAACAGGCGGGCATTTCGGCCTGCGGCTGGTGGAGGCGCTGAATGTCGCCACCATCGTCGGTTTACCCGTGGGCGTGGCCGCTTATTTCTGGGCCAACCGCTTGCTGCCGGTTGAAATGGCCGAACGCGCCAACTGGGAAGCAAACTTTCTATTCCTGATTTGGGGCGAAGCGCTGCTTTACGCGTTCTTCCGGGATATTCGCCGGGCCTGGGTGGAACTGCTGTGGCTGGCTTGCGCGGCCTTTACCTTACTGCCCGTCGTCAATGCCCTGACGACCGATAAACACCTGGGCGTCACATTACCCGCCGGTGA
The DNA here is from genome assembly GCA_002384935.1 of Pusillimonas sp. UBA3987. Classification (GTDB taxonomy): domain Bacteria; phylum Pseudomonadota; class Gammaproteobacteria; order Burkholderiales; family Burkholderiaceae_B; genus Neopusillimonas. The sequence goes on from DGCD01000006.1 coordinate 125,890, forward strand.
TTGGGCACTGGCAGGATTCGATCTGACCATGCTGGGATTAGGGCTGATCTTCGGCTACATGGCCGTTAAGGTGAAACGCGTCTGGCTCAAGAAAGCCGCGCAGCAAACCCAGGCACGCAACCCGTCCGTGCTTGAACAGGTAACAGAATGACAAGCGTATCAAATACCCACCGCTACCGTTGGATGGTGGCCTCGCGCGTGCTGGCCGCGGTGATCGGCGGCTATGCACTGACCTCGGCTGCCACCGTTCTTATTGCACTGATCTGGCCGCTTCCAAAAGCACAAGCCGTCATGGCGTCGTCGATGCTGAGTTTTGCCCTGTATGCTGCCATCCTGGTCTGGGTGTTCAGCACCAAACGTGTGCTTAGAATCTGGCTGGGGCTGACTATGGCCACCGCCCTGTGCGCCGGCTTGTCGTGGCTGTTACTGCTTCAGGCAACACCCGGAGGCGCGGCATGACCACGATACACGCGCTTTTACTGCTGATCAGCCTGGGAGGGTTCGGCTTGCTGGCGCTGGCCATGCCCAAATACAGTCAACATGTCGTGAACCGCCCCATAAGGGCCAAACAGCGACGCCTGCTGCGTATTTTAGGCTGGCTGCTACTGGCGGCGGCCCTGGGCCTGGGCATGACGCAATGGCGGTTCGACATCGGTATGGTGACCTGGCTGGGGTGGCTCACGCCGGCAGGTATTGCGCTGGCATTGTTGCTGTCTAAACAAGCGGAAAAAGCCCCGCCCAAACACCGCAGGCGAGGCTACAGTGACACGCATGCACCGGCCGTGCCCGCTACCGCCGCCCCCCGCTCTTCCGGTTTGCTGGCCGCGCTGGCCGCCGCTGTATTACTGATCCCGCTGGCCGGATTCGCCTGGCAACTGCACACCACCCCAGACAAACCCTTGATGCGGGCCGATGCCATTCACGGCCAAATCGGACCCTGGCCTTTCGTGTTGGCGGAAAAAGACCTGAAGCCGCCCGAGATCGTCCACCTGAACGTGCCACTGAAACAATTCACCCTTCAGTTCTGCGAAGGCTGCGACCGGGATATCCGCCTGGCCTATTTCAAAATGCGTGAACCCCGCTTCTCTGGCAAGGCAGATGCTGTGCTGGCCGCGGGCAATGCCTTTGAGGGACGAGGCCGGGAAAAGACGGCTGAAATACCAGTGCCCCCCGCTGCCAACCTGGAAGACGGCCTCTGGCTGACGGTGGAAAGTAAAAACGGAGACGTCTACCATCAGGAATTCGACATTGAGCGCGTGTCTCCGGCCCTGGCACGCTTTATTCGTGAAAGACCATGACGACACAAACAATGAAAAAGCTTTTAATTGCAGTGGCCTTGTTAAGCAGCCCAACAGTGCATGCACATACTCCCGTATGCCATTGTGAGCTCAACGACCAGCGCATCAACTGCGAAGGCGGCTACCACGACGGCTCGGGCGCGGTCGATATCACCATGCGGGTCGTGGCCTATGGCGGTGAAACACTGGAAACCGGAAAACTAAACTCAAACTCGCGCTTCAGCACTGCGCTGCCCGCGCAACCGTTCTACATTCTCATGGACGTGGGCCCGGGGGAAATGGTTGAAGTAGACTGGCGGGATATTGAGGGTATAAATAGCAACCATTATGACGAACGTTAGATGTTAATACGTAAGGAGCGTCTGGCATGAGTGCGAGCAAGTTTGATTCAGTTAATGACTATCTTGTTTCTTTGGGCTCACCTAAAGAAGAGACCCTTAGGGGTGTTATCAACGTTATTCTCAAATCATTTCCTGATTTAGATTGCAAGCTTGCCTGGAACGTCCCTCAGATTTATAGGGGCGATGACTACGTATTTGGTCTGTCAGCACTGAAAAATCATCTTGCGCTTGCGCCTTGGAGCGCCGAAGTGATTGAAGCCTTCAAGGAAAAGCTTGAAAGCGAAGGGTACGTAGTGAAAAAAAATCTATTTCAAATTCCTAACGAATGGAAAATAGACGAGGAACTACTCAGGAACTTAGTGAAGGCGAGGCTCGCCGAGCTGGATTGAGCTCTCTGCATCTAGAAAACTGCACATGCCCGCATGCGTTATAGCATTAAGGAAATACCGCAGGGCTGCATACAGCAGATGTTCGGTCCGCGCAGAAACCTGCTATCGAGCATCCTCATGATGGTAACTTGCGCACGGTAAGCAGAACTGCCGCGATGCGATCGGCATGCGCATAGGCCGGTTCGATCAGCTCTTCGCCGAACACGTCCGGGTCGAGTTCTTGATAGTGCCATTCCAAACCGGATGCATCCAGCATGGGTGCAAGCAGACTGCGGAAAGAATCCACACCGTCGACAATGGCCGTACCGGTATACAGCAACAACGTACCACCGGGCGCCAGCCGTGTCCGGGCCAGGCCCGCAATCGCCAGGGAAAGGCCCTCGCCCAAACTGCCGCCACCGTGCCGATAGGCGCGCTGCGTTGAGTCAAGCAAATAAGGCGGGTTGGCAACGATCAAGTCAAAGTCGCCGTCAACCGATGCAAGCAGGTTGGAATGCTGCGCTGAAATTCGCCCTACATCGGCAAGCCGGGCGTTAATCGTCGTGTACTGAAGCGCCGTATCATTGATATCGACCGCAAAGACGTCGGCCTGGGGCCGCTCAAGCGCCACCACCACGGCACCCGGGCCGGCGCCACAGCCCACGTCGACCGCACGCCGCACGTGCACTTCACCGTCCTTCAGGTATTGAGCGATCGCATTGGTGAAGCGGTAAGTGTCGGGGCCAAAGAAAATCGCGTCCGGCGCCGTGGTGGGATAGGCCGAGTGCAAAAAAAGCTCGCCACGCAACGTGGACGCGCGCACGCGGGAAATCCAACCGTCGCCATGCGTGTCCAGCACATCGGCATCGCGCATTGCCTGGAAAAGTTCCGGCGTCAGGACACCTTCCCGAAAAGGCCGGCTCCAGCCGAATACATCTTCTGTACTGCGCGCCCATGCATTCTGCGCACGTGAATTAACACGTGCGTGCGTTGCCGGCGTCACGGTAGTAAAGACATACCCGGTTGATTTAAGCATCCGCGCAAGATGCAATAGAGAATCAATAGCCATAGACACCCTGGCGGTTGAAAAGATCGGCGTAGAGCCTTGTGGCGGCAAGTCCGGCCGGCGTTGGATGGTTGGCCGGCGAGAGCATGCCTTGCAGCATACCCAGCGCCTGCGACTTCGTGCCCACCCCTTCCAACTGATTGAAAAGCGCATCCACCTCGGCACAATTTGCCGGTTCTACCTGGTCTTGAGCATGGTGTGCAATAACTTGCCCGATTGAGGCCCCGCTTTCCAGCGGAGCGCGCGCCTGTTCGTCGTTACCGTCCGGGGCATGCCGACCGGGGCGGACCGTGGGGCGCGCGGTTGACGTTGCACTGGTATCGGCTTGAATCCAGTCGTGCAGAAGTTGCTGCTCGTAGCCGTCGAAAACACCGAACATCGGCGCACGTTCATCCGTGAGCAAACGCCAGAAACGGCTGGGTTCGGGACTCTGCCCACGCCGGATCCATCCGGTCGCTTGCAGTGCCGCCAGCATCTCTGGAATCTGCCCGGCAGGAGAGAGCCACTGGCTAACCGGCTTGCCGCCAATAAGGCAATAATCGGAATGCAGGTGCGCGCCAATCGAAGCCTTGTCGGCAAGAACCCGAAGCAACTCCTGCTCGAGATCGAAAGACGCAATCGCGTCGGGCGTACCCATGCCGACAAGATTCAGGCGATAGCCATCTTCCACGCGACGATAGAACTGCGCGGCATCACCCATTCTGGGGATGCAGTCAAGCACGCTTTGCAAAGCCTTGCGCGCATGCCCGGTTGACGCATTATCGATCGTCATGTGCAAAGTGAAGTAATAAGGATCAATGTCCAGCTCATTCAACTCATAGGCGCTAATCGGCAAATGCAGCGGCAACTGTTCATAGCCCAGGTTGAAACCAATTAACTCGGGTAAAAACGCGTCGGCGTGATGAGCCAATGCAAGCTGCACCGCACCTTGGGTGAAATGCGCGTCGGGACCATTTTCCCAATGATCACAACCGTAGCGTGCAAGCAATTGCTTGTACAACACCACATGGTTTTGCGACGCCACGCCGCAGCCAAGCTCTTCAAGGTAAATGCGAATCAGCGACGCGAGCCGCGGATCCTGCCAGCGACTCAACAGGCCGTACAACCAGGCGCCGTCCACAAATTTGGTCGGCGCAACCGCACGCAGAAAATGCATGGCGTGTGCACGGCAACTGAAGTAACGACGCGGTGAACCCGCGCGCCGCTCGTCAAGGTAGCGCCGGTAAGCGTGCGCTGTGTCCTCGTGCGCCTGATGCATCACTTCAGGCAATAAACGCGACTCGGCCGGAAAGTCCGAGTCGAGCGTTCTTGCCACATGAAGCTTTTCCAGCAGAAAAGCACGAGACGCACATCGGGTAGACTCGTCGATCTGGCCCACGCGGCTGCCGGACTCACCCAGCAGGGCAAAGTACAACTGCCTGCAGCTGTTCTGCCACGCCGGCGAATCTGAGGGCGCTGCCGATGGCAACGTTGGGGATACGGTATTCATTATTTCCCTGGCTCCGAAAAAATATCACGCAGTGCAGGAGCACAAAGGCGGTTACATTGTTATGAGTGTAAAGGACACGAAGATGACGTCGGTGCGTTGGCGCACTGAGCAAAAGCAAGAAATGGCTTACTTCGAATTTGGAGAAAACACATGGGTGAGATCCTTTGGAACGAGTTGACTGCAGGCCTTCCTGATTCGACGCAATGGGCGCATGCAATTGTTCGATTGTTGGCTGCCATGCTGGTAGGCGCTATTGTTGGCTTTCAGCGAGAGCGCACGGGGAAGGCGGCAGGATTGCGCACGCATATTCTTGTCGCCATGGGCACAACGCTATTCGTACTTGCCGCCACCCGAAGCGGCATGTCGTCTGATGGCATCTCGCGGGTGATTCAGGGTATTACGACCGGTATCGGCTTTATCGGCGCCGGCGCAATTCTGAAATTAAGCGCAACGCGGGAGATTAAAGGCCTGACCACGGCAGCCGGCATTTGGATGACAGCCGCTATTGGTGTGGCAATTGGCTTGGGGCTGTTAGGGCTCGCCTTGCTGGCGACCATTCTAACCTGGATTACGCTCGCTTTCCTGGGGATGCTTGAAAAGCAGGCTGAACCTAAATCGACCGAGCACTAGGTCGTGGAGCGGGTGAAGGGAATCGAACCCTCGTCTTAAGCTTGGGAAGCTTCTGCTCTACCATTGAGCTACACCCGCGGCGCCCGCAATTATAGCGCCTTCATTATAATGGCGCCCATGACTACCGAACGCCCCCTTTCCAGCGCTGCGGACGATCCGAGAAACAGCGCCAACGACGCAACCCGATACCCGCACATACGCAGTTTCGTGCATCGGCGCAGCCACATTACACCCAGCCAGCAGGATGCGGCTGATCGACTATTGCCCATATGGGGCATTGCCTACCAGGCCCGGCTTTTAAACCTGGACGCGGCCTTCAACCGGCACGCCCCCACGATTCTGGAAATCGGTTTTGGCATGGGCGAAACCACTGCCCGCATTGCGCAATCGCGACCCAACGAAAACTTCCTGGGGGTTGAGGTATTCAACGCCGGTGTCGGTTCGCTGCTTAAACGTATCGATGAACAACAGATTCAGAATATTCGTATTATTCAGCACGACGCCGTTGAGGTGCTGCGCGACATGATTGCACCCGATACACTGGATGGCGTGCATATTTACTTTCCAGACCCCTGGCCGAAAACGCGGCACCATAAGCGACGCCTGATTCAGCCGCCCTTTATCGGGCTCCTGGCCTCGCGCCTGAAGCCGGGCGCCTACCTGCATTGCGCAACCGACTGGGAACATTACGCCGAACAAATGCTTGAGGTGTTATCGGGCGAACCCACGCTGCAGAACACGGCCAAAGCGTATGCGCCCCGCCCCGATTACCGCCCGCTGACAAAATTTGAAAACCGCGGGCTGAAACTGGGCCACGGTGTGTGGGACCTCATTTTCAAGCGCAAGTAAACAGCCATTAAACACTTATGAAGATCACGCTGAACGGCGAGCCAACGCCACTGAATAATGTACAGACTGTCGCCGACCTGATTCGCCACATGGGCTGGGAAGGCAAACGCATTGCGGTTGAGCGCAATGGCGAAATCGTACCCAAAAGCCAACACGCCGGGGAAGCCCTGGCCGACGGCGATGAAATTGAAATTGTCGTGGCAGTAGGTGGCGGCTAAATAATAGATGAAGGTTAACCGGTGGGCGGCGGTTAACCTTTAACCGCACATTAACGGAACGGAAAGCCCCCGCCTCCGCCGCCACGGCCCATACCTTTCATCCCGCCCATGGCGCGCATCATTTTGCTCATGCCGCCTTTTTTCATTTGCTTCATCATCCCCTGCATCTGGTCGAACTGCGACAGCAGGCGATTCACTTCCTGAACCGACACGCCCGAACCGGCCGCAATACGGCGCTTGCGCGACGCTTTCAGCAATTCGGGCTTGGCACGTTCGTGCGGCGTCATGGAATTCAAAATGCCTTCGGTTCGGCGCATTTGTTTTTCAGCCTGTCCGCCTTGCAACTGGCTGGCAGCCGAGGCGAACTGAGCCGGCAGCTTTTCCAGCATGGAGCTCATGCTGCCCATTTTCTTCACTTGCTGAAGCTGTTCGCGAAAATCATTCAAATCGAACTTGCTGCCCGACTTGAGTTTGCCGGCCAGCTTCTGTGCTTCGGCAACGTCGATGTTCTTCTGCGCCTGCTCAACCAGCGAAACAATATCGCCCATGCCCAGCACACGCTGCGCCATCCGTTCCGGATGAAACGGCTCCAAGCCATCAAGCTTTTCCGACACCCCGACAAACTTCAGGGGTTTGCCGGTTACATGGCGTACCGATAACGCCGCACCGCCGCGGGCATCGCCGTCGAGCTTGGTAAGCACCACGCCGGTAAGCGGCAAGGTTTCACCAAACGCCTTGGCCACGTTTACCGCATCCTGCCCTTGCATGGCATCCACCACGAACAGGGTTTCAATGGGCTGCAGCAAATCGTGCAATGCGCGAATCTCGCGCATCATGTCTTCATCGATGCCCAGGCGCCCGGCCGTATCAACGATAAGCACTTCATAATGATGGCGCTTGGCGTGATCCAGCGCCGCACGGGCAATGTCTTCAGGTTTCTGGTCGCCGCTGGAAGGGAAGAAATCAACCCCGGCCTGCGCCGCAACCGTTTTCAACTGGTCGATAGCGGCCGGACGATAAACGTCGGCACTGACCACCAGCACTTTTTTCTTGCCGGTTTTACGGCCCTTGGCAGTATGCCCGCCCTCGTGCAGCCACTTCGACAATTTCGCCGTGGTAGTGGTTTTACCGGAACCCTGCAGGCCGGCCATCAGAATAATGGCCGGGGGCTGCGTGGCCAGCGACAGCTCATTGGCATGTTCTTCCTGATCGCCCCCCATGAGCGCGGTCAGTTCCTTGTGAACCACCCCCACCAGGGCCTGCCCCGGGTTCAGGCTGTCGGCCACGTCGGTACCCAAGGCTTGTTCCTTGACCCGGGCAATGAAATCGCGCACCACGGGCAAGGACACATCGGCCTCTAAGAGGGCCATGCGCACTTCACGCAGCATATCCTGGGTGTTGGCGTCGGTAAGCCGAGCCTCGCCCTTCATGGTTTTCACAACACGGGACAACCGTTGCGTAAGATTTTCTAGCATGACAATGATTTCGTTAAAACTGGTTTAGTATCTGGAGATACCGTCTAAAATACCTGAGTAAAACATTAATGACCGAATAAGGCATTATGCCTTACACCTTAATCCTTTACTGCGGAAAGTATGTCTGAAGGCATTGTATTGCACTCGTTGGCCGCGTTAGCCTACGCCCTGTTGGCTTTGGGGCTTTGGCGCTCGCTTGCACAAGGCCAGAACACACTAAAAATGGGCATGATCGGCCGGGTTGGCTTGCTGGGCGCCCTGGCGCTTCACGGCGCCGCCCTGTACCAGTCGGTGCTGCCGCCCAACGGGCTTTACCTGGGCTGGGCGCTGGCCCTGTCGGCCGCCATATGGCTGGGCATGCTTATATTCTGGCTTGAGAGCTTCATCATCAATATTGATGGGCTACTGCTTATTCTACTCCCGGCCAGCGTCGTTGCCACCCTGCTGGCAGCGCTTTTCCCGTGGGGCCACCTGGTGGCGCATGCCAACAGCGAACTGCTGCGCGTTCACCTGCTTATTGCCCTGATGGCCTATGGCCTGGTAACGGTAGCCGCACTGCAGGCCATTCTAATGGCCATGCTGCACGGTTATTTGCACCGTCCGGTTGAGCAGGCCGAAAAAAGTTCGCTGGTGGCGCACGCGCTCGATTGCATGCCGCCGTTGCTGGTTCAGGAAAGACTGCTGTTCCGGCTGATCTGGATCAGCTTCATGGCACTGACTTTAACCCTGATTACCGGTTCCATGGTTTCACTGAGCTTGTTGGGCACCCTGGTGCCCATCGACCACAAAACCATTTTTACCGTGTTGTCGTGGCTGACTTTTGCGGTTTTGCTGCTGGGGCGCTACGCCCGGGGCTGGCGCGGCCGCCAGGCCCTGCGCTGGACACTGGCCGGGTTTGCTTTCGTGGTGCTTGCCTACACAGGCAGCCGCTTCGTAATCGACGTTATTTTGCATAGAGGTTGAATTGGGTAAACTGATATTCTGGATTCTTCTCATTCTGGCCGGGCTCGTGGCCGTGCGCCTTATTGCCCGCCACAATGAACGCCAAAACGCGCCCCGGCAGGCGCCCAAAAACCAGCCGGGCAAAGCGGCCAAACAGAAGCAATCGCTTGAGGCCGAAGAACCCGAAGCCATGGTGCGCTGCGCCCACTGCGGCATTCACATGCCTCGTTCTGAAGCTGTGTTGTCTGATGGGAAAACCTGGTGCAGCCCGGAACACGCCAAACTGGGAGTACGCCAATGATGGGACTCATGCTAGACCGACACGGCTGGCTGAAACCCCATGGGCAAGTGCAATGCTGCCCTTCGCCCAACTACGACAAGCGCCCTGCGGGGGTTGACCCCACCCTGCTGGTGCTGCATAACATTAGCCTGCCGCCCGGCCAGTTCGGCAAAAAGCATATCGTGGATTTTTTCCTGAACCGGCTCAATTGCAACCAACACCCCTGGTTCGAAAACATCCGCAACCTGAAGGTATCGGCCCACTTTTTAATTGACCGCGAAGGCACCATTACCCAGTTTGTTTCAACACAGCACCGGGCCTGGCATGCGGGGGTGTCATCCTTCAATGGCCGCCAAAAGTGCAATGACTTTTCCATTGGCATTGAATTGGAAGGCACCGACACCCAGCCCTACACCGACGAACAATATTACGCCCTGAAACGGCTTACCCAGGTGATACGTGCACGCCACACCCTGAAGGCGGTACGGGGCCACGAACACATTGCCCCAGGCCGGAAAACCGACCCGGGGCGTGCATTCAAATGGCGCCGCTATGCGCGCGAAGGGCAATGGCTTTTACGCCAATTGCCCCAGGCCTGATACAGCTGAATCAGCCTTTCAGCAGCAACGCATTCAGCCGCTTCACAAAGCCGGCGGCATCTTTCAAATGGGCACCTTCAGCCAGCATGGCCTGATCCAGCAACACCTGCGCCCAGTCGCCGAAGTCGTCGTCAGATGCGTCTTTCACCCGGCCCAGCAACGGATGCTCCGGGTTGATTTCCAGAATCGGCTTCACTTCGGGCGCTTCCTGGCCGGCCGCCTGCAACATGCGCAGGATATGCGGGCTGAGCTCGTTGGAATCCACCACCACGCATGCCGGTGAATCCACCAAACGTGCTGTGGCACGCACTTCCTTCACTTTGCCGTCCAGCGCCTTTTGCAAACGCTCGATCAAAGGCTTGCTTTGCTCGGCCACTTCCTCCTGGCGCTTTTTCTCGTCTTCATCGGCCAACTGTTCAAGGTCTAGCCCACCCTTGGCAATGGACACCAGCGACTTGCCCTCGAATTCACGCAGGAAAGACAACATCCACTCGTCGACCCGGTCGGACATCAAGATGACCTCAATACCCTTCTTGCGGAAGATTTCCAGGTGCGGGCTATTCGACGCCGCTGCATGCGACTCGGCCGTGACATAGTAGATTTTGTCTTGCCCTTCCTTCATGCGCGACACGTAATCGGCCAGCGACACGGTTTGGTTGGCCGAGTTTTCGTGCGTGGACGCAAAACGCAGCAGCTTGGCAATGCGTTCCTGGTTTGCAACGTCTTCACCCGCACCCTCTTTCAACACCTGGCCGAACTGCTCCCAGAACGCTTTGTAATCGTCGGGCTTGTTTTCAGCCATGTCTTCCAGCAGCATCAGAATGCGCTTGGTTGACCCTTCGCGAATGGAGCGTACATCGCGGCTTTCCTGCAGAATTTCACGCGACACATTCAGCGGCAAATCGGCCGAATCGATAACCCCGCGCACAAAGCGCAGGTAGGTGGGCAAAAGCTGGTCGGCGTCGTCCATAATGAACACGCGCTTCACATACAGCTTCACACCCCTGCGGCCATCGCGGTCCCACAGGTCGAACGGCGCGCGCTTGGGCACGAACAGCAACTGCGTGTACTCGCTGCGCCCTTCCACCCGGTTGTGTGTCCAGGCCAGCGGGTCTTCAAAATCGTGCGAAACGTGCTTGTAGAACTCTTTGTACTGCTCGTCGGTAATCTCATTCTTGGCGCGCGTCCACAACGCATTGGCCTGATTCACCGTTTCCCATTCCGTGGTTTTCACCTGGGCCGACTTTTCTTCGCTCCACTCTTCCTTGAGCATTTGAATCGGCAACGAGATGTGGTCGGAATAACGGCGCAGAATCTCGCGCAACTTCCAGCCACTTAGGAACTCGTCTTCCTCTTCACGCAAATGCAGGGTTACCGACGTACCGCGATCGGCCTTTTCCACCTGGGTGACGGAAAACTCGCCCTGGCCGTCGGATTCCCACAGCACGGCCTCGGTTTCAGGCGCATCGGCCCGGCGGCTAAGCACCGACACCTTGTCGGCCACAATAAAGGAAGAATAAAAACCCACCCCGAACTGACCGATAAGGTTGGCGTCTTTCTGCTTGTCGCCCGTTAACTGGGAGAAAAACTCTTTCGTGCCTGAACGGGCAATGGTGCCCAGGTTCTGCACCGCATCTTCGCGCGACAACCCAATGCCGTTGTCGGAAATAGTGACCGTGCGCTTGTCGGCGCCGTACTCCACGCGAATGCGCAAATCGGCATCGCCCTGCATCAATTCAGGGTTGTCGATTGCCTGGAAACGCAGCTTGTCGCAGGCGTCGGACGCGTTCGAGACCAGCTCGCGCAGGAAAATTTCCTTGTTGCTGTACAGGGAGTGAATCATCAGGTGAAGCAACTGTTTTACTTCAGCCTGAAAGCCCAGGGTTTCGGAAGGCGCAGTATTCGAATCGGTTTGCGTCATTTTTTGCCACATTTGGTTGGTTAGTGAAAAAGGCGCACGCGACTACACGCGAGGCCGCCATCGCATGGAAGGGTAAGTGGGGGTGGTTGGGGGAAATTCAATAGGGGTAAATGGGGGTGTTAATGGGCTGTGTGCAAAGTTTTCGCAGAACACGTATAATTTTGCCTTTCTTGCCACGGTATGTACTCTTCATACCGACCCACTTCGAATATGCCCGGGTGGTGAAATTGGTAGACGCAGGGGACTCAAAATCCCCCGCCGCAAGGCGTGCCGGTTCGATTCCGGCCCCGGGCACCATTGTTAGTCTCGGCTCTACCCCATAAGCGGAGGCTCTACCCCATAAGCGGAGGCTCTACCCCATAAGCGGAGGCTCTACCCCATAAACGGGGGATCCAGCATTCACTAGACACGGTTAGTCACACCGTTCCAACCGCACTGGGCTAAGACCCTCATGCGGTAATTCTCAAAGTTTCTAAATCCATACGCACGGCGTGAGAGCATCTCCATTTTAGTGTGGAAGCCCTCGGTGATGCCATTGGATTTGGTGAAGCGCCACATTCTCACGATTGGCTCCAGCCACGATCTGAACGTTTGGGCCAATGCACGGGCCGGACTTTGCTCAAACTGCTCAATCAAGGTCAGAAACTGAGGCATCATTTTCTGGGCCCGCTTTCTGTTCAGACTTTTCATCACCAAGAATCCATTTAATTGCTGCTTGGCAAAGTACAGCCACATGCGCACAATCGGTTCAAGCCATGATCTGAGCGTTTGAGGGCTGTTCATATCGGGGGATACGCATTCAGGCTCTAAGCGCACTCCGCGATTCCTGGTTCAGCTCAGTTGCACCAACATAACCATGATCATTATAATCACCATTCAGGATCACCATGTATGTAATGGTCTGATGCTCGCACGTATCATATACTTCCTGAAACAATCACGCCCCCGATTCCGGCACGAGTCCCAGAAATGTCCAACAAACAGCTTGACGACCTTACCCAGCCACAGCGCAACCGCCTTGCCTTTGTAGAACTGCGGGTACGCTTCATTGGGGATATCCGCCGCCAGGATCTGGTATCGCGCTTCGGCATCCAGTCGGCCGCTGCCACGCGGGATCTGGCGATCTACAAGGAACTGGCGCCAGGCAATATTGACTACGACACCAAAGCCAAGTACTACGTGCTCGGCGAGCACTTCAAACCCGTTTTTGACTTCCAGCCCGAGCGGGTCCTGGCTTGGTTGACCCAAGGGTTTGGGGACGGCGAACCATCCCGGCTGAGAGCGTGGGTAGCCAGTGAGATCCCATCCAGGCTCACGCATCCGGATCTGGACGTACTGGCCGCCGTCACCCGGGCCATTCACCAGGAGCGGCCCCTGGCCATCGAATATCACTCCATTTCCAGCGGTCGCACCCAGCGCGAAATCGTGCCTTTTGCTCTGATCGACAATGGGCTGCGCTGGCACGTCCGCGCCTTTGATCGCAAAACCCAGGAGTTCAGGGATTTCGGGATTACACGGATAAAGCGCCCCGCGGCCCCACGGGATACCAGCGTGCAACCCCACGAGCGCAGCGACCAGGATATCCAGTGGACCCGCATCGTGGAGCTGGAACTGGTTCCGCATCCAGCACAGCTGCGCCCTGAGATCACCAAAATGGATTACGGCATGGATGACGGCAGTCTGCGCATGAAGCTGCGAGCTGCCACGGCGGGCTACATCCTGCGCAAATGGAGCGTCGATTGTTCCCCGGATCACAGTCTGCGGGGGCCTGAGTATCGCCTGTGGTTGAAAGACCACCTGGCCATTTATGGCGTCAAGAGCGCTTTGCTCGCACCCGGCTACTGCTCATCGGAGCAGCAGCAAGCGGCCGAACTGGACTGAGGCCGCCATGCTGGAGCAGCTCGAACAACGAATTAACGAAGTAGGTGCCTTGCAAACCAAGCTGGTCCTGCTGATTGGCCGCCCTGGTAGCGGCAAGAGTGCCTTGGTCAGTGCATTAGCAAAGCAGCACGGCATCCGTGTGATGAATGTCGGTGCCGAATTGGGCCGCCAGTTGGCCGCGATGTCTCAGCGACAGCGGGCACTCCAGGCAAATGTGGTTCTGCGGGAGCTGGCCGATGAACATGCTGAGGGCAACCTGCTGTTGCTCGATAATCTCGAGCTGCTTTTCGACCGCTCGCTTAAGCTGGACCCGCTGGACCTGCTCAAGCGCCACGCCCATGGCCGCCGCGTAGTCGCCGTATGGCCGGGTGAGCTGCGCGAGGGCCGGCTCGTCTATGCCGAGATGGGGCATCTGGAATATCAGGACTACGGCCTGGATGGCCTGGTCCCGTTTGAAATTGAATCGTTGGGGTAAAGGGGAGGCACATGCGCTACGGGGATCTTATTCAGTTCGAGCCGATTGAATCGGTCATTCAACTGCTCGACGCCAATCGGCCCAACGAGGCCAAGAAGCTCGTCGCCACCTATGTCATCTCCGATGACATGGCCGAGCGCATTGCCAAGCAGATGATCCCTCAGCTCTCCTTCGATGAGTCGGTTGACCATAAGGGCGTACTGGTGGTCGGCAACTACGGCACCGGTAAATCGCACTTGATGTCGGTGCTGTCGCTGATCGCCGAAGATGCCGCCTATGTACCTATGGTTCAGCACCCCAAAGTCGCCGAGGCGGCCGGCAGCATCGCCGGCAAGTTCAAGGTGCACCGCATCGAGATCTCCAGCCAGATGTCCCTGCGCGACATCATCACTCAGGAGCTGGAGATCTTCCTGGAGAAGCAGGGCGTCAGCTACACCTTCCCGCCGGCCGACAAAGTCGTCAACAACAAGGCCGCGTTCGAGGAAATGATGGCAGCCTTTGACGAAGTACACCCTGGCAAGGGCGTGCTGCTGGTGGTCGACGAGTTCCTTGAGTTCCTGCGCTCGCGCAAGGACCACGACCTGGTACTGGATCTGTCCTTCCTGCGCGAGATCGGCGAAGTCACCAAGCACCTGCGCTTCCGTTTCGTGGCCGGTGTTCAGGAAGCCATTTTTGACAACAGCCGCTTTCAGCATGTTGCCGACAGCCTGCGCCGCGTAAACGAGCGTTTCGCCCAGGTGTTGCTGGCCCGTCAGGATGTCAGCTTCGTTGTCGCCGAGCGTCTGCTGAAAAAATCCGCTGACCAGCAGCACAAGATCCGCACCTACCTTACACCCTTCGCCAAGTTCTATCACAACATGAACGAGCGGATGGATGAATACGTGCAGCTGTTTCCGGTGCACCCGGACTACATCGGCACCTTCGAGCGCCTGATCTTTACCGAAAAGCGCGGCGCGCTGGTCACCTTGCGCGACCAGATCCAGGCCATCCTGGACGATGAAGTCCCCACCGACCGCCCCGGCCTGATCGGCTTCGACAAGTTCTGGGAAACGGTCACATCCAACTCGGTACTGCGCTCAGACCCGAATATCGGCCCGGTACTCAATGTCGCTGAAGTGCTGGGCGAGCGCGTGCAGAAAGCGTTTTCTCGCCCCGCCTACAAGGCCATGGCGGTGCGCGTCATCAAAGGTCTGTCCGTCCACCGCCTGACCACCGGCGGCGATATCTACGTGCCCGTGGGGCCGACCGCAGAAGAGCTTCGCGACACTCTCTGCTTATACCAGCCCGGCATCGAAGAGATGGGCGGCGAGCCTGCTGACGACCTGCTGACCGCCGTGCAAACCACCCTGCGCGAGATCGTCAAAACGGTGAACGGCCAGTTCATCTCCAAGGCTCCCGACACCGAACAGTACTACCTCGATCTGAAGAAGGACGTCGACTACGACGCACAAATTGAGAAGCGCGCCGAAGCCCTGTCCGACGACGCACTGGATCGTGCCTACTACGGCGCCCTCATGCAGTTGATGGAGCGTACCGAGGAAGACACCTACGTCACCGGCTACCGAATCTGGCAACACCAGGTGGAATGGCAGGAGCGGCGTGTCGAACGCAATGGCTACCTGTTCCTGGGTGCCCCCAACGACCGGCCGACCGCTCAGCCGGAGCGCGATTTCTACATCTACTTCATCCAGCCGTTCGAGCCCCCGCGCTTTCGCGATGACAGCCGCACGGATGAGGTGTTCTTCCGCCTGAAAGGTCTGGACGATGCCATCAAGCGCTATCTGGCCTGTTATGCCGCTGCCCAGGAGCTGGCTTCCTCGGCCAGCGGTGGCGCCAAGTCGGTGTATCTGGACAAGGCAAAAGAAGCCCTGCGCGACATGAGCAAGTGGCTGCAGGACAAGCAGATGACGGCCTTCGAAGTCACCTACCAGGGCAAGACCAAAACCCTGCAGGAGTGGGCCAAGGGCGTTTCCATGCGTGACAAGCTGCGTCTGGGGCCGGATGAGCGCGCTAACTTCCGTGACATCGTCAACGTTACCTCAGGCCTGGCCCTCGGCACCCATTTTGCCGACCTGGCACCGGAGTACCCGACGTTCTCCGCCTTGGTCACCGAAGCCAACCGCAAGCAACTCATCGGCAACGCGCTGAAGGCACTGGCCGGCGGCACCTGCACCAAGGACGCCATCGTCATCCTGGATGCCCTGGAAATGCTCGACGGCGACCGCATCGAGCCGACCCGCTCGCGCTACGCCCAGGAAGTCCTCAGCCGCCTCACTGCCAAGGGGCACGGCCAGGTTCTCAACCGGGCCGAGCTGATCAGTGGTGCCACCGATGTCGAGTTCTTCGCACCGGTACGCTTCCGCCTGGAGCCCGATCTGCTGATGGCCGTCCTGGGCGGGCTGGTCTACTCCGGTGACATTGTGCTCGCCATCACCGGCGACAAGATCGACTCCGGCAAGCTCTCGCTGCTGGTGGAGCGCGCCCTGGATGATCTCAAGACCTTCAAGCACGTTGAAGCCCCCAAGGAGATCAATGTCGCCGTCCTGCGCTCACTTTTTGAACTGCTGGGTCTCCCCAGCGGCTTTGCGCAGATGGCCACCCAAGGCAAGGAAGAGCCCGTCAAGGAGCTGCTGGAAGCCGTTGCCAAACTGGTCAACCGCGTGCTCACTGTGGGTACCGACCTGCAGACCCGTCTGAGCTTCTGGGGGCAGTCCCTGCTGCGTGAGGAAGAGCTGCGTGACTGGCGCAGCCGCCTGGAGGCCCTCAAGAGCTTCCTGGAAAGCCTCTCCCCCTACAACACCATAGGCAAGCTCAAAAACCTGCGTATCACCCAGGCCGACATCAAGGCACAGCAAAAGAACTTGGACGTGCTATCTGCCGTTGAGAACCTGCGTGATCTGATCGCCGAGCTGGGTAGCGTGGCTGGCTATCTGTCCCAAGCGGAAATGGTTCTGCCGAGTGACCACGCCTGGGTGAAGCAAGCTCAGTCGGCCCGCAAGGACATTCTCGACAAGCTCGCCCAGAACAAAAGCGCCGCCCACGCCGCCACCTACCGCCAACAGCTGGCTGCGCTCAAGAAAGACTACATCAATGCCTACGTGGCCCAGCACAGCAAGGCACGCCTCGGCGTAGCCGAGGACAAGACCAAGACCGCCCTGCGCCGCGATTCGCGCATCACCACACTGCGCGCCCTGGCAGGCATCTCGCTGATGCCTACCGGGCAGCTCACCAGCTTCGAAGACAAGCTCGACAAGCTCAAAAGCTGCGCTTCGCTGGTCGAAGTCGAGCTGGCCACCAGCCCGGTATGCCCGCACTGCGGTTTTCGGCCAGCCAACGAGCAAGCCGACCTGTTGCCGGCCGCCAACGTACTCAAGGCCCTGGATGAAGAACTGGATCGCCTGCTCGCAGGCTGGCAACAGACCCTGCTGGACAACCTCGACGACCCCATCATCCAGGCCAACTTCGAGCTGCTGAAGGCCAGCCAGCGCGAGCTGATTACCGCCTTCCTGGCATCCAAAACACTGCCCGATCTGGTCACGCCGGAATTTGTAGCCACCATCCAGGAGGCGCTTTCCGGGCTGGAGAAGATCCTGGTTACCGGCGATGACATCAAGCAGGCACTGCTGGCCGGCGGCTCTCCCGCCACGCCTGAAGACCTGCGCCGCCGCTTCGAGTCATTTATGACCGAGCGGTGCAAGGGCAAGGACGCCAGCAAACTGCGGTTTGTGGTGGAGTGAGGCCAACTCAGGATTATGTATAAGGGGCAACAAAAATGAAGCTAATAAAAGTTCAAGTCACCAACTTTCGATCTGTCGAAGACAGCGGCGAATTCCAGGTCGGCGCTATGACGTGCCTGGTCGGAAAAAACGAGGCGGGGAAGACCGCGATACTGAATGCCATCCAAGGCATTGCCCCTTCTGATTCTGATTATGCGTACGACAAGACGCGAGACTACCCGCGCCGCTATCTAAGCAAATTCAATGAGCGCCACCCCAACGAAGTATCCCCGGTTGCCAAAAGCTGGTGGCAGCTGGATGAGGGTGATATTGAAGCCCTGGAAGATCTGCTGGGTGCAGATGTTCTCGAAGGCAAAGAAGTGATCATCATTAGCTATATCGGTCGTGGAAACACCTGGACCATTCCGGTTAACGAGGAGGAGTGCATGCGCAAGCTTCAGACACGCCATGGCTTGAACGCTAAAGACAAAGGCGACATGAAGCAGGCCAAGACCGTAAAGGATGCCTTAGCGGTACTTAAAGGCCTTCCTGAGAGGTCGGAAGCGCAGACTGCACTCATGCAAGCCATTGAGAAATTCCGGGATGGAAGCCCTGTGCTTGCAGCTATCAACCTCCTCAACGAGCGAAAGCCTACTTTCTTCTATACCTCTCACTTTGAACGGATGTCAGGCGAAATTTCCCTGAACAAACTTGCAGAGGACAAGAAACAAGGAAAGGTCAGCTCCGGAGACAGGATATTCCTCGACTTCTTGGAGTACGCGGGTACGACCATAGAGGAGCTTCGCGATACTGCTAAGCATGAGGAATTAGTGGCCCAGTGCGAAGGGGCGTCAAACGACATCACCGATGAGATTTTCGAGTTCTGGACCCAGAACGACGCCTTGGCCATCAAAATTGAGATCAATGAGGGAAGACCTGATGACCCTCCCCCGTTCAACAACGGAAAAATCGCAAAAATCCGCATAGAGAACAAGCATCATCGTGTGACGGTTCCTCTGTCCGAACGAAGCGCAGGCTTTGTCTGGTTTTTCTCCTTCCTCGCGCAATTCAAGCAGCTCAAGAAGTCTGCCGGCAAAGCGATTATCCTTCTAGATGAGCCAGGCTTAACACTGCATGGCAAGGCGCAATCCGATCTTTTGCGGTATATCGAAGAGCGGATTCTGCCAGAGCACCAGGTTATCTACACCACCCACTCGCCCTTCATGGTGCCAGCCCAGCGCCTTGAAGATGTGCGTGTTGTCGAAGACGTTGTCGACTACTGCGACCCACGTCGTCCCGTCGTCAAAGGCACGAAGGTATCCGCCGACGTTCTTTCGGTTGACAAGGATACGCTTTTCCCTTTGCAGGCCCACCTCGGCTACGAAATCACTCAGTCCCTATTTGTGGGCCAAAACTGTTTACTGGTAGAGGGACCGTCCGACGTTGTTTATCTGCAAGTCGTATCACGAGCATTGCAAGCCAGAGGAAGAACTGGCCTGGATGAACGCTGGACAATCTGCCCCACTGGCGGGCTGGATAAGGTTTGGTCTTTCTCCTCACTCTTCCGCGGCAACAATCTCAACATGGCCGTGCTATGCGATTACGGGAAGGGTGACAAAAGCAAGGTCGAAAGATTGCGACAAAGCCAGATTTTGAAGTCCGAAAGAGTGCTCACGGCAGCTGATTTCACGGAAAAGCCTGAAAGCGATGTGGAAGACTTATTCGATAGCACCTTCTACTGCACCCTGGTCAACCAGGCGCTAGGTCTCAAGGAAGGCGAAATCACAGTCGAGAAAGCAAGCGACGCCGATCAGAATACTTGCCGTATCGTCAAGCAGGTGGAGGCGCTGTGTCGAACGCTGCCGGCTGACGTCCCTGATTTCGGCCACTATGTGCCCGCCGACTACCTGATGAGAAATCCTCAGATTCTCGACGGGGAAGATGATTCAGTTACTGGAACCTTGGATCGCTTTGAAAAAGTTTTCAAAACATTGAATGGCTTTTTGGATTAGGCGGGGCGGGCAGCGAATGTGTCGATTAGAAATGACGCCTGAGTTTTTGAAGGACGTGATGCAACAACCAGAGAAGCAGCCAAACACTCAACCTGTGGACGTCGCTGGCCACTCAGGCGTCGACGCTGAACAAATAGCCCAGCCAGCTATTAGACATGTTCAGTCACTTATTCAGTTGACAGCTAGCCAGCGGAGAATCATCAGTCACGTCGGTATGCCCCGCTCGCTGGTCGAACTGATAACGCACACCGGCTACACAGCCAGCGCCCCTACTTCAAGGCCTCCCACATCGAACAGACTGACCGTCGGGATTTTTCGAATAACCGTACCGGACAAGCCATGCTCATTCAAACAGCGCCTCTTGCGGGCAGCAGTACGTATCAAATTTAGGGCCTGGTGTGCCGACCAGCAGGCCACTACATAACGGATGAATCACCATGAAAACGACTGTCTCTTTGGACTTAAGATCAGAGACTACAACTGGCCCAGTGGAATGCTTGGGCCAAACTTTCCCCAGCGATCAGGCGCGCCGAGAGTATTATCTGAAGCTGCTGACCGAAAAGCTGAAAGACCCTGAATTTAGGAAAATCGAAGGTTTCCCTACTGGATCTGATCAAGCCATACTGGATCTTTCAGATCCACCATACTACACAGCGTGTCCAAATCCTTTCGTTAAGGATTTCATCAACCATCAAGGGAAATCCTACGACTCATCAATCCCATATGGGACAGAGCCGTTTTCGGCTGATGTAAGTGAAGGTAAGAACGATCCCGTCTATTTAGCCCATAGCTACCATACAAAGGTTCCACACAAGGCAGTCATGCGGTATTTGCTCCACTATACAAAGCCTGGTGACGTAATTCTTGATGCCTTTTGTGGAACAGGGATGACAGGTGTTGCTGCGCAACTTTGCGGTGATCGTTCAGAGGTACAGTCTCTGGGCTATAGGGTAGATGGCGACGGGATGGTTAGCGCGCTGGAACAAGTTAACGGCAAAGATGTTTGGGTGCCGTTTTCCAAACTTGGTCCTCGACACGCAGTACTCAACGATTTGTCACCAGCTGCGACTTTTATTGCTCACAATTACAACGTCCCTGTTGACGCAAGTGATTTTGAGATTAAAGCAAGAAAGGCTTTGGAGATTGTGGAGAATGATGTTGGCTGGATGTATCAAACGTTGCACAACCCGACGGCTGAAATCATCGAACACGCTATCGCCAGCCTTACATCCGAAGATATGCCATGCTTTCCCGAGGAAATTCCTTTGGGGAGGATTAACTATACAGTCTGGTCGGATGTTTTCTTATGTCCAGAATGCGTTGGTGAGATCATCTTTTGGGATGCTGCGGTAGATAAAGCGACGGGGCAAGTCGTAGAACCGTTTTGTTGCCCTCATTGCGGAACCTCTTCATCAAAGCGGTCGTTAGATCGATCGTGGCAAACGAAATATGACGTTTTTTTAGGTGCGCCAGTTCGTCATGCTAAGCAGGTTCCGGTGTACATCAGCTATCGCGTGGGTAAAGCCAAATATGAAAAAAAACCCGACGCATTTGATTTTGCCTTGCTCGAGAAAATTGAAAGTGTTAATTCGAAAACTTGGATCCCCACCTTTCGCATGCCTGAAGGAGATGAGGCGCGACGAAATGATGAGGCGGGTATTACACACACACATCAGTTCTTCTCACGCAGAAATCTAATAGCGCTTGGTACATTTCGTAGCGGCTACGAAAATATCTATCAAGCCATCAATCTTACTTCTACCACTCTGGTGGCTTCGAAGCTTTATCGATTCCGATCTCAAAATGGAAGCTTTGGGGCAGGTGGCGGCCCCATGAGCGGCACTCTGTATATCCCATCCTTAATTAAAGAAATTCCGGTTACGAAGCTTATTGACGAACATATTGCAAAGCACTCAAGGTTGAAGGCGGCAAGACCAATGAAGACCGGTGCAATAATCACCACCGGCTCGGCAGCGGCTATGCCGCTTCCTAAAAATTCTGTTGACTATATTTTTGTGGATCCGCCTTTTGGCGCAAACATTCAATATTCAGACCTGAATTTCCTCTGGGAGTGTTGGCTTGCTGTGTTAACACATGTGCCAGCAGAGGCAATCGAAAGCAAATCCCACGGGAAGTCTATAGACAAATATAGAGCTCTTATGACATCAGCTTTTCGCGAAATGCACCGTGTACTAAAGCCAGGAAGATGGATAACTGTTGAGTTTTCCAATACCCAGGCAGCTGTATGGAACACCATTCAAACTTCCCTTCAGGAGGCAGGGTTTGTAGTGGCAAACGTATCAGCTTTGGACAAGAAGCAGGGGAGCTTTAAAGCGGTAACCACAACCACTGCGGTAAAGCAAGATTTGGTAATTTCCGCATACAAGCCGAACGGTGGCCTCGAAGAACGATTTGCTAGATCTGCCGGTAGTGAGGATTCTGTCTGGGACTTTATTAGAACCCATTTGCAGTATCTGCCGACAGTCAAGACAAAGATGGGGCAGTTAGATTTTATTGCCGAGCGTGACCCAAGGATTATTTTTGACCGAATGGTGGCTTGGTTCGTGCGACACGGCGCAGCCGTACCACTTTCTAGTCAAAAGTTTCAAGACGGGCTTCGCGTTCGCTTCCCCGAACGCGATGGAATGGTCTTCTTGTCCGATCAGGTCGCAGAATACGATAAGAAGCGCGCTCAAGCGGCACAGGCCCCGCAGATGGAGTTGTTCGTCTCCGACGAGCGTAGCGCCATCGACTGGCTGGCTGATTTCCTCAAACGCCGTCCCTCGACTTACCAGGAAGTTCACCCCGAGTTCACCACTCAGCTGGGCGCTGGCTGGAAGAAGCACGAAGCCAAGCCAGAGCTGATGGCACTACTGGAAAACAACTTTCTGAAATACGACGGCACTGGCGAAGTGCCCAGCCAGATCCACAGCTACCTCTCCACTAACCACAAAGACCTGCGTGGCCTGGACAAGAACGACCCGTGCCTGATCGCCAAAGCCAAGGACCGCTGGTTCGTCCCCGACCCGAACAAGGCACAGGATCTGGAGAAGAAACGCGAGAAGGCGCTGCTCAAGGAGTTCCAGGTGTACCAGGCCTTTACTGGCCGCCGCCTCAAGGAATTCCGCCTGGAGGTGCTGCGCGCCGGCTTCAAAGAAGCCTGGGGCAAGAAGGACTACCAGACCATCATTGCCGTGGCCAAGAAGATCCCCGACGAGGCGCTGCAGGAAGATGAAAAACTGCTGCTCTGGTATGACCAGGCGATGACTCGTACTGAGGATGGCCTATGAGGCCATCCCTGATTTCGGCAAAGGTCTCTGTGCAATGAACCAGGACGAGTTGCTGGCACGGCTTAACGGCATCGAATGGAATGATTTCGAGTGCAAGCGAGCCCAACGTGGAGTGCCGGAGGATGCCTACAAGACTGTGTCCGCCTTCGCCAATACGGCAGGCGGCTGGTTGGTGTTCGGTGTCAGTGAAGCCAACGGCCAGCTGGACGTGACCGGCGTCGCTGAGCCGGACAAGGTCCAGAATGATTTTCTGGCGGTGCTGCGCGGTGGGCAAAAGCTGAATCGGGTGATTGCGGTCGATGCCCATCGTTTCGAGATCGACGACAAGCATGTGTTTGCATTCCATGTGCCGGAGCTATCCCGGTCTGAAAAGCCTGTCTACCTCAAGGGCGACCCCCGGCAGAGTTACATTCGGCGTGCGGCGGGAGATGAACAGGTTACCCAAAGTGAGCTGGAGCGCTTCCTGCGTGATGCCGCGCAGAACAGATACGATGGCGTAGTGCTGAGCGACATCCCGGTCGACCAGTGTTTTGATGAAACCACGGTGCGTTGGTACCAGGAGCAATTTGCCCGGCGTAATCCCGAGCATGTGGAGATCACTGATCCGACTGCCTTTCTGCTGAACTGGAATTTCGTGGTTGAACAGGGTGGCAAGACATTGCCAACCCGTGCTGGCGTACTGCTGTTTGGGACCGGCCGCTATGTTCGCCAGATTCTGCCCCGCCCCGTGCTCGACTATCAGCGTATTGATAGCAGCTTCGACAACTGGTCGGCCGATCAGCGCTGGCATGACCGCTATGTGTTTGAAGAGAACATCTTCCAGACTTGGCAAGGATTAGTTGCCCGCTACATGCGCATCGCCGAGCACCCCTTTTCGCTCGATCCGGCGACACTGCGCCGCAATGACGATCCGCCGGATTATGTGGCCTTTCGCGAAGCGGCTATCAACCTGCTGATTCACCAGGATTACGGTGATCACGGCCGCAAGGCATCCATCAAGCTCTTTACCGACCGCACGATTTTCTGGAACCCCGGCGACGCCTTTGCCACCGAAGCGGAGCTGCTGGACCCTACCGAGAAGGAAGTGCGCAACCCGGCCATCGTCAAAGCGTTCCGCCGTATCGGTTTATCAGACCAGGCTGGTACAGGAATTCGCGCCATCTTCCGCAACTGGCATGAACTGGGGCGCACCCCGCCACGGCTGAATAACGACAAGGCGCGCAAGGAGTTCAAGCTGGAGCTGATCAACCAGCCGCTGGTCACCGAGGCCATGCAGCGCTTCCGTGAAGCCTTGGGCGCCACCCTCACGTCGGAGCAAGCCGATGCGCTGGCCCTGGCACTAACATTGCCGCAAGACGAGCCCTTGTCCCTCACCGCCATCCGCAGTCTGGGCATCAGCACCACCCAGCAAGCCCGGGCAGTGGCCGACCATCTGGTACTGCAGCAGCTGCTCGACAAGCTCAGTGATACCCAATACCAGGTGCCGGACAAGATCCGTCAGCGTTTTGCCCGTGTGGCAGAAGTTCAGGCGGGGGGCCAAGTCGGGGCCAAGTTGGGACCAAGTTGGGACAAGGCCACCGGGGAAGTCACCGGGGTAGTTACCGGGGAAGTCACCGGGGAAGTTCGCCGACTGCTGGCCGTCATGTCTGGCGAGATGAGGCGCCGGGAAATTCAGGAGGCACTGGGCCTGAAACATGAAGACCACTTCCGTGACGCCTACCTGCTACCAGCTCTGGCTCTGGGTGTGGTCGAAATGACCCAGCCGGACAAGCCTCGCTCCAGCAAGCAGCGCTATCGACTCACCGAGCAAGGCAAAGCGCTGCGGAATGGTGACGACGAATGACACAACCGTTGCACGATTACAGTATTGGCGATTGGTGCTGGTTCGTCCGGCAGGCGACCCCGTGCCGCGTCGTTGAACGCCAGGACGTGTGGGGCGAAGTGGCCTATCGTGTGTGGCTACCGGCCAGGAACACAGTGGTACGTGCCCGCGCCCAGGATCTCGATGATCTGGCAGCGGTGCGCCCGGCGGTTGAGCAGATCCTGCATACGGCGGCATCCGCAAAGCTGCTGGATGCCCTGGAAGACAACCTGCTGCTGGCCCCTATCCAGTCCAGTGTGGTGCCACTGCCCCACCAGCTGTACGCGCTGAACCGGGCCATGAGCCGCGACCGCATTCGCTACCTGCTGGCGGACGAGGTGGGCCTGGGCAAGACCATCGAGGCTGGCCTGATCCTGCGCGAGCTGAAACTGCGCGGCATGGTGCGACGGGTGCTGGTGGTGGCCCCCAAAGGCCTGATCCGGCAATGGCAGGCGGAGATGCGTTTGCATTTTGGCGAGCACCTGCGCTTTATCGAAGCCGCCGAGCTGGCAGCCTTTCGCGCCTGGCGCGCCGAGGGCACCCAGAATGACGACAACCTCTGGGCCATGCACGACCAGGTGATTGTGTCGCTGGATTCGGTCAAACCCATTGAAGGCCGCCGTGGCTGGAGCCTGGAACAACTCAACAGCTACAACCGCGAGCGTTTCGAAGACCTGGTTTCTGCCGGCTGGGATCTGGTGATCATTGATGAGTCCCACCGCATGGGTGGCAGTACCGACCAGGTCGCCCGCTACAAGCTGGGCGCCGCTCTGGCCGAAGCTGCTCCCTACTTGTTGCTGCTGTCCGCCACGCCACATCAGGGCAAGACTGATCAGTTCTTGCGCCTGATGCAGTTGCTCGACCGCGAGGCCTTTGTTGATGAGGGGAGCATCCACCGTGACAGGGTGCAGCCGTTTGTCATCCGCACCGAAAAGCGGTCCGCCATCAATGCCGATGGCCAGCCCTTGTTCAAGCCGCGCTCCACGCGGCTGCAGGCGGTTGCCTGGCAGGCACGGCACACGGCGCAGAAGCAGCTGTATGACGCAGTCACCGACTATGTGCGCCACGGCTACAACCAGGCGATGGCCGCCAAGCAGCGCCACATCGGGTTTCTGATGATCCTGATGCAGCGGCTGGTGACCTCCAGCACCGCAGCCATCCGTGCCACGCTAGAGAGACGCCAGGCCTTGCTGGATGCGCCACAACCCCAAGCCAACCTGTTCGATAGCGTGGACCTGGACGAGTGGGCAGAACTCGATGGGCAGTCACAACTCGACGTGGCCCTGCAGGCCAGCAACTGGGAGCAGGAGAAAGCCGAAGTCGAGATGCTGCTTGATCTGGCCCGGGAAACCGAACGGCAAGGCACCGATGCCAAGGCCGAAGCGCTGCTGGAGCTGATCTACAAGCTGCAACAGGAAGAGAACGCCCCAGAACTGAAGGTACTGGTGTTCACCGAGTTTGTGCCTACTCAGGCGATGCTGGCCGAGTTTCTGGAAAGCCGCGGGTTTCCCATTGTCCTGCTTAACGGCGGCATGGATCTGGAGGCGCGCACCCGCGCCCAGCAAGCATTCTCCCGCGATGTACGGGTGCTGATCTCTACCGACGCCGGCGGTGAGGGCCTGAACCTGCAGTTCTGCCATGTGATCGTCAACTTCGATATGCCCTGGAACCCGATGCGCCTGGAGCAGCGAATCGGCCGCGTCGACCGCATTGGCCAGCCCCATGTGGTGCGTGCCATCAACTTCGTGCTGGAAGACACCGTGGAACACCGTGTCCGCGAAGTGCTGGAGCAGAAGTTGGAGATCATTGCCCAGGAGTTCGGTGTCGATAAAGCCGCCGACGTGATGGACTCCGTGGAAGTCGAGCCACTGTTTGATGAACTGTTTGTGTATGGCCTGCACGACCCAGAATCCATCGACAAGGAGTGCGACGCAGTCATCAACCAGGTACGCGAGAAAGTGGCCGCGAGCCGCGCTGATACGGATTTGCTGACCGATGATCACCCGCTGGAAGCGGTTGAGTCCCAGAAATGGCGGGACCACCCAGCGCAGTACTGGCTGGAACGTGCGGTAACTACCGGCTTGCCCACCCGTGGCGGCGCAGCGGAGCAGTCAGTTCATACCTGGCGTTTAACTTGGGCGGATGGCACTGAATCTTTCCCTGTCTGCTTCGATGCGCGAACCGCTGAGCAGAACCCGGAGATGGAATGGATCACCCTGGAAGATCCCCGAGCCCGTGCGCTGATCGGCGATCTGCCGCGCTGCGTGGCCGGCCAGCCGCTGCCTGTCGTACAGGTAACCGGACTGCCTGACACCGTGCAGGGTACCTGGTCGCTGTGGAGCGTGAGCCTGGCTGCTTCCAACAGCTCGGCCAACTTCACCCGGCGTCGCTTCCTGCCGGTCTTTGTTACCGATGATGGACGCAGCTTTGTTCCCACCGCCAAGCGGATCTGGGATCTGTTGCTGACCGAAGAGGTGCGCCTGACGGCGGACCCGGACAGTGAGCATGCAGCCGCACTCTTTGAGCAATCGCTAACGGCAGCCAAAGGTCAGGGTGAGCGGCT
Organism: Pusillimonas sp. UBA3987; assembly: GCA_002384935.1. Taxonomy (GTDB): domain Bacteria; phylum Pseudomonadota; class Gammaproteobacteria; order Burkholderiales; family Burkholderiaceae_B; genus Neopusillimonas. Next base: position 153,164 of record DGCD01000006.1, read on the forward strand.
TTTCTCCGAGCTGCTGGAAGAGCACCGAACCTGGCTCACTGAGGAGCGCGAGCGCGCCCGCTATGCCTTCGAGTCGCGCTTTCAAGCCATTGGCCGAATCGGCCTACCTGCCGTTCGCGAGCACCGGCGTAAGCGCCTTGAAACCGAACATCAGGCCCGTATGGCAGATCTCGCGGAAGCAGCAGCCTGCACGCCAGAGCTGAATGCCGTGCTGATACTGCGCATTGGCTCGGCGGGAGGGGCCGCAGCATGACGTACTTATCCAAGGACAATGTCGCCCATCGCAGCACGCTGCTGGCTAATCGCATTCTGAAGGAGTTCCCGTCCGACCTGGCCCGGCTGTGGATTGGGGCGGACCCGGACAACGTGCTGCTGGACGAGCAGGTACTAGCCGGACTGCGTGAACGCGGCTTCGATGTGCTGCCATTCGAGGACAGCATCGCTTTTCGTGCCGAATACGAAGAACGCTACCGCGCCGCCTGGGAGGCTGGAGAGCCCAATGCACCAAGCGCTCTGGTCATCCAGGTGCGCGATTCCAGCACTGCGGAGCTGCCCTGGGATTACTTACGCCAGGCGCGCAAGGTTAGTCTCTCGCTCGCAGAGCTGTTTCCAAAGCTCAGCTATACGGTGCTGAGGCAGCTGGGTAGTGAGATCCTGCCGTCGCTGTTCGAGGTGCAGGCCCGCCACGCGACTCAAGCGATGGGCGAAGCCGCCACCAAAGAATTTGTGCTGACGCACATCTACCGGGTAAGCCCCCACCTGATTACCAGACCGGAAGACTTATGGCGTGAGCTACTGCGTCTGCACTACCGCGAGACGCTGTTGCCTCAGACCTTGGCCGAGCACATTCACCAGGTGTTGGCCGACCGGCCGGTGTTCGCCAGTAGCCCGATTGCCGAGCTGTTCTCCAACAGAAGTTTTGCGCTGCGTGTGGTACAGGACGCCTGGTACCGCTACCTGAACAAACTAGGGCTGATCGGCAGGCGCACGGCGGAGCCGGTAGCGCCGGACTACATACCGCAGCTCGACATTCCCTTCGAGCATCACGATATCCGCGTCATCGTTGATTCGATGTTCCTGGACGGCACGCTACACCCGCTGGCCATTCAGGGCGTGCCGGCCAGCTTGCCGGAATGGGCAAAAGCTGGGGTGGTGCAGGACCCCGCAGCGATGCGTAATCTGGTTCTGGAAGGGATCAAGAACCTCAGTGAAGAGCTGCCTGGCGCCACATCGTCTTACAGGGATTGGCCCCACTTTGCGCGGCGGCTTGGTGAGGTGATCTCGCGTTTCCACAGCTTGGATGCCGTGCGTGCAGAAGGCCTGAAGGCGGACATGAAGGATTTGGTGGCTCGCGCCGACAGTGAGCTGCAAACCTGGGTTCAGGCGCACTACGCTGACTTACCTTCCCTGCCCGCTGCCAAGGGGCCGGTGATGGTGCATCAAGTGCCGCGCTACCTGGCGATGCGCCGAGCTAACGGTGAGGAAAAAATTGCGCTGGTCGTCTTCGACGGGTTGGCTGTCGATCAGTGGACACAAATTCGCGAGAACCTTATCCAGCATGCGCCGCGTTTGATGTTTGATGAAAACGCCTGCTTTGCCTGGCTGCCCACGCTGACGTCCATTTCCAGGCAGGCATTATTCTCCGGCCTGCGCCCACGCGAGTTCGCCGAGCACATCGAGACAACCTCAAAGGAGCCTCAGCATTGGACCCGGTTTTGGCAGGACCAGGGGTTGCGTGCCAACGAGATCCTCTATCGAAAGGCGATCAAGCGCACTGATGAGATGCCGGAGTTGCAGGAGCTGCTCTCGAATCCTGCCCTGAAAGTCGCCGGCCTGGTGGTGGATACCGTGGATGAAATCATCCACGGAGCCGTGCTCGGCAAACGCGGTGTGGCTGCACAGATCAACAGCTGGTGTGAGTCGGGGTTTGTTGATCGGCTGTTTGCGATGCTGCTCGACCAGGGCTTCCATATCTACCTGACTGCCGACCATGGCAATGCGGAGGCCGTGGGCATTGGTCGCCCAAACCAGGGGGTCGCTTCGGAGCTGCGCGGCGAACGGGTACGCACCTATCGCAGTGAAACCATGATTGCCGAGACAGCAACTGCGATACCGGACAGCTTTCGCCTCGATATCGCTGGCCTGCCGGCCAATTTCATGCCGCTGTTTGCAGGAGAGCGCGGAGCCTTTGTTCCGAAGGGTGACCAGGTAGTGGTCCACGGTGGCATGTCCCTGGAGGAACTTATCGTGCCCTTTGTGAAAGTGAGTTACGTCAATTGAAAACAACCAATCCGCCCGCCCCCAAAATCGGCTTCGACCGATACATAGCGCTGGAGTGGGCGTCAGCGGCTTTACGGGTGCGTGCCGGCCTGGCTGAACCCGATGACTTGAATGCCCTGCTGGATGATGCGGGGCTCGGCGTGGCGGCGCGCAAAAAGACGCGCACCGTACTGAATCGCCTATGGCTCGAACCACGACCGGAACTGGCCAGCTTCGCTGAACGCGGTATCGCCCTCTACAAGGCCAACCCTGGCGTTCCAACCGCTGCCTTGTCCTGGGGAATGGCAATCGCCAGTTACCCATTCTTCGGCAAGGTCGCTGAATTGGTGGGCCGCTTGTCCGCACTCCAGGGAGACTGCGCCTCGACAGAAGTCCATCGCCGCATGAGCGAAGTCTATGGTGAGCGGGAAGGCACCTACCGCATGACCAACATGGTACTGCAGTCTCAAGCCAGTTGGGGCGCCATCCAGCGCGTGGAGAAAGGCAAGCGCCTGGTCCGCCTGAAACCCCAGGTGCTCAATGATGCCGAGACCATCGCCTGGCTGATTGAGGCTGCCTTGCGCTACGGAGGCAAATCAGTGTCCGTGCCGGCCCTGTCGTCCCTGGCTGTGCTCTATCCATTCGTTCTCGATCAACCACTGGGCTACCTGGCGTCGCAAAGCGCGAACCTAACGCTCCATGCCCAAGGGCCTGGCAACCAAGTGGTGGGCTTGCGGGCATAAGACTATGACTTGCGTAAGGCACTGTACGCATACAGAAACAACTGAGGTGAACCGAAACGGCTCAATTCATTCAGCCAATCGCATCTTCCAAGCCCGCCTGAAACCACACTGTTGTTTTTATGGAGAAACGCAAAAATTTCCCCAAACAACAGCACTGAGCCAACACACGCAGAGGCGGAAATTCTCAAAATTCCCGAGCCCACACGCTATGCGCGAGAGATAGCCGCAAACTTGGCTAAGCTAACTGAATTGCGATACAAGATATCTCAATCAGACTCAACGGGAGATTCCTTATGGCAACCACCACCATGGTGCATGTTCGTGTAGACGAAAAAATCAAGGCAGAGGCCACGGAAACCCTGGCATCAATGGGTTTGACCATTTCTGATGCCGTTCGCGTCTTCCTGACCCGCGTTGTCGCCGACAAGGAGCTGCCATTCGCAGTTAAGGCCCCAAATACCTGTAGCCGTGCGGCGATGGCCGAGGCTGAGGAAATCATCAAGAACCGTCGTACCCGCTTCAATAACTCAGAAGCCCTGATTGATGACCTCGAAAAAGCCAGCCGCTAATAAGCGAACCACTCTGCCAAGCGCTGACGGGAGATTGGGTGACTATCGGGAGTGTTACGTGGGTGGCGACTTTCTGCTGATATACCGACTTGATGACACGGGCAAGTTATCATCTATTCCATCAATCTAACCTGGGAAAGTAGCAAATGGATCAAGTCATTCAGCGACTGCGCCGGTTCCGCGACGAACGAAACTGGCAGCAATTCCACAACTCTAAAGATCTTGCCCTGGCGCTTAGTATCGAGGCTGGCGAATTGCTGGAGGCTTTTCTGTGAAAGTCGCCGGAAGACGCCGACCCGGAGAAAGTTAAGGAAGAACTCGCCGATGTGTTTGCCTATGCACTGCTGCTGTCAGATGCTTACAACTTCGATTTAGAGAAAATCATTCTGGAGAAAATTGACAAAAATGAAGCAAAGTATCCAGTAAGCAAGGCAAAGGGAACTGCGAAAAAATACAACGAGCTATGAGTCATACCCATCTTGTCGAAGTAAATCGTTATCGGTTTTCAACAGAAACTTTGGCGGAAATCGAGTCCGATGCGTACGCCGCCAATAATTGGCCGCTGGTTTATATCCTTAGCGATAGAAACACGCGTCGCGCCTACATCGGGGAAACCACCGACACCATCACTCGACTGGGAACGCATCTTAAGCACCCTCACAAACAATCTTTAACGACGGTGCACCTTGTTAGCAGTGAACGTTTCAATAAGTCAGCAACACTTGATATTGAGTCTTCCCTAATAAAGTACATGTCTGCTGATGGCTGTTTCAATTTACTGAACGGCAACCTGGGGTTGAGTGACCACAATTACTACCAAAGAGACGAGCTTTATTCCAAGATCTTTCGTGAGACTTGGGACAGGCTGCGCAGGTACGGAGTTGTGGAAAGGTCAATTGAAGCCATCGACAATTCGGATGTCTTCAAATACTCGCCGTATAAGTCGCTGTCGGCAGATCAACAGCAAGGCCTGATCGAGATAATGCGATCGCTTGTTAACCCTAACTTGAAAAATGTCGTGGTCCAGGGCGGCGCCGGAACCGGAAAATCGGTACTGGCCATCTTCCTTTTCAAGCTCATTCACTCCGATCTTGAAGAATTGGACCTGCGTGAGTTTTCCGAAGAAGAAAAAGAATTGCGAACGCTTCTACTGCAGCTCAAGCAGAAGCTTCCGCGTCCGCGCATGGCCTTGGTGGTGCCCATGAGCTCATTTCGAAGCACGCTGAAAAAGGCTTTCCGCCATGTTGCAGGCCTGCACCCTAACATGGTCATCAGCCCGTCGGAACTGACTCAACAACACTACGACATCGTCTTAGTGGATGAATCTCACCGGTTGCGCAAGCGCGTTAACCTGGGGGCATATTACGGTACGTTCGACAGGGCCTGTTCAGTTCTGGGTTTAGACAAGAACACGCGCAGCGAAGTGCACTGGGTCACGCAGCAATCAGACAAAGCTGTTTTCTTCTACGACCCAAACCAAAGCATCAAACCATCCGATGCCAACGAATCCGACTTCGACGAGATCAAGTCATCGCCAACCAGCAAGGTCATGACACTCGTTTCGCAATTCCGGGTTCGGGCAGGACTTCACTATGCACATTTTGTTGACGACCTTTTGAATTTGCGACTTCCGGCAGACAAAAAATTCAGTTCAAGCAAATACGAATTTCTGGTCTTCGACGAGCTGTCGGACATGGTTAAAGAGATTGAGCGCAGAAACAGCAACTATGGCCTGGCCCGTTTGGTCGCCGGCTACTCTTGGCGCTGGGTCTCAAAAAACACCCCGGATTTGCATGACATTGAAATCGGCAACGTGCGATTGCGCTGGAACAGAACGAATATAGACTGGATCAACTGCCAAGGTGCCGAGAACGAAGTGGGCTGCATCCATACCACCCAAGGCTACGACCTGAACTACACCGGGGTCATATTTGGTCATGAGATCAAATATGACGAACAGCGGGATGAAATTGTTATCGACAAAAATAATTACCATGACCGCAATGGGAAGCAGGCAATTAAGGACCCACACGAACTCAAGCAATACATACTGAATATTTACCAGACTATTATGCTGCGGGGCATACGCGGCACGTTCATCTACGCGTGCGACGACGGGCTGCGGCGCTACCTGAAGCGACATGTGGAAAACTATAAATCCAATGTCATTGCGTTTCCAGAACCCGCGGCGCCACTGGAGCCTTACGTTAATGCAGTTCCGCTGTATGACCTGCATGCCGCTGCCGGTAACTTCAGCGAATTTCAGCAGGTGGAGCATGAAAACTGGGTACCCATACCCGAGGGCATGCCCGTGGGGAAAAATATTTTTGCCTGCCACGTCGTGGGTGAATCCATGAACAAGATTATTCCTGACGGCGCTATCTGTCTGTTTCGCTTGAACCCTGGCGGCAGCCGAAACGGGAAAATCGTTCTGGTAGAGTGCGCCGACATACAAGACGGCGACGCCGGCTCACGTTACACCGTTAAGGAGTATCAAAGCTTCAAGACCTATACTGAAGACGGCACCGAGAATTTTCAGGTCTTATTGAAACCAAGGTCAACTAACCCGGCCCTGACTACAATTGAACTCAGCAGTAAAGACGACGAACACCGTTATCAGGTGGTAGGTGAGTTTTTGGGGGTGATTAGTTAGCCTAGTCAACCAATGCACAAATAAGACATGAATTACTATACGACGCTGGCCAACCAGGCCCGCAGCGCGTGCGGCATTATCAATACCACGCGCCAGGTCGCCCGCTTCAAAGTAGCCCCAGAACCCAATGCCCACCCTATCCTCGTTCCATCCCCGCAATCGCCACCAGGGCCGCTACGATTTCACAGCACTGATCAAAAGCATGCCGGAACTCGCCGCGTTCGTGCGGGTCAATCCGCATGGCGATCAAAGCATTGATTTTGCCAATAGCGCCGCGGTGCGGGCGCTGAACGCCGCCCTGCTTAAAGCCTGGTACGGCTTGGCTCATTGGGATATGCCGGAAGGCTATTTATGCCCGCCCATTCCGGGCCGGGGCGATTATGTGCATCATCTGGCCGACCTGCTGGCAGAACGCAATGCAGGCGTCATACCTCGCGGCCCGGCGGTACATGTGCTGGACATCGGCACAGGCGCCAGCGCAATCTACCCGATAATCGGCCATTTCGACTACGGATGGCGTTTCACGGGCTCAGACATTGACCCGGTTGCCATCAAATCGGCACAAGCAATTATCCAGGCGAACCCGGGCCTAAGGGGTGCCACCGAAGTACGCCGGCAGAAATTGCCGGCCCATATCTTCAAAGGCCTGGTCGGCGTGAATGAATACTTTGACCTGACACTGTGCAATCCCCCTTTCTATAGTTCATCGGAAGAAGCCGCAGACAATTCGGAACGGAAATGGCGCGGCCTGGGTAAAGCCGGGGCGCGGCACAAACGCCCGTTGCTGAATTTTGGCGGTCGCGATAACGAGCTATGGTACGAAGGCGGCGAAGCCCTGTTTATAAGCCGCATGGCCGAAGAAAGCACCATCTTCCAGAAACAGGTGCTTTGGTTCTCCACCCTGGTCTCGAAAGAGTCGAACCTGCCCAAAGTCTATCGCAGCATCAAAAACGCGGGCGCACTCGAGGTGCGCACCGTCGACATGGCACAGGGCCAGAAAAAAAGCCGCTTTGTCGCCTGGACTTTCCTGAACCGTGCAGATCAAGAAGCATGGCACAAAAGGCGCGAAGCAAATGCGGGGCGCAAGAGCCGGTAAGACAATTCACCGGTTGTTCGCGGCCAGCGTCGCGGCTGGCATCAGGCATCTATTACAACAGCGACAAGCCCATAGAAAATGACATTTGCAGCGCTTATCCCTGAACGGGCGCTTCGTCGTTACTCATCCATTTGTGCAGGCCGTCAACCCAGGTACGCGCGGGCAGGCCCAGCTTTGCTTGGATTTGTTCGGCGCGTTTGTAAAGGTCGTCGAAATCGACCAAGGGCGGCTGCTTGAAAGCAATGGCCACGATATTGCCCTGGTGGACTTCAGGCAACCATGCCACAGCGTCGAACGAATCCTGCAACATCTGAATGTGGTCCAGGTGCTCCGGCCAGTCGCAATATAAATTTATGGTCAAAATACCGGTGGCAGTCAGGCAGCTTGCGCACTTGGCGTAGAAGGCGGCGGTGCTACGCATCGGTCTTATGGCTTGCGCATCGTACAAATCCACCTGCAGAACGTCGATTGAACGACGGCGGGAAAAGTCCGACACGTAATCCACGGCATCCAGCGCCAGCACACTTAGGCGCCCGTCGTCGGGCGGTAACGCAAAGTGGTTGCGGCAGGCTGTGATCACGTCGGGATCCAGCTCAATGGCGGTCACTTTGGCTGGTGATAAGCGTTGATAACAAAATTTGGTTAGCGCGGCTGCGCCCAGGCCAAGTTGAACGATATGCGCCGTATTATCGCGAAACAGCAGCCACATCATCATTTGCTGAACGTATTCAAGCTCAATATCGTTGGGCTGGTCAATACGCATCGCACCCTGTACGGCAAAGGAGCCAAAGTGCAGGGTGCGTACACCGTCGTTTTCCAGGATATTCAGCATGAGGTCACGGCCATGGGGGAATACAGCGAACTGCATTATCCCTCAATACGGTGTTTTAAGCCTGGCCGTTCACCCTACGGGCGCGCAATAGCCGCCCCGCCATAAACGGATGCGGGGTCGATCTTAACGTCGATCACCAATGGACGCTTGCGGTCGCGCGTGGCCACAGCGCTCATTGCCGCCTGCAATTCGTCGCTGTTGGTCACGGTTAACCCTTTGCAGCCAAAAGCCTCGGCAATGCGCGCAAAGTCACGCGACGGCAGCAGCGAGATATCTGGATCCATGTTGTGCATGGTCATGGCAATATGCTCTGCGCCGTAGCTGCCATCGTTGGCCACGATCACGACCAGGTCCAGTTGCTCGGCCACGGCAGTGGCCAGTTCGCTCAGGCCGCTCAGCATGAAGCCGCCATCCCCGGTCACAAGCAAGGTTGGCCGATCTCCGGCCGCTCTGGCGGCCCCCATGGCCGTCGCCTCGCCGATGCCAATGGACGAGAAACCGTTGCCGTCGACGCAAGAGCGCGGATTCGGCACCGAAATCACGTTCCAGAATGCGAACATGAAACGCCCGGAGCCGGTGACAAACACGCGGTCCTTGGGCAGCGCCTCTTCCACTGCGAAGGCCACCTCGTAAAGGTCAACGGTTCCATCTGGCGTCGAATTCACAAGTTTCTTTCGCGCCTTTTCGTGATAAGTCTTGAGTTCCTCAAGCAGGTCGTCGTTGCGCGCGCCAGAGCCAGGAATCTCGGCCTCATCCAACCAGTTGACCATGGCATCGGCCGTTAAGCCCGGATCTCCAAGCAGACCAACGGTTACGGGCGTGCAGCGCCCGAGTTCACTTGGCAGCGGATTGATCTGGACAATACGTTTGCCGCGGGTCAAGCCCCGTTCTCCCGAAGTGTATTTGTTCAGGCTGGAGCCAAACACAATCAGGCAGTCGCTGCGACCAATAACATCGAGCGCCACCTCGTGGGCAACGGTTCCGGAAATGCCCAGGTTGAACGGATCATCATTAAAAAGACCTTTCCCACGCAATGAGGTTGCCACGGGCGCTTCAATGCGACGCGCAAAACGCAATACCGCAGCCTCGGCCTCTGGGCTATCTCACCACGCCCGGCGATAACAACCGGCAGGCGCGACGAGGCGATAATGCCGATGGCGTCATCCATGTCGGTGCTGCTTTCAATAACGCTGCGCGTCTCGGGGAGTCGCAGGTACGGTTTCTGATATTCAACTTCCACCCACTGGAACTCCACCGGGATATTGAGCACGATGGGTCGATGCTCAACATGGGCGCGGTAGAACGCCCGCGCCAAGTCTTCGGCCACGGTTTGTGGGCCGCGCAGCATCTCGAAGCCTGCGCCTGTGGCTTCAACCAGCCCTCGTTGATTTACATTCTGGGCGTGTTCACGGTCGATCGCCGGGGTATCACCGGCAAGCAACACCATGGGCGTGCCCGCCTTGACGCCTTCAACCAGGGGCGTGATGGTGTTTGTTAACCCGGGGCCGTGGGTGACAGCCGCCACACCCACCTTCCCGGCGACACGGGCCCAACCCTGTGCCATCAAAACAGCACTACCTTCATGAACGGCCGCTACATAGTGCCCGTTGCAGTCACGGCGAAAACTGTCGATGATGTACACACACCCGTCTCCGACTACGCCAAACAACTCCGTACAACCCATATCCGACAATCCGCGGGCAATCGCTTCATAGACTTTCACAGCTTCTCCTCGGTTATTCAACGTCGAAAGAATTCTCCTGGCGCCTTTCTGTTCGCGCCTCTCAGGTCAAAGTCTAAACCCTCTTGGGAGGGCTATTGGTATTAACCTTGCAGCGAACGTGTTTTTAGTCGGGTGCCAATGTACGAATTGAACAACGCCTTATGAACGCATAATGGATGATATCCTTGCCTCATTAACTCATTACACATAGCAAACCATGGCTTTACGTGCCGTTAGGAAAACTCTGATTGCCTTTGCCGGCTGCGTATTTCTGACTGCCACCATCACCGAATCAAAGGCCCAGTCCCAGAACCCGGGGCAAAGCTGGCGCACCGCAGCGCGGCACTCGGCCGGCATGGCCCCCGATCCCGCAGCGCTGAAAAATACCAGCGTAGTTCAGGTCTATGCCGCCTCAACCTGGGGCTGGCGTGGCTATTTCGCCGTTCACACCTGGCTCATTTTCAAGCGTGCCGAAGATGACACATACACTCGTTACGACGTAGTCGGATGGCGTAAACCCAATGTGGTTCAGCGCAACTATGGCCCGCCGGATGGGTACTGGTACGGTTCGGCCCCGCAGCTTCTGGTCGACCACCGCGGCCCGCATGTTGCCCAGATGATCGACGCCATTGAAACAGCGATTGCCGACTACCCTTACGCCGACACGTACAAAAGTTATCCCGGGCCCAACAGCAACACCTTTCTGGCACATATTGGTCGCCAGGTGCCGGCACTGCAGCTCGACCTGCCTGCCAACGCCATCGGCAAAGATTACCGCCCCCTGTACCGGCCTATTGGCCTTTCGCCCTCGGGCACAGGAATTCAGGCGTCGCTTTTGGGGCTGCTGGGCATAACCCTTGGTTGGGAAGAAGGCCTCGAACTGAACCTGCTGGGGCTGCATTTCGGTCTCGACCTGAACCGCCCGGCGCTGCGCCTGCCCTTCATTGGCCGGCTCGGAATGAGCGATACAACCTATAGCAAAAATACGGCCAGCGCGCATCCGTAAATGCATATACAATGTATATATCTTTTTAACTTGAGCTTTATTTCTAAAGTCGTTCAGATGCCTGATAAACCCACCAAAGTGAAGCCCAATAAAAAAGATAGCCAACTGCTGATTCGTATCAGCACCGCCGAGCGCGACCAGTTCTTACAGGTATGCGAAGAGCTGGACACCACAGCCGCTCGTGAAATCAGGCTGTTTATTCGTCGATTTATCAAAAAAAATAAATCCAGTGAATTGGCCTAGTTAAGCAAAGGAAGACACCATGTCCAAGAAAGTCAAAACTCTTAAGAAGAAAATCAAAGTTCGTCAAGCTAAAGTAAACAAGCAAGAGAACAAAATCAAAGCGTTGAAAAAGTCGCTTAAGAAAGCCGCTTAAATTTCCATCGCCCAAGACGTTGGGCAGTTGGAATCTAAGCCAGAAGGCCTGGGGCCGGTACATTGCCGAACCCAGGCCTTTGTGTTTTCCAGCCATCGTTTTGTTTAAATAAGCAAAACTGCGGTTTCTGGATAGTGATTAGCACTTTTCGGTTAGCCACTGGTGCACGCCGTCACCATACTTGGCAGGTAGCGTTTGAAAAACAAGGTGACCCAAGCGGACCCCTATACCGAAGGAGAACAGAAACATGGATTACGTAATAAAGCGGCGGAATTTCCTGACGGCAACGGCTTTGTCGATAACCGGAGGCGTAACATTGGCAGCACCCAAATTTGCACTAGGAGCGAACTCAGACGACACGACAGCCTTGCAGGCCGCTGCCAACCAGTTCCTGCAGGACCTTGATAATCTAGATTGGGAACCGTTTCAGAAAAGCTGGGCGGCTGAGCCTAGCGTGTTCTTTCCGTTTAACGACACCCCAGAGCGCGTTGATGGAAAAAATGCGGTGGACGAACGCTTCAAGCTATTTTTCGACCAAGTAAAAGAAAAAGTCCCGGGGCCACCCTACCTGAAGCTGACACCTAACAATTTAAAGATTACGCGTTATGGTGATGCGGGCCTGGTCACCTTTACACTGGGCGGCTTATCGTCTGTGGGCGGTCTTTCCGGATCTATCGGGCGTAGAACCATACTGTTTGTACTGCAAGACAACAAGTGGAAGGTCGCGCACCTGCATGCCTCATCAGCAGGGTCATAAAACTCCCGATACCAAGCGCTGTTCCATGACGTTGGAGCAGGCCTGCCGTATCATCGGCGTCAAACGCGAAGAGCACCTTGGCGCCAGTCATTGCAAGCCCTGGCATGACGCAAATATCTGGTATTGCACCGTGAAAATGTACTGTTATTGTCCAGTTTTCTGGCGTATTTATAATTGCATGGTCATACTCAGAAAGGCAAAAACCCATGAGAATCCACGTGATGAGCGTTTTCGTCGATAATCAGTCCAAGGCAAAGGAGTTCTACACAAACACGCTTGGCTTCATCGTCAAGCACGACATACCGCTGGGCACGAACCGCTGGCTAACCGTCGTATCAAGCGAAGAACCAACAGGCACAGAGCTGCTGCTCGAGCCGAGCGACCATCGTGCGGTGCAACCCTATAAGAAGGCGCTGGTTGAAGACGGCATACCCGCGGCATCTTTCCAGGTCGACGACCTGGAAAGCGAATATCAAAGGCTTTGCAGCCTGGGGGTCACGTTCACTGCACCGCCAACGGATGCCGGCCCGGTGCGCATCGCGGTTTTCGATGACACCTGCGGAAACCTGATCCAGCTTGTGCAGATGAAAGACGCTTAACATACGCACGACTTGCTCAACGTGCAGCAACAGTACAAGTTCAGTTGCTGCCGGGCTTACCGCAAGGCAAGAAAAGCAGCGAAGGCAAGAATCAGACTGGATGTCAGAATAATACCCAGCGCCGTGTAGGCAGGCACACCAAGCATCGCGCTAACGCTGATGGCCAGAGCAGCGCAGCCCATTTGCAGGAAGCCGAGCAAGGCCGAGGCCGCACCGGCCTGCCGCCCGAAGGGCTGTAGTGCAATCGCCGTGCCCAGTGGGTTCGCTACCCCCATCCCCAGCAGGAATATTGCCAACGAAGCCGAAAAGAAAACGAAATCTTCCTTGCCAAGCAATAGCGCACTGCCGCCTGCCAACGCAACGACGATGCCAATGCGTGCCGCTTTTACTTGCCCCCAACGGTGGGCCAAACGGGGTGCCAGAAAGCCGGCGCCGAACACGACAAAAACAGTAGACGCGAAGAAGACGCCCAAGCCAAACGGCGAGAAATGGAAGCCAGCCATCAGAATCGCTGGCGCCATCGCAAAAAATGCGTACAGGGCGCCCAGAATAAAACTCACGGCAAGCGCTGGCGCGGTGAACCGCCAGTCGGTCAGGAGTCGCCAGTAGGTTTTAAGTATTGTCGGTATAGAAGTGACTGAACGCTTGTCGGCGTTATGCGTTTCTCCCAGCTTGATGTTGTAGTGAAAGGCCAACACGACGGCAAGCACTCCCACCAGGGCAAACGTAGACTGCCAGCCGAGCCAACTGTTGAACGCACCACCCAACAGCGGCGAGAAGCCAGGCGCAGCCGCCATCGCAATCATAATGAGCGATAACGCCCGCACAAGCGCTTGACCGTCGAACAAATCACGTGCAACCGCGCGCGCAAGCACCGACGTTGCACAGGCCCCAAGCGCCTGGACAACTCGCCCGCCGATAAGCTGAGGCAAAGTGTGAGAGAACGCACAAATAACGCTACCGATAACGAACACGGCAAGGCCGGACAGCACCAACCATCTTCGACCAAACCGATCCGACAATGGGCCCACGAAAAGCTGCCCTATAGCGAACGCGACAAAGAAGCTGCTAAGCGTCGCGCTCAGGCCGATCACTGACGTGTCGAGATCAACGGCCATATCGGGAAAGGCTGGCAAGATAATGTTGGTGGCGAGCGCGCCAAGCGCGGCCAGGCTGGCAAGCAGAAACAGTAATTCGCCGGTCAATACTTTTTGAGTTCCATGGACTTCATCGTCCATCACCACATGAGTTTGATCTTTTAGCATTGTTCAGTTTTGACTTCGGTGGTGTGCTCGGTACCGGGTTCAAGGCATTCGATGCAGGCGTCGAGCAACGCATGCAGTGCGACAACGCGCTCTTCCCCAAGCCGCTGGTTAAGCGCTGTTTGTGCTTCGTTCCAACTGAGCTGGCCTTCGGCTTGCTTTGCCTGACCGGCTTCGGTCGCTTCAACAAGACGGCTGCGCGCATCGTTTCCCGCGCCAATGGTCAACCATCCATGTGCTACCAGCGGCTGCAGGTTGCGCGTTAACGTCGAAGCATCCATGTGCATGCGTTTAGCCAATTCACCCGGACGAATCGGCCCAAGGCGAACAACGTGCGACAGAAGCGCGTACTGCGTGTTTTTCAACCCCGTCCGGCTGACGTGGCCATCGTAGTAACGCGTCACCATGCGAGTGAGCTGACGCAGTTTCAGATTTGTACATCCCTTGGGCTTCATGGCGTTCTTCATGCAATTTATTGTACCTACAATCATTGTATATACAATCAAAAGCAAAAAGCAAGCAGTGATAGTTACCGAGGTAATCGCTTCATGCACATAATTGTTGACGTGAGCCTACGCAAATGCACCAAGTGTCATATTGGCTTCGTTATGCAGAAACGAATTTTTGGCAGAAATAATGTTATATTATATCAATTGTTATGTTATAACTTTTTTGCAAAAGGCACTCCCGGCCTTCACACCACTCTATACGCAGCAAAGGAAGATTCATGCTCAGGCTGAAAAAACGGGTATTGACAACAGGTATAGCCACGCTGGCCTTACTGGCCCTGCCAACGGCAAGCGCCCAGGCACTGAAAGTCGTGTCAACGTTTTCCATCATCAGCGATTTTGCCCGCAACGTAGGCGGTGATCGAATCGAACTCACCACATTGGTGGGCCCCGACGGCGACGCCCATTCTTACGAGCCGCGCCCCACCGATGCCACGGCGATCAAAGACGCCGATGTCGTGCTTGTTAATGGCATTGGATTTGAAGGTTTCCTGGACCGCCTCATTCAGGCCAGTGGAGGCACAGCCACCGTTGTGCAAGCAAGCGAAGGCGCCGAACTGCTGCGCAATAACGCCGGCCACAGCCACCACGAAGAACACAACCACCCAAAAGATCACGCCCACCACGACGATCACGGTCATCATCACGACCATGACCATGACCATGAAAATGAACATAGGCATGAAGATAAGGACACGTCGGCGCATCACCATCACGGTGAATATGATCCGCATGCCTGGCAGTCGGTTGATAATGCCCAGGTTTACGTAAACAACATTGCCAATGCGTTCTGCGCCGCCGATCAACAGGGATGCCCCGTTTACAAGGCAAACGCGCGCTCGTACAACGAACGGCTCAAGGCTTTGCAAAAAGACCTCGAAGCCAAAGTAGCGCAAATTCCGCCCGACCAACGCACGATCATTACGTCACACGACGCATTTGCCTATCTGGGAAGGGCATACGGACTTCAGTTTTCTTCGCCGCAAGGCGCCAGCACCGGGTCGGAAGCCTCGGCCGGCGACATGGCAGCGCTGATACGGCAAATCCGGGATGAAAAAGCGGCAGCCATCTTTTTGGAAAACATCAGCAACCCGCGGCTGATTCAACAGATCGCCGGCGAGACGGGCATGAGTATTGGCGGCAAGCTTTATTCTGATGCGCTATCGGGCGAAAGCGGACCGGCTTCAACATACATCGACATGATGCGGCACAATATCGACGCAATCAGCGACGCCGCACGCCAGAAGTAACTTCTGTAAATCAAACGCAACTTTTCAGGCAGGCGAGGTCAAAAACCCAGGATATGGCCATTAAAGGCACTTGATAAGCATGGCGCAACACCGGTTTTTTTCACCTCTAAAACACCTTATGGGCAGATTCGCCCTGGGGTTGGCGCTGATGCTTGCCAGCGCCGGCGCGCAGGCTCATCCACATGCCTGGATCGACGTGCGCAGCACAATCGTCATGACTGACAGCGGCATGATTTCAGCCATTGAACAAACATGGCTGTTCGATGAGTTGTATTCATTGGCCGTGTTAAGTGACATGGGCACAGACACCCCAAACGGAAAATTAGACGTCAGCGATTTTGCCGCGCAAGTGATCAAGAACCTGGGCCCATACAACTACTTCATGCTTGTCACCGCCGATGGCCGCCCGGTGGATATCGGTAACGTGACTCAGTTCAAAAGTGAAATGAAGGGGCAGCAACTGATGCTGTCTTTTACCGCCCCGCTGGCTCAGCCGCTTGACCCAAGAAACCACGCCACCCAACTGGCGGTTTACGACCCCACCTATTTCATCCAGATGAAGCACCTGCCTGAAGATCCGCCCAAAATCAAAGGCAAGCAACCTTCCGGCTGCCAGACTCAGGTCGTGCAACCCGATCCCTCCCGGGAAGCCATTGAACGTGCGTTTTCCCTGGATCGCGGCGAAACACCCGAAGACAACCTGGGTGATCTTTTTGCAGAGAAGGTGCATATTCAATGCAAATAAGGGGGTCCCGGTTCTTTCGTCCTGTATTCGGATGCGCGCTGGCTTTCGTGCTGGTATTGGTAATCGGGTTTTTCATGAGTCGCTATGCGTTGTGGAGCCAGTTCCTGATGTGGGTCATGACGGTGCAAGCCGAGTTGCACCGCCAGCTTACAACCGCCATACGCCTGGTTGCGCAGCAAGGGTGGGCAGCAACCTGGCCACTCATTGGCATCAGCTTGATCTACGGCATATTTCATGCGGCCGGGCCCGGCCATGGCAAAGCCGTGATTGCCACCTACCTGGGCACCAGCAGGACACGCCTGCGGCGCGGCCTGTTTTTATCGGTTGTGTCGGCCATTGTGCAAGGCATCGTGGCCATCTTTCTGGTTGAAGTGGTCGTTGGCCTGCTCGACTACTCCTTGCACCGCACCCAAGGGGTGGCAACACAATTAGAGAACATCAGCTTCGCCCTGGTTGCCCTGCTGGGCGCCATCCTGGCCCTGCGCAGCGCAAAAATGCTCTATCGCCGATGGCGTCGGCCAAGTCCGGCAGCCGGATCACTCTTTACGAACGGCGGGAAAATGCTTGCGTATTGTGCCGACTGCGGAGGCGCTCACGAACTCACCGGGAAACATATCGACCAGCCCCTGACCTGGCGAACCGGCCTGCCCATTGTCCTGGCCATCGGCATGCGGCCTTGCACGGGTGCAATTCTTGTGCTGCTTGTGGCCTATTCGCTGGGGCTGCGCTGGGTTGGGGTTGCCGCAGTACTGGCCATGTCGATCGGAACAGCCGCCACCGTGAGCTTGCTGGCAACCGCTGCCGTTTCGCTGCGGCACAACGTACTGAAATTCTTCAAACCGGAAACTGCGGGCCGACAACGCACCGCCTTGATTTTCGAAGTGCTGGGCCTGATCGGCGGAACCGCCATCGGTTTGATGGGAATCGGTTTACTCCAGCAAGGCCTGAAAACAGCCGCCCACCCGCTGTTCTAGTACTTCTGGTGGCTTACAGTGCGCACGCCCGCGGGCAACCCGCCGCCTGCTGCGCTACAGCACCCGCCCGCGCAATCGCTTGACCTGACCTCTAACTGTCTTGCCGTCAAGCCTGCGACGCTTCGAGCCCAGCGTTGGCCGTGTCGCTTTGCGTATCCGGCGCGGCATCGAGACGCTGTCGACCAAGGCCTGCAACCGATCAATGGCTTCCAGCCTGTTCTTTTCCTGGCTGCGGCTGCTTTGCGCCTTGATGACCACCACGCCGTCGTCGGTAATGCGATGATCGCGCAAGGCAAGCAGGCGCTCCTTGACCTCATCAGGCAACGATGATTGCCGGATCGGATAGCGCAAATGGATGGCGCTTGAAACTTTGTTAACGTTCTGGCCACCCGTACCCTGCGCACGGATGGCGCTGAAAGTCATTTCGTCTTTTAAAACAGGAAACCGGGTGATCGTCATAGGGTATAAAAATATTGCTTCGCATAAAGATAACGCACTTGACATCATAAAGCACCCGTTGACGCCGTTACCTACCTTGCTGAATACAAGCAACTGGTTAAAACACTGACGCCACCAACACGGCCAGCACCCCAACCCCAAGCACAATATGCCGTGAACCGTAGGTAAGTAAAAGCGCAACAAGCATGGCCGCAACGCCCAACTCGCCCACCCAGACTGCCAGGCCAATCGATGCGCCGTCCAGTTGAATTGCTCGCGTCGCAGCCAAAGCCAGGATAGCCCAGCCGGCAAACTTCAACAGTAATGAGTACCTTGACGTAGCGGGCCCGCCAAAGACGACTTCAAAATGCCGGTTCATCGACAAGGCCAATAAAACAAAACCCAACAGGCACAGGACCAGATTAGATATTGGCATAGGACTGCTCCTTGCCAGGCTGAGCCTGCTTGCCCACCGGCTTGGATTTGGCGTGCCGGGTTCGCACAAACCAAACGGCGCAGCCCAACATGATGGCCGTTGCCCACAACCCAAGATCAAACCCTGCAATTAACCAATTGCCCGTTGCAATACTCTCGATTAAATTCGTGTCGAAATACACCAGTCCAAATACCGGAAGCAGGAAATACAACACGGCGGTTAACGTTAATTGCTCGACCCAGGCCTGTTGATGCGACCTGAAGCACGCGTGAAGCAAACACGCTGCCCAGGCAATAAAAAACACGCGTATTTCCCAATCGGCGCGCCCTGCCATACCTACCGGCAACAGCCGATTGGCCCAGAAGTACGCCGCAATCGCCATCAGCAGGCCGGCAATCGTGGCCACGTTAAGGCGTTCCACCAGATAATGCCCCAAATGGCTGCCCTGCTTTCGCCGTTGCGGCGCCCGCTTTACCACCCACAGCACCAGGCCTGTGGCCACCATGGCGGTACCCGCCAAACCGGCAATAAAAAACAGCCAGCGTAACCAGGGCCCGGCAAACCGCAGCAAATGCAAACTGGTCAACACGTTATAGGTGGCCGTCACCGGATCAACTTCGGCCTTGGGCGTCACGTTAATCAACGCACCGCTGGCGCCATTAAACTGCATTCGCTCGTTACGACCGCGATCCAGCAGGCTGCTTGCGCCTCGTTCACGCAAACCCACGACAGCCTGGTTCGTGCCGGGCGCCGTCACCGTAATGTGGTCAACGCCATGTGGCCATCTGGCCTGCGCTTGCGCCAGCATCGGCATAATCGGTGCCGCCGCTGCCACCTCCAGAACGCCAGAGGCGGGCGGCTCAACAGCCGCCGGCCGGGCGCCCCGGTCGTTGAAATAGGCCCGCATATCGCCATCGTATGCCGTCTGGACACCCCAGGGCATGAGCATGAACATCAGCAACAGCAAACCGCTGTAGGTAATCATGAAGTGAAAAGGCAACGAAAGAACGCCCAGGGCGTTATGCGCATCCATCCACGAACGCTGCCCCTTGCGCGGCCTGAACGTGAAAAAGTCAGCGAATATTTTCTTGTGGGTAATGACGCCGGTTACGATCGCCACCAGCATCATCATGGTGGCAATACCCACCAGCCAGCGCGCCAATATTCGCGGTACGCCGTAAAGTTCGAAATGAAACCGGTAAAGGAAGTTACCTCCGCGCGACTCACGCTCGGGCAGCACTTGTGCCGTGGTTGCGTCGAGCACCACGCGATGCCCCCCGAACCGACTGGGCTTCTCTCCTTTGTCGAACCATTGCGCCCGCACCGTTGAATCCCTGGGGCCGGGCAGGCTGATGCTCCACAACGAGGCATCGGGCGCCATTGCCTGCATTGCCGTCATCACCCGTTCAGGCGTGCGCGCGTCCGCAACGGAACCGTGCTGTTCAGGCTGCATCCAAAAACTGATTTCATCGCGAAAGAAACTGAGCGTGCCGGTTGCAAAAATCGCAAACAATAACCACCCAAGCAACAGACCGGACCACGTATGCAACCATGCGTTTGTTTGGCGAAAGCCTTTGGTGTTCATCACGCGCTCCAGGCCAGCAGCATGTGTATCGCCGGCACTGCAGCCATCATGCCCGCAACCAGCCACGCACGTGTCAGGGAGCGCGCGCTGAAAGCCCAGATGACAACCACGCAATACACGGTGAAACTGAACATGGTAGCCCCCAGCACCGCCTGGACTTTATAGGACGGGAAGGTCAAGGAGAAACTGGCGGCATACAGCGCACTAATCGCATAACCGCCAACAATCGCCAACAGCGCACGCGACGCAATCTCCCATCGATAGGCGGCAAGTTCCACCGTAGTGGAGGCATTCATCTTTTTCATATTTTAATGCGAATCAATATCAACTAGATTATCAATTGCTATAATGCCCTAGTTTCCTGACCATTTTCTGACAGCAGCAAGGCGATGAAACTCCTGATCATTGAAGACCACGATCCATTAAGAACATTGCTGGTTGAACACCTCCAACGCCGCGGTTTCGCAGTCGACTCTGCCGATACCGGCATGCAGGCCATTGCCATGATGAGGTCATTCCAGTACAACACCGTTATTCTTGATCTGGGCCTGCCCGATATGGACGGCAAAGAGCTTCTGGCAACGCGCGACTCAAACCACCCCGAGCCGCCCACTTACATTGTTTTAACGGCCCGCGACGCCCTGCAAAGCAAAGTAAGCAGCCTGAACGCCGGCGCCGATGATTACGTGCTAAAGCCCGTAGACATTGATGAACTGGAGGCCCGCATCAGGGCCGTATTACGACGCACCGGGCACAACAGCACCGCTCTGATTCAGGGAAACCTGGCTTTCGAGCCGCAGTCGCGTCATGCCATGGTTAATGGCAGCGTATTAACCTTGACGCGACGTGAAACCATGTTGCTTGAAGAGATGCTGCGGTCAACGCCCCGCATCGTCGTCAAGGATCACCTTGAAGAGCGCATCTACTCGCACCACGAAAACGTAACGCTCAATGCAATAGAAGTCCTGGTGTCGCGCCTGCGGCGCAAGCTGAAAACGGCCGGTGCCACCGCTTGCATTGAAACCGTACGCGGCATTGGTTACCGCCTGGTCCCTCAAGAACCTCATGTGCAATCGTAGCCTTCGGTGCCGCGTCATCATTTCCCTGCTCATCGTGCTGATGCTGGGTTTCGGCACGCTGGCATTTAATCTTTACAACACACGCGATCAACTGCGTCGCAGCATCCTGTTTATTCAGGCCCACGAGATCGGCGCGAACCTGAACGCCCAAAGCGATTTCACCCAACTGCCCACGCATTACGCCGGCGGCGAACTTTCCTACACGCTTTACTCGGCAGACGGTAATTTACTTTGGTACTCCGACAACCTCGAGCGCCCCAGACGTCTGTACAGGGGAACGCTTGAAGATGAGATCCAGCTTATCCGCACTACCATTCGCAGCGGCCGCGGTTATGTCATCAGTGCGCCGGTGACATTAACCGATGGAGCCATCCTTATGGTCTCCAAGGAAGACAAGCTCGAACGCAAGCTTATCGGCAATCTGTTTTATCAGCGTACCGTGCGCAGTTTGCTGTTGCTGATTCCCTTCTGTCTGTTTGCGGTTGGGTTGCTGTACCTGCTGATGCGCTGGACACTGAACCCGATACAGAAAGCGGTTGAACTGGCCGAAGGCATCGGCCCCCACGATCCCAACCGCCGCATACCACTGAACAAGCTGCCCGGCGAAGTCCTGCCGCTGGCCCGGGTTGCCAACAACGGGCTGGACCGCCTGGCCCAGGCTTATGCTTATGAACAGCATATTGTCGGCGATGCGGCCCACGCCCTGCGAACACCACTGGCCGTACTGGGCCTGCGTTTACGCCAATGCAGCGACAATGAAGCCCCCGATTGGCCTGCCATCAACCGCGAATTTGAACAGGTGCACAAGCTCGCGAATCAATTGTTGTCTTTGGCTCACCAAGACAGAATCCACGCCAGCGGCCAAAGCGATATCGACCAAACCGACCTTGCCCGCGTCGTACGGGAAGCGGCCGGCACCATGCTGCCCTTGTTCGAAACGCATGGCCGCAATATTGAATTGCACCTGATTGACGGCATGATTGTTCAAGGCAACCCCGACCTGCTGCGCGAGGCCATACGCAACGTACTGGAAAACGCGCTGTGCCACGGCGCGGGTGTTGTCACGATCACGCAAACAAACGACACCCACACCTCGGTAATCCTGCGCATCACCGATGAAGGCGCTGGCGTGGCGCCTGAAAGCCAGGAAGAAATGTTCGTGCGCTTTCGCAAAGGCCACGAAAACAGTACCGGCTCCGGGCTTGGCCTGGCTATTGTGCGAAGCACGCTGCGCAATGCCGGCGGCGATGTGCGATTCACCACCGCAAAACCCTGCACGCTGGAAATGCGCTTTCGTCTCATCGCCTGACGTACGATCGGCCCTTTGCGCCCTCGTTCTTTTCCCACTTTTCCTCGTTTGGTCAGGCTGCGGTCAGGTTGCTGTGATAATTTATATAAAAACAAATGATCATGATTATCATTTGCATTTAAATTGTTAACACAGTGAAATTCCATAGAGGGGAAAAATGACACATCGCCGACTCGGCTCGAAACGTCTCGGGCTGCGCACTATTCAGGCGGGCGCCGCCACGCTCATGACACTCAGCGTGTCTGCTCAGGCCCAGGAAAAAGACGTTGCCACGTTGTCCGACATCGTAGTGACTGCGTCCGGATTCGAACAGATGATTGCCGACGCACCGGCCACCATTACGGTTATTCCAAGAGAAGAACTGGAAGGCAGGGCATATCGCAACGTAACCGACGCGCTGCAGGATATTCCGGGGGTATCCATTGAAGGCGGCGCCGGCGGCAAACTTGAAAGCACGAATATCACCATTCGCGGCATGAATGAATCGTATGTGCTGTTTCTGGTCGACGGCAAGCCGCTGGGTGCTTCATCGGAGGCTTACTACAACGGTTTCGGGGGCGGTGCGCAGGTGAACTGGCTGCCGCCTGTTTCGGCGATAGAACGCATTGAGGTCATCCGCGGACCCATGTCGTCACTGTACGGTTCCAGCGCCCTGGGCGGCGTGATCAACATCATTACGCAGAAAGTGTCCGACGCCTGGACGGGTAGCGTCACGATGGACGGTACATTGCAAGAGCACTCCGATTCCGGCAATTCCTACCAGGGTAATTATTACCTGAGCGGCCCATTGATTCAGGACCGCCTTGGGTTGACCCTGTTTGGATCACGCTATCAGCGCCAGGAAGACAAAATAGAGGCGGGATACGCCCGCCAGCGCATTATTTCCAATAACGCCCGGTTCGACTGGATCCTGAACGACGATCACAGCCTGCGCCTGGAAGCAGGCCGAACCACGACCGACAACCGGCGCACCGAACAATCGGGCGGCCCCAGCGACATGGACAACGAACGCGTTAACTATGGGCTGACGCATTACTGGGATTGGGGCAACAACAGTACCGAAACCTATGTGATCAATGAAAAGGTCGAGATCGAAAACGGAACGAACGAGTCGAAATACAAATCGACCATCGTCAACACCAAGACCCTGATCCCGCTTGAAGCACATATGATTTCGGTGGGTGCCGAATACCGGACCGAAGAAACAGACCACGACGCAAGCCGCTTTCCCGGCTCCAAGGCGCTGAAACTGACACGCTGGCAAACCGCCCTTTTCGCCGAAGACGAATACAACATTACCGACAACTTTGCACTGACCGCGGGTGTGCGCCTGGACAAGAACGAGCATTACGGCAATCACGTAACGCCGCGTATCTACGGCGTGTATCACTGGAATGACAACCTTGTGCTGAAAGGCGGTGTGAGCGGTGGTTATAAAACCCCCACATTGAAACAATCTGATGACGGCATCGTGGAGCAAGCCGGACGCGGCCGTTCGTGGGACATGGGGAACCCCAACCTCCAGCCCGAAAGCAGCACGAACTATGAGCTGGGATTCGCTTGGGACACGCCGGACAACCTGAACTTTGGCCTGATGGCCTACCATACCCGGTTCAAAGACAAAATCGACAAAACCTACGTGTGCGAAACGCCCAACGGCGCGCCGCCGTCTTGCACCTACAACGGCGAAACCCGATACAGCATTCAGCAATACACGAACGTCGACTCTGCAACACTGCAGGGTATCGAGGCCACTTTCGGCATGCCGCTGGGTGACGTCCGGCTAACGACAAACTATACGTACTCCGACAGCAAGATCACCAGCGGTGAAGATCAAGGCCAGGCGCTGAACAACACCCCGCGCCACATGTTCAATATCGGCCTGAACTGGAACCCGAATGCCAAACTGGGCGTCTGGGGCAAACTGAAATTCAAGAGTAATACGATTGACGGCGGCGACGACCGGATTCCGTCATATACCTTGATCGACGTCGGCGCAACATACCAGTTCAACCAGAACCTGAGCGGCTTCCTGGGCGTTTACAACGTGCTGGACAAACAGGTGGGCAGCGAACTGTATGGCAAAACGCTGGACGGCAGAAGATACTATGCCGGCCTGACGATGGGTTTCTGAGCCGGCCTCGACATGCCCGGCAGCGTCTCGCCACCGGGCATGCTTTCCCAGACTTGAACCATGACCTTTCTGGCCGGGCCCCAGCGATAACCGCCCAGCGCACCGCTTTGTTGTATGACCCGATGGCAGGGAATCAATAACGCAACCGGGTTGGCGCCAATGGCATTACCCACTGCACGTGCCGCCTTGGGCGACCCCACCCACCGGGCAACCTGCGCGTAACTGGTGATCGCGCCGGGCGGTATTTTCAGCAAGGCACGCCATACGGCAACCTGAAAGTTGGTACCGGTCACATGCAGCGAAAGCGGGCCTGGCTTTTCCAGCTTATTACCGCCAAAAATCGCGTTAATGACATATTGCGTCGACGCCGGATTTTCCGTAATGGAACTGAGCGGCCATGAATGGCGCAGGTCATCCAGCAGTTCTGTTTGGCTGTTGAAATCCACAAACCCGGCCCGGCACACGCCGCGCGGCGTAACAGCAACAAACATGTGCCCCAGCGGGGTTGCGTGGATGCCGTACTGTATCTGTACCTGCTTGCCCTTGTTCTTGAACTCACCCGGCGTTACCGCTTCAAGCTGCACGAAATGATCGTATAGCCTTGAACTTCCGCTCAAACCCAGCTCATGGGAAACATCAAGCAAAGAACGGGAGTTCGACAGCAACGCTTTGCCCCGCTCCAACGTCAGAAGCTGCAAAAAACGCTTGGGCGTAGTGCCTGCCCAACGGCAAAAGAGCCGCTGGAAATGGTAAGGACTAAGATGCACGTGAGCGGCAATCTCTTCCAGGCTGGGCTGATCGGCCGCCCTGCTGACCAAGTAGTCCATTGCGCTTGCAATGCGGTCATAATCCGACATGCTCAGGCCTCTTGAACACCGGTGCCGGTCATCATCACAATAATATGGGTAAGTACCGCCATTTTCACTCCTCCCAACTTGGTTCGCCCTGAAATGGCACATATCGGACACATGCCATTATGTTAGAAGGTTAATCGCCCAATGCCGACCCGAATCTTGCGGACATAAAAAAGGGAACCCAAAAAGAGTTCCCTTTACCGGCGCCAATCTACGCCGACGTCAGTGGCTGCTGGCCAGGATCTAACCGCCGCGTCCGAAGAAGAAGGACACAATCGCCAGAATGATAAAGATTACAAAGATGATTTTTGCAATATTCGCGGCCCCTGCGGCAATGCCACCGAAACCCAGTACCGCTGCAATAATTGCAATGATGAAAAAACCAATTGCATAACCTAACATAGTAATTCCCCTGCCCTTTAGTCTTGAAGTTCTACCAGTTGAATAAGCTTACGGTTGATTATGTCGGCCCCAGAAGTCGTTCACTTCTTTCTCGGCCTGCTCGCGGCTTTTGCCATATTTCTCTTGCAAAACGCCGCACATTTTTTCGGCACTGCCTTTTACTTTTGTCACATCGTCATCAGTTAAATCACCCCATTTTTCTTTCACGGAGCCTTTAAGCTGATCCCATTTACCTTCTGCAATGTCTTTATTCATTATGTTCTCCTTAAGCTACTAGCGTTATATAAAGAAAAAAGCATGCAATTCATACTAACAATGATTCGGCGCCAAATAGGGCAAAGTTACAACTGTTTAACAAAACCATGCCACTGAAACATTTAGGGTGACGGCGGTAACACGGCTTATTTCATGACAAATAGGCTTTTTCTGCTTAATTTTGCATGAAAAACCGCAAAGGCCTGCCCAAAGCAAAGCGTCACATTTCTACGTTCGATTACAAACGTCGCCGTCATACAACTAAGTCAACTTCTCATCAATGGCAATGCCATAAAACCCGTACGTATCCGTAAAACGGTTCCGGTCGTCGAAATTAAGCCAAAGCCGCAAAAGCCAGCGACGACGTGCAGGATCGTCCCAATCGGTGTAACTGGTGCGCGAATGCAATATGGTGTGATTGTTCAGCCATTGAATGTCACCCGGCTTGAAGTCCATGGAAAGACAAAAATCTTCAGACGATGCCAGGCTGTCAATCAAATCGAACAATTCGGTATGGCGTTCAGTTAATAAAGGCGCACCCTCGTAGCGTTGCCCCGACTCAATGAAATTACGCAAATACATCATCGATAATTTGCCATTGGCCCAGCCACAAACCGAGGTTACCCAATAGGGTTCGCCGGTTATCGCATTATGCTCCCCGCGGTGATCGAACCATAGAGGCTCATAAAGCAAGGGAATCAAGTCTGGCCGCTGGCGCAAAATCTCATTGTAAATACTGCATGAACTGACAATCAGGCTCGCCCCGCCGGTTTTGGCGGCTCGCACACAGGCCAGGCCCACCACATCAGAACCATCAACGTGAAACGGAGCGGCATGATTTGTATGATAAAAGCGCGAGTTTGCATTGGTTGCCGGGTCTGTCCCTGTGGTGTTGATGACGCTGCCCAACAACTCGCCTTTGGCATTTTGCACAATGGGTGAGCCCAGGTGCAGACCCAGGCCCCAGAACGCAACACTCAGTTCTTCTTCTGTCCATTCCCCTACAGGCAAGCCACGCCACAACTCGAATCCGCGCCCCTCTTCGAGCTCTCGTCTCAACTCGTCGATACGAGGCGTGAGCAAAGGCAAAGGAAACTGTTCTTTGCCCAGGTCGCGCAAGGGTTGCGCCAAACTCATTGCATAACGAACGGCTGCTTTCAATTCATCGACTTCGGCCGCGTTCAAGGTGTATTTCCAGGCGCTGGAACCGTGCATTTCTTCGCGGGTCCATGCCGCTGGGCGATCAAAGGGCGCTGTCAACATATCGCTCATTGTGTTTCTCCTTCCATTGTCTCAACCCGGCACCTGTGCCGCCATTTCGCGAATTTGCTTTTTATCCACTTTACCCACCGGGGTCTTGGGCAACTGTGCAACCCAGACAATCCGGGCCGGCCATTTGTACTTAACCAGATGCCGGGCCAGATAATCAAACACGTCGTCACTGGAAACGGCTGTTCCCTGGGCCACCACATACGCCACCAGCACCTCGCCGCGATAGTCATCGGGCACACCCACTACCGCCGCCTCACTCACATTGGGATGACGAAACAGCACCTCTTCGATTTCTCGCGGGTAAACGTTAAAGCCACTCACAATGACCAGTTCTTTCTTGCGGTCGCAGATCGTCAGATAACCGTCTGCGTCCAAATAGCCAATGTCACCCGTGTAAAGCCATCCATCGCGCAGGGCCTCTGCCGTTTCCACCGGCCGCCGAAAATACTCAGACATAATCTGCGGGCCCCTGGCCCGAATTTCTCCCACCTCACCCAATGCCAGGACCTTGCTGCCGTCATGCACATCGACAATCTGAATCTCGGTTTGAGGCACGGCCAAACCCACAGAGCCCAGCTTTCTGTGGCCATGGTATGGGTTGTAAGCCAAAACCGGGCCTGCCTCGGTTTGCCCGTACCCCTCACACACCGTGCAACCCGTTGCGGTCTCCCAACGTCGCAGTGTGTCTTCCGCCAGCGCCGATGAGCCTGAAGAACATAGCCTAAGCGACGTCAGGTCGGCCTGCGCAAACCCTTCATACCCCATCAGGCCCATGAAAATAGTGGGACTGCCCAACATCAGGGTAATGTGATGGCGGGCAATGGAATCCAACACAATATCGGGCTTGTAGCGGGCAACAATCACCAGCGTGCCACGGCAATATGCGGCCAGATAAAGCCCCATGGAAACGGCATAGACATGGAACAAAGGCGTAATGGCCAGCACCCGCTCAACCTCGGGGCGAGTCGGCACCAGTGCCTCGCGCTGGCTGACATTGATAGCAACAGCCCGATGCGACAGGCTGACGCCTTTGGGTACACCCGTTGTGCCGCCTGTGTACTGCAAGGTTGAAAGCGATTCCGGGTCAGGCAAAGAAAGCCTGCCTGAATAGTCCAATTGATCTTTCCAGCGATTCAAGCGCTCAGACCCTTCACTGTCTCCGATGCAGTATCCGACATCAAAACGATGCAAAACGCTTGCCACCACAGTTCGTACATTTTCGTCGTAAACAATGCCACGGGCCATCGCGTTATCAAGCACCTGGTTCAGTTCGGTAACAGTGTAGGCAGGGTTGAGCGGCACAACCTGGGCGCCGGCAGCCTGAACCGCAAAGGTGGCAATGGCAATATCCACGGAATTCGACATGAACAAAACCACACGCTCACCCACGCCCAAGCCCGCTTGCCTCAGTTGGTCGGCCATACCGGCCACGCAGGCTGCATATTGCCGGTACGTTAGTTGTTCGCTGCCACATATCAGGGCAATGCCATCCGGACACTGGCGTGCCGCGTCGTCCAGCATATGAACCACTGTTGGCCAAACCGCAGGCATTGCATCGTGTGTCATGCCGAAACCTCCTGGCTGGCCCGGGACACGCCCAGATAAGTGGCAACCACCCGCGCATCTTTCGCCAGGTCTTTGGCAGCACCATGCAAAGCGAAACGTCCTCCTTCCATCACGTAGCAATAATCTGAGCTCTCCAGCGCAATTCGCGCATTCTGCTCCACGACCAGAACCGACATTTGATGGTCGCGCAAGGAAATAATCACCTTGAAAATTTCACGCACAATGAGCGGCGCCAGGCCCAACGACGGCTCGTCGAGCAGCAGCAGCCTTGGCCTGGACATCAGCGCCCGGCTCAAGGCCAGCATTTGCTGCTCGCCCCCCGACAACGTCCCCGCTTTTTGTTCAAGCCGCTCTGCAAGACGGGGAAACACCGTCAGCAACCAGTCTCGTGTCCGGGCCGTCTCGGCGTCGCGCGAGCGGCGGAAACGAAAGGCGCCCAGGTCAAGGTTATCGGCAACCGACAGATTTCCGAACAGCTCGCGCCGTTCGGGCACAAGACATAAGCCGTGCTCGACACGATCTTCGATAGGCCAGTCGGCGATGGGCTGGCCCTGCAATGACACCTGCCCGGTTGAGGCGATACTGCCGATCATGGCATTAAGCAGGCTCGATTTGCCGGCGCCGTTCGGCCCCACAATTGAAACGACACTGCCTTGTTCAACCGCCAGGCTGACACCCGTTACCGCCTGGATCTTTCCGTAATTCACTTGCAGATCATCGACCTTCAACAATGTACTCATGATCTAACTCTCCATCCCACCCAGGTACGCCTCGATAACCCGAGGATCACGCTGTACTTCATCCGGCACACCCATTGCGATGCGTCGGCCATATTGCAGCACCACCAGCCGGTCGACCAGATCCATCACGAAAGCCATGTCGTGCTCCACCAGCAACATCGTGACACCCTGTTCGCGCAAATTACGCAACAGCTCTGCAAGCGCTTGTTTCTCTTGCAACCGCAAACCCGCCGCGGGCTCATCAAGCAATAACAGCGAGGGGTCACTGGCCAGCGCCCGCGCAATTTCCACCAAACGCTGCCGACCCAGCGGCAGCGACCCGGCCGGCAACGATGCGGCATCGGCCAGCCCGACGCGCTCCAGCTGACGCTGTGCCTCGAACAAAATCCGCGCCTCTTCTTTGCGGTCAAGGCGCAACATGGCCCGGAACAACCCCGGGCCGCCCCTGCCATAGGCACCCAATGCCACGTTCTCAAGAACGGTCAGGTCGGGTCGGATGCGCACGTGCTGAAAACTACGGGCAATCCCCAGCGCCGATATCTTGCGCGGATTCAGTCCTGTAATTGATTTACCTTTGAAAAGAGCCTGACCTGCAGAAGGCGAAATCACGCCTGTCAGCACATTGAACAAAGTACTCTTGCCTGCCCCGTTGGGGCCAATAACACCCAGCAACTCCCCTGCAGAGACAGCGAAATCAACTTGATCGACCGCCGTCAGGCCACCATAGCGCTTGGTTAAACCATTCACCTCAAGCAATGGACTGCCCTTTGCCAAATGCGCTCGGGGCGCATAGGGCTGCGCCCGCTTGGGCGCAACGGGCACCGAGCCGGCACTCACGCCCAGGCGAAACAAATTGGCCAACCCGTTTCCCGAACCGCGCAACAGCAATATCACCACGATCCCAAACACCATGATTTCGAAGCTGCCGCCCCCACCGGTCAGGCCAGGTATCGTGTCCCGGACAACGGTGCGCAATATTTCAACCACGGCCGGCCCCACCAACGCCCCTGCCAGGGTCGACGTGCCACCGACAACGGTCATGAACAGGTAATCGATTGAAGCACCAATACCAAAAGGCCCGGGATTAACCACTGACACATAATGCACATTCAGCCAGCCCGACAACCCGGCCAGCACGGCAGCCAGCACAAATATCGACACATTGAGCCG
This sequence comes from Pusillimonas sp. UBA3987, assembly GCA_002384935.1. Taxonomy (GTDB): domain Bacteria; phylum Pseudomonadota; class Gammaproteobacteria; order Burkholderiales; family Burkholderiaceae_B; genus Neopusillimonas. The sequence continues at coordinate 183,757 of DGCD01000006.1, forward strand.
TGTGGTCCAAACCCCGAAAGACTGCGCCATGAGCGGATCTTTCAAACTGCGAATGGCGCGCCCCACCCGGCTGTCGAGCAAGTTGCGTGAAGCCAGAAACGCAAACGCATTGAACAGCCAGATCAAGATGAAAAAGAACTGCGAATTGCTCAGATCCAGGCCTTCAATGGTAATGGGTGGAACACCGCCAATGCCGTTATAACCCCCCAGGCCTTTGATATTCCCAAACAGATGATAAAGACTGATACCCCAGGCCATCGTACCCAGCACCAGATAATGACTCGACAAGGTAATGGTTAGCCAGCCCAGCAAATAGGCACTGACGCCGGATACGAGCAATGCGGCGGGTAAAGAAACCCAGGGATTCCAGCCAAACGTCGTCACGAGCACGGCCGACGTATAAGCCCCCAACCCCACGAATGCAGCCTGCCCGAACGAGGTCAGGCCCGCCATGCCGGTCAACAGCACAAGGCCAAGACAAATCAGGGCGTGCAAACCAATGTAATTCAAAGGCGTCAGTATCGATACCGGCAGCAACGCAGGCCCCAGAACCAACGCCAGGATTACCACCAGCACCCACAGCCAGCCACGGTTCATCGTTCCCTTCATGATTCGTCATCCTCATGACGCACATACAAAGATCGCCACATCAATATCGGTACCAACGCGGCAAACACAATAACGTCGCGCAATGAAGAGGCGTAGAACGAGGCAAAGGCATCAAGCAAACCCACGCCCAGCGCACCAATCACCGCCAGCGGAAAACTGATCATTCCTGCACACACCACACCAATAAAGCCTTTCAGCCCCAACAGGAACCCGGAGTCGTAGTAAATAGTGGTAATGGGGGAAATCAAAACACCTGCCAATGCGCCAATAAACCCGGCCAGGCCAAAGGCAATCAACCCGGCCGTTTCGATTCGAACTGCAGATAAGCGCGCCCCCAGCCGATTCATGGCTGTTGCGCGCAATGCCTTGCCCCAAAGCGTTTTTTCAAAGTAAGCCCATAACCCCAGCATGAGCACCACCGACACAACGGCCACGACCACCAGCTGATATGAAAGCCGGGTAAAACCAACGTCGATGCGCCCGGAAATCAAGGGCGCGGAACGCAACCCTTCGGGGCCGAAAAAGAACAGGCCCGCGCCCACAAGAACAACGTGCAAGGCAACCGCCACAATGAGTTTGGTTAGAATGGACGTGTGCAGGATGGGCCGGAACACGGCCGTATAGAGCAACGGCCCCATTGGGGCGACCAGCAACAACGTTAAAACGCCGCGCACCCATGCAGATAACTCCTGCGCCGAGGCCCACCACGCCAGCGCGCTTATGGCGACCGGATAAACAATCGCATAAACAAACTGGCGACCCAGGCCGCGCCAAACCCGGGTCCGCCAGGCCGTCCAGCTCCAGGAAAGCAGTGCGGCCAGGCCTATGCAGGGTAAAAGCCACACCGTCCCCGGCACATTTTCTGTGTTCAGAACGCCCATTGTTAATGCACCGAACGCAACCAGTTCGCCCGCGGGCAGCCAGAGCACTTTGGTCACAAGAAACACTTGAAGAATCGACAGGGCAATCAGCGCATACAACAAACCGTTGGTCAGCCCGTCCTGAATCAACAATATGGCAATGGTTGCGTTCATAACAGCTCTTATTCTTCCAGCAGGCGGAACTGATTGTCTTCAACGGTAATCATGACGCGGGCCCGCTCATCCAGGCCGTAGTGATCGTCGGGGGTGTAGCGATATACGCCATTGGTACCCACCACCTCCTCGCCCGACTGAATGCCGTCGCGCAGGGCGACACGGAATGCTTCCGTACCGGGCTTTGCACCGGAGGCCAATGCTTTCTCGGCTGCTGCATCCAGAATCAACATGGCGTCCCATGCATAGCCGGCGAAGGGCGAAACAGGGCCATCACCCCACTTGGCCTGGTAGTTCTTAATGAAGTCGAGCGAAACCTGTTTGATTGGATTGTCGTCTGGCAATTCATCGGCCGCCACCATGGGGCCTGTGGGCATGCGGGCGCCTTCCACAGCCTCGCCGCCTGCGTCAAGAAATGCCTGGGCGACCGTGCCGTGCGTTTGATAAATCGGGCCTTCATAACCCTGATCGCGCAAGGTGGCATGCGGCAAGACCGCCGGCGTGGTGGAGGCACCGATGAAAACGGCGTCGGGATCAACCGCAATCACTTTCAGTGCCTGTGCAATCACCGACGGATCGGTGCGGTTGTAGCGCTCTTCGGCCACCACCTCGATCCCGGCCTTGGGCGCCATGTCTTTGAAAATGTTCCAGTTCAAGTCACCCCAGCCATCTGCATAGCCAATAAACGCAGCGGTTTTCACCCCGTTCTTTTTCATATCGTCGACAATGGCCGCCGACATTAACGAAACGGGCTGCGGGACATTGAACACAAATGCTTTTTTCTCGTCTGAAATCGCAACGGGCGACATGGCCAGCTGACTTGTCTTGCTGTTGTTGGCAATATCGAACAGCGTCATTGCCGTGGGCGACGAAGTGGAACCGACAATCGCATCGACCTTGTCGACATCGACAAAACGCCGCGCATTTTTCATCGCGCTGGTTGCATCGCCACCGTCATCCAGAATAATCCACTCAACCGGGTGCCCGCCCATTGTGGCTGGAAAGACCTCGGCGGCTTCCCGGTAAGGAATCCCGTTCGAGGCATTAGGACCCGTAAATGTCCCGGTAAGGCCTATCTTTATTGGAGTTTGAGCAAACGAGACGGAAGAGGCCGACAGCATGACGGCGGCCATTAGTGCAAATAATTTACGAGACATGAGATCTCCTGTTGAAGTGCATGAAGCGGCAAGCTCAACTGGCCCTGCCAAAACGCAACGCTCACGCCGGATCACAGACGCTTGGAGCAAGATTAGTACTTATGCAATGATTATGAAATACCATATACATGAATATAAATACGTCTGTAATTCCAAAATGGAATGTCTGAATGAATACCGAAAATGATTTTCGCCGCCTCATGGGGCGTCTGCGTTTGCGCCATCTGGCGCTTCTAGACTTGCTTGGCAAAGATCCGAATGTCGGTCGTGCCGCCAAAATCATGCACATGGCCCAACCCACCGCCAGCAAGCTACTTAGGGAAATCGAGGATATATTCGAAACGGCGCTTTTCATCCGAAACCGGCGCGGCCTGACGCCCACACCGGCCGGCGAAGTACTTACGCGCAGAGCGGGCATTTTGCTGGCCGAGATACACGCCACCCAAACCGAACTGCGCTCGGCGTTGAATGGCGGAACCGGCCATTTGCGTCTGGGGGTATTTCCGGTAGCGGTAACGGAGTTCTTGCCGCAGCTCTACGCAGCGATGCAAAAAAACTGGCCTGGGTTAACGATCGAAATTGAAGAGGCGGTGGAAACCCGTTTGCTGTATCAGCTTTCACAAGGAAAAATCGACTGCATCCTGGGACGCATTGTGATGGAGAACCTGACGCCCGACTTGCGTCATGAGGCGTTGTACGACGAACCCACGGTGATTGTTTGCAGTACCCGCCACCCTTTGTTGTCGGCAAATACGCCGGAACAAGTGCAAATACTGCGCAACACCCATTGGATGCTGCCTGCGCGCCAGGGTGCTGTCTACAACATGGTGGCATCGAAACTGGCCACGCTGGGCATCAAGGCCCCCCAGGTTGAGGTGGAAACGACATCGGTGTTCGTCACCATTGAGCTGCTCAACCATACAACGCTGCTTTCCATCCTGCCCAAAAAGGTGGCACTGGCCTATGCTGAACTGAACAAGGTGGCTCTGGCCCCCCTGGGCGACCTTGAATCAAACTACCCCGTTGGCATCATGTATCGGGCCGAAGCCCTGAGCAGCCCGATCATCAACCTGGTATTGGAAACCATGCGCGGCATTTCCGAACAGACCCAAGCCGAACACACCCGCACCTAGGGCTCACTATTAAATAAGCCAGCGGGCAACTTATCCGGGTTTCTGACAATATAAATTGCCGAAATGGCACCCTCTTCAATCAAAAACGAAGTGGTTTGCATCACCCCTTGCTCCAGGGAAATGAAGCTGGGCAAGCCATCAATACGGCAATACGCCACCAATCTGCGGGAGTGAAACCCGGGTTTGCGTTGCAAACCGGCAAAGAAACGGCTGACCTTATCGCGGCCCAGCACAGGCCGATGGGTGGAGGATACTTTGCCCCCACCATCGGTATAGGTCACGACACTTTCAGCCAATAGCGATACCAGGGTATTCAAATCACCATTGCGGGTTGCCGCGAAAAAAGCATCCACTATAGGCTTGCTCTGCTCTTGCGACACCGGAAAACGCGGGCGTGAATCACGAACATGGTTTCGCGCCCGGCCGGCCAGTTGACGACATGCAGCAGGATCCCGGCCAATGGCTTGCGCAACCTCGGCAAACGTAAAGCCAAAAACATCATGCAACAAGAACGCCGCCCGCTCCAGCGGCGATAAGCGCTCCATGGCCAACATCAATGCAAAGGTCACCCCATCATCCGCCCCATCCCGCCAATCAAGCACCGGCTCGGGTAACCAGGACCCCACATACTGCTCCCGCTGCACCCGGGCCGACTTCAAAAAATCAAGACACAAACGCGTTACGATTCGAGTCAGGAAGGCAATGGGCTCATGGACGCCGGATCGATCGGTTCGATCCCAACGCAAATAAGCGTCCTGAACAATATCTTCCGCATCGGCCATCGTTCCCACCATCCGGTATGCCAGCCGAACAAGACGGCCCCGGTGCGGGTGAAACGAATCGGCAGCGCTTGCTTCTTGCGTTTGCATGAGATCAGCCCAAGTCAGTTAATCCGGATGAACAGCACGAAAACCCACTGCAAACCGGTTCCAGGCATTGATTGTTGTAATCGCCAAGGTTAGCTCAACTTGCTCCTGAGCGAAAAAATGTTCACTGAGCAACGTGTAGGCGTCGTCAGGCACTTGTGTCTGGGCAATAAGCGTCAGCGTTTCCGTCCATTCCAATGCCGCACGCTCGCGCGCCGAGTACAACGGTGACTCGCGCCAGGCACTCAACAAATATAAACGCATTTCCGATTCACCCTGCTTTCGGGCATCGGTCGTGTGCATGTGAATGCAATAGGCACACCGGTTCAACTGTGAAGCCCGTATTTTCACAAGCTCGATCAAACTGTGCTCCAGACTCAACTCGTCTACACAGCGCTGCACTGCTGCCATGGCGCGCACAACGCCGGGAGCAGCTGAAAAATAATCCAGTCTTGGTTTCATTTCATCCTCTTTTAAAATGGTTCCCGATATAGACGAGTCAGGATATGAAAATGTGACACGACCGCGTGAATGCCGTCCCTTTAACTGAATTAATTTGGCGGCTGTGTTCGGCGGGTTGGCCTAAGGTAGAATAAACCGACTCAAGATTGATCAATCTGTACTATTTTCACTCACACCGCACCAGCTGCATCGGCGCCCCTGTTCTACGGAGGCTCGCATGGAACCGTTTCAAAAAGAACCCCAGCTTGTCGGCCACCTGGCTGCGCACCGCCTGTTTCACTCCTGCGATCTCGACGAAACGCGCGATACTGTCGGACGCATTTTCAAACCGCACGAACTTAGCGTACGCGGAACGCGCCAGAAGCTGGATGCGGAAATGGATCACATCTCGCTGGGCGGCGCCTCAATCAACCGTCTGCGCTACGGCGCCAACGTCACCATTGAGCCCGAATCGCTCGACAACTTTCTGCTGGTACAGATGCCCATGGCCGGACGGGCCGACATTCGCTGTGGCAACGAGAAAATTCTGTCAACACCCAACATGGCATCGGTGCTAACGCCATCGCTGCCGGTTCATACGCAATGGCAAGGTGTGTGCGACCAGGTCATTGTGAAAATCGAGCGTGTCGTGCTTGAGTCGTCGTGTGCTGCTGCATTGGGGCACCCTATTTCCAGGCCAATTGAGTTCCACCTGGGCATGAACCTGACCCGCGGCGGCGGGCTGGCTTGGCAAGAGCTGATCGCCTTTCTAACCACCAGTCAGTTTATCAACGGTGCAGGCCAACAAAATCTCGTTACCAGCCAACTGGAGCAGCTTTTGGCCACCACGCTGCTGGCGCGACAGCCGCATAATTACACCAAAGCCTTGTCGAACCCGGCCCCCACGCCCGAGATACCGTACATCCGCCGGGCCGAGGAATATATTCTGATGCACTGCCACGAGCCCATTACCATGCAAGACCTGGCGCGCCAGCAATTTACGCGTCACCATGCGATAGTCGCGAGCATTCACAGGCAACAACCATTGTGTGAAACGCGTGAACGGACCCACGTTCAGGCCGATTTCATTAAGCATTTCATCGACGTTATGCATCGAGAAAGGAATAATGTTTGTCCCGCGCGCGTGTTTCCCCTCGGTGCGCTCCTCCATCCACTTCAGGCGACGCTGCACATGCTCGCGACGCTCTTCCAAAGAAGGCAGGTTCAGCCCGCCCATTAAATGCGTGGCAATCCATAATGCGGCCACCTCGGCACTCAAGGGACTGTAGAACGACGAGTTATAGCCGCAAAAATGCAGATGTTTTACCGTAAGTGGCACAATCTGCCGGTACAGCTCAAAATTCCCACGCTCATCGGTAATTTCATCCTGCACCGACTGCGGTAAAAAAGGTACAACTTGTTTAAAACCAGTGCCGCACACCACCAGATCGGCCGGCACTGTACGCCCATCGCTCAGTGTTGCCACCGGCTTGCCGTCGCGCGAGCCCAAAGACGTAATCTCGCACTCTCGTGCAATTTCGGTTTTACCTGCCATAACCTGCTCATAAAGCTCATCGGTGGAAAGGCTGACGGTACTTCGGGCAATGCGATCGAACGTGCCTTCGGGCACCAAACCCAATTTGTCCAGCTTCAACTGCCTGGTGGACACTTTCTGCAAAGAAGCAATCATACTGTCGCGAACACCCCGGCCCGGCCCGTGCAGAAACCGCTCGAAGCCCTTCGATTCAATATAAGGAAACAGGCTTTCCCCCATGCGCGTCAGCATCAAATACTTGTAATTCAATACATTCATGATCTTGCGGGGCATTTTCCACAACAACTCGCGTGCAATCACTTTGGTTGATCCCGCCACTTCGCCGATCGCAGCAGCCACGTCGCACGACGACTTGCCATACCCCACCACCAATACGTCTTTGCCTCTTGCTTGTTCAAGGTCATTGAATTCTGAAGTGGCGCATAAACGCCCGCCCGCGGCCTCAAACTCGGCCACGCCAGGGTAAGGCGGAATAAAGGGTTCGGAAAAAATGCCGTTGGCGATCACCAGTTGTTCAAACTGGTAGTCGGACTCCAGCCCCGAGCGCGTGTTGCGCGCTTTAATACGCCAGCCTTTTTCCCCCTCGGGTTCGGCAAGCAGCACCTCGGTATTCAAATGAATATACCGATCCAGGTCGAAATGCCTGGCAAAGGCGGCCATGTAGCGCTGCACCTGCTCGCCGCTTGGCCACTCGGGGTAATCGGCGGGCATCGGGAAATCAGGCAGGAAGTAGGTATCTTTATTGTTTTGTGTACGCAAACCCGGATAACGCCGCGTGGCGCTCCACACGCCCCCCACATCGGGCGCTTTTTCAAAAACGGTGACATCGTGACCAAACTGCGTAAGGACTTTGGCTGACGACAGGCCGGCAAAACCGGCACCAATGATTGCGATTTTCATGGTTCAACTCCGGTTACTCACAAAGACGGGGAATGGCAGGGACGGCCTGCTCCGGCCCCATGGCGCTGTAGCCGCCGTCAATGGCCAGATCGGTTCCGGTCACGAAGGAAGCGCCTGAAGAACAAAGGAAAACAACACCTTGCGCCACTTCTGCCGGATCCCCCACCCGTCCCAACAAATGGTACGGTGCGGCAACGCGATCGGTTTTTGCACGGTCACCTTCTGTCAGTTCGTCCATAATGCGCGACCAGGTCCAGCCTGGGGAAACCGAATTGACGCGAATGCGGTCTGGCGCCAGGTCCATCGCCATATTTCGTGTCAGTTGCGCAATCGCGGCTTTGGTAACGGGATACAGCCAGCGCCCGGTTTGCGCCACTTTGGCACTAATGCTGCTGAAGTTGACAATGGCCCCGCCCCCGCGCCTGATCATGTGCGGGCGGCAGGCTTTCATCATCATGACTGCCCCCACCACATTCACGTCGTAGCTTTGGTGCCAATCGTCGCGAGTGGCCTCGATGCCGTCGTCAACATAACTGCATGCCAGGTTCACCAGAAAATCAACACCGCCAAATTGCGCAATGGTTTCTTGCACGCACGACTCAATTTGGGCATCGTCGGCAAGATCTGTTTCAACGAACAAGGCGCGCGCGCCCAGCTGGTCGGCAACCCGCGCGCCCCCTTCCTTGTCGATATCGGCGATCACGACGGCCGCGCCGCGATCATGAAAAGCCTGCGCCACAGCCGCGCCAATAAGCGTTGCGCCGCCGGTAACAATTGCCACTTTCTCTTGCATGTCCTGCATTATTTGTCTCCTGTCAATGCGGATTCGCTTTAAAAATATTTGACAGAAGTATTATGAGAAAAGGCTCCGGCAGCGCACTATCCCGCAGGCGCACACCTTTATCCCGAAAGTGCAAACGCCCGGGCAAGGCAGGCGCTTACCTGGGCGAAACCATTCAAAACGATCGTTTTATATGAGACCTACTTGTGAATACGCGCAGTGGGCATGACCAATGCATCGCCGTCGATAACGACCTTTCCTTTCACGGTACACACCGTGCTGAGCAACACCCGGCGCTTTTCGGGATACAACTCTTTGATCGTCACGGTGGCGTGCACGGTTTCCCCCGGCCGAACAGGCGCCTTGAACTGCAGGTTCTGATTCAAATAAATCGTGCCGGGCCCGGGCATGCGCCCGGCAATGGCGGCCGAAATCACACTGGCAGTAAGCATCCCATGGGCAATACGCCCCTTGAACGGCGTGGTTTGGGCAAACTCTTCATTCAAGTGCACCGCGTTGTTATCGCCTGATGCACCAGCAAACAGAACAATATCCGCTTCCGTAATGGTTTTTGCGAAGGTGGCTGTATCGCCAATAGAGAGGTCTTCAAAATCGTAGCCGTTCAGTTCATTCATGTTGCGCCCTTTTGTCGGAGTTATCGTTCAATTCTGAAATCAAGCATACGATGCACACGCGCTGTCGACAATCAGGTTTTAACCCCTATCAGCGGCACCAATAAAGGGTATACACGCGTTGACACACAACCTCATCCCCTGGACAATGCATCAAAAATCCAAGGAACGCCTGTGAAAATACAAACTTTTGCCTCAGCCAATTGGGTCGATCCAATCAGTTTGTTATATAAGCCCTTCCGTTTCTCACCATTAATATCCTGCCTTTGCCTTGCCTTGTGTTTGCTGTTTTGGTCTGGCATCAGCGTGGCGAAAACCAATACAACGATTAAGCCTGATCGCTTGAAAACGGTTTCCGAGCAGTTTTTCGACGAGCGAAAACTGGCCTCTTTACTGGTTCAAGTGCGTGTTAACGGCGACGCGGTCTTTTCGCATACCCAAGGGCAGGCCATGCCGAATGTACCGGCCACAAAAGACGGCCATTTCCGTAATGGTGCGGTTGCCATTGCCTATATGGCAGCCACCTTGCTGAAGTTGGCCGAACAAGGCCTGATCAACCTCGACACGCCCATTATCAAATGGCTGCCACACTTGCCTTATGCCGACAAAGTAACGCCCCGCATGTTGTCGAACATGACATCGGGCTATCCCGACTACGTTGCCGATGCAGGGTTTATAGAAGCGTTTTACGACGATCCGTTCCGTAATTGGACGAACGCAGAAAGAATCAAAATCAGCAATGAATCCACGCGTGTTTTCGAGCCAGGCAAAAACTGGGACTATTCGCACGCCGGCTACGTTATTCTGGCCGAGGTGATGGAAGCGGCCACCAACAAACCGCTAAAACAACTGATTCAGGAAAACGTTCTTGAGCCGATGGACCTCAAGCATACGCTTTCCATCGATACGCCCTATATTCCCGACCCGGTCATACACGCTTATAGCGCAGAACGTGGTATCTATGAAGACGCCACATTCTGGAATCCCTCATGGACCCTTCCTGAAGGTGCGGTGCAGGTGACCACAATCGACGACATGGCACGCAGCTTCGATACCCTGGTTGGGAAAACCGGCTTCCTAAGCGAGCCGATGCGCCAGCAAATGATCGCACCCACGTTAGTCGGTTTTGGTGCCCCACTGGAAGGTTGCCGCTCTTGTCACACCATGAGCCGCAATTTTTACTACGGATTGGGGGTTTTCATGTCGCGCGACTGGATATTTCAATCCCCGCTTTTCGGTGGCTACTCTTCCATGGTTGCCACCCTGCCTGCCGACCGCTCGCCCACCGGTGAACGCATCACCATTGCGGTTGCCACCACGGCTCGGGAAGACGCCTTTGCCGACTGGACTGACGACCTGCAAAACCTTGCCGACTCACTTACCCGGCTGATTGCGGTGGAAGTTGTACCAGACAACGGCCTGGCCCCATCACGCCATTGATCTCACTAAACACCAAGTCATTCAATATTGATGTGATGAAAAAACAAAGCAAAATGCCTGCAGCTCCTTTGCCGATAAAAAAGTACAGTATTGCCCGATTACTTAGCCTGAGCCTTCTTTTGGTAACCGCGCCAACAAGCCCGGTACAGGCGCAAACCGATGCAGCACTCGACCGCACCCTGGCCAACCAGGCTGAACTGCTGCGTCGGGTTAAACCCATTCCCAAACAAGGCCAAATCGATCTCACCGTTGTCGACGAGCGCAAGCAAATACCGGAAGAGGAAGCAGAAGGCATTACTTTTACACTGCGCTCCCTGGTCGTAGACGGTGCGAAAACGGTTCCACAAGAGCAACTGACGGCGGCATGGAAAGATAAGCTCAACACCACGATAAGCCTGGCCGAACTGTACCGGATCGCGCGTGACATCGAAGCCTTTTACCGGCAAGAAGGCTATTTCTCCGATGTCATCGTCCCCAGCCAGGATTTTGATTCCGGCCATATCGTGATCAAACTCTACGAACCGGGGTTCGACGAAATCACGATTGAAAGCGATATTCCGAACATTGATGCGCGGCTCGCACCCTACATTGATCGCCTGCTGGATTTTGCACCCATTCCCGTGGCTGAAGTCGAGCGCATACTGCTGCTCATGAGCGATCTGGGCGGGCTAACCATCGACGGCGTGGCAACCCGCCCCGACGCCCCCGGGAAAGGCGGGCGCCTGCACCTACGCATCACACGTACGCCGATGGCGGCCCAGGTGGGCCTCGATAACTTCGGCAGCCGGGAAATCGGCCGCGCAGAGCTTACCGGCACAATCGACCTGAACGACCAGCTTGGCTTATTTGAAACAACCACCATCGCGGGCGTAACGGTTCCAAATGAACCCCGCGAACTTTACCTTCTTCAACTGTCGCAAGACTATCCCATCGGTTCAAACGGCTTGCACGCAGGCTACGCAGTTGCCTATGTTGGATCGAAACCCGGTGGAGCACTCGAATCGTTGAATGTGAATGCGCAAACAGTGTCGGGGAGCCTCTTTGTTCGCTACCCCTTTATCCGCCGTATTTCGCACAGTGTGTTCGGGACGGCGGAAGTTAATTTCGAAAGCAGCGACCTGCGCATTGGAGGCAATCATGCCGGTCGAGACCGCTACCGTTGGGCCGAAGCGGGCTTAAGCTACGACCAGGAACTTGAACGAGGCTTTTTCAACGTAGAAGGGATATGGGGTATCGGCCTGCGTGGTCTCGGTAATACCTCTTCCGACGACCCACTCAGTTCCCGCCCCGGTGTGCCGGACCATTATCGCTTCACCCAATTAAATGCGTTGCTGCAACATGCGCTTTGGGAAGGCGGCGCCCTGACCCTGCAAGGTACGCTTCAATACTCACCCGACCCTTTGCCCCCTTCCTTGCAGCTTGACCTTGGCGGTTCACGCTATGGACGCGGTTTCGACAGCGCCACCGCCAAAGGCGACAGCGGCGTGGCCGTTTCACTGGAACTTAATCAAACATTCAACGCCAACCTTCCCCACATCAGTAATACGTCGGCCTTCACCTTCGTAGACTACGGCTACGTACGTAACCACGATGTCGGCGTCGATTATCGCACCCAGGCGCTTGGATCGGTAGGTGTCGGCGTACGTGCCCGAGTTAACGACAACATTCAGGGCCAGGTATACGTCTCCACGCCATGGAAGGAAGACAACGACTTCAGTGAGACCGGCACACGCATTATGTTCCGCGTTGCCGCGTCGTTCTAACCAATCAAGGCGCAATGCCGTTACGAGACCTCGGTTGCCTGATCAATGTGCGCAACCGTCGCGCCGGTCGCTAAAGCGTTGTCAGCACATCCAGGAATTGCTGCTGCCCCAGATGCTTGTCGCGCTTCCAGATTTCCACCGCTTCCTCGTCGGCATAGTCGGTAACATACTTATAAGACAGCCACGGCACACCGTGTTCATGCGCCACGGCAGCAATCGCGAACAACTCCATATCCACCACCTCAACCCCGGATTCCTGGAACCAGGGATCGGGCGCCGTTACGAAGCTGTCTCCGGTACCGCAGGTGTAGCCATTGGCGACCGACGAAGCATAAACCTGTGGCCGCGGGCAATACGGCATTTGGCCACGCGGCGCCATGGTTGTGATCACATCGCGTTGGACCGCGCGACTAATGGGCAGCAAACCCTGCAAGCCGGGCACAACACTGCCCGCCGTCCCAAAATTCACGATTAGCGACGGCGACTTTTCATAAATAGCTTTCATGACCGCCATTGTGGCGTTGATTTTGCCAATCCCCGAATGGTAAATCGAGATATTGTCTGGCATTTGCACTTGTCCGAGCTCTTCGGGCAGGGCAGTAACAACGACAATGTTCGTACGCATAACTGCTTATCCTTTTAGTGAATTCGTTTTTTTGAACATAGACGGTCGTACACCGCCGCAGCGATCATCACGCAAAACACCGGCAGCAACCAGGCAAGATCAACCGATGCGCCCGGTAAAAACTTCAACCAACCGGGCGTAAGCAAATCCAGGCCCGCAGCTTCCAGACCATCGGCCACGCCCATCAGGGCGGCCAGTGCCAGTGTCGGAACGAACACACGTTTGGCCGATATCCACAAAGACGACAATAAACTTAAAACCACCAGCGTCATTGCCACCGGATACAGCCCCACCAGAACCGGCACAGAAAACGTAATCAGGCGCTCAAGACCCTGGTTTGCCACAACCATGCTGAACAGGCCGAACAGAATGACAACGGTTCGATAAGAAACCGGCAACAGGCGACTGAAATATTCGCCGCACGCAGTCGTTAAGCCGATTGCCGTGGTTAAGCAAGCAAGCGTCATGACAACAGCCAGCAAGACATGTCCACCTACACCGAAGCTATAGTGCATATATTCTGCCAGGATCACCGCGCCGGTATCTGCCTGCGGCGCCACATTGGAACTGGTGGCACCCAGATAAACCAACGACAAATAAACCAACGCCAAACCCACGGCGGCAATGATTGCTGCAATTAACGCATAACGAATTTGCAGCGCAGGGTTGTCAACCTTGCGGGCACGAATTGCATTCACAATGACAATGCCAAACACCAGTCCGGCCAGCCCGTCCATGGTCAGGTACCCCTGCAAAAATCCTCGCGACAAGGGGGCGTCACGATAAAGCTCATTACTTGCACCAATCGCACCGGCAGGTTCAAGCACGGCATAGCCGCCCAGAATGAGCAGCGCAATGACCAGCACCGGCGTTATGTATTTGCCTACCGTATCAATTAAACGACCTGGATACAGTGCAATCAGTATGACCAGCGCGAAATAAATGACCGAGTAAATAAACAGCGAGAAATGGCCGTCGCCCAGAAAATAGGCAACACCCACTTCAAAGGAAACGGTCGTGGTGCGCGGAATGGCGAAAAAGGGGCCAATCGTTAAGTAAATGAGTACGCCGAAGAGCGTTCCGGCAACACGACCAATTGGCCGGGTTACGGTAAAAAGATCACCCCCCGAACGCACCAGGGCGACAATAGCCGCCAGCGGCAGGCCCACGCCGGTTAAAAGAAAACCGGTAGCAGCCCACCAGAACTGCTCACCCGACTCCTGGCCGACAATCGGAGGAAAAATAATGTTGCCCGCGCCCAGAAACAGGGCGAAGGTCATAAACCCCAGGGCGATCAGATCGGCCAGTTTTAGCTTCATGGTGGATAACAAAATGCAGTAATGAAGGTTTCTATTGTTCCAGCGTGGGTGTTGCGGCAAAGCATACCACCACGTACTTTGCCGCAACACCCACCCCCGCGCCGCAACGCAGGACCATCAATAAAAAAGAGAGGTGCCGCAAAGCGGCCCTCTCTTTCAAAATATAGACTTTAAAAAGTCACTTAACCGTGAATACGGCTTTTATTCGGTTGCCTTCTCTACACGGTCACTCATTTCACTGGCAGCCTGGTCAATTTTCTTGCCAGCCTTTTCGGCCGGGCCTTCTTTTTCCATGCAACCGGCAAGCGCCAACAACAAAACAGCCATAACAGCCGTTGAACCCAATGCTTTACTGATTCTCATTAATTCCCTCTTTCTTGTATCAAAAATGTCACAAAATTCTAACGTTAAACGAAATAAAACAACACAACTGATAAGCAACCAAATTTTTCAGTAAAAGCGCCGTGCCAATGCACCCTGCCGCCGTCTTTTCATAACGTACATTTCCTGGTCGGCATGTGATAACAATGCGTCAATCTGCCGGGCGTCATCAGGATAGCAAGCCAAACCGACACTGGCATATGCATTCAAACTACTGCCTTCAATGACCACGGGTTCGCTGACGTTCGCTTTCAACTTGGCAGCTACTTGCCGGGCATCTTCCTTGGTGTGTATATCTTCAAGCAGAACCAGGAACTCGTCTCCGCCCAATCTGAAAACCGTATCGCCCTGTCGTACGCTGCGTTTCAGGCGAATTGCGATCTGCATCAATAACTGATCGCCGACAAGGTGGCCATAAGAATCATTGACTGATTTGAAATCATCCAAATCCACGAACAACAAAGCAAAAGAGGCCTGCCGCCGCTCATAGCGCGCCAGCGTAGCGCGAAGATGGGCATGCAGTGTACGCCGATTAAGCAAACCGGTAAGGTCGTCGTATTGAGCCATTCGCAATAATTCCGCATGCATGCGCTGGCGCTCAATTGCGGTGGCAACCTGCCCCCCTACGAATCGCAGCAACTCAATATCCGTGCTGCCATAAAGCGCACCCCTTGTGCAGCTCATTACCAGGGTTCCCATATAGCCGCTCTGAGCATGCAACGGCACAAACAACCATGTTCCGCTTTGCTCAGCCGGTCGCAAGACATCGGGCACGTCTTGTTGCATCAGCAAGGGCGCTTGCCGGCTTTTTGAGTCTGAGCAGATCGCCAGCAATCGGGTCGACAGGGATACGCTCCAGGGATAGGCATTGTCTTGCCTGAAAATCCAGTCTTGCACCTGGGTCTCGTGATCGAAATCAGCCACCGCGAACGTGGCAACGGGTACGCGCCGAGCCAGGATCTCTTGTACTTCCTTAAACAGCGTACCTAAATCCTGCGCGCGATGCGCCGCTTCCGAAACCGCATACGTTGCTGCCTGACACTCCTCCAGGCGCCTTCGCTCTGTCACATCCCGGGCCACGCCGATCCGGCACTGATGCTTGTCCGACCAATACGCCGACCACATAACGCGAACATAACGTCCATCTTTGCGAACGTAGCGATTCTCGAAGCCAACACGCGCCACTCCAGACATCACCTGCTGCGCTTCCTGCAGGGTTCTGTCGCGGTCTTCGGGCGCCACGAAGTCAATCATTCGGCGCCCGATCAACTCTTGTTGCGAGTATCCAAACATACGCTCACACGCCGCTCCCACAAAAACGACGCACCCTTCGGCATCGACCATAAATACCGTATCGAGCATGAGATCAAGAAATTCAGGTAAAAGAGTCTCTGCGTTTAGCTTCATACCTGCAACCTGGAAAAGTGTGGTGAACAGTCGTTAAACTGAGATGCGACATTTTATTCAAAAAAGGAAAGAACTTAATGTCTAATACAATTTCCGGCCCCGACGGCCAGCCACGCTGCGGCTGGTGCGCAGCCGCCCCCGAGTTTTTTGCTTACCACGATAAAGAATGGGGCTTTCCGGTTGACGATGACCAACGCCTGTTTGAAAAAATCTGCCTGGAAAGTTTCCAATCGGGTTTGAGTTGGCGCACGATTCTGGCCAAACGCGACAACTTCCGTGCGGCATTTGAGCAATTCGATTTTCATGCAGTGGCGCAATACACCGACGCCGATACAGAAAGACTGTTGAAAGACGCGGGCATTGTGCGACATCGGGGCAAGATCGAAGCCGTCATCAACAATGCCGGGAAAATGCTGGAACTCATCGAAAGCGAAGGCTCATTCGCGGCCTACGTATGGCGCTTCGAACCCCAGGAAAATAACCGGGTCACCCCTCAAACCGTATCGCGCTCCAGCGAATCGGAAGCCATGTCGAAAGACCTGCGCAAACGTGGCTGGAAATTCGTGGGGCCCACGACCGTGTATGCGTTTATGCAAGCCATGGGTTTAATTAATGACCACGCCGAACAATGCGTTATGAGGGGTGTTGTTGACAACTCAAGGAAACAGTTCAGACGCCCCTCATAAACCGTCTCCAGGGGAAATACGGTCAATGAATTTGTAAACCCGGGCGATTCTGCATTGCATGGGGCAAGTAACTACGCGTAAACTGGCCCCTCTTTTTTATGAAAATGACCCCGAAAGGCTGTTAATTTACTCATGCTTGATCGACTTACGCTCCGCTCCTCCCCATTTTTCTTTTCATTGTTCGCACTATTCGCATTTTCGCTGCTGGGTGCAAACGCCCAGGCAGGTACGATCTGGCTGAATAACGGCGACCGCATCACCGGTACCATTCAATCACTGGACGGCGGGAAATTGCTGGTAGAAACCGAGTATGGTGGCAACATCCGCGTTGATGTCAATCATGTGAAAACGCTGGAAAGTGATTCGGAACTGGTTGTTGAAAATGGTGTGTTCAACAGCGACTACCGTGCCAAGCTGGTTGCCGCCAACGACGGTGAAGTCACCCTGCAAGGCGTCGAGCGAACAAACGACCAGGCCACACCGATCGATACGGCGGTACCCATTACGTCGATTACGCGCGTCGTTCGCCCCACCCCCTTCCTGAATGAAGCCACCTTCAAAGGCCGTTTCGACCTGGCGGCAACCCGCAAGACCGCGTCGACCAAAACCCAGGACTACACGCTGAACACATTTAATGAATTGCGCCACGGCCTGTGGCGTCATCAATTGTCGGCCGACTACACACGCAACCAGGAAGACAGCACCGACAGTACCTATAACTATGGAGCGGGCTACACGCTTGACTACTTCATCAGCGAGAAAGCATTCTGGCAAGGCAGGGCCAGCTACCGACGCGACTTCGTCGAAGACCTGAACCGCCAGGTGGTATACGGTACGGGTCCCGGTTACCAGTTCTGGGATAACGAACTGGGCTCCTTCTCACTTTCCGCCCTGGTAAGCCGCATTCACTACGGCTATACCGACGACACCAGCGAGAACGCGTTTGCAGCTTCATTACGCTGGGATTACGTACGTTATTTCTACGGTAAGGAGTTCGAGCTCTATACACGAGGCGAAGTATTGCGCCCCATCAACAGCGAAACCCACTTCTCAATTCAAGGCGAAGTCGGCGCACGCTACAACGTAAACAGCTGGATGTCGCTGTATCTTAAATATGCACGTAACCAGGTTACCGGTGGTGGTCGTCAGGGCGGCATCAATGAATCTGTTTACAGTACGGGTATCGGCGTACGCTGGTAATGCCCTGTCATCAGGCAGACAAGAGCAGGCCGGCTAAACCCCGGCCTGTTCTTTTAACCAATGCCACACCACATGCGCCTCAGAGGCTGCATTCAATGATACCGGCGCAACCAAATAAAAATCGGTGTCGTAATTCACCACTTGCCGGCCCACCGTCACCAACCGTCCTTGCTCGATATCGGTCTTGATAAAGCACCGGGGCACTAGCGCTACTCCTTGGCCAGCAAGCGCAGCGTCGATCGCCAGGCTGGTTTGATTGAAATGGATTGTTTTTGAAGATGGCGGCACGCCCGACAAACCCGACTGGTGTGCCAATCTTGGCCACAAATCATGCAAATCAACCAACAACAACTGTTTCCATAGATCGTCAAACACTTTGATGTTGCGTTTTAACGTCGGGGAACAAACAACGACAGCTTCATAACGCAATAGCAGCGTGGCCTGCAGTTGAGCCGGTGCCGGCATCTTCATTTGCCTGACGGCAATATCGACCCCGTCGGCGTGAAAATCGGCCAGCCCTTCGCTGGCCTGGATACGCAAGTCGATGGCGGCATGCTCTTCCGCAAAGGCAGACAAACGCGGTAATAACCATTTCGCAGCGAACGTCGGGGTCACGCTAACCGTTACACGATTTTTTTTAAGCATCAAATCGTCGGTTGCCTGCTCAATCATTTCGAATGCCTCTCGCACCCGCAAGTGATATCGCCGTCCCTTCTCAGTTAAAACGAGCCGCCGCGGTTGACGCTGAAACAACGCTACCCCCAAGGCGGACTCAAGCCCCCGTACATGCTGCGCCACGGCACCCTGGGTCACATGCAGCTCCTGGGCGGCAAGACGAAAATTCAAATGACGCGCTGCCGCTTCAAATGCCCGTAGCGCTTTCAACGGCGGTAATGCATTGAGATTCAACATCGACATATCCAATAGTTTTTCTACTGATTTAAAGTAATAAATATGATTCGACGACTTCGATCAAGCTTAATAATATAAGGCCTTACTTAATAAAAAGGATTGAACATGCCTAAAGATACAATAGAAAAAGTAGCCATAATAACGGCAGCCGGCAGCGGCATGGGCGCGGCAAGTGCCCGCACACTGGCCAACAGCGGCTATAAGGTCAGCCTGTTGTCTCCTTCGGGTCGGGCCGAGTCGCTGGCACAAGAACTCAACGGTATTGGCATGACAGGCTCGAACCAATCCGTCGATGATCTGCAAAAACTGGTTGAAGCCACGATTAACGAATGGGGACGTGTGGATGTATTGCTGAACAGCGCCGGACATGGCCCGCGAGGCGACATATTGAGCCTGTCTGACGACGATTGGCATAAAGGACTTGATGTTTACCTGATGAATGTGATCCGGGCAACCCGCCTGGTGACACCCATCATGAAACAACAAGGTTCGGGCGTGATTCTGAACATTTCAACATTTGCGGCCTTCGAGCCCGACCCGACCTTTCCCACTTCCGGGGTTTTCCGTGCCGGCCTGGCTTCGTTCACCAAGCTGTTCGCCGACGCCCATGCAAAACACAATATTCGCATGAACAATATTCTGCCGGGTTTCATCGACAGTTACCCGGAATCCCCCGAACTCATCGCCCGCATTCCCATGGGCCGCTTCGGCACAACCGAGGAAATTGCACAGACCGTTGCCTTTCTGAGCTCACCCGGCGGTACTTATATTACCGGCCAGAATATCCGGGTAGACGGCGGCATCACCCGATACATTTCCTGAATCCGGCAAAACGCCCGTACCCGGCCGGTTTTCCTGCCAACGCGAGCATGGTTATGATTCATAATGAGCCGCCAACAGGAAAACCATTTTGCAACCTTGCCTTTCAATTATTGTTCCCGCGCTCAATGAGGCGTCGGGCATTGCGCATACGCTGGCTGCGCTGGCACCATTGCGCAAGCGCGGAACGCAGATCATCGTTGTGGATGGCGGCAGCACCGATGCCACCCCTGAACTGGCCGCAGCGCATGCCGACCTCGTCATGAACAGTGCGCCCGGCCGGGCACTGCAAATGAACGCCGGAGCAAAACAAGCGCATGCGCAAACCTTGCTTTTCCTTCATGCCGACACGGCTTTACCGAATAATGCCGACACCCTGATATTGGATGCGTTGAACAATAAACCCGGATGGGGACGCTTCAATATCAAAATAACCGGCAAACATCCCATGCTCGGTGTTATTGGCTTCATGATGAATATACGCTCGCGCCTGACTGGCATCGCAACAGGCGATCAGGCGATTTTCGTGAGTCGTCGTTTGTTTGACGACGTTTCGGGATTTCCCAGTCAACCGCTCATGGAAGACATTGAGCTATGCAAACGACTGCGACAACGGCAATGGCCCAGGTGCGTGACCGCCCAGGCCGAAACATCCGGCAGACGCTGGGAAACCCGCGGCGTGTATAAAACAATTTTGTTAATGTGGCGTTTACGATGGCGCTACTGGTGCGGCGTACCCGCCAACGAACTGGTAAAGGAATATCAATGAATCAATCAAATGCCAGTACGCGTTTGATCATTTTTGCAAAAGCCCCCAAACCCGGGTTCGCCAAAACCCGATTGATTCCTGAGCTGGGTGCACAAGGCGCCGCACAAATCGCAAGGCAACTCCTGGACCACACCGTTGCAGTGGCCTGTTCAACCCAATTCAAAACGATTGAGTTGTGCGTCACACCCTGCCCGCCAGATTCGGCGCTTGAAGCGATCGCCCATACCGCAAACATGGCCATCAGCTGCCAGACAAGTGGCGACCTGGGAGCGCGCATGTCGGCCGCCTTTGCCGCACACCTTGAATATGCACCTAAAGTTTTGCTGATTGGAACCGACGCACCCGGCCTGACAGCCGACATGTTGCATGAAGCATCGCAGCAATTGGATACGCATGATGCGGTATTCATTCCCGCGCTGGACGGCGGTTACGCCCTGATCGGGCTTCGAAGGCATCACGCCCTGGTGTTTGCCGATATCCCCTGGAGTACCGCATCGGTTATGGCAGCAACGCGCAACGCACTAATAAAGGCGGGACTTGACTGGTTTGAGCTTGCGCCGCTTCACGATATCGACGACCCCGAAGATCTTATCCATCTTCCTGATCACTGGACACAATAAAGGAGCACTTCTATGCTGGCAATTATGGGCGGAACAGGTTTGTATGATTTGCCTGACCTGAGCGTTGTGAAACGTATCCAGGGAGACACCCCGTTCGGGCCGCCCTCGGGTGATGTCATTCAGGGGCGTTTCTACAACCACGATGTACTCTTCCTTGCCCGGCACGGTGCCGGGCACCGCCTGTTGCCACACGAAGTGAACTATCGCGCCAACATTTATGCTTTGAAAGCGGCCGGTGCCACCATGTTGCTTGGCTTTTCAGCCGTTGGCAGCCTGGCGCTGAACGTCAAGCCCGGCGATCTTGCCATGCCGCAGCAATATTTCGATTTTACTCGTGGCAAACGTCACCACACTTTTTTTGGCCAGGGTGTGGCCGCCCACGTATCAACCGCCAAACCGGTTAGCGCAGCGCTGGTAGACTGGATGAGCAACACAGCGCAGGAGCTGGGCATAACCACGCATCGCGACCTGACCTATGCCTGCATTGAAGGACCCCGGCTGGGCACACAGGCTGAAAGCCATTTCCTGCGCCAGGCCGGTTGCCACCTGGTTGGCATGACCAACGTCCCCGAGGTTTTCCTGGCACGTGAGGCGCAAATGGCATACGCGACAGTTGGCCTGGTAACCGACTACGATTGCTGGCTCGACGATCCGGCCCAGCATGTAAGTGTTGAAAATGTATTTCAACTTTATGGGTCGACCCTGGCCAAAGCCCAGCAGGTGCTGCAATCGGCCATGCAAAAACCGCTGCCGGGGCCTGAGCCTGAAATACGTTCGGCGCTCAAAGGCGCAATACTAACGCGCGACGCAGAATTAACGAACGAACAACAGGCATGGCTCGATACACTCAAACGCTAAGCACAACTTTACGGTGCCTGCTTTTCAGCCGCACGAAGCCGTTGAACATTCTCCAGGTCAAGCAACGCTTCTTGTGATCCGGCGTGCAAAGGCACGGAAAGCCCCCGCCGCGCATTCTGGATTGACACCTGTGCGCCTTGGGCAGAGCCCTGCTCAAGCAGGTCATTACCGCTTTCATAAAGCACTTCGGTAATGCGTCTGGCCTCATCGCGCGTAATCACATCGGTGGAAAGCAGCAGCGCGGCCATACCCACGGTTGGGATGGATTCCCGTTGTCCAGGGTACGTCCCGGCTGCAATATTCAAGGGTATTAAAACCGGATTCGACGTTACAACCTGCTGAATCGCATCACGCTCCAGGGGCAACAGCTTTAATGAAGCTTCGGCCAACGCATCGCGCAACAGGCGGGCGGGCACACCGATAATGTGAACCGTTGCGTCTATGCCACCCCTATTCAAAACGGGAAGTGAAGCAGCAAACGGCAAATCGCTTGCTTCATAATCGACGCCTGCCTGCAAACCATGTGCTGCCAGGACCGCCGTCAAGGTGGTCCGGATTGCAGAACCCGATGGCCCCATCGCAAGCGTTTTCCCTTTAAGATCCGCGATCTGATTCAACCCGGCGTCGTCGCGTACGACGATGTGAACCATTTCGGGGTACAAACTGCCCAGCGCACGAATTTGGGCAAATTGCCCTTGCGATTCAAACGGCCCCTGCGCCTCGTATGCAAGCCGTGCCGTATCGGCCTGGGCAATCGCCAATACCGCATCACCCGATCGCAACAGCCCGATATTCTCGACACTGCCCCCGGTCGTCAGCGCGGCAACTCTTACCCCCTGCTCCCGACCAATTTGCCCCAGCGCCTGGGCGAACGCGGCATATTCCCCCTGCTCGGGCCCCCCGGCTAACGGATAACCCTGCTGCATTCGTGCCAGCCGTCCGTCAATTCGTGCAACCGAGCGCTGCAACTCTTGCTGCAAAACCTGCTGGGCCGCAGTCGAACCCCTGTTCACCACCGATTGCGTAATCTCGTTCAGGGTACCCAGCAGTTGCCGGGAAACGGGCTGAGACACGCCCGTTTCATAACTGGGCGCAACCGCCGAGGTAAGGCCCGGTGGCGTGACAAAAGTCCAGTTCGAGCCTTCCTTGCGATAAATGGCGCTGCCGTGCGCTTCAATTAAATCCCCGGCCTCGTTGCCCCCGGATTTCACGCCAACCACCCCGCGCGAACCCGCACCCAGCAACGTAACCAAAGACGCAACACCCGGTTGATCCCATCCACCCAGTTCAACGTCACGCTCAACCTGCAGCGTGACGTCGTAATACACAACCCGCCGTGTCTGACTTTGGGGCTCAGTGCTGTCTTGCGCCGTCCCCCTGCGCTGAAGATCAACAATCTTGAACAACGCATCACCGTAAGTTTGCGTCAGCTCGGTTTGCAAATCGGAGTACAGCTCGGTTTTATCGGGCTGACGACTGCACGCGGCAAGCAACAATGCAAATAAAACCAGACTCAATCTTTTCAGCAAGGCGCCAGACATTTAGAAGCCCCCCACAATCGGCAGCGAAATAATCGACGTCAGCACAATCACGTTAATGATATCAACCAGAAAAGCGCCGGTGACCGGCACGACAATAAATGCCTGTGGCGCAGCACCGTGACGCCGCGTCAGCGCCTGCATATTGGCAATAGCCGTTGCGGTCGCGCCCATTGAAAAACCACAAAACGCCGCCGACATGACAGCGGCCTCATAATCCTTTTTAAGCAGACGGAAAACAACCCAGGTTGCATAGGCGGCGGCAAACAACGCCTGGACCACCAGAATAATCAGCAAAGGACCGGCCAGGCGGCTGACACTGCCCAAGTCAAGTGTCATCATCGTCAGCCCCAAAAAAATGGCCAGTGAAAAGGAGCCGATAATTTCAGTCACGCGGTCGTCGAGCCGGATACCCATTTTTGTCCCGACAT
Organism: Pusillimonas sp. UBA3987; assembly: GCA_002384935.1. GTDB lineage: Bacteria > Pseudomonadota > Gammaproteobacteria > Burkholderiales > Burkholderiaceae_B > Neopusillimonas. Next base: position 207,633 of record DGCD01000006.1, read on the forward strand.
TGCGAATCAGCACCCCTATCGCCAGACACCAAAGAAAATTCGGCAAACTCACCGGTGCATTTTCCACCCACTTCGCCATCATGGTTCCAAACACCACGCACACCAAAGCGGCGGCAAGCGACGTAATCACGGCAACGTAATCAACCGATGAGTTCTCTTTGGCCGATGGTTCAACATTAAGTGCCTGCGTGCTTTTGCCGGCAGGTTTGCCCCCGGCCGCTTTCAGCGCGTGCTTGCGGATTAAGCGTTCGGCCACCGGCCCGCCAATCACCCCGCCCAGCACCAGGCCGAATGTTGCCGCTGTCATGGCCAATACCATGACATCCTGAATATTATTCACATCGGCAAATCGCGTGGCATAGGCAGCGCCCGTTCCGTGTCCGCCCACCAGCGTAATCGTTCCGCCAATCAGGCCCATGAGCGGATGCATGTCAAGCAACCATGCGATACCCAGGCCGATGAGGTTCTGCAATACCAGAAACGGCACCAGTGCCAGCAAAAAACAACCAGTCGAGGCCCACCGGCCGCGAGCAGCTTCAGGTTGGCCGTCAGGCCGATACAGCTGAAAAACAGCAGCAGCAGCGTTGGCTTGATGCTGGTATCAAGCGCAAGCTGGAAGCCGCTCCAGTCGGTAATGAAAAATGCGACAATGGCAAAAAGCAAACCACCCACAATAGGGTCTGGAATACTGTAGCGTGACAACACCCCGACATTGTTCGTCAGTGCACGCCCGACAACCAAAACGAGACAACAAGCCAACAAAGACTGCTCAATAGAAAGTGACAGCATCCATCCCTCTTAGAATTTTTAGGTATTGCTGAGTTTTCGACCCTAATAATGATTGAACGGATATTATCATTGCCATGCAACCTCAACCCAGTCCCGAAAATGCACCAACGACCAACTCATCTTTTTTGCGCGACGATATAAGGCAACTCGGCCGCACGCTTGGCCACGTTATTCGCGAATATGAGGGTGACTCTGTATTTTTGCTGGTTGAAACCCTGCGACGCACAGCCGTTCAGTTACGCCGGGAAAACCCAACACACAACAATAATGCCCTGGCAGAAATAATCAGGCACATCTCATTGAAAGAGTCTGCGTCGGTTGCCCGCGCATTCGGCTATTTTCTGCAGCTGTCGAATATCGCCGAAGACCGGGACACCAACCGATTCCGCCGGGCACAACAGCTTGACCAGGCCGAAACAGCAAAAGGCAGCCTGACCGCCGTGTTTGCCAAGCTTGCACAAAAGGGCATTTCCCACCGGCAGATCGAACAATTTCTGCAACAAAGTTGTATTACGCCCGTGTTAACGGCGCACCCTACCGAGGTACAGCGCAAAAGCACGCTCGACCTCCATCAGGAAATCGCCCACTGCCTGGCCAACCTGAATGCCAACGCCACGCATGCCGAATACCACGGCCTCATCGCACGACTGACCGGGTTGGTGGCCACCTTGTGGCAAACGCGCATGTTGCGTTGGCAGAAACTTAACGTCATCGATGAAATTGATAACGCACTGGGGTACTACAACCGCACCTTTTTATCGGTCATTCCGGCACTTTACAAAGACATTCGCCAAACCCTGAATCCGTCCGACAACCCGTTCCACGTCAACAACCAGCCGTTGCCGCCTTTTTTAACCATGGGCAGCTGGATTGGGGGCGACCGGGACGGCAACCCGAACGTTGATGCTTTTACGCTGGAGCAGGCGCTCACCAAGCAATGCACCGTCATTTTGCGGCACTACCTGAACGAAGTGCATGAATTGGGCAAGGCGCTTTCGCTATCGGTTTCTTTAGGGCCGGCAAGCAAGCCGCTGCTTGATCTGGCCCACCAAAGCCAGGATAGTTCGGATCACCGCAGCGACGAACCCTACCGCCGCGCACTGATCCACATATATGCGCGCCTGGCCGCCACCGCAGAAACACTGGTCGGCCAGCCGCTGGCGCAACGGCCAACCTACAGCGCCTCCCCATATGAAACGGCAGACGCGTTCGCCAATGACCTGTCAGTCTTGGCCAAGTCGCTCGAACAACATCATGGCGCCGTGATCGCCCACCTGCGCCTTGCCGAACTGATCCAGGCCAGTCGTGTTTTCGGATTTCATCTTGCCAGTGTCGATTTACGTCAAAGCTCCGACGTTCACGAACGCGTTCTTGATGAGCTGTTCAGCCGGGCAAAAGTAACCTGGCGGGGTAAACAAGTCCACTACGCCGAACTTGCCGAAGAAGAAAAAACCGCGCTGTTGCTGCATGAGCTGAACGAAGTCCGACCCCTGACCTCGCCCTGGTTAAGCTACTCGAACGAAACAGCCAAAGAACTTGGCGTACTCCAAATGGCCGCGCAATGCCGCAAGAAGTTCGGCAAGCCGGCTGTCCAGCAAGCCATTATTTCCCATACGGAAACGCTCAGCGATTTGCTTGAGGTTTTGGTCTTGCAAAAAGAAGCAGGGCTGGTCCCTCCCGGCCCGATGAAAACCAGGCGCCCGGGCAAGCAGCAGCCTGATGCTGAAAACGGCCTCATGATTGTGCCGCTGTTCGAAACGATTCCCGACCTTGAACGCGCACCGGAAATCATGTCGGGCTGGCTGTCGCTGCCCCATATTGCAGATCGCATAAAACACACACACGATGGTGTGCAGGAAGTCATGCTGGGTTACTCAGACAGTAACAAAGACGGCGGCTACCTGACTTCCAACTGGACTCTTTACCTGACTGAACGAAAACTGTTGTCTTTGTTCAAGCAAAAAGGTGTTCGCCTGCGCCTGTTTCACGGGCGCGGCGGTTCGGTTGGCCGTGGAGGCGGCTCAACATATGATGCGATCCTGGCGCAGCCACCGGGCACGGTGAATGGCCAGATCCGACTGACCGAGCAAGGGGAAGTCATTCAGGGCAAATACAAAGATGCCCACGTCGGCCGCTGGCATATGGAGAATTTCGTTGCTGCCAGCCTGGAGGCCAGTTTGCTGAATCAAACGCTCAACCAGGGCGACGATGACCCGCACATGGACAAACTGGGCTACGTCGTAGCCATTTTGTCGGACCACGCACAAACCACTTACCGCCAGTTGGTTTATGGCACACCCGGTTTCCAGGATTACTTTTTTGCTTCCACCCCGGTTGGGGAAATTGCCGGACTGAATATCGGCTCACGACCTGCTTCACGCAAGGCATCGCAACGTATTGAAGACCTGCGGGCCATACCATGGAGTTTTGCCTGGGCCCAGTGCCGTGTGATGCTGCCAGGCTGGTATGGCGTGGGAACGGCACTTAACCATTACATAGAGCAAGGTTGCACGCATAGCCCCCGTACCCCATCGGCGCGCCTGAAGCAGTTGCAGAAAATGGCGAAGGAATGGCCGTTCTTTCAGGCGCTGATGTCCAACATGGAACAAGTGCTGGCCAAAGTCGACATGGGTATTGCACATGAATATGCCGGGCTGGTTCAGGACAGCAACCTGCGCACGCGCATCTACAATGAAATCAAAAAAGAATTCGAGCTCACACGGGCCTTGTTCACCCAGGTCTGCCAACGGCAGATATTGGCTGAAGACCCTATTTTGCGCGATGCGCTGGCAGAGCGTTTTGCCTATATCGATCCGTTGAATCATCTTCAGGTTGCCCTGTTGAAACGGCACCGGTCGACACGTCAGCGCGGCAATAAAAACAGTGTGGAAAGCAGTGCCCAACGATCACTGCACATGACCATCAATGGCGTTGCCGCCGGCTTGCGCAATACCGGATAACGTTTGACGCAGGCACAACCGGCGACCGTGAACGCGCTGTTCATGGTCGCAGGAACTTAACGCATATCCACACCAGAACCGACATAAACAAAGCGGCGGCAAGATTCACGGTTGTGCTGATATCAATGGTGGCACTGCCCATCATTGTTCCCAGGGCAATACCCACATAGATCGCCGACGAGTTCAGCGATACAACCATTGGGCCGTGGCTTGGGGCCGCATCAATCAGGCGTGCCTGTTGCGGCGGCGCCTGGCACCAGCTGGTTCCGCCCCACAGCAGCATAAGAAACCCGACCATAAGGTAAAGGGCTGCTCCCGTTAAACCGCCAATAAACAACATCAAGGCAAAACCCACTGCCATGAATGCGAATGCCCACAGTAAAACGGTGCGCGGGTCCCACCGGTCGACTGCGGCGCCACACACAATATTGCCCAATACGGCACCAATACCGTAAATAAGCAACATAATCGACATGTATGAGGCGCCGATACCAAAGTCATCCAGCACAACCAGCACGAACGCGTAGGGCACGTAACACGCGGCCACGCCTAAAACCGTTACCGGCAAAATGAGCATGATTTTGCGATCTTTCAATAACGCCAGCCGTTTGCGCAGCGGCACGGCAGCACCGCCGGCCATCGGCGGTAAACGAAAGAAAACACCAATCGCCGCCAATACACCAACCGCCGCCACCATCAACAAAGCGCCTCGCCACGAAAGTGCGTGACTGGCAAGGTTTCCCAACGGCACGCCAATCGCAGTCGCGATTGTCATACCGCCCACCACAACCGATAAAGCACGCCCGCGCGATTCCAGCGGTGCAAGCGAAGCCGCCATCGCAGCCGCGTTGGGTGTAAATGAGGCCGCGGCAGCAGCCGCGAAAATGCGACTGACCAGCAACATTTCAAAAGTGGGTGCCAGCGCCGCCGCAATGTCGGTTAAAACAAGCGCCAAAATGGCACCGATGAGCAATTTTCGTCGCTCAAAACGTACTGTCAGGGTCGCAAGTACTGGAGACAAAACCGCATAGCTTGCAGCAAAAACCGTTACGGCATATCCTGCCTGAGCTACGCTGACGCCCAGGTCTGCCGCCATATCGGGCAAGAAGGCGGAAAGAATGAATGCGTCGGTGCCAACAGCGAAAGTACCCAGCGCCAGAATGGCAACAGACCGCGCAATGTCGCTTTGCAAACCAAGCAGTTTCATCATTGAACCGTGTCTCTTGTACTATTTATAATCAGGCGACACTATACAAGAAGAAGCCAAAAACAATGACAAGACCCACAACACGCCTTATACCCGTTGCTCTGGCAACCATCGCGGCGCTGGCCTTCACACAGGCAAAAGCAGAAAACTTCGACACAGCAGAATATCGCCAGCAATACGGCCTGGGCATGATCAACGCAGCCCAGGCCTACCAGCAGGGTTTTACCGGGCAAGGCGTTCGCGTTGGCGTGATGGACTCGGGCATATTCAGTCTGCATCCGGAGTTCCAGGGGCGCATCGACGGCGGTTGGGACCTCTACAACAATCGTGCCATTACGCAAACCTGGGGCCTCGATCTTGAAGGCCACGGCACGCATGTATCGGGCATTATCGCCGCCGACCGCAACAATATCGGCATGCATGGCGTTGCCTTCAATTCAAAAGTCGTCATGATCAGAATGGATGACGACGGCGTAGAGAGCGGTGAGGAAGAGGAAAGTTACGAGCAGGAAGACTTGCTGTTCGCCCGTGGATGGAACCGGGCTGCCACCTTCGACCTGCCCATACTGAATGCCAGCCTTGGCTACAACGACTGCGACCCCGACGACACCGGCTCGCTGGCCGAACCATGCAATATCCTGGATTACGACAACGCCCAGAATATTGAAGAGCGCTACCCGCTCTCACTCGAGGGCCTGCGTGCATTAACCGACGTCGGCACACTCATGGTGATCTCCACCGGCAATGAACAACAACCCAGCCCGGACATGCTGGCCGGGCTGCCGCACTATTTCGACGAATTCGAGGATAACTGGATTGCCGTGGCAGCCCTGGCCGAAGATGGGCTGTTGGCAGGCTACTCAAACCACTGCGGCGTTGCTGCGCAGTGGTGTATTTCCGCCCCCGGTGGCGACTGGGACGAGGCACGAGGCATCTACTCGACCCAAACAGGAGGTGGCTATGTACGCATGTCCGGGACGTCGATGGCTGCGCCCCATGTTGCCGGTGCCGCAGCCCTGGTGAAAGAGGCATTCCCGTTCTTCCAGGCCTACCATTTGCAACAAACCCTGTTGACCACCGCAACTGATATTGGCACGGCAGGCGTTGACAGCACCTACGGGTGGGGGGCACTCAATGTCGGCAAGGCAGTAAAAGGGCCAGGGGCCTTCACGGATGACTTTGCGATCGATACGCTGGGATACGACACGACCTTTTCAAACGACATCGGCGGCAATGGCAAGTTAATTAAACTGGGCCAGGGATCGATCACGCTCACCGGCAGCAACGGCTACCAGGGCGGCACTGAAATTGTTGGCGGAAAAGTGGTCATGAATGGGATTCAATCCTCAACCACGACCGTACAAGGCGCCGGCACACTGGGTGGCACAGGCTCCATTCAAGACGTGCACAACTATGGGGTGGTGGCGCCGGGTAACTCTATCGGCACCTTGAAGATCTTTGGCGACTACACAGCCTACCCGGGTTCACGTCTGGAAATTGAGGTAAACGGAAACAATGCAACCGATGTGCTGCAGGTAACCGGCAACGTTCAACTGGATGGCACGCTGGCACTGGAAGGCGGGCCATTCCGACAGGGAATTGACTACAACTTCCTGGCGGTCATGGGCGGAGCGGTCAGCGGCAATTTTGCCGATATTGATACCGACCTGGTATTTCTCTCGCCCAACCTGCGCGTAAACAACAGCGGCGCCATTCTGGAAGTACAACGCAACAGCGTGCCGTTTTCACGTTATTTGACATCATCAAACCAGATTGCCGTCACCAACGCACTGGACACACTTTCCAACAGCCCGCCGGCGGCCATGGGAACCATTTTCGACGAACTGCTCAATTCCACACCGGGTTCGGTCGCGGGCATTGCAGGCTCGCTTTCCGGGGAAGCCCATGCCAGCGTCCAAAGCACCCTTTTGCAATCGGCGTATCAAAGAACCGGCAGGTTATCTGAACGCATCGGCAGTGCCCAGGATATGGCAGCGGCTTCGTCTGCGTACCCGTTGTGGGTTAGCGTGGACAACCAGTGGCAGACGATGAACGGACGCAACGGCACCGCCGACACCCGGTACCGGGATCACGGATTCACCCTGGGCGGTGATTTTGCCATTGGCCCCGACTGGCGCGCGGGCCTGGCATTGGGCTACAGCGATGGCCGCATCGAAACAGACGACCTCCAAACAAGCACGGATGCCGACAATTACGTTGTCTCGCTCTACTCCGGGAAAAGTTGGCGCAATGGTCACAGCCGATTGAATCTGCTGGTCGGCGCAAGCCTTTCCCGCCATAACCTTGATGCGCAACGCACTGTCAGTACCGGTGGCGTACAAACCTTAACAACCGATTACCACGGTTACGGCCGGCAAGTCTTTGCTGAACTGGGTTACGCATTTGCGGTTACGCCAACCAGTATGCTTGAACCTTATGCATCGGTGGCCTGGTCATCCCTGAAGACCCAGGGCTTTACCGAGTCGGGCGGCGCTGCAGCCCTGGCTGCCAAAAGCCAAACCGACAACGTAGGCACCATGACGCTGGGCATTCGCGGGTTAACACACGTTGACGTTGGCAAGACGCAAGCACGGCTGCGCGCAGGATTGGGATGGCGCTACGCTGCCGGTGACCTGGCGCCCAAACGCCGAATGCAATTTGTTGCCGCTCCGGCTGCCGCGTACACCGTCGAAGGTGTCGCACTTGCACGCAACGCCCTGGTAGTGGAACTGGGGGCCGAAGTGGATCTTGGCCGCTACAGTGCGCTGGGTGTGTCGTACGGCGGGCAGTTCGGCGATGGCACCTCAAACAGCACGGGGTCCGTTAATTTAAGGGTGAGATTCTAGCGAATGAGCCGGCCGGCAATCAGTCGTAGTTGAATTGCCGCACCAGCTTGAGGAAAGCATGCAGAATCGGCGAGGTGTCGTCCCGCCGATACATGCAGCTGAGTTCAATGTCTTTTAGGGTTTCCGAGCGCAATGGCCGGTACACCACATTGGGCAGATTCAGCGTTTGGGCCGACTGCGTGGTAATGCACACCCCGAAACCGCTTGCGACCATCGCAATACACGTGACGATGTCGTCGGTTGCCTGCTCAACCTTGAACTTCAAACCTTCAATCCGGAACGCGGCGGCGATTTCCTCGCCCAAACCGTGCATGGGCGCATTCGGATAGACAACCAGTGGTTCATTGTCCAGATCGGCCAGGGTAATGTAGGTCCGCTTGCACAGCGGATGCCCTTTATACAACCCCACCAGAAAAGGCTCACGCAATACGATTTCCACTGCCAGGTCGTCTTCGTCGGGCACCAGACGGTTGAACCCGATCGTAATGCGCCGCTCACGCAACGCCTCCAACTGCTGGGCCTTGGTCATGTTGTAAAGTGCAACCTTAACCTTGGGACGGCGTTGACGGAACTCACTCAGGATGCGCGGAATGGCATTGAGCACGCCCGAGCTGAAAAACGCAACATCAAGACGCCCGATATAACCCTGTTCCGCCAGTTGCGCACGCTCCTCGGCGCGACGACTCAGCGCCAATACGTTGGGCACCTCTTCAAGCAGCGCGCGACCCGACTCTGTCAGTTCGGCCCCTTTTGGCGTACGTGTAAACAGTGTCACGCCCAGTTCTTCTTCCAGTGCCTTGATATGTCGCGTAAGAGGCGGCTGCGTAATATGCAGTTTGGCCGCGGCCCGGCCGAAATTCTGTTCCTGCGCCAACATTAAAAAGTAGCGCATCTGCTTCAGATCCATGCGACCACCCTCTTGATATTTATAATACCCATAATCATACCGAAAAGGTATTAAATATTGATAATTTAGTATTGGACGATATGACGCATTCAATGCGAATATTGGAAGTTAGCCTACTTGACATTGATACGCTATTCCCGATGCGCCATGATCATTAAAGACCAAAACGACATTACCAAGGCAGTATTGGCGGAAATTGCCCGTGCGCCCAGCCCTCGCTTCAGGGAAATCATGTCGGCTGCCGTGACGCATTTGCATGGTTTTGCCCGCGACGCCCAATTGACCGAAGCCGAGTTTCACCAAATGTGCCAGTACATTGCACGGCTGGGCCAGCTTACAACACCTTCGCACAACGAAGTGGTACTGGCATGCGGCTCGCTGGGTTTGTCGTCGCTGGTTTGCCTGCTGAATAATGGCGAAAACGGGCAAACCGAAACAACAGCCAATTTAATGGGCCCATTCTGGCGACTCAATTCCCCGGCAACGGAAAATGGCGGCTCTATTGTCCGTTCACCCACCCCCGGAGACCCTATTTTCGTGGAAGCCTGGGTAAAAGACAAAAAGGGCAACCCTGTCTCACAAGCAACCGTCGATGTATGGCATACGTCGGCCGACGGCTTCTACGAAAATCAGGATCCCGAGCAAGCCGAAATGAATTTGCGCGGCCAGTTTACAACCGACGAGAACGGCTATCTTGCGTTTCGCAGCGTGAAGCCCGCCGGCTACCCTATTCCTGTCTCGGGGCCGGTTGGAGAACTGCTTCAAGCACAAGGGCGCCACAACATGCGCCCTGCACACATTCACTTCATGGTGTTCAAAGAAGGCTTCAAAACACAGTTTTCCCAGGTCTATTCAAGCGATGACCCGAACGTCGATACCGATGCCCAATTTGGCGTTACCCAGGCGCTTCTTGGCGAGTACGTCAAACACGAGGGCAACGCCCCCAGCGCCGATATCGAAGGCGTGTGGTACTCATTGCAATGCGAGTTTGTCATTGAGCCCGGCAAAGCAACGTTACCCAGGCCGCCCATTACAGAAAAAACCCATGCGCCCCGGCCCGAACGGGTCGTACTTGAACGCGCACCCGATTAAACTGCATTCCATCTACTTACGTTTATCTGAAAGGATCCTTAGATGACGCCTGATCAAATTAAAACCGCCGCTGCCGCATTGCGCCAGGCTGCCGAAACCGGCCAAGCCATCGGTGCCTTGCGCAACGACTACCCTGAACTGACGATTGAATCGGCCTACGCCATTCAACAAATCAACACCGACCACCGCCTCAAACAGGGCCGCCGGCGCATCGGCTGCAAAATCGGCCTCACATCCCCGGCGGTTCAAAAGCAACTTGGCGTCGACCAACCCGACTTCGGCATGCTGTTCGACGACATGGGCTACGGCGATGGCGAACCCATCCCTTTTTCTGCGCTGATGCAGCCCAAGGTGGAAGCAGAAATTGCCTTTGTGCTCAAGAAAAACCTCGACATGCCCAACCCCACCCAGGTTGATGTCATGCAGGCAATCGACTACGCACTGCCGGCTATCGAGATCGTAGGCAGCCGCATCGCCAATTGGGACATCCGCATTACCGACACCATTGCCGACAACGCTTCATCATCAACCTACGTACTCGGTACAACACCGCGCAAGCTCAACGAATTCGACGTGCGCCTGTGCGGCATGGCCATGATGAAAAACGGCGAACCTGTTTCGGTGGGTGCTGGCGCAGCGTGCCTGGGCAACCCGATTAATGCCGTGGTCTGGCTGGCTCGCACGCTTTCCCGACTGGGCACGCCTTTGCAGGCAGGCGAACTTGTTCTATCCGGCGCGCTGGGCCCCATGGCCCCCGTCAATCCGGGCGAAATCTTTGAAGCCCGAATCAATAGCCTGGGTAATGTCCGGGCAGTTTTTGAGCCAGACACCACGAAGGAAGAAAAATGAAGTCCATAGCTGAATACGCAGAACTTCTGGATGAAGCCGCTCGACTGGGCAATGAAGTGCCCCAGTTCGACACCGATAACAAACTCTCGCTGGACGACGCCTACGCGATTCAGAAAGCCTCTATTGAGCGACGCCTGAATCGTGGTGAGCGACGTGTCGGCGTGAAAATGGGCTTTACCAGCCGCGCAAAAATGATTCAAATGGGTTTGTCAGACGTTATCTGGGGACGTTTGACCGATGCAATGCAAGTTGAAGAAGGCGGCAGCATCGAGCTCAATGGTTACGTGCATCCCCGTGCAGAACCCGAACTGGCTTTTCTGCTGAAGCGCCCGCTAACCGGCGACGTCACCGGGCCTGAAGCCCTGGCCGCCGTTGAGGCCATTGCACCTGCCATCGAAATCATCGACTCACGCTATAAAGACTTCAAGTTCACATTGCCCGAAGTCATTGCCGACAACGCCTCGTCGAGCAGTTTTGTGATTGGCGCCTGGCACGACCCCAGAACTGATTTCAGCAATCTGGGCCTTACTTTAAGCATGAATGGCAAAACCGTTCAAGTGGGCTCAACCGCCGCGCTATTGGGCAACCCCTTGCGATCACTGGTTGCCGCGGCACGCGTAGCCGCGCAAGCCGGTGAACCTCTGCAGGCCGGCTGGATCGTGATGGCCGGCGGTGCAACACCGGCTGAATGGATCAAACCGGGCCAGTATGTTTCGGTCCAAATGGAAGGGTTGGGAGAATGCGGTTTCCACGCAAAGGACTAACGCACCTGCCCTGGCCGGGGGGCACAACGCCCCAACGGCCTTCGACTAGTTTTTACGACTCCTGAAGGAGCACACCATGACACAGAAAATCAAAGCCGCCATTATCGGCTCAGGCAATATCGGCACCGACCTCATGATTAAAATCATGCGCAACAGCCCTATTCTTGAAATGGGCGCCATGGTTGGGATCGACCCGAAATCCGACGGCCTGGCCCGTGCCGAGCGCCTGGGGGTAGCTACGACCGCCGAGGGGATCGAGGGCCTGGTCAAGCTCGACGTCTTCAAGGATATCGATGTGGTCTTCGATGCCACATCGGCCGGTGCCCACAAGCACCACAACGAAATTTTGCAAAAGCACGGCATCCAGGTCATCGATCTGACCCCTGCCGCAATCGGCCCGTTTGTCATTCCCGCGCTGAATCTGGAAGCCGAGAATGCCAGCAACATGAATATGGTGACCTGCGGTGGCCAGGCCACCATTCCCATAGTAGGCGCGGTGTCGCAAGTGGCTAAAGTGCACTACGCTGAAATTGTCGCCTCTATTTCCAGCAAGTCGGCAGGGCCGGGCACGCGCGCCAATATCGACGAGTTCACTGAAACCACCCGCGACGCCATTGAAAAACTGGGTGGTGCCGAACGCGGCAAGGCCATTATTATCCTGAATCCCGCTGAGCCCCCACTGATCATGCGCGACACCGTCTTCGTGCTGTCCGAGCCTGCCGACCAGAAGAAGGTGGAAGAAAGTATCGAGAAAATGGTGGCCAAGGTGCAGTCGTATGTCCCGGGTTATCGCCTCAAGCAGAAGGTGCAGTTCGATGTCGTCGACGAATCGGCTCCCATGAATGTGCCGGGAATCGGCCCGCGCCACGGCCTGAAGATTGCCGTATATCTGGAAGTGGAAGGTGCCGCGCATTATTTGCCTGCATACGCCGGCAACCTCGACATCATGACTTCGGCAGCACTGGCCTGCGGCGACATGATGGCGCGCCGGCGCCTTGAAGCCGGAATGTCAAGAACACAGAAGGAAGTGGTGTAATGGATACGCAAAAGAAACTCTATATCTCCGACGTTACCCTGCGTGATGGCAGCCATGCCATTCGACATCAATACAGTGTCGACAACGTTCGCGCTATTGCCAAGGCGCTCGACGAAGCAGGTGTCTACAGTATTGAAGTGGCGCACGGCGACGGCCTGGAAGGTTCCAGCTTCAACTATGGGTTCGGGGCGCACAGCGATGTGGAATGGATTACGGCAGCCGCCGAATCCGTTACCGATACCAAGATTGCCACCCTGCTGCTGCCCGGTATCGGTACCATGCACGATTTGCGTCGTGCCTACGATGCCGGTGCGCGCGTGGTCCGAGTGGCCACGCATTGCACCGAAGCCGACGTTTCCCGCCAGCATATCAGCTATGCCAACGAACTGGGCATGGACGCGGTGGGCTTTCTGATGATGAGCCACATGATCGAGCCTGCCAAATTGGCTGAACAGGCCAAACTCATGGAAAACTACGGTGCCAGTTGCATCTATGTGGTTGATTCGGGCGGCGCCTTGAACATGAATGACGTGCGCGACCGTTTCCGCGCTTTGAAAGACGTTCTGAAACCCGAAACCGAAACCGGCATACACGCCCACCATAACCTGAGCCTGGGCGTGGCAAATTCAATTGTGGCAGTGGAAGAAGGATGCGATCGCATCGACGCCAGCCTGGCCGGCATGGGCGCAGGCGCGGGCAACGCACCGTTGGAAGTGTTCATTGCCGCAGCCGAGCGCCTGGGCTGGAATCACGGGTGCGATCTTTACAAACTGATGGACGCGGCCGACGACCTGGTTCGCCCGCTGCAGGATCGCCCTGTTCGCGTCGACCGCGAAACACTGGCACTGGGTTACGCCGGCGTCTATTCCAGCTTCCTGCGCCACGCAGAAGCTGCGGCAGCCAAGTACAACCTGAAAACGGTCGATATCCTTGTAGAGCTGGGTCGCCGCAAAATGGTGGGGGGCCAGGAAGACATGATTGTCGATGTCGCGCTCGACCTACTTGCAAGCCAGGAACAAATGAGCAACAATCAATAACCGTAACATTCAGCACACTTAATCTGAAAGGGTTCTGAACAGTTATTGCCTGCCTGCAGTCTTCCTGGCTGCAGGCAGGCATACCTTAACGGTATTAGACTCATAACCAAAATTCTCAGGAGACGACAAATGAGAAAATTCGCAAAAATTGCGCTTGCGGCGGCTTGTTTTGCCAGCGCGGCAGTTGCTCATGCGGCCGAACCATTCAAAATCGGGTTCATCATTCCCTTGACGGGCCCTTTCGCCTCAACAGGTAAGCAGGCAGTGGCCGGTGCCAAACTTTACATGCAACAGCATGGCGACGAAGTGGCCGGGCGCAAAGTCGAACTGATTATCAAAGACGACGGTGGTGTCCAGCCTGAAGCCACAAAACGTATTGCCCAGGAACTGGTTATTCAAGACAAGGTAAACGTGTTGGCCGGCTTTGGTCTTACCCCCTTGGCTTTTGCCGCCGCACCTATTGCCACCCAGGCCAAGATCCCCATGGTGGTAACCGCGGCCGGTACCTCTTCCATTGTCCAGAAGTCGCCCTACATTGTGCGCACATCCATGACACTGCCACAAACCACTGCGCCGATCGCGGTCTGGGCACGTGATAACGAAGAGGTTGAGATTGATACGGCGGTAACGCTGGTGGCCGATTACGGCCCGGGCCATGATGCTGAAAAAGTCTTCGTCAAGACCTTTACGGAAAAAGGCGGCAAAGTGCTGGAAAGCATTCGCAGCCCCATGGCCAACCCCGACTTCTCGGCCTTCCTGCAGCGTGTCCGCGATCTGAAGCCCGATGCACTCTTCGTATTCGTTCCTTCCGGGCAGGGCTCGGCGGTTTTGAAGCAATTCAAAGAACGTAACCTGGCCGGCGAAGGCATCAATCTGATCGGTACGGGTGACATGGTTGAAGACGACCTGATGCCGTCCATGGGTGACGAAGTCCTGGGTATCATCACCTCGCACCATTATTCAGCCGCCCACGACTCCGAAGAAAACAAGGAATTCGTCAAGGCGTTCGCCGAGGCCAACGATGGCATGCGCGCCAGCTTTATGGGTGTCGGTGCCTACGACGGCATGAAGCTTATTTATGACGCCTTGGAGAAAGCAGGCCCCGAAGCCACCGGCGACGAATTGCTGGCTGCCATGAAGGGCATGGAATGGGAAAGCCCGCGTGGTCCCATCCGTATCGATCCTGAAACGCGTGACATCGTTCAAAACATCTATATTCGCGAAGCCGAAAAACTTGATGATGGCGAACGTTATAACGTTGAATTCGATGTGATCGAAATGTTCAAAGACCCAGGCGTTTAAACAACGCACCACAAGTGAACGGGCAAATAACCGGGCAATACCAGTGTATTGCCCCAAAAACCCGACTAAAGCCTCTTCCGGACCGGAGGGGCTTTTTTTAATTTAACAGCATTACAAGTTTTATATTTTTAATACTGCAAGCACGCTTACCGCACAAATTTATTAAAATCTGAGTCACCGCTCGTGGTTCAGCATGTGTTTTCACCCAACTTACTGGAATTCCCTTATGCAGCAGGGCAATCTCTCAGACCATCAACCGGAAACGTGGGGCACCAACCTGCCCGACTTCTTCGAAGTCATGCCAAATTCGCTATGGCTTGAAGACTACAGCCGGGTTCACGAGCTGTTTGAAGACTGGCGGGCCAAAGGCATAACAGATTTGCGCGCCTATCTGGAAGAAGACTCAAAACGCGTCGCGCAATGCTCCAATTGCATCAGGCTGTTGCACGTTAATCGTGAAACGCTCGACATGTTCAAGGCCGCCTCGTTCGATGAACTGTCACAGCGCCTGGGAGACGTATTGCGCGACGACATGCTCGAAGCACACATAGAGGAACTGGTTTCGCTTTGGAATGGCGGTGCGGGCTTTCAGAGCAAAAGTGTCAATTACACGTTAGAAGGTGAACGGCTCGACGTCTTGATCCGGGCCGTCGTTTTGCCAAACCATAAGAAGAACTGGGATCGGGTGCTGGTGTCGCTCGATAACATCACAGAACTGGAAAACGCCCGCCGGCGCGTACTGGCAAGCGAACAATATGCTCGGGGCGTATTCGAATATGCCCCGGTTTCACTTTGGGTTGAAGACTTTACTCGCATCAAAGTCCTGCTGGAAGAAGTGCGTGAGCGGGGAATTACCGACTTTAGAACGTTTACCGATGTTCATCCCGACTTCGTCGAACAATGCATGTCGGAAATCAAGGTACTGGATGTCAATCAATATACCCTTGACATGTTTAAAGCGAAAAGCAAGCACGACCTGTTCACCCGGTTGCACGAGGTTTTTCGTGATGACATGAAAGACCATTTCCGCGAACAACTCATCGACCTCTGGAACGGCAAGCTCTTCATGCAGCGCGAGGTGCTCAATTACGGGCTGGACGGCAACCCTCTAAATATTCACCTGCAGTTTTCAATATTCAACGGGCACGAGCAGAACTGGGATCTGGTGCTTTTGGCCCTAACCGATATCACTGCGCGCAAGAAAGCCGAGGCCTACCTTGAATACCTTGGCAAGCACGATGTGCTTACCAAACTGAAAAACCGCTCTTTCTACGTTGATGAAATCAGCCGCCTCGAACGCAAAGGCCCTTTCCCTGTCACGGTCATCATTATCGACATTAATAATCTCAAGACAGTCAACGACACTCAGGGCCACGCCGCCGGAGATGATCTGCTGCGCCGTACCGGTGAAATTCTGAATCAGCTTAGCGGCAGAGGCGTCACTGCCATGCGCATCGGCGGCGATGAATTCGCGGTTTTCATGCCCGGAGCCAACGACGAAGCGCGCACCAACCTGCTAACCAACCTGAAGAAAATCACCGACCTGAACAACCAGTTCTATAGTGGTTCGTCACTTGAACTTGCGGTGGGCTGGGCGATTTCCCGGGAAGGCGAACGGCTTGAAAACGCAATTCGCAAGGCAGATCATTTAATGTATGAAGAAAAGCGCAAGTTCTATTCTATGGAGTCGTCCGATGACGATGCATCCAGCCAGAATACGCTGATAAGCAACTCAGAACGGCGGTCGTGATAAGGCAAAAAGTGTATATCGCGGTACTGAGGCCTACGTGGTCGGCCAATATCCCAACGCCAATAATGGGCAATGTTGCACCGGTATAGGCCGAGAGGAAGAAAGTTGACATATTGGCTGCCCGGCGATGCTCATCGGCATGCAGGCTGGCAATCATCGAAGCGTACATAAAGCCAAACCCCTGTCCTATACCAAAGCAGATCATGGCAATAACCAGCACTGCTGCACTATGGGTGTACATACCCAAGGCAAGAAACACGACGCTTAGGCCGAACGCGCCCATCCCGAACATCAGGCCTTTGAAAGGGGGATACCGCGTTTGGGTGGTTTGAACCAGCACAGAGGCGATTGCCACGAAAATAAAAGCCACCCCCACCACAATGGGGCCTTGCCATGGCAATTGCAACTCGGGCAGCACCGAGGGCACGAGTGAGGCAAACAGGCAACCCACCCCAAAAGTAAAGAACCCGCCAGCGCAACCCAACAAAAATGGAGGCCGGTTGACCACAACCGGCAGCGCCATTTTTGGGACAATCGACAGCGGAACCCGCGCGCCACAAGGTCCCTGCAATTGCCCTCTGGAAACAATGATTAAGAACAGGGTCAGAATCGCCAATATGAAAATAAAGATATAAGGCAAGACCAATGGGTAAACATTCCACTGCGCAATGACGCCGCCCAAAACCGGGCCGGCGCCAAAACTTACAGTAATCGCACTGGAGGTCACGACGGCGGCCTTTCGGCGGTCTTGCTGGGGGTGAGCCTCACCCATGGCCAGTGCTGCGGTTGTCGCAAGAATGCCATTACCGAAACCGATAATGGCACGGGCCAGCATTAATGTTGCAACGCTTTGCGCGACCATTGACAGCACTAGCCCCAACATCAGCATTAATACAGACGCCACAATTACCCTGAAGCGCCCAAACGTGTCGGAGACACGCCCAAAACAAAGCAGTGTGGCGAACACCGCCGCCATGTAAGCAGTGAAGATATAACTTAGCGAACTTGGGGGAATTTGCCATGCCCGCTCATAAAGGGGGTATAGCGGAGTCGGTAAAGAACTGGTTGCAAAGCACAAACAAACCAGAATGGTAACGCCAACAAATCCCCCCCAGCGTTTTAACAACTCCAATCCACCAGACATAGCATAATCCATAACAATCGTTGTACCGATTATAGTAAGTTCACTTACTTTTCCCTAGTTCTAAAAAAGTTCATAATGGTGCGCAAGCACAAACTCACTTCTATGCAGAATTCTGTAACAAACCGGAGACAGGCTATGACAACGATTTCAATGCTTATTAATGGGCAGCAAAAACAAGCCAGCAATGGCAAAACTTTCGAACGCAAGAGCCCGCTTGATGGCAAAGTTGCCACAACCGCGCCTGCAGCAACCATCGAAGACGCCATCGAAGCCATTGAATCCGCTGCCAAGGCGTTTCCGGAATGGGCGGCAAAAGGGCCAACGGAGCGTCGTGCCCTGTTGTTGAAAGCAGCCGATGCCCTCGACGCCAAAACCGAGGACTTCATCAAGGCCATGGCCGGCGAAACCGGATCCGCCGCCATGTGGGCCGGTTTCAATGCCCACCTTGCGGCCAATATGCTGCGCGAGGCCGCGTCGCTTACCACGCAAATCAATGGCGACCTTATCCCGTCCGACGTCCCCGGAAGCCTGGCAATGGGTGTACGGCAACCCGCCGGCGTTGTTCTTGGCATGGCGCCATGGAATGCGCCGATCATCCTGGGTACCCGGGCCGTTGCCGTTCCCCTGGCATGCGGCAATACCGTCGTCATGAAAGGCTCGGAAGTCTGCCCGGCCACGCACAGTCTCATCATTGAATCTCTCCAGGAGGCCGGCCTGCCCAACGGTGTGGTGAACTTTATTACCAACGACCCGGCCGATGCCGGCCCGCTCGTTGAAGCCATGATCGCCCATCCGGCTGTCAAACGCGTCAACTTCACCGGTTCTACCCGGGTGGGCAGAATCATCGCCTCGGTTTGCGCGAAACACCTAAAACCTTCTATTTTGGAGCTGGGCGGCAAAGCGCCATTGGTGGTGCTGGACGACGCAAATATCGAAGAAGCCGTTAACGGCACGGCCTTTGGCGCATTCGCCAATTCCGGCCAGATTTGCATGTCAACGGAGCGTATCATCGTCGATAATAAAATTGCCGATACCTTTATTCCGGCACTCACCGAAAAAGCGCGTAACCTGCCACTGGGCGACCCGCGCGAAGGCCCTGTTGTGTTGGGCTCCGTCGTCGACATGACCACCGTCGAGCGGTGCAATGCACTGATCGACGACGCCCTGGAAAAGGGCGCCAAGCTCCTTTGCGGCGGCAAAGCCGAAAACACGTTAATGCCGGCCACACTCATTGATCACGTTACGCCGGAAATGCGTATCTACAGCGAGGAAACTTTCGCGCCGGTCAAGGCAATTGTTCGCGTTGACGGTGTGGAAGAAGCCATTAAAGTTGCCAATGACAACGATTACGGCTTATCGGCTTCGGTATTCGGTAAAGATATCGGGCGGGCCTGGCAAGTGGCTTCGCGCATTGAATCGGGCATTTGCCACGTTAACGGGCCTACCGTGCACGATGAAGCGCAAATGCCGTTCGGCGGTGTAAAAGACAGCGGCTTTGGTCGTTTTGGCGGGCGGGCCGGCATTGAAGCCTTCACTGAATTGCGCTGGATGACGATTCAAACCACACCCCGCCACTATCCGTTCTAACAAGCAGCGTACCCGCTTGCTAAAAACCCGTCGTACCTTAGGGGCACGACGGGTTTTCTATTCAAGCATATTGGTCATTATTGTTTGACTGCATACAGGAACAACTCAACGCGACGGTTCATTGCACGGCCCTGTTCCGTGCTGTTGTCGCCAATCGGATTGGCCGAAGCCAGCCCTTCAGCCGTTAAGCGCCCCATCGAAATACCTTGCCCGGCAATATAGTTTGTTACTGCCTCGGCACGGCTTAACGACAAACGCTGATTCAATTGGGCAGGCCCTGTGCTGTCGGTATAGCCAATTGCTTTGGCACGCAACTCGGGATGCTGCGCAAGCGCCCTGGCGACACTGTCGAGAACAGGCAGCAAACCGGCTTTCAAATTCGACTTGCCTGTATCGAACGACACATTGCTCGGAATATGAACCTTAAGCGTGCCGTCGGGCATTTCAACAACATCTACACCCAGACTTTGCGCACCCGATTTTTCAACATCATTCTTGATGCCCGACCAGTTATAACCCATGATGCTGCCGGCAACTGCGCCAATCCCCGCACCGATCAATGCAGCTTCACTGCTGTCACCAATCAGGGCTCCAAGACCGGCACCAACCGCCGCGCCCGCACCTGCACCCGTTGCGGTGCGCCCACCCTGGCCCATTCCACCCATCGTGCGATCAACCGTGGCACAACCGCCCATCATTGCCAGCGCAACGACGCCAATGGCAAAGCGCTTGTTAACTGGAATATTCATATTTTTCTCCTTCTTGGTTACGGGCCCAAAATACAGTGAACCCAGATACGGCCCCTATCCTATCAGTTGCTTACCTACTGAAATGTTACGAATTTATTCTGTCCGGCGCCATTGGCGTTCCAATGACTGGCTATAACGTGAAATGGAAAAACACATCACAAAATAAATCGCGCCTATGAATAAATACGCTTCGGTACTGAAGCCCTGCCATTGCGCATCAGCCAATGCCGCCTTGGTTGCCTGCATAAGGTCAAAGACACCAATGACCACAACCAGGGACGTATCTTTCAGCAAAGAAATAAAAATGCCCACCAAAGGCCCCACAATGGCCCTGAGTGCCTGCGGCAAGACCACAAACAGTGTTTTTTGCCAATAGCCCAGGCCCAGCGAGTCGGCGCCCTCATACTGCCCCTTGGGAATCGACTGCAAACCACCCCGCACGGTTTCGGCAATATAAGCGGCCACAAACAAGACAATGGCGATTTGGGCACGCAACAACTTATTGATGTTAAGGCCCTCAGGCAGAAACAGCGGCAGCATCACCGACGCCATGAACAACAAACTGATCAGGGGAACGCCGCGGATCAACTCGATATAAATCACGCACACCGACCGCACGGCAGGCAATTCGCAGCGGCGCCCCAAAGCAAGCAAAACCCCTAGTGGAAACGCCAGGCCCACACCCACCGTGGCCAAGATCAAGGTAAGAGGCAAACCGCCCCAAAGACGGGTTTCAACAAAAGAAAGCCCCAGCACCCCGCCCCACATAAGGAAGGCAACCAGCGCCAGCGCCACCAGCCAGTAAATGGCCAGCGACGGGCGCCAGAAGCGGCGTTGGCAACTGAGCACGACAATGCCAATTAACACAACGCAGGCCAATAATGGCCGCCATTGTTCCACATAAGGGTACAGGCCAAACAAAATGACCCTATGCTTCTGGGCAATAAAAGTCCAGCAGGCTCCTTTAATGCCCGCACAAGCTTGCGGGCTGTCTCCGCCAAACCGGGCAAACAAAAACAACCACTCCACTGCGGCCGGCAATGCCGCCGCCAGCAAACCGGCAACAATGACCGTAATCAATGCGTTCAGCGGCGTATTGATCAAAGTGTGATACCAGCGTGTTGGGCGCAAGCCTGCGCTTGTCGAGGCGGCTGTCATTTTCACCGCTCCTTGAGGGCGATACGCCGGTTATACAGATTCATCACAGCCGATATCGACAAACTGACCGTCAGATAGGCCGCCATAATGATCAGAATACCTTCGATCGCCTGACCCGTTTGATTCAGCGTTGTATTGGCAATTGACACAATATCCGGATAGCCGATTGCAACCGCCAGCGAACTGTTCTTGGTTAAATTCAAATATTGGCTGGTCATTGGCGGGACAATCACCCGTAACGCCTGCGGAAGAATAATTTGCCGCAATACCTGCCCCTCGCTCAAGCCCAAAGCACGCCCTGCCTGCCACTGCCCCGTGCTAACCGACTGAATGCCCGATCGCACCACTTCGGCGATGAATGCCGCGGTATATAGCACCAACCCCAGCAATAGCGCCGTAAATTCCGGGCTTAATGTTGCACCGCCAACAAAATTGAAGCCTTGCAGTGCAGGCACACTCAATTGGGCATTCGGCGCCAGGGCAAACAGCGCCACCGCTGAAATAACCAGCAGACACGCCAGGCCAATAAGTTGCACTGTCCCGCTCGAACTGCTGTCTTTTTGCCCCTTGCGCGCCAAACGAGGCAAAACCGTTAGAAATAATAAGGCTGCAAACAGAACAAGCCAGATGAAGGAAAAATTCACCCCGGACAACCACGGCACGGTCAAGCCGCGGTTCGACAAGAACACCCCGGCCACAGGCTCCAGCGCAAGTCGCGGTGCAGGCAGGCTTTGCGTGATCAGGGCATACCAAAAAAACAACTGCAATAACAACGGAATATTGCGCATGACTTCAATGTAGGCCATTGAGACGGCGGCAAGCAGCCGATTTCCCGACAGGCGCGCGATACCAACCAGGCTGCCCAGCAACGTCGCCAGCACTACGCCGATTGCGGCGACTTTCAGCGTATTCAAAATACCAACCCACAAGGCACTGGCGTAAGAATCGGCAGGGGTGTAGGCAACCGGGCTCTCGCTGATGGCGAACCCTGCTTCGCGCGAAAGAAAACCAAAGCCGGTTGAAATGTTTCGGGCGGCCAGGTTGGCCAGCGTGTTGTCGACCAGCCAGTACGCCAGCCCGCCGATCCCCAGCAACATGACCAGTTGGTAAACCCACGCACGCAGCCTGGCGTTGCGCCAGGACCAGCGAGAAAAAGAAAAAGAGCGCCGATTTGCGGGAAAAGTCATAGAGATTGACGCGTTAACAGGATAAAGTATCGAAGGCACGATATCATATCCGCCTATAAGCGATTTCTTTAGCCAACGGTTAACATGATTGAGTTTCAACACGTTTTCAAATCTTATGGCCGGAGCCGCAATATCCTGGCCGACATCAACTTCCGCATCGATGCGGGAGAGTTCGTTTTTGTGTCAGGCCCATCCGGGGCCGGAAAATCGACACTGCTCAAACTCATCGGCGGGCTTGAACCGCCCAGCCGCGGCAGTATTACCGTGAACAAAAACCGCCTCGACAAGATGCCGGCCCGAGCCAGACCTTATTTGCGCCGTGCAGTGGGCGTCATTCTGCAGGACACGCATCTGCTGTTTGACCGCAGTGCCTTTGAAAATGTGTTACTCCCGCTTACCGTTGTCGGACTGGAACGATCCCAGGCCATTACACGGGCGCGAGCCGCACTCGATAAGGTTGGTCTGGCAGGCAAAGAAGACCTGAATCCAGTTGAAATGTCGGGCGGCGAGCAGCAGCGCCTGGCCATTGCGCGTGCCATCGTCAACCGCCCGGCCATTCTGATTGCCGATGAGCCTACCGCCAATCTTGATCACGAAAGCGCCAAACGTATTCTGGATGTGTTCCGAGACTTCAACCGGGTTGGCGTCACAACCTTAATTGCATCACACGATACGGCGCTGATGGCAAGCTATGCTTCACGCACGCTTCAAATACTACCTGGCCGTTTCACCGACCTGCGCGGGGTGCAACAATGAAACGCTGGTTACGCCATCATCGTTATGCTTTGGTTATCGCATTTCGCCGCCTGCTGTCGAGCCCGTTTTCTACATTGGCCAACCTGCTTGTCATCGCACTGATTCTTACCCTGCCCATCATTGGCAGTGCTTTTCTGGTGGCGGCGCAACCCGTTGTCAAACAGGTGTCAATCGCGCCGGACATCACCTTGTTTGTCGATCGTACGCAAGACCAGGAAAAAGCACAAAGCATCGCCACCGTGATTCGCAGCGAGTACGAGGCCGATATATCAAACGTGCGCGTTGTGCCCAAAGAGCAAGCCATGAACAGTCTGAAGACGAATCCCTCGTGGTCGGACGCGCTGGCGGTTCTGCCTGAAAACCCCTTACCTCATGCCGTTGTCATTACGCTTAAGGAAACCGAAGACTTGCCTGAACGCGTCGCGACCCTGACAAAAGCCTGGAAGAGCCTGGATGGCGTCGAGAACGTGCAGCACGACGCCGCCTGGGTCCAAAGGCTGGCCGCTATCCTGGCGTTTCTTCGTGTCGGCCTGGGTTTAATGGCTGCCGGTGTCGTGCTGGTTGTCCTTGCCACCATATTCAACACCGTTCGTATGCAGGCCTTGAGCCAGCGCGAAGAGATCGCCGTAGCCCGGCTGGTGGGGGCAACGGAATCGTTTGTTCGACGCCCTTTTCTTTATCTGGGGGCGCTTACCGGCATTTTCGCCAGTATCGCCGCAATTGTGTTCGCGAAACTGGCGCTTGCCCCAATGAACGAGAACCTGGCAACACTGGCCGGTACTTATAACGCCCAACTCGAACTCCACCTGCCGGGCGCCGACTACCTGTTCCTGGCAATATTTACCGTTGCGATTCTGGCCGCCTTATCGGCTCGCTGGTCGGTTACCCGGAATACGCGCTTCTAACGCGTATGACAAAGTCCAATAGCAAGCCCCCATTGAAAGTCGATGTCGACACATTTGCGCAAACTGTGTCGACGTGGCAAAAAGCCGAAGGCCGCCATCATCTGCCGTGGCAGGACACACGGGATCCTTACCGTATTTGGCTGTCGGAGATTATGCTGCAGCAAACGCAGGTGGCCACGGTTATCGACTACTATCACCGCTTCCTCAGGCGCTTCCCCACGCTAGCCGATTTGGCCCGGGCGCCTCAGTCGGACGTGTTGGCCTATTGGGCAGGCCTGGGATACTACGCCAGAGCGCGCAACCTTCATCGCTGCGCGCAAACCGTCATGGAGCAATGGGGCGGGCGTTTCCCGGAAACGCCCGATGCAATCGTTACGCTGCCGGGAATCGGGCGCTCTACCGCTGCAGCCATTGCGGCATTTTCGTTTGGGTACCGGGCGCCGATTATGGATGGCAATGTAAAGCGCGTCTTTACCCGCTTTTTCGGGATATTCGGACACACTGGAACAAAAGCCGTTGAAACAAAGCTTTGGTCACTGGCACAAAGCATTGTTGATCATGGGCCCAAGCATCTGGACATGATTTCTTATACTCAGGGCCTGATGGATCTGGGCGCAACCCGATGCACGCGTGCGAGCCCCGATTGCACCGCCTGCCCGCTGGCCTATTCGTGCTATGCCAACCTGCATAATGCCCAGAAAGAACTGCCGTCGCCACGCCCCCGCAAAGCCATTCCCCGGCGGGAATGCCACATGCTGGTACTGTTGCATGGCGATAAGGTCTTGCTGGAAAAGCGGCCGCAAACCGGTATCTGGGGAGGGCTCTGGTGTCTGCCACAATTTAATGAGCTGGCTGAATTGGAACGCGCATGCCTGCAATGGGGTGTTGAACCAGGCGCCTCCAACAGAATGGCTGCGCTGGAACACACTTTCACGCACTTCAAGCTGCAAATCACACCCTGGTGGCTGACTGCGCCCCATTTGCCATTGGCACAACCCAACGACCAACAGTGCTGGCAACCGCTTGGCCTGCTGGCCGAAACCGGCTTACCGACACCGGTACAAAAAATCCTTCAAGGCATTAACCAAAGCCTGCCTGAAGATGAACACAACTAACGCACCTGAGAGGATTGACGATAATGGTTGATGCTCATCAACAAACCGCAGGCAATGCCTAACGTCAACAATGCCGTTCCACCATAACTCATGAATGGCAAAGGCACGCCAACCACAGGCAGAATGCCGGTAACCATGCCGATATTAACGAAGACATAAACAAAAAAGGTCATTGAAAGCGCCCCGGCCAGCAAACGACCGAACTGTGTTGTTGCACATGCCGAGATAAACAGGCCACGTATGATCAGCAAGGCAAACAACACCAGAAGCATGATCCCGCCGTATAAACCGAACTCTTCCGCATACACGGCAAAAATGAAATCGGTTGTCCGCTCCGGCACAAAATCGAGATGCGCCTGAGTCCCTTCCATATACCCTTTCCCATAGACGCCACCCGAGCCGATGGCAATCATTGACTGAATCGTATGAAAACCTTTGCCCAGCGGGTCTGAGCTGGGATTCAGAAGTGTGCAAACACGATTCTTTTGATATTCATGCATCACAACCCAGTCGACATCGGGTTGGCAAATATCGGTTTCCAGGTAAACCATCGTGCCAAGCCCCACAATCGCGACAACGCTTAGCGGCAAAATCAGCTTGAACGATAAACCGGCAAAATAGATCACAAAAAAGCCCGACAACAACACCAATAACGCGGTACCGAGATCGGGCTGGCGCACAATCAAGGCAAACGGAATAATCAACAGGATAAAGGCGGCAAAGAAATTCAGCAGCCTCATGCGATTCATGCCGTACTGCTGGAAGTACCAGGCCAACATCATGGGTACGGTTAACTTCAACATTTCAGATGGTTGAATCCGCATGATGCCAAGGTCCAGCCAGCGCGTGGCGCCTTTACTGGTCTCACCGAAAAACTCAACGGCCACCAGCAACACAACCCCCACGACATACAGCGCTGGAGATAGTTTCAGCCAATACCTGGGCGGTACGACGGCCACAACCCACAGCGCAATAAATGCCAGGCAGTAATTGCGTACCTGGCTGGCAAAGCGCCAGTCGGTGCCGCCAACAGCCGAGTGCATAATTACCAGACCCAAACCGGTCATCAGCAACAGCAAAGCCAGCAAAGGCCAGTCGAAAACCGTTAGAACTTTGGCAACCCAGCGAAAATATTGTTTCATGGGGTCACCTTGGCAAGCTTGTTATTGTTGTCATCCTTTAGCCAGTAGTCGAAAACCTTGCGGGCAATCGGTGCCGCAACGGTTGAACCCCAGCCACCATTCTCTACGATCAGGGCAACTGCAATACGCGGCCTTACTGTCGGGGCATAAGCCATAAACAAAGCGTGATCACGCAAACGCTCATCAAGTTCGCCCGATTTATATTCTGCACCGCGCAAACTGAAAACCTGTGCCGTACCTGTTTTCCCCGCCGCCTGGTAGGGAGCCCCGTCAAACGCAACACGGGCCGTTCCTTCATTCACAACCCCCGCCATCGCATTTTCAATCACCTCAATATTTTCCGGCTTGAGATCAATAACGTGAGAAGGCTCGCTAACGGTTTTCTTCAGCAGCCCGGTTTGAGAGTTGCGCACCAGGTCCACCAAGTGCGGTGTCATGTATACACCTTTGCTGGCCAATACCGCAGTGGCTTGCGCCAATTGCAACAAGGTGAACGCGTTATAACCTTGCCCCACTGCAACAGAAACCGTTTCACCGGCGTACCAGCGCTGCTGCTCCGGCTTGCGAAACGCTTTCTCTTTCCAATCGGTTGAAGGCAACACACCGCGACGCTCGCCATCCAGATCAATACCCGTATATTGCCCGAACCCGAACTGCTGGCTGAAGTCGTGCAGTGCATTCACGCCGATTTCAGGCCCCAGTGAATAAAAATAGGTATCCGACGATTTAACCAGCGCCCGATGCATATCGGTTTGGCCGTAGGCAATCGAGCCCGCGTTGCGAAAGCGTTGGCGGCCCAACTCGAAATAACCGGGATCATAAATTTTGGTTTCGGCGTCTCTCACGCCAAGCTCCAGCGCCGCCAATGCCACAAACGGTTTGTAGGTCGACCCGATAGGATAAGTACCATACAACGGCCGGTTAATTAAAGGGTGGTCCTGCGACTCGTTAAGCATGCGCCAGTTATCCACATCGATACCATCGATGAACAGATTGGGGTCGAACGAGGGTGCGGAGACAAAAGCCAGTATCTCGCCCGTCTCGGGTTCAATTGCAACCAGCGCGCCCCGCTTTCCTTCGAACTCCCGCTCAACAAGCTGCTGTAAACCCAAATCCAGCGACAGAACCAGGTCTGCTCCCGGAACCGGATCTTTTCGTCGCAAAGATCGCACCGGCCGGCCGGTTGCCGTGACTTCAACCTCCTCGACACCGGTTTGGCCATGCAACACGTGTTCCCAGGTCTTTTCAATGCCTTTCTTGCCGATATTATGCGTGCCGCGGTAATTCCCCAGCAGCCCCTCCCGATCAAGATACTCCAGATCCTGCTCGGAAATGCGGCCCACGTACCCCAGAACATGGGCCGCGCTTGCGCCAAAAGGATACTCGCGAACCCAGCGCGCGTTTAGGGTCACACCCGGAAACTTATATGCGTGCGCTGCGAACCACGCCGCTTCGGTTTCGTTCAGATTATTGCGCAGCATTACCCGGGCGTAGCGCCCGGACTGATTAACACGCTGCATGAATCGCTTCTGACTTGTCGGGCTGATATAAACCAATTGCGAAAGCGAGGTCAGCATCCCTTTCAGATCGGAGACTTCGGCTGGAACGACCTCAAGCGTGTAATCACGATAATTGCGCGCCAGCGCCACGCCATTGCGATCAAGAATCTCACCCCTTCTGGGCGGTATCGGGACAACGGCAATACGATTTTCATCGGCCCTGGCTGCCAGCCCCTCATAACGATCAACCTGCAGATACCACAAACGGCCTACAAGCAAAAAGAAACAAACAAGCACAAGAACGCCCGCAACCCACAAACGCAATAAGATTTTGCGTTTTTGCTCATGAGAGGTTTTCTTGAATTCGAACATACCCGCCGACAATAAAATTAAGCGTTGCTGCCGTCCAGCTCTTCGTGCAACCGATGAGGCAAATAGTGCAGCAATATATCGGCAACCGGCCACAACGCAGCCGTGAACACGGCCGAGACAAGCCATGCCCACCCCAACCAATGCCCGGCCAGC
Organism: Pusillimonas sp. UBA3987; assembly: GCA_002384935.1. Taxonomy (GTDB): domain Bacteria; phylum Pseudomonadota; class Gammaproteobacteria; order Burkholderiales; family Burkholderiaceae_B; genus Neopusillimonas. The sequence goes on from DGCD01000006.1 coordinate 235,939, forward strand.
CAGGAACTGATCAGGATATAAACCATTTGTACCAGCAGCAACACAGGCAAAATATGAATCGCCTGCACGACCGAATTAAAGCGTTGCAGACGGCGACTGAGCGTTACCACACCATAGGCGGCCAAACCGTAAACAAGCGCGTGCCCCCCCAATGGGCCGGCATCATGGACATCCATTAAAAGACCAAACATAAAGGCCGTGAACAAGCCCACACGCCGCGGCTCATGCAGACACCAGAACAACAGCACGAGAAGCAACAAATCCGGCGCATAAGGCCACACACGCCAGGACGCCAGCGAAGCAAGCCAGACAATGAGAATGGATCCCCACACCAGTAAAAAACTGGATGAACGTCCAAACGAACGGGTATCAATTGGCGTTAGAGCGGATAACGAGGACTTGGAACCATTTCCACGCGATGCCATAACTTAGGGCTCCACTTCCGATAAAAGTTCAGACTGTTCCGACAAGAGCACTAGAAAATGCCGATAACGCTCTGGGTGCGACAAAGGCGTAGCGACCGCAACCGCAAAACCACTGACCACATCGCGACGGACCTCGTCGACCCGGGCAACCGCCAGACCCGCGGGAAACAGACCTCCAATACCGCTTGTGACCAAAGTATCCCCCGCACGTACATCGGCATTCAAAGGCAGGAACCGTGCTTCGATTTTTCCCGCCGGATTGCCGCCAAAAGCGATAAGTCGCAAACCGTTGCGTACGACCTGAACAGGTACGGACACCTTTTCGTCGGTAATCAATGCCGCTTCCGAGGTAAAAGGCGTAACACGCACGACCTGGCCAACAACGCCCCCCTCGTCGATGACAGGCATTCCCGAAGCAATGCCGCTATCGGACCCCTTGTTGAAAATAAGGTGGCGGGTGTAAGGGTTTGCAGGTTCATATAAAACCTCAACGGCAACCGATTGCTGTTCGGCGGGTGCGGTTACATTCAAAAGCCGGCGCAATTGCTGGTTCTCGGTTGCCAACTGAGCGGCATGACTGGCAAGCTGCGCCAGTTCAATCCGCTGGCGCTGCAGCGCCTCTTTTTCTTCCTTGGCAACCGTTGCGGCGTTGGTCCAACTGCGCACCCCTTCGATTAAATCACGCGGGGCCATCGCGGCGCGCTGAAACGGATAAATCAAAACTGAAACAGCTTGCCGGGCGGGCTCAAATACCTTCCAGCGGGCGTCGACCACCAGCAGTACAAGCGATAGCACCAGAATGACCAACAAGCGGAACTCCGCCGTTGGCCCCCGCTTGAATAATCGAAGAGTCGCATTCTGCTGCATCGTTCAAGGCCGCACCGTCTTGAGCTTAATCGTAAATAAACACTGTACCTAAGCGTTCCAGATGTTCAAGAGCCTCACCGCATCCACGCACAACGCAAGTTAGTGGATCGTCGGCCACAATCACAGGCAACCCCGTTTCTTCCTGCAAAAGGCGATCGAGATCACGCAACAGCGCACCACCACCTGTGAGCGCGATCCCTTTTTCAGTGATATCGGCGCCTAGCTCAGGCGGGGTTTGTTCCAATGCTGTTTTTACCGCCGAAACAATTTGATTCAGCGGGTCGGTCAGTGACTCAAGAATTTCGTTGGATGAAACCGAGAAACTGCGCGGCACACCTTCCGAAAGGTTACGGCCCTTCACTTCGATCTCGCGTATTTCCGCGCCGGGAAAGGCCGAACCGATTTCCTTCTTGATGTACTCGGCGGTGGGTTCACCAATAAGCATGCCGTAATTGCGGCGAATGTAGTTAATGATGGCTTCGTCGAATTTATCGCCACCAACACGCACAGAGCCTTTGTAGACCATGCCGCCCAGCGAAATAACCGCGACCTCGGTGGTGCCGCCCCCGATATCGACAACCATGGAACCACTGGCATCGGAAACACCCAGGCCCGCGCCGATGGCGGCAGCCATGGGCTCTTCGATGAGGTAAACCTGGCTGGCGCCCGCGCCAAGCGCAGACTCACGAATTGCGCGACGCTCGACTTGAGTGGACCCGCACGGCACACACACGATAATGCGCGGGCTGGGTGCAAACATGCTGCCCGGATGCACCATGCGAATAAACTGCTTGAGCATTTGCTCGGTGACGGTGAAGTCGGCAATAACCCCGTCTTTCATGGGGCGGATGGCTTCAATATTGCCAGGCACACGACCCAGCATTTGCTTGGCCTCGCGCCCCACGGCCTGAATTATCTTCTTGCCGTTGGGGGAACCGTCGTGGCGAATCGCAACAACAGACGGCTCGTCGAGTACGATACCTTTGCCACGAACATAAATGAGTGTGTTGGCCGTACCCAGGTCGATGGCCATATCACTGGAGAAATAACTGCGGAGAAATCCGAACATGTGCGCTCAGTAATATCTAGATATTGAGAGAAAGCCGGTTAATTTGGCGCTACTATGCAAAGCAACAACCCGGGCCGACGCCTATTCAAACTTAGGCAATCGGCGGCTTCAGGCCGATTTTCGAAGCTTAACACGCGTGCGCCAGCTCAATTAACTGAATTAGCCGTAAATGATAACTTATAATTCAATTTCAACAGGGGCTTCAATGCCCCATTCATTTTTAGTAACGGGTTTTCACCAGTAGGGTCATACTTTTTTACCTGCCCGGAACACCGGCACCCAACAATTTTCGCGGATTCTCTGAATGGCAATTACACAAGATGATGTTTCCCGCGTGGCACGACTTGCCCGCATTGCGCTGTCGAACACCGAACAAACGCGTATGGAAAATGAACTCAACGGTATCATGGGCCTTATAGAGCAACTGCAGGCCATCGACACAACCGGCATCGAACCTATGGCGCATCCATTATCGGCGCATCAGGATGTTTCGGCTCGCCTGCGCGAAGATACCGCCGCCCCACCCCAACCAACGGAACAACGCGACCACCTCATGGCCAACGCCCCGGCCAGCGAGGAAGGTCTGTTCCTGGTGCCTAAAGTCATTGAATAAGCCCGATACAGATCACGCTCAATATGTCCTCTCATTTCCCGTACTCCAGTATCGCAGAACTTGGCAACGCGCTGCGCGACCGCAAAATCAGTGCACGCGAGCTTGCACAGGCCTCATTAACTCAGGCAAAGCAATGTGCGAACCTGAATGCCTTTCTGCATATCGACGAACAACTCACGCTAGAACAAGCCAAACATGCCGACGTTTTACTTGAGCGCGGCGAAGGCGGCCCGCTAACAGGCATTCCCATCGCCCACAAAGACATCTTTGTGACCCGGGGCTGGAAAACAACAGCGGCAAGCAAAATGCTTGAAAACTACGCCAGTCCGTTCGACGCCACGGTAGTCCATCGCCTGAAAGAAGCAGGCACGGTATCGGTGGGCAAACTCAACTGCGATGAATTCGCAATGGGGTCGGGCAATGAAAATTCGGCTTTCGGCACGTGCCGCAACCCGTGGGATCCCGAGGCAGTGCCGGGCGGCTCATCGGGCGGGTCGGCTGCAGCCGTGGCCGCAGGCATTGTGCCCGCCACAACCGGTACCGACACCGGCGGTTCGGTACGCCAGCCTGCCGCCCTGTGCGGCGTAAGCGGCATCAAACCCACTTATGGCACAGTTTCCCGGTTCGGCATGATCGCCTTCGGATCGAGTCTCGATCAGGCAGGCCCCATTGCCCGTAACGCCAATGACCTGGTCGACATCCTCGATATCATGGGCGGCTTCGACGAACGCGACTCAACCAGCCTTCAAACGTGCGACGGCGTCGCCAACCAGCCCGGGCGGATTCGCCAGGCTTACGACAGCAGCCAGGCCGGCTTTTCCGACCAAAGCACCCAACCACTTAAAGGTTTGCGCATTGGCGTACCTAAAGAATATTTCAACGAAAGCCTGTCGTCCGACATCGCCAATGCCGTTGAAGCCGCACTCAAGCAATACGAGAGTCTGGGCGCCGTCAGGGTGGAAATTTCATTGCCGCGAACACAACTGGCCATTCCTGCTTATTACGTTATTGCACCCGCCGAAGCCTCAAGCAACCTGTCTCGCTACGACGGCGTGCGTTATGGGCTGCGTGCGGCCGATTACGGCAACCTTGAGGAAATGACCAGCCGTTCTCGTGCCGAAGGGTTCGGCGACGAGGTCAAACGACGCATTATGGTGGGGACCTACGTGCTCTGCCACGGCTATTACGACGCGTATTATCTTCAAGCGCAGCGCGTACGCCGGATGATCGCAGACGACTTTCGCCAGGCATATGCCGAAAAATGCGATGTCATCATGGGGCCGGTTACGCCCTCCGTTGCAAAAAAAATCGGAGAAAACCGCGACGACCCCACAGCCGACTGGCTGGCTGATGTCTACACACTTGGCGTGAGTCTGGCGGGCCTACCGGCCATGTCGATTCCCTGCGGGTTCGGAGGGCAAAACGGCACACTGCCCATCGGCCTGCAACTCATCGGCAATTATTTCACCGAAGGTCAACTGTTAGCCGTTGCCGACCGCTACCAGGGCATTACCGACTGGCATCAACGCAAACCGGATCAAAAATAATGGAATGGGAAATCGTTATCGGGCTTGAAACACACGCCCAGTTGTCTACCGAATCCAAAATCTTTTCCAGCAGCAGCACCCGCTATGGCGCACTGCCCAACACCCAGGCCAACGAAGTTGACATGGCGTTGCCGGGTAGTCTGCCGGTTCTGAACAGAGGAGCCGTTGAACGAGCCATTCAATTTGGCTTGGCGGTCGATGCGCATATCGCACCGCATTCTGTTTTCGCACGCAAAAACTATTTCTATCCGGATCTGCCGAAAAACTATCAGATCAGTCAGTTCGAGATACCGGTTGTCCAGGGCGGGAAAATCCATTTCCAGCTTGGCGATGTGGAAAAAACAGTGAACCTGACCCGGGCACACCTTGAAGAAGACGCAGGCAAATCACTTCATGACAGCTACACCGATGCCAATGGCCGGCCGGCGTCCGGGATTGACCTGAACCGCGCGGGCACGCCATTGCTGGAGATTGTGACTGAACCGGAAATGCGTTCGGCTGCTGAAGCCGTTGCATACGCCCGCACCCTTCATGGTTTGGTGGTCTGGCTGGGTATTTGCGACGGCAACATGCAGGAAGGCTCGTTTCGCTGCGATGCAAACGTATCGGTTCGGCCCAAAGGCCAAGAGGCATTCGGCACACGTTGCGAAATCAAGAATCTGAATTCCTTCCGTTTTCTTGAGCGAGCCATTCAATACGAGGCACAGCGCCAAATCGAAATAATTGAAGACGGAGGCGTCATTCGCCAGGAAACCCGCCTTTACGATGCAGATGAAGACGTAACCCGCAGCATGCGCAGCAAGGAGGATTCCGACGACTACCGTTACTTCCCCGATCCCGACCTGCCACCGCTGGTCATCACATCAGACTGGGTCGAGCGTGTACTGCAAAGCATGCCCGAATTGCCGCAAGCCAAGAAACGCCGCTTCCAGGACGACCTGGGGCTCACCCCCTACGATGCAGCACAGTTAACGATCGATCGAAACCTGGCCGATTATTTCGAGCAGACTGCGGCCGGTCTGCCGGGCGAGCAGGCAAAACTGGCTGCCAACTGGGTACTGGGGGAAGTATCGGCGGCATTGAACCGCGACGAAATGTCCATTGACCAGACACCGGTCAAGCCGGCCCGGCTTTCAGCCCTGATCAACCGCATCATCGACGGCACCATTTCAAACAAAATCGCCCGCGACGTATTCGCCGCGATGTGGGAAGGCGAAAATGACGGCGACCCGGACGCCATCATTGATGCAAAAGGCTTGAAGCAGATTAGCGACACCGGCGCCATCGGCAAGATGATCGACGACGTTCTGGCAGACAACCCTGCCATCGTCGAAGAATATCGCGCCGGCAAGCAGAAAGCATTTAACTCGCTGGTGGGCCAGGTCATGAAGGCAGCCAGGGGCAAGGCTAACCCGCAACAGGTGAATACCTTGCTAAAAGAGAAGCTGGGCTAAATGACCGCGTTGCAGCCGGGCTTATACAACACCGTATTTGGCCCGGTATGCCGCTACAGCTTCGCGATGTTCAGCGAAACCGGCATCATGATCGAGCAATTGCATAATGTCGCTTAGCGAAGCAATGCTGACAACCGGAATACCATAACGTTGTGATACTTCCTGCACGGCGGAATGTGCGGAAAGCGCGCTGTCGGGCCCGGCCCTTTCCATGCGGTCCAGCGCGATCAGTACCGCAGCCGGCTCAGCGCCTGCACCCCGAATCAAATCAACAGATTCGCGCACCGAAGTACCCGCTGTAATCACGTCGTCGATAATCACAACGCGTCCCTGCAAGGGCGCCCCGACCAAAGATCCCCCTTCGCCGTGGTCTTTTGCTTCTTTACGATTGAAGGCAAATGGCACATCCCGGCCACCCATGCCGGGGTGGGCAGCCAACGCAACGGCGGTAGCCGCTGCCAGTGGAATACCCTTGTAGGCAGGCCCGAACAACATGTCGAAGTTAATGCCGGAATCGACCAGCGCCTGGGCGTAGAACCCGGCAAGGCGACCCACCGTAAAACCGGAATTGAACAGCCCGGCGTTGAAAAAGTAAGGGCTCATGCGACCGGATTTAACACGGAACTGGCCAAACTTCAGTACACCCTGCTCTAGAGAGAAGCGAACAAAATCATTACGGGAGCTTGATTGGGTCATAGATGTGCATTTCAATAATTAAACAAAAACAACATTATTGCGCATTCGGGCCTATGAATGTCGCCAAAAGCAACTGTCTTCCTTTAAACTTAGCCCGACCACACAAAGCCTGAGCAGTTGGTTCTCTGCTTGTGACGTCGTTTCAATGCTCGACTCCGTTTTACTCATTCTGACAAGGAATCAATATGGAAAATACCTGCACACTTTGGGCGCCTCGTATCCTGGGGGTACTCAGAATCGTAACGGGCTACCTCTTTTTCTGGCACGGCTCGGCAAAACTATTCGGCATTCCTCACGTATCCATGTTCGACAACCTGCAGATTATGTCGCTGGTTGGTTTGGCGGGCATTATCGAAGTTGTGTTCGGTTTTCTTGTCTTTATTGGTCTTTTCACCCGTTTCTCGGCGTTTATTGCATCAGGCATGTGTGCAGCCGCCTACTTCATCGGCCACGTTGCCTCGCAAGGTCAATTCTTTCTACCCCTGCTGAACCGGGGAGAGGCCGCAGTCCTGTTCTGCTTCATTTTCTTCTACCTCATTTTTGCCGGCCCCGGTGCCTGGAGCGTCGACGGCGTACGAAAAGGAAAGATAAGCTAACGGTTCATCCACAGCGAGCGGGAAACACAAGCGCGTTATGATTGTCTTATTTACAAGATGAAACATCACAGCGATCATGAAGCAGACACCCGTTTACTATCTCTCGCACGGCGGCGGGCCCTGGCCATACATGCCGGAGGCCCGCGAAAAATACGCTGTCCTTACCAAGGCGCTGCAGGATATCCCCCGGCAACTGAGTAAAAAGCCCGATGCCATTATTATGGTCTCGGCGCATTGGGAAGGTAACGGCACGTTCCTGGTTATGGGCAGCCCAAACCCGCCCATGTACTACGATTACTACAATTTTCCCGAGCACACTTACCAGGTAAGGTACCCCGCCCCGGGCTCACCAGACCTGGCGCACGAGCTGGTGCAGCTTGTTGGCGAGGCAGGCCTGCCCATTGCCATCGACAACCAGCGTGGTTTCGATCACGGGGCGTTTGTTCCGCTTCATGTGATGTTTCCCGCAGCCGACATTCCGGTTGTGCAGCTTTCAATTGAAACCAACTTCGATCCCGAATTGCATTTGGCACTCGGGCGTGCACTTGCCCCATTAAGGCAAAAGAACATTCTGATTCTGGGAAGCGGCCTGAGCTATCACAACCTGCGCGAAATCCGCACAATCGGCGCTGAGCCGTCTGCGCAATTTGATGCCTGGCTACAAAAGGTGCTTGTCAGCAGCTCGGTTACAGAACGCACCAATCAACTTAAATTATGGGAGACTGCTCCGGCAGCCCGGCGTGCCCATCCAAGAGAAGATCATTTACTGCCCCTCATGGTCGCAGTAGGTGCAGCGGAAAATGAACCCGGCGTTTGTGTTCATCATGAAGTGACCGCATTTGCAAACATCACCGCCTCAAGCTTTCGATTCGGTTGATCGTATCGATACCCAAAAAAACAGAATAAACAGAACGGTTCCACAAAGTGAATATTCACTCAATCAAGTTCCGCATTATTTCGCTGTGCGTTGCGCTGATCTCATTCGGGTGCCTGTTCCGGTTTTTAGTGGTTCTGCCACTGGCCCAAGAGGAAATTCGCGATTTAGTCTCCGCACAACAGCTTTCAATCGCCTCATACATAGCCGACGAAGTAGACCAGAAAGTGCGGGCACGCAAAGAAACGCTTGCGCGCATTGCGGCTACGTATCCGCATGATTTGCAGGACGAAACAGACATTGTTCAAAAATGGCTGATTCGAGCGCAAACAACCAGCCCTTTCTTTCGCTCCGGCATGATACTGATCGGCCAAGACCACACAGTGCACTCAACCGTTGGCCCCGCAACCATTGCAAATTACCGGGAAGCGCTATTTAGCAACGGCCCATTGCTGCAAAACATCCTGAACTCGGGTGAACCCAAAATCAGCCCCGCTTTCAACGATGCCGACACAGATGCGGCAATGATCGCATTTGGCGTTGGCGTTCGCGACCGTAGTGGTGCCGTAACAGCGGTGCTGATTGGCCTGACGCGGCTTGACGCTGCCGGCTTTCTGCAAGAATTGAATGCCCAGGAATGGGGGAACGATGGCAGCTACCTGATCATTTCACCGCAAGATCAACAGTTCCTGGGTGCCAGTGACCCTGCCTTGATTTTAAAAAACACACCCGCGCCAGGCATTAACGTGCTGCACGATAAAGCGATGCAAGGCTATCGTGGATCCGGCGTAACTACTAATGCCCAAGGTGTAGAAGAAATGGTTGGCATTCAGTCGGTACCCAGTACAGGTTGGTTTGTCGTGTCGCGCATACCCATTGAAAAAGCCTATTCGCCCATTAAAGCCATTACCAGGTATGTTGTCGTCGCCGGCACATTATTGGCCGCAATCGCATTGACGTGTCTGCTTCTTTTCCTGCCACACGTATTTCGCCGTCTTGACCGGACAACGCAGGCAATCGGCGATATGGCCTCGGGAAAAAAATCACTGCACGCCCTGGCCGACGACGGAAAAGACGAAGCCGGCGCGCTGATCAGGCAATTCAATCTGCTGGTCACAAGAATCCAGGAGCAGGAAGCCTCATTGAAACGCAATGAAGCCAAGCTGGCCTACATGGCGACCCACGACGCACTGACCAAGCTTTACAACCGCACAATGCTCATGTCACGCCTTCAGCATAGTCTTGAAGTGGCGCAACGCCATCATGCCTGCGGCGCGGTTCTGTTTTGCGATCTCGACGGATTCAAGCCCATAAACGACAATTTCGGGCACGACATGGGCGACCGCTTGCTTATCGAAGTTGCGCGTTGTCTTTTGTCGGGGCGGCGCCAGACTGATACGGTTGCGCGCCTGGGCGGAGACGAGTTCGTTATTGTACTGACCGACCTCAAGGCACCGGTTGAAGACGCACAACGGCTGGCTCAACAGTACTTGGACGCAATCAGCGCCCCCTTCAATATCGATGGGCACGAACTTAAAATCAGCCTATCCATTGGTATTGCATTCTTCGGCTACGAAGCACTCAGCCCGTCTGTCCTGCTGTCTCACGCCGATACCGCCATGTACCGTGCCAAGAATCTTGGAAAAAATCGCTACTGTCTTTACGAATAGGCTCGACTTATAGCTTCTTGACGACGCCCTCACCGTCGGCAGCGGACAAGGCCGATGCCGGAAGGCCAAACACATGATCAAACACTCGCGTAAATACAAAGGTGTACACCAAAAAGAAGATCAGCAGGGCAGCATCAAGAACAAATGCCTCCCATAACGAAACGCTTAACCACCAGGCGAAAAAGGGCACCAAAAACACGACCAGCCCACCTTCGAAGCCCACCGCATGCGCAATACGCCGCAGCGTACTTCGCCCTTTCTTAACCTGCCGTGCCTCCCAATATTCGAACAAGGTATTCCATACGAGATTCCAGAGTACGGCAATACCCGAGGCTGCAACCGATGCCACCCAGGAATCGAACACACTAAAGCCCAACAAATAAAAAACGACGCCGGTCAGTAAAATAGCAATCGTTTCATAGAGTGACACATGAACGACTTTACGCTTAATTCCTTGCATGGCAGACTTTTAAAGATTTTCTAAACGAACAATGTCGTGTCGTAATCGATCGTGAGCGGTGCGTGGTCACTGAACCAGCTGTCCTTGTAGATGGATGCCTGCTGAGCCGTAACGGCAATCTCCGGCGTGGCAATTTGATAATCAATACGCCAGCCCACATTGTTCGCCCGGGCCTGACCCCGATTGCTCCACCACGTATAGGCATCGCCGGTCGCTTCGGGATACAAACGACGATACACATCGACCCAGCCCAACTCGTCGAACACCTTGGTCAGCCATGCCCGCTCTTCGGGTAGAAATCCGCTATTTTTCAGATTACCTTTCCAGTTCTTGATGTCGATCTCTTTATGAGCGATATTCCAGTCGCCACATAAAATGACGCGCCGCCCGGCGGCAGCCAAATCCGCCAAATGACTGTAAAAACACTCCATAAAGTGATATTTGGCACTTTGACGGTGATCGCCACTGGAGCCCGAGGGAAGATAAACCGAAATCATGGAAAAACCGTTGTATACCAGCTCGATATAGCGGCCCTCTGCATCGATCTGCGGTACACCCAGACCCTCGATCACCTGATCCGGCGCTTGTCGCGCATAGATGCCCACGCCACTGTAGCCTTTTTTCTGGGCGTAATGAAAATACCCATGATATCCGTCTGGGGAGTGCATCGGCTCTGTCATGTCGGGTGCTTGCGCTTTAAGCTCCTGCACACATACAAAATCAGCCTGCTGTTCGGGCAGCCAGTCGAAAAAACCTTTCCGGTGAGCGGATCGAACACCATTCAAATTCGCCGAAATGACACGCAACATAAAATATCCCTCAACTATTCGTATGGTCGAGCGCCCTGATCTCGGCACGTTTGAACCACAACAACGCCAAGCCAGGCAAGGCAATAAAAACCGTCATGATAAAAAATACTGGCCATCCGAGTGCCAATACAATTGGCGGGGTCAGCGGCCCCGCCAGATAAGTTCGCCCTACGGCCGACAAGGCAGACAACAAAGCAAACTGCGTGGCGGAAAACTGCTGATTGCACAAGGCCATAAGCAAGGCAACAAACGCCGCCGTGCCCAGCCCGCCGCAAATATTCTCTACCGCCACCACCAGACCCATGGAATACAAGTGCGGCGGTGTGACAGCCAGCACCCAGTAGCCGAAATTAGACACCGCCTGAAGCAAACCGAACAACATCAAGGCCCGATACAGGCCCATTCTGGACATGATGCTGCCACCTGCAAGGGCGCCGACAATCGTCGCCGCCAAGCCGAAAATCTTATTGACCGTTCCGACTTCTTCCATGCTGAACCCGGCGCCACGGATGAGAAACGTGGTTGACAGTGCCCCGGCAAACGCGTCGCCGAGCTTATAAAGTACGATCAATACCAGAATGAGAACGGCCCCGCGCCGGCTGAAAAACTCTTTCAAGGGCTCAACGACCGCCAGGCCCAGTGTCCGGGGCGCTTTTGCCACAACCTCCGGCTCAGGCGCAAGCACCGTGGCAACGGCGCATACCAGCATGAACAAGCCCATGAGCACATAGGTATACTGCCAGCCCAACCAGGTTCCGGCCAGAACCAGCGCAAGCCCGCCGGACACAATCATGGCCAAACGGTAACCCAACACTTTCAATGCCGCCCCGGCGGCCCGCTCTTGGTCTCGCAGTACATCAGTACTGTACGCATCGAAAGCGATGTCTTGGGTGGCCGACAAGAAAGCAACGATAACCGCAAACACCGCCAACAGGCCCAAATGCGAAGACGGTGCCAGAAAGCCCATCCCGGCAATAAAAAACGCCAGCAAAACCTGACTGAAAAACATCCAACTTCGACGACGCCCCAAAAAGGCCGGTGCGTAACGATCAACCAGCGGCGCCCACAGGAACTTAAGCGTATATGCCGTTCCCACCAGCGTGAGAAAACCAATGCTCTGCAGAGATACGCCATCGACCGTGGCCCACGCCTGTAAAGTGCCGCTGGTTAAAGCCAGCGGTAAGCCACTGGCGAACCCCAGCACCAATAGCGGATAAACCCGCGAACTGGCATAGACGCTTTTAAATAGAGAAATAACAACCCCCTTTGTCAGGAACCGGTCGGTTGCTGAAAGGGTGACTCAAACCGGTAAACAACCAACGTACTGCGCCAACTTTTGAAACGGTGGATTTCATTTTGCCGGTTGAAGGCGGCCACGTGCGTAACCCGCAAACCCAACTTGCGCGCCAGATCTTCGAAATCGCGCATGGTGCATAAATGAATGTTGGGCGTGTTATACCACTGGTAGGGCATTTCTCCTGTTACCGGCATGCGCCCGGCCAAAATAGACAAGCCATGACTCCAGTAACCGAAGTTGGGGAACGACACAATGCCGTAACGCGCAACGCGCGCCATTTCACGCAAAATATGTTCGGTGCGGTGCATCGACTGCAGCGTTTGAGACAGCACAACGGAGTGAAACTGTTGATCATCGAATAACGCCAGCCCTTCTTCCAGGTTCTGCTGAATTACACGCACCCCCCTTCTAACTGAGGCAATAACGCACTCATCATCGAATTCCACACCGGCCCCACTGACTTGTTTGTGGTCGCGTAAGTACGCCAACAGCGTGCCGTCGCCACACCCCAGGTCAAGCACACGACTGCCGGGTTCAATCCAGCCACCAATACGCTGCAAATCCGGGCGGGTGGTCATGTCGCCCTTGAACGCAATAGACTGTTTCATGCCAGCACCCCCACTGTTTCGACACGCTCACCCAAACCAAGCTCGCGGGCGATTTGATCGTAATAACCTTGCATTACGGCGTGATAACGGCGATCGTCGAGCAAGAACGCATCGTGACCGTGCGGCGCGTCGATTTCAGCGTACGTCACCGGCAAGTGATTTTTCAGCAGCGCCTGAACCATTTCCCGCGAACGCGAAGGCGGAAAACGCCAATCGGTTGTAAACGAAACCAAAAGAAAATTAGCGGTGGCTGTGGATAGTGATTTTGCCAGGTCGCCATTATGATGACGCGCCGGATCAAAGTAATCGAGCGCACGCGTAATCAGCAAATACGTGTTGGCGTCGAAATAGTTGGAAAACTTCTCGCCCTGGTAGCGCAGATACGACTCCACCTCGAACTCGACGTCGTAGCCGTAATGAAACTCGCCATTTTCGGCCGGTGCACGCTGCGTGCGGCCGAATTTTGCCGCCATGTCATCATCCGACAAATACGTAATATGGCCTACCATTCTGGCCAGCGACAACCCGCGCCGTGGCACCGTATCATGGGCGTAGTAATCGCCTCCGTGGAAATCAGGATCCGTAATAATGGCGCGGCGCGCCACCTCGTTAAAACCAATGTTCTGCGCCGACAAGCGCGGCGTACTGGCAATAACGATGCAGTTCTCCACACGCTCCGGGCACGTGATGGCCCATCCGAGCGCCTGCATTCCACCCAAGGAGCCGCCCATGACGGCCGCGAATTTCTGTATACCGAAATAGTCGGCCAACCGCGCCTGCGCGTGCACCCAATCCTTGACCGTCAACATCGGGAAAGCTGCGCCCCATGGTTTGCCGGTATCGGGGTTGATACTGGCCGGCCCCGTTGAACCGAAGCATGAGCCAATATTATTGACGCCAATGACGAAAAAACGGTTGGTATCCAGTGCTTTTCCCGGCCCCACCATGTTGTCCCACCAACCGATGTCCTTGGGATTATCGGCGGCAAGACCTGCTACATGATGAGATGCGTTCAAGGCATGGCAGACCAGCACTGCGTTGCTGCGATCGCGGTTTAGCGTGCCGTATGTTTCCACCGCCAAGGTGTACTGCGGCAAGACCTGCCCGCTGGCTAACGCCAACGGCTCATTGAAATCAATATATTCGGGAGAAACAATGCCGACAGACCCTGCTGGTATTGATGTGCTGTTTGGCTGTTTTGGAAAATTATCAGTTGATTGGGTCATATTCGGACCTCTTTAGCTGGATTTATCGCGCGCCCGCAAGCAGATCAAGCAAATCGGCGCTGAAAACGGAATTTTTTGATTCTAACACTACCGTCTGAAAGTTCCAGAGGCAAACCGGCAAACTGCAAAACCCACACGCCTTGACCACTGATTTTACGATTGCCATAAATATTGGTACATTAAAAACATAATAAATATTTTCGAACAATTTATAAGAAAAACAGACCATGTGCGAACAACCTGATTTTGCGGATCATTGCAAGAAAGTGAATTCCCCGCTTACTCCCCGTCAGACTCAATGCCTTTATTGGGCAAGTTATGGCAAAACCAGTTTGGAAATCGGCCAAATTCTCATGATCTCGGAAAGCACGGTGAACTACCATATCAGAGAAGCGTACTCAAAGCTCGACACCAACAGGCGTCAGGCGGCGCTTGTTAAAGCACTGGGGGCCGGCTATTTGCCTCGACACCAAGAGGAGCAAAGCCCGGGGTCCTCGTTACCCAAGACCTGAATCAGCCTCTAGAAAGCAACGCCCGAAAAAAATTCCCTGGCCTGCTCTTCAGGAAAATTCGACTTTGGCGCGACAACAATGACCTCAAGCAAATGGTCAGGAAACATCCACACTTTGGCCGACAGTTGCATCCCTCCATTAGGCCCTTCTCCCGTTACGACAAAAAGCTCACCCGTGGCGGGCAACGGGTTAGGTACCGGTTGATCGAAATTACTGAAGAAAGAGCCAACCACTTGCTGGTAAAGCGCCTGTCGCGCTGTTTCATCTGCCTGAATGCCCGCGCTTAACGGTGCATGACCAACTGCAAAGATCGCATTCTTTACTGTGGTACCTGTCATCGACAAAACAAGCGTCTCACCCTCGAAAACAAAACGCTTTTCGTCCACCTTAGGTTTGTCAGGGAAAATCACCGTGACCCCGGAACCGGAAATTCCGACCTCACGCCAGTTATATTCAGGCGAACAGGCAACCAGCGTAACCGAGGCAACCACTGCACATAAAACTCGCAAAAACACTACACTTTCCCCTAAGATTAGAGACTTGTCCTTAACCGCCGGCCTTGCATTACTTAAAAGTAACGCCCACCGGGCGACTCAGGTAAAATCCGCCGCTAACAACCAGAAAACAAAACGATTCACATGTCATCAAGCTCAGAACGAAATGCCTTGCTGCGCCCCCACACCGGGATTCTGACCGGAATCCTTCGGGGTATCGAAAAAGAGGGACTGCGTGTCGACGAGCAAGGAAAGCTGGCGCTTACTCCTCACCCGTCCCAATTAGGCAGCGCACTGACGCACCCGAAAATTACCACCGATTACGCAGAAGCGCTTCTGGAGCTCATCACCGAAACGCACGCAAACATAAAATCCCTGCGTGGCGAATTATGCGACATCCATCGCTTTGTAGCCGGCAAATTAAACAACGAGCTGATCTGGAATCAGTCGATGCCTCCTTTGCTGCCGCCCGAAGCCGATATCCCTATTGCCTGGTACGGCCCGTCAAATACAGGCATGCTCAAACATGTTTATCGTCGTGGCCTGGCCGAGCGCTATGGCAAAGCCATGCAATGTATTGCCGGGGTTCACTACAATTTTTCTTTACCCGATGAAATCTGGCAGGTACTGAACACCGAAGGCCATGGCATTGAGGAAATCCGTTCTCGCGGTTATCTGGCCCTGATTCGGAATTTTACCCGGTATTCCTGGTTACTCATGTACCTGTTCGGCGCGTCGCCTGCCGTTTCAGAAAATTTTCTGCTGAACCGCTCTCATCAGCTTGAACGCTTTGACGCCGACACGTTTTATTTGCCGTATGCCACCAGCCTGCGCATGAGCGACCTGGGCTATAACAACAAGGCCCAATCGGAACTTGAGTTGTGCTACAACGATATCGAAACGTTTCTCAAACGCATGCATGATGCCGTTACCACGCCATGGGCTCCCTATCAGGAGTTGGGGACCCATCGTGGTGAACAGTGGATTCAGCTCAACACAAACCTGTTGCAAATAGAAAACGAATACTATTCCAGTATCCGCCCCAAGCGCGCAGTTGAGAGAGGCGAGCGCCCCTCGGCGGCACTTGCCGCGCGAGGCGTGCAATACATTGAAGTGCGCTGCCTCGATATCGACCCGGAATGCCCGATCGGAATCAGTGCGCAAACGTGCGCATTCATGGACACATTCCTCTTGTTCTGCGCAACAGAAGACAGCCCCATGTTTCCCAATAACGGGTTCTGCCGCGACAGCAGCAACAACTTTTCCGTTGTTGCAAAACACGGGCGCGAACCGGGCCTGGAACTGATCAGGCAAAACAAGCCGGTGCCGCTATCCAGTTGGGGCCACGAACTACTCGAGCGGATGGGGCCCTATGCAGAAATGCTAGACCGCGCCTATCAAACCAACGCGCATACCCAAAGCTTGCAGGCACAGCAAGTCAAGCTCGACGACGCCAACGAAACGCCCTCCGGACGCCTGTTGCTGGCGCTTGAGGACTCTGGCAAATCCTTGCAGGAGTTCACGCTGGCCCAAAGCAGACGGCACCACCAGGCACTGACAAGAGAACCCCTGGAAGCAGCCACCCAATCGGAATTCGAACGCCTGACCGCGCAATCACTGATAGACCAGATCGATATTGAAAAGAGCGACAACGAATCGTTCGAAGATTACGTGTCACGCTACCATGCCGCTTTGAAACCCCCGGTTGTTGTGTGGGCCGTGCCTGCCGGGTAAGTTATTCTGAACAGGCCCGCGTGAAACCAATCAACCCTACGTGTAAGATACGGGCTAACAGTTAGTAATACGTGGCCAACGCCCGGCCCTGCCATATTCAGGAGATCGCGTCATGACACATCCAAACAGCTTCGATGCCAAACAAACACTCAAAGTTGGCAAAGAGTCCTACGAAATTTATCGGCTGGATGCCGTCAAGGGAGACGGGCTTGATGTCTCAAGCCTGCCGTACAGCTTGAAAATTCTGCTTGAAAACTTATTACGTACTGAAAATGGCTCAGACGTTACCGCCGACGATATTCGCGCCTTGGCCGGATGGGATGAAAGCGCAGAACCGAACCGCGAAATCGCGTTCACCCCGGCGCGGGTTGTTCTGCAGGATTTCACCGGCGTTCCCGCAGTTGTCGACTTGGCAACGATGCGTGAAGCGGTGAAAGAACTGGGTGGCGACCCCACCAGAATCAACCCGCTTGCACCCGTAGAGTTAGTCATCGACCACTCCGTTATTGTCGATGTGTTCGGGCAAAAAACCTCATTCGAACAAAACGTTGAAATCGAATATAAGCGTAACCTTGAGCGCTATCAGTTTTTGCGTTGGGGCCAGAACGCTTTCGAAAATTTCAAAGTTGTTCCGCCGGGAACCGGCATCGTTCACCAGGTGAACCTCGAACATTTATCCCGCGTGGTCTTCACCAAAGACCAGAACAGCACCAAACAAGCCTACCCTGACACCTGTGTCGGTACTGATTCGCACACCCCAATGGTGAACGGTTTGGGGATTGTTGCCTGGGGTGTCGGCGGCATCGAGGCCGAAGCGGCGATGCTGGGACAGCCTATTTCCATGCTGATACCACGCGTGGTCGGCTTCAAGCTGACCGGCTCCCTGCCCGAAGGCACAACCGCCACCGACCTGGTCCTGACCATTACCGAAATGCTGCGCAAACATCGCGTTGTCGGGAAGTTCGTGGAATTCTACGGGCCCGGCGTCGCATCGGTTCCGCTGGCCAACCGGGCCACAATCGGCAATATGAGTCCGGAATACGGCTCAACCATTGCCATTTTCCCGGTCGACGAAGAAACCCTCCGCTACATGCAACTGACAGGCCGTAGCGACGAGCAGATTGCATTGGTCAAGGCATATGCGAAAGAACAAGGGCTCTGGCACGACCCGAATGCGCAACCCCGCTACTCCGAGATGCTTGAGCTTGATTTGTCGACAGTGGTTCCTTCCATTGCCGGCCCCAAGCGCCCGCAAGACCGCATTGCTTTAACGGATTCCAAAAGCTCCTTCCGCAGCGCCCTGTCTTCTTATATTGAACTGCCCGGCGGCAAACCCGTTGGCTACGACAAGGCAGTGGCAGAGTCCTTTCCGGCTTCAGACCCACCTGCACAAGACAGCCAGTCCGGACGCTCGCCAACACCCACCGATCATACTGAACACGCAGAAGTTGATCCCGCCGCCGGAGCGCCCGTACGATTTGCCGACGGCACCGAATGCAAAATAAATCATGGCGCCGTTGCCATTGCCGCCATTACCTCTTGCACCAATACGTCAAACCCGGCGGTCATGATTGCCGCCGCGCTCCTGGCTAAAAAGGCGGTCGAAAAAGGCTTGAAACGCAAGCCTTGGGTGAAAACCAGTTTGGCACCGGGATCGCGCGTCGTCACTGATTACTACGAGCGTGCGGGGCTCACTCCGTATCTGGATGAACTGGGTTTCAATTTGGTGGGCTACGGCTGCACAACCTGTATCGGCAATTCCGGGCCACTTATTCCCGAAGTCAGTGAATCAATCACAAAGAATGATCTTTCCGTTGTGTCGGTACTGTCAGGGAATCGGAATTTCGAGGGGCGAATCCACCCCGAAGTCAAAATGAACTACCTGATGTCGCCGCCGCTCGTTGTTGCCTACGCGTTGGCCGGCACAATGGATCTGGATATGTACCGCGAGCCTCTAGGACAGGATCACGACGGAAAAGACGTTTATCTGAAAGATATCTGGCCCGCCACCACAGAGGTTCAGGCGGTCATTGATAAGGCGATCTCAGAAGAGATGTACGCCAAGGGTTATCGCGACGTCTTTGCCGGTGACGACCGCTGGCAGGCCCTCCCCACACCCTCAGGCCAATTGTTCGAATGGGAAGGGAGCTCCACTTATGTACGCAAGCCACCCTATTTCGAGAATATGCCGCGCCGGCCCGATGCCGTTTCCGACATCAAAAACGCACGCGTGCTTGCCCTGCTGGGCGACTCGGTTACCACCGACCACATCAGCCCAGCAGGCTCAATCGCCAAGAATTCGCCGGCGGCTCAATATTTGAAAGAGCATGGCGTTGAACCAGCCGACTTCAATTCGTACGGCTCCCGACGCGGCAACCATGAGGTCATGATTCGCGGCACGTTCGCCAATGTGCGCCTTCGCAATCAACTTGCCCCTGAAACCGAGGGTGGCTACACGCGCGACTTCACGCGAAATGAAGGGCCCGTCACCACTATTTACGATGCGTCGCGCAGCTATCTGAAAGAAAATACCCCCCTTGTGATTCTTGCAGGTAAAGAGTATGGCTCCGGCTCGTCGCGCGACTGGGCGGCAAAAGGGACTGTTCTGCTGGGAGTACGTGCCGTAATTGCAGAATCATACGAGCGTATTCACCGCTCTAACCTGCTCGGCATGGGTGTTTTGCCACTTCAATTTCCCGATGGCCAAAGTATTGAAACGCTGGGCCTGACCGGCGAAGAGCAGTTCGATATTTCGGGAATAGAGGCATTGAATGACGGCACGATTCCAAAAACCGTCATGGTCAAAGCCGGTAATGTCGATTTTGAGGCGATCGTCAGAATTGACACCCCAAGCGAGGCGCAGTACTACCGCAACGGTGGCATCATGCAGTATGTGTTACGCAATTTATTGGATTAATCCTTAATTTACAATTAGTTAGTATTCGGTAACGCTGGTCAAACTCTTGTTACTACTATAAAATCGGGGCTATCAATAAAAAAGGATAGCCCCTTTTTATTGCAGGACGCACGGTTATGCTTCAAGAATACGGGCCGGAAACCCGTAGCTCCGCCGTGCCAAACGGCGAGTATGGCCGTATGAAACCAACAACGAACGGTAAGTCTGTTCGCTTTACGCAACAAACAACCTTACAAATAACTGACGCAACGCATCTTCCTGTGTTGTACGCCACACTCACAATAACCGCACTGATACACTAGCCCTCCATCAGGTAACTTTAAGTTGTGTCCGTAACATTCGGTTTTATTTAAGTTTTAAATTGTGAGCTATAGGCTACAAAGGAGATGCAGTGCTGTTGCGACATTCAGTTGTCATTGCCGTAACATGTTTGATGAGTTTGGCCACCAGCGTCGCCGCTGGCCAGGGCCTGGTTGCGCCCCGCGAAACGCTGAGGGAAACAGTGGAAAAGGCCATTTTCACCAACCCTGAGGTGCGCGCGCAGTTCCAGACATTCATCGCGTCCCTGGAAACGCAGAATTTCACGAAAGGCGATCTGCTTCCCTCGGTAGACCTGCAAGCGCAGCTTGGGAGAGAATGGCGGTCGAACATACCTGACAGCCCTTCCCAGCAGTGGACACGCCACGGCTACACGCTGCAGCTGACTCAGCTGCTGTACGATGGTCAGACCACGGTCAACAGTATCCGGCAGCAAGGTTTCGAGAAATTATCGGCTTACTACGAACTGCTGGCCACAACAGACAGCCTGGCAACAGAAGCAGTTAACGCTTACCTTGATGTGCTGCGTTTTCGGGAAATGGTTCAGTACGCTGAAGAAAATTACGCCATTCACGAAAAAACCATGACCCTAATTCGCGAACGCCAGGAATCGGGCGTTGGACGCGGTGTTGATTATGAACAGGCAGCTGGTCGACTTGCTTTGGCGCAAAGCAATTTGATGCAAGAAAACAACAACTTGAACGATGTGGTTCAACGTTACCGGCGAATCGTGGGACAGTTCCCGCCAGAAACGCTTTCTCCACCACCCGACGTATCAGGAAAAATACCCGAGTCGCCACAAAACTTCCGGCCCTCGTTAACCGCCAACCCCAGTATTTTATCGAAGCAGGCGCTGGTTATTGCCGCCAAAGCCAGCCGTGAGGCGGCTAAAGGCCAGTTCGCACCGGTCGTCGAGCTGCAGGCTTCAACCGGTCGGGATCGACCACAAGAAGACCCTTCCATGCACGATATACAAACGTCAAATATACAAGTGGTGATGTCGTATAACCTTTACCGCGGCGGCAGCGACTCGGCCCGGGTCAGGCAAAGCGCCGCGCAATGGTACGCCGCGCGAGACGTACGCGACTACACCTGCCGCAACCTGCAGCAGGAACTGTCCACGGCATGGAACAATATTCAACGCCTGCGCCAACAGCGGCCCTACCTGGAAGGTCATGAAGCGGCAATGGAAAAAGTCCGCGTCGCAGCAGAGCAGCAGTTTGAAATTGGACAACGTTCGCTACTCGACCTGCTGGACACATCAAATGAGCTGTTTGACTCCCGACGCGCAATGGCAAACGGCGTATACGATCTGCTGCAGGCTGAATATCGCTGGCTTGCCCTGTCACATCAATTATTGGGTGTACTGGGTTTAAGCCAGCCGCACGAGCAAACCATTCCAGAAAATGCGGAACTCAGTCTGCCGGCACGCAGTCTGGATAACTGCATGACGCCTACGCCGGACACCCGCAATCTCGCCCCGGTCAAGATGACTTACCGGGATGACATGCAACCGCCCCGTATCAGCCCGTTGAATACAGGCGTTACGGAAGATTCATCAAAGTTAAATTAGCCGCGATGTACCATGGCCAAACCCACGTTATCGATAGTACCGTCGCTTATGGAAGAGGAAGAGAAAAAACCCAACAAAGTCGAGCTTTCAGACCTTGACGCAGACTTCATTCGCGTACTGGAAGATCTGATCGATGCCCTCATCGCCAACGGAGCATTGAGACTGACCGACTTGCCCCCCCAGGCACTGGAAAAACTTCAACAGCGCAAGAATGCCCGTCAACGCTTGCGTAACTCGCTGAATTTATTGGATGACGATGACGAAAGTCTTTTCTAAGTCGAACGCGGCACCCGTAGAGGAAGAAGCACCTGCACAAGAGCGGCCCTCAGAAGAAGAAGACGCAAATCCGGCGAATGATTCTGTTTGGCGATTGCCCCCGCACTCGGTACACGATGATCCCCTGCTGAACTGCCTGGTCGACATTACCAAACTTTTCGGAAACCCCTGCACCGCGCAAACGCTGGCCGGCGGCTTGCCGCTGGTGGAGAACAAGCTCACGCCCTCACTGCTGTCCAGAGCCGCAGCGCGGGCCCAGTGTTCGGCCCGCCTGCTGCGACGCGAGCTGGACGAAGTACCCGCGTCATTATTACCGTGCATCGTGCTGCTCAAGCGCAATCGCGCCTGCCTGCTGCTGGAAGTTCGCACCGACAATTATCTGGTTCAGTTCCCGGAAATAGGCACTCCCTGCGAAATCAGCAAACAAGCCCTGGAAGCAGACTACACCGGCGTTGCTGCATTCATTCGACCGCAATTTCGCTTTGATGCACGTTCACCAGAAGTTGAAAAAAAACGCAAAGGGCACTGGTTCTGGAACGCGGTATTCGATAACCGGCGCTTGTATCGTGATGCGCTGGTCTCGGCATTTCTAATTAACTTCTTTGCCCTGGTCACGCCCTTGTTCACCATGAATGTGTATGACCGCGTGGTGCCGAACAACGCGATGGACACTTTATGGGTGCTTGCCATTGGTGTTTTCGTGGCAATTTTGTTGAATTACATCCTGACCACGATCCGGGCACATGTCGTCGATACGGCAAGCAAGCGCATCGACGTCAAGCTCTCGGCGCAGATCATGGAACAAGTCCTCGACTTGAAAATGGAAAGCCGCCCCGTTTCAGTGGGTTCGTTCGCGGCAAATTTGCGCTCGTTCGAATCGGTTCGCGACTTCATCGCCTCGGCCAGCCTTACAACGCTGGTCGACCTGCCCTTCGTGCTGATTTTCCTGGGCGCGCTCATGTGGATCTCGCCCTGGATGGCAATTCCACCGGCAATCGCCATTGTCATCGTTTTAATCATCTCCTGGATTGCCCAGGCCAAAATGGCCCGCCTGGTTGAAGAAACTTTTAAAGCCAGTTCGCAGCGCAATGCCGTTCTGGTTGAAGCATTAGGGGGGATTGAAACCATCAAGACCCTGAACGCTCAGGGCAGCGCGCAACGCACTTGGGAACAGACCACCAAGTTTCTTGCCCAACTGGGTTCAAAAATAAAGCTCTTGTCCGCAGCCACTGTCGGCTTTGTTCAAACAGCCCAGCAAATGGTAACGATTGCCGTGGTGATTATCGGGGTCCTGCTGCTGCAAGACGCAGCCATGACACTGGGCGGAATCATTGCGTCATCAATGATTGCCGGACGCTGCCTGGCTCCGCTTGGTCAGGTTGCCGGGCTGATGATGCAGTATCAAAACGCGCGAACATCGCTGGAGTCGATCGACGGATACATGAAAATGCCCATTGAGCACCCGCCAAACCGCGCCTACGTTCCGCGTGCTCATCTGGAAGGCAGCATTGAATTCCGGGGTGTCAGCTTTGCCTATCCCGGCTCTAAAGAAAGTGCACTTGACGGCATCAATCTGAAAATCAATCCCGGTGAAAAAATCGGCATTATCGGACGCATTGGATCAGGCAAATCCACCATTGAAAAACTCATTCTGGGTCTTTATGCCCCCAGCGAAGGAAGCATCCTGATCGACGGTATCGACATGCGCCAGATCGACCCGGCCGACATAAGACGCGCAGTGGGTCACGTTCCTCAGGATCCGATCTTATTCTACGGGTCTTTGCGACACAACCTGACCTTAGGTGCTCCTTTTGTTAACGATGATGACATGCTGGGTGTCGCTGCCGTCGCCGGGGTTGATGAGTTTGCCGCGAATCACCCCGACGGCTACGACATGATTATCGGCGAACGCGGTGACTCGCTGTCGGGCGGTCAGCGGCAATCGATTGCCGTTGCTCGCGCACTCATCAACAACCCGTCAATCGTGCTGCTTGATGAACCCAGCAGCAATATGGATCATCAAAGCGAAGCTGCACTCAAATCCAGATTGCGTAAGGCATGTGAAGGGAAAACCATGCTGATTGTGACTCATCGCACGGCCATGTTGGAGATTGTTGACCGCCTGCTGGTTGTTGACGGCGGGAAGATTGTTGCCGACGGACCCAAAGCCCAGGTTGTTGAAGCACTGCGTCAAGGCCAGGTTGGCCGGGCAAGGAATCGCTCATGAGTGCAAGGCGTCAGCGTTCCATCCTGGGTTGGCTGCTTTACCCCATCTGGCCAGGCCCCCGCGATCTTATTTACTTTCTCGTCATCGGCAAGCGTTCGGAACACCATCTGTCTGATAAGGCTTTGCGGGATGATGCGCAATGGGCTATTTCCGAGCAACAGGCCAGTGGATCCAGAATCCTGTTGTGGTTCTCGCTGATTGCCATTGCCGCATTTTTTATCTGGGCGTCGTTAGCTCAAATTGACGAGGTCGTCAAAGGCAGCGGCAAGGTCGTGCCATCCCGTCAAGTACAAATTGTTCAAAGTCTGGACGGTGGCGTTGTGGAAGAGATCATGGTGCGCACCGGTGAACAAGTGACTGCGGGACAAGTACTTTTGCGCATTGACACCACCCGTTTTTCATCCAGCCTGGGCGAGAGCCGCGCTGAATGGCTGGCATTACTTGCCAAAGCAGCAAGGCTGGAGGCGTTGGCGAAAAACGAACCCTTCCAGGCACCGGAAATTGTGCTTGAAGAATCTCCGGAAGTAGCCGAAATGGAACAGGTGTTGTGGCAAAAACGCACTGAAGAAATCGCGATTGCAATTAATATTGCACGCGACCAACTGGTTCAGCGCCAGCAAGAGTTGCGAGAAACGCAGGCCAACCTTGCCCAAGCGGCCTCCAGTTGCCAACTAACCTCTCGCGAACTTAATGTCACCCGGCCTCTACTGAAAAGCGGTGCAGTATCCGAAGTTGATCTTTTACGATTACAGCGTGACGTCGCCAAATTCTGCGGTGAAGAACAGGCCGCCAAAGCCCAAATTGACCGTCTCCAGGCCGCCATTTCAGAGGCACAAAGCAAGCTTGAGGAAGCCGAGCTGAACATCCGCAACACTGCGCGTGACGAGTTATCAGATGTTCGTTCCCGACTGGCATCTCTTTCACAAAGCCAATTGGCACTGGCCGATCGCTTGCGTTTGGCCGATATTCGTTCGCCGGTGAACGGCACCGTTAAAACACTGCTCACCAATACCCTAGGCGGCGTGGTTGACCCAGGCGCCGATGTATTGGAAATTGTTCCGAACGACGACACGCTGTTGCTGGATGTTCGGGTCAGTCCGCGCGACATTGCATTCTTGCATCCCAACCAGGAAGCCGAGGTCCGATTCACTGCGTATGACTTTGCAATCTATGGTGGGCTGGATGGCGAGGTAGAGCAAATTGGGGCCGACACCTTTACTGATGAGGATGACAACGCTTACTACAACATCAAAGTCCGCACAGACCAGAATTACGTTCGCAACCCTGAAAACCCTATTATCCCCGGCATGGTTGCCGACGTCAGCATTCTGACCGGCAAGCGAACCGTCATGCAATATCTTCTTAAACCCATTTTGCGTGCAAAAAATAACGCACTCACAGAACGATAACAAAGAGCGCAATAATGAGCATTCCGGTCTTACTTATTACCCAGGATGACAATTTATGGCGGCACTGGCGACAAATCAATACGCAAAGCTGGGCACCCGCGCGTGGTCACGACCTGTCTGATCTCGAGCGCTGGCGTCAACAAAACAGATCCCTTGTTTTTATGGATCGCCAATTGCCCAGACTGCCGGACTGGGATGACTCAGACTGGAAAAAGCATTTTCATGGTCTGCAGGTCATCGTTGCCAGCATTCGGCCAAGCGATCATGAAGCATCGCGCACTTTTGCAGCCGGAAGTAGTGGCTACCTTCATGCCTACAGCCCTATACCTGTCCTTGAAAACGCGCTGCAAAGTGTGAATGCGGGCAGCGTGTGGATGGGACGCTCATTGGTTAACCAGATTCTGAAAGAGATCGATCGACGCGTAAAACCGGGCTTGGATGCCAAGACCAAGGTAACCGCGTGGGCCGACTCGTTAACCGCTCGCGAAAAAGAAGTGGCGCAACGCGCAGCCGTAGGACGCAGCAACCAGGAAATTGCCGATGAACTCGGTATCACCGAACGAACGGTGCGGGCGCACATGACAGCGGTTTTTGAAAAACTGAAAGTGAATGATCGTCTAACCCTGGCGCTGAAGGTCCATGGAATCAGCGCCAGCTGAATATTCAGTCCTTTTGATGAAACCGGCGGCTGTGCGCCGATAAAGCCGGATTCGACCTCAAACGTCGAAATACTAAACATCGAACTCCGGCCTGGCGTCCTGCCTGGAATGACCCAAATAAACCCCCTGCCTCATCAGCAGATTGGCCGTCCCTTGATCGGGCACATCATCGGCCAGCACGCTTATTTTAAGTTTTCTGGCCGTCTGGATAACGGCACCTAATAAATTCTGACTGCCGGGGCTACCTAAAATACTGGAGACAAAATCACCCCCGATTTTCAAATAGCCAAATGGGGCATGATGCAAATAAACAAGTGCCTCGGGTTGATTACCCAGGTTACGAAGACCAATCCTGGCGCCGCACGCGACAACATCACGGCAAAACGCCTGCACTTCGGCCGAGCCTGAAATTAATGCAAATGAATCAACCTCAAGACACAAGCGTGACACGACAGTGGCGGGTGCCACGTGCAGCAAATCGACCACTTTCGGGGTGAACTTCACGTGCAGCAATGAAGCCAACGACACCCTAAGTACCAACTCTTCAGGGTTGTCAGCAAGCCAGGCCAGCGCCAATTCAATTGCTTTCAAATCACACTGGCTTGAGTAGCCCAAACGCTGCGCTGCCGGCATAAATAAAAACCCCGGGATCGCCGTTCCTTCACTATTCTGATCAAGCAGGATAACCAACGCCTCATAGCGCTGAATCTCGTCCGATCCATTATCGTAGCGGCGATGCGTATAACTCAATAGCAGTCCATCGTTAGCCAATGCATAACGAATCAACTCTGCCCACTGCGTCTCACTGGGCGCCGCATTACTTTCCAGGACCTGCATAGGCTGGGCAACATACTCAATATCCTTATGCCCCGAACTTTCGGCCCGCATCAGAGCATGATCAAGCGCCGACAATACCGTACTGACGTCACCATACTGCCCTGCGTCGATCAATGCATAAGCCCAACGTGACGCACCCTCTTCTCGCAATGTAACCTGCAACTGCGTTAATGTTTTTCGTACGTACTGCGCCAGGCGAATCGCATCCAGGCTGCTTGGCGTGAGCATTAACAGCACGAAATCAGACCCATTGAGCCGAGCGAGCACACAAGGGATGTCCGGAAACTGTTTCACCGCCGCCAAAATACGTTCTCCAACCGTTTTGAGCCACTCATCAACCTGAACTCGCGACAGCGCGCGATTAATCGCCGCAAGATCACGCTGACGAAACAATAGGATATGGCCTTCCACACCCGCACCTTGCGCTTGCTGCTCCATGCGCCGCCGCAAATCGTTCACAAAATACTTTCGATTCGCCAGACCGGTCACCGGGTCGCGATTCAGCTCGAGTTCCAACGACTCGATACGACTATCGAGCTCAGCCTGGGTTGCCTTGATCCGTTCCCGCACCTGTCCAATGGCATCGGAAACATCATCCAGCTCACTGAAATTCGAATCGACAGGCTCAGTAAGCGCAGGAACCGACTGTCCGTTCGCACCGATTGCTTCCAACTGTGCGGTAATCTCCCGTTTCAATGCGCGACGGAACCAGCGAACCACGACAATCGCAAACAAGGCCCAAATAACTCCTACGCCAACCACAATGAATAGCAGACGAAACACACTATTCCAAAGTGATTGCAAAGCATATTGATCGTCAGACATGACTGAAATCGTACCAATCGGCTGCCAGCCGTCGGTCACTTCCCGCACTTGCGCTTTCGCGTCAAGGGTGACCAGGCTCGAAAACCAGTCGGGCACCGCTTCCGGTTGAGCCGTCCTGTCACGCTCAAGAAGGAAGACCTCCTCTTTTGAAGTCGACGTGAAGGCGATTTGCTCAAACTGCCCGCTATCGAACAATGCGGTAATCAGCAACTCCCGGGTGGCTCGATCCTGATTCCCCGGCTGCGACATCAGTAACGCAAGTGTTGAAGCGGCATTCCGGTTTTGCGCCTGAAGTTCATCTGCCAGGTATTGTCGTGCTGTATCAAGGCTGACAAGCAACGTCCCCGCCAGAATACCCGCTATCACCAACGTCACACTAAGCAGCAATTGTTTTAGAAGTGACATAACCCGAACCCTGTAAAAAGCATCATATATCCGCTCATTGTGTGAACCCCTGGCTTCGCATTCTTTGCATTAGCGTGCGCCACCGCCCGATTTGATCAACTGATGCGGGCTTTGCACCCGGCACATAGATCCCCTGTACGTTAAAACTGAAAACCGGCGTTAGATCATTGCGTTCGCGTGCCGGCTCAATCGTGTCGATCAGGCTGTCAAGAACCAATGGCTCCGCCGTGGGCGTTTCATAGTAGCCCAGCACCATATGCGCAATGGCGACATCATTCACCTGGGCCCGGACATAAATAAATCGAAGTTTATCGGGCGATACGCCCAGGCTGATCAAGGAAAAATACTTACCAATCACAAAGTCTTCACAATCACCCAACCCCTTGCCCAGGCTATCGAGTGGCGTTGCCCAGAAATCCGTTTGACTCCATACGTCGCGGTCCTCTGCCTGACGCACGGACCTGTTCCAAAACCGATTCACAAGCGACAACTGCGCCGTTGAAGCCAGGCCCTGAGCCGTTTCCAGCATGCTGAACCAATTGCCAATTGCGGCCTGCCCTTCAGCACCATAAAGACGCCGGGCTTGCTCAGCCAGCGCTTTCGTCCTAAAAAGCGCTGGATCTTGTGCACTGGAAAATACCGGAAGCAGTAATAGCGCAGCCAGCCCAATAACGGGCAACCAGTTTCGACATGAAAAAACGCATGCAAGCGTGTTCGGTGAGCGCATGCAACGGATTGTAAACGTATTTTTTCAACAGAACCGATTGCAATCGCAACAGCAGCGGCAAGCCCGACACCCTAACAAGGCCCGCCGCTGCGGACATGCATCATGACGAAGAGTCTACCTTCAGTTTCCCATCGTTGATCAGATTCTGAATTAAATGGTTTTGGTCAGTGTACGATCCCATCAGGTCGGCATTTTCAATCACAATTTCATGATCGTAGCCACTGCCGTCGGCGCCCAATTCGCCCGTGGTAGAGACTTTAATCACCGTACTGGTCATTCCATTTTCTTCATTAAGACCAATGTGCAGGTATTCAGTGATATCGCCCTCCAAATTGGATTCAGACAACAGATCGCTAAGGTCAAGCTGGTCGGCCCCAAGGGGATCTGCTCCACCCAAACCAAAATCCTTCACGACGTCTGTAGACGCTGGGTCATCAGGATCAGCAAGCTCCCATTTGAAGACATCATCGCCAGCACCACCGAACAACACATCGGATCCGGCACCACCAATCAGAGTGTCATCTCCGTCACCACCAACCAACAAATCGTCACCGTCGCCACCCTCAAGCGTGTCGTTGGTGTGATTGCCGAAAACTGCAACGTCGTTTGAAGCGTCTACGGATTCGTCGCGATCATGATGATGGCCATGGTGATCGTCATGGTCATCGTCCTCATCATCATCATCATCATCATCATCGTCATCGTCGTCGTCATCGTCGTCGTCATCGTCGTCGTTCCCATCAGACTGCTGACTGTCAACCGTAACTGGCTCCACCAGCACTTCATCTGTCACCGTTTCCGAATCGCCTCCCACCGACTCTGTCGACGTCACCGTTGCAACAATGGTGAATGGGTCAGTTCCCAATGGCGTTGTCATTGTGAGGTCTGGCAGGTCATCAATCGCAACGATCCAAGTGCCGTCTTGCTGCAATTCACCCGCGCTTAAAGTGACCGTCGCGGGTATGCCAGACAGAACCACGGCAGAAAGCGTTTCACTGCCGTCATTATCAGCAAGCTCAACGGAGACATCGACCGAACGCGTTTCATATCCTGACGCCTCATAAGAAGTATCAGCCTCGCCATAGTACGAAGTTCCATCACCGAAAACGATATCGTCAATCTTGTGATACTGAATGGACTGCCCGGTATCGCGATCACTGATCATTGCCCAGCTCTGACCATTAGCAGGCGTAATAATGTAGGCGTCACGCGGCTTGCTCAGGAAAATGACATCGACATCCTTTTTCCCGCCGGATGCGCCATTCACCATAAGGCCATCCATCTCGGACGTAATGTCACCCCGCACCACGTAAACGTCAGAACGTTTATTATCCTGCCCGACGTCACCTTCGTCCAAATAACGAACTGTCACTTTGCCGCTTGTATCCACCTCACCATTTTCGAAGGTGAACGACCGGCTGCCCGACAATTCAATTTCAAGTGTGGTGTCGCTATACGTTACCGTCGGTTCACCAACAGAAATCGACAACTCGGGGGCATCCGCTTCAGGGCTCAAGTCGATAAACACATCGGTTTGTGTGCTGGCCTGGGCCTCACCGCCCGATTGCGCCGCCCCTTCACTGGAGTATGCCGTTGCCTGCACTGTGAAAGGTTCAGTACCGATCGGCACCTGAATACTGACCGATGTGCTCAACGGCGATGCGCCGCCTGCGTTCTCGATGTACCAGTCCCCATTGGCCAGCTGGGTCGCTCCCTCGACTGTCGCACCGTCAGG
>DGCD01000016.1 GCA_002384935.1 Pusillimonas sp. UBA3987
ATTGGGGACATCGGTATTACCTCCATTAAGCCTGTTCGTCGAAAAAACAAGTTTAATGAATACCGGTCGTCCCCCTTTTATGATGAAGAGCCAGCGTTCACTGCTTTAACGACAAACCATGTCCAGGACACGGCCTGGCACGAAGCGTGCCGTCGTTTTCGCGGTCGGGCCACCCTTCGAATGCGTCTTCAATAATGGGGAACTCCTCCAGTAAAAGCACGCCATTGAAACTACCCGCCAAATGAACGAACAACCCTGGCAGGAAATGGGGCGCAACCGTTACGCCTTTGAGCGCCGCCATGCGCGCCACTTCCAGACACGGCGTTAAACCGCCTGCCATCGCAAGGTCGGGCTGAATCACGCCTGCAATTTCATCCTCCAGCGCCACCACAAAACGATCGGAACCCTGATAGTGCTCACCAGCAGCAATTCTCACTGCATTTTTTTGCCGGGCAAGACGCCGGTAACCCAAGATGTCATCCGACGGCAGCGGCTCCTCGATGAAATCCAGGTTGTATTCAACGGCCTGCGCAAGCAATCTGGAAGCGGATTCGATATTTCCTTTTTCATTGGCGTCGGCCATTAATCGGGCATCAGGCCCAATAGCGTCGCGCACCGCACGCAAAACCTGTTCATCACCGTCATCGGCATTAACGCGCGGCTTGACGCCGACATACCCCGATTCAATGTACTTCGCTGCAAGTTCAGCGCTTTGCTCGGGCGTGGCTTTGGGGCTGAAGCCACCGCTGGCATAAAGCGGCACTGAGCCAATGTCTCCCCCCAGGGTGTGCACCAGCGGCTCGTTATTGCGTCGCGCCGTCAAATCCCACAGCGCTACATCCAACGCGGCAAGCGCCAGCATGTTCGGCCCATCGCCCGTTCGGTTAAAGCTCTTTTTGATCTGCGCCCAATGAACGGCGGGCGCTTGCAATGACTTGCCATCAAGAAACCGGGCGGCTTGTGCTTGGGCAAGTTGTGCAATGATTGCGCCACCCCCGCCAATCACGTAGGAAAACCCCAAGCCCTCTACACCATCCGTATCGCGTAAAGTGGCAACGATGATGTCCACTCCGGTTACACCGGAGCCGCCAATAGGCTTTTCGAATTTCTTTTCAATCAGTTGAATTTGCGTTGATTTGATCTGCGTCATTGTTAAATAGTCGAAATCGCTTGGTTTAATGATTCATGTTGCCATGTCCAGGAGATCACCAGAATATAATCGAGTCCATCTGCTCTTGCCATACTATCAACTGCGCAGATAAATATTCCTTCCATGAAAAAAAGCCATATCGTTTCACCTTCGAACCTGTGCCCTTGCGAAAGCGGAACCGCCTACGAGGCTTGTTGCAAGCGCTGGCATTACGGTGTGCAACGCCTGATGGCGCCCGATGCGCCCACACTGATGCGATCGCGATACAGCGCGTTTGTGCTGAACGAACTGGATTACCTGCTGGACACCTGGCACCCCGACACACGTCCACCCCATTTGGGACCCAACCCGCCAGGCTTGAAATGGCTGGGTCTTCAACTGCGCACTCATGCGCAACAAGACGCCGATCATGCCACCGTGGAATTTATTGCGCGCTCGCGCTTGAACGGACAGGCAAACCGATTGCACGAAGTCAGCCGATTCGTACGTGAGAACAATCAATGGTTTTATGTCGACGGCGATTTCGTTCAAAAGCCCGGTAAAGAACGCTGATCACTCGCGTTTTGCACACCTGATTTAAACCATCAGCAGGCACACCACAGGCAATATCCTTTACACTGATACCCACGCAGGGGTACTCGCCGGTTTTCTGGCGGGTTGAGACAGGCCCTTCGTACCAGTACGGATAATGCCGATGCTGGGAGCGCACTCGCTGGCATCGTTTGGCCTCACGTCACCCGATACAGCGGGTTTCTTCCCTATCGGCTCCATAGTTCTTTTTTTGGAGCACATCTTGAGTACCAATTCCACTTTTTCAGCAGCCCGCGCCGAAGTCGACGCCGCGGCCATCGCCCCGCTTCCCCAGTCACGCAAGGTCTATCAGCAAGGCTCTCGCCCCGATATTCGCGTGCCATTTCGCGAAGTCTCGCAAGGCGATACACCCACCATGTTCGGTGGTGAAAAGAACCCGCCGCTGACCGTTTATGACACCAGCGGCCCTTACACCGACCCGTCGGTGAAAATCGACATCCGCAAGGGGCTGGCTGCCATGCGTGGCAACTGGATCGCAGAACGCGACGACACGGAACAACTGGAGGGCGCCAGCAGCAAGTACGGCCAGACCCGGCAAAAAGACGCCGCGCTTGACGCGTTGCGTTTCGAATTGAAGCGCCAGCCGCGCCGTGCCAAAGCAGGTAAGAACGTAACGCAAATGCATTACGCCCGCCGCGGCATTGTCACGCCCGAAATGGAGTTTGTCGCGATCCGTGAAAACCTGCAGCGCGAACGCTACGTGGAAATGCTGCGCGCAACCGGCCCCGACGGGGAAAAAATGGCGGCTCGCTTGCTGCATCAGCATCCGGGCCAGTCATTCGGCGCCGCGATTCCGAACCTGATCACACCCGAGTTTGTACGCGACGAAATCGCCAGGGGCCGGGCGATTATTCCGGCAAACATCAATCACCCGGAAAGCGAACCCATGGCAATCGGCCGCAACTTCCTGGTCAAGATTAATGCCAATATCGGCAATTCGGCCCTAAGCTCAAACATCAGCGACGAAGTTGAAAAAATGACCTGGGCAATTCGCTGGGGTGGCGACACCGTGATGGACTTGTCGACCGGCAAGAACATCCACGAGACCCGCGAATGGATCATCCGAAACTCGCCGGTACCCATTGGCACCGTGCCGATTTATCAGGCACTGGAGAAAGTGGACGGCAAGGCCGAGGAACTGACTTGGGAGATCTTTCGAGACACGCTCATTGAGCAAGCCGAACAAGGCGTGGATTACTTCACGATTCACGCCGGTGTCAGACTCCCCTTCATTCCCATGACCGCCAACCGCATGACGGGTATTGTGTCGCGCGGTGGATCGATCATGGCCAAATGGTGTCTGGCGCACCACAAGGAAAGCTTTATCTATGAACGCTTCGAAGACATATGCGACATCATGAAAGCGTATGACGTTAGCTTTTCCCTGGGCGATGGGCTCAGGCCCGGGTCGGGATACGACGCCAACGACGAGGCACAATTTGCCGAGCTCAAAACGCTGGGCGAATTGACCCAGGTGGCCTGGAAACACGATGTACAAGTCATGGTGGAGGGGCCAGGCCATGTGCCCATGCACCTGATCAAGGAAAATATGGACATGCAACTGGAGCATTGCCATGAAGCCCCCTTTTATACGCTGGGGCCGCTGACAACGGACATTGCGCCGGGCTACGACCATATTACTTCCGGCATCGGGGCCGCCCTGATCGGCTGGTACGGCACTGCCATGCTGTGCTATGTAACGCCCAAGGAACATTTGGGCCTGCCCAACAAAAAGGATGTGAAAGACGGCATCATCACCTACAAAATTGCAGCGCACGCGGCCGACCTGGCCAAAGGCCACCCGGGCGCAGCCATACGGGACAACGTGCTATCCAAGGCCCGTTTTGAGTTCCGCTGGGATGATCAATTCAATTTAGGACTCGACCCTGACACGGCCAAAGACTTTCACGACGAAACGCTTCCTAAGGACTCGATGAAAGTGGCGCATTTTTGTTCAATGTGCGGACCCCATTTTTGCAGCATGAAAATCACGCAAGACGTGCGCGAATATGCAAAGAAAAAGGGCCTGCAAGAAGCGCAAGCCCTGCAACAGGGTATGCAGGAGAAAGCCATTGAGTTTGTGAAAAAAGGGTCACAGATTTACCACCAGAGCTAAGCGATTTAGCCCTTTCCCAAACGAGTCAGGGCGGCATCTCACCCTGACTCGTCATTGTTTTACCCCTTTAACCGACTCGCGAGCCATGATAATTCTAGCCAGACTGATTTAATCTGCCCAACTTACGCCCACCATATTCAGCTAGCCCGATCCCAGCGAATATTAGTGCCAGCGCCGCTGCGTGATACAAATGAAACGTCTCTCCAACTAATGTAATGGCCAGCAACGCCCCCCAAATAGGCAACAGATTTATAAACAGGCTGGCTCGGTTTCCACCAATAAGCTCAACAGCTCTAATGAAAAAAACCTGCCCCAAGAGGGATGGAAAGATAACAATATACGCAACAGCCAGCCACCCTTGGGAATCAGGCAATTTTGTAAAACCTTGCACCGCCTCAATAACCAGCAAAGGTAACGAGGCCAATGTCGCTCCCAGACACAGCACGAACATCAGACTTGTCCAGTGAATATTGGGTTTGCTACGCAATGCAGCGGTATAGATCCCATAAGACAGGATCGCAAGAAGCATCAGGGCATCGCCAAAATTAATATTCAAAGCAAACAAGTTGGCCAGGTCTCCCTGCACGGCGACGATAATCACCCCTAGGAACGACAAAATAAATCCAAATGCCTGCTCTTTAACGATACGGCTGGAAAACAAAATAAAGCTGGCTGCAAACACAAATAGCGGTGTACCGCCCTGCATGATGCTGGCGTTAACCGCAGTGGTATAGATAAGTGCGTAAAACAACGCAACACTAAACCCGGTAAAGCCAATCGCCCCCAGAATCAATAAATACGACAACCGCGGACGAATCACCGCCCAATCTGCTGCAATTTGATCTTTCTTGAATAAATACAACGCCACCATCACGCTCGCCCAACGAATCGTGACAATGACCATCGGCGATACATGTCCCACCGCGAACTTGCCTGCAATTGAGTTCGCCGCCCAAAAAAGCGTTGCCAGTGCCAATAATGCGTAAGCTTTATAAATAATCATTCCTTTACAAAGACTGAAAAACAAACAAAGGCCGCATTCGCGGCCTTTGTTTTCGGCACTAAAGTAATACTTTACTTGTTAATAATCCGTGCCCATGTAGGCTGCTTTCAAGGCCGGCGATGCCAGCAATTCACTGCTCTGCCCATGCATCACCACTTCGCCGTCTTCCAGAACATAAGCATAATCAGCCATGCTTAAAGCCGCGTGAACATTTTGCTCAACCAGCCCGATAGTAACACCCGTTTGTTGAATATCAGACAAAATCGAGAGCAACTCTTTAACCATTGTAGGCGCCAGACCCAGGGTGGGTTCATCCAGCAGCAGCACACGCGGCCTGGCCATTAAGCTTCTGGCCAAGGCAAGCATCTGCTGCTCGCCGCCGGACAAGAACCCTGCCAGGCTGGTGCGACGTTCGCGCAAACGGGGAAACAATTCATACATTTGATCGGCCCGCTCGCGCCACCCTTGTCGCGCATGCGAGGAATAGGCCCCAATGCGCAGCGTTTCCGCTACCGAGAAATCGGGAAACACCAGCCGCCCCTCGGGTACAAGCGACAACCCTCGCGCAAGACGCTCGGGCGTCGACATCGCATTCAGTGTATTTCCATCCAGCCGAACCTGCCCCCGCGATATGGGTATCAACCCCGAAAGCAACCTCATCAAAGTTGTCTTGCCGGCGCCATTGCTGCCAACAAAAGCCGTTACCTTGCCCGACTCGAGTGAAACCGATACCTGCTTCAGTATCTGGATTTCTCCATAGCCCCCGGACACGTCAGTCGCTTCAAGAACACTAGCCATGCTGCTCTCCGAGATACGCTTTAATGACCTGCGGATCACGGCCCACCTCATCGGGCACGCCCTCCATGAGCTTGCTTCCCTCGTGCAACACCACAATACGATCACTCATTCTCATTAAAACCTTCATGACATGCTCAATAATGATAATGCTCAGGTCATAGCGCTCCTTGACGCGCGTTATTAGCGCCAGGGCGGTATCGACTTCCGTTGCATTCAAACCTGCCAGCACCTCGTCCAGCAGGAGCAACTTGGGCTGGGTTGCCAATGCACGGGCAATCTCAAGGCGCTTGCGGCTGGCGAGGTTCAACGTCGCAGCCGGTTTGTGCGCATGAGCCGCCAGGCCGACCTCCTCAAGCAAATCAAGGCAGACATGTTCGGCCGACTTCAGCCGACGCAACCGGGCATGCCCATACAACGCCCCAACCATACAATTTTCCAGAACACTCATTTGCTGAAATGGCCGAACAATCTGGAAGGTGCGCGCAATTCCCATCTGGCTTGCCAGCTCTGCGCGGGCGGGGACCCGCTTACCCTCAAAGCGAATGCTTCCGTCACTTGGCGCGACATTGCCTGCAATCATGGAAAACAGCGTCGTTTTGCCTGCACCATTGGCACCCATCAAACCCAGCATTTCCCCCTTTCGCATTTGAAAACTGACATCTCGCACGGCAACGACGCCGCCGAAACGACGGGAGACCCCCTGAACTTCCAAAATACTGCTCATGACACCCCCCCGTTCGAACGACGACGCGCCTGCCACTTACCCACGATGCCGTCTGGCGCAAACAGCACGAAGCTCAATAGCAGCACGCCCAGTAACACCATGTAGAATTCCGGCGCGCGCGACCAAAGCAACTCAGACAACAGCATAATGAAACCAGCACCCAGCACAGGACCGGCCGGCCGATCGCTGCCCCCGATAATTGCCATTGTCACAATCGTGAATGAGGTCATCGGGTTGAACATCTGCATTGGCTCAAAGTAAGTTGAGCGCAACACAGTTAGCGCACCCACCATCGCGGGAATGCCGGCCGACAGGATGAACGCAATCAACTTGACCTTCGTAACCGGCACACCCAGCGTTGTTGCAGCCACTTCGTCTTCACGCACCGACCACAACGCCATGCCCAGACGGGAGTGCCGCAGCACCATGACCAGAACCACGGAAAGCACGGCCAAGCCCAACATACCGTAGCTGAGCACCATGACATCGGGCCCACCCAGCAACAGGCGCCCACTCATGCCTAATGAAGATTCAATTGCCACCACAATGTACTTAACAAACTCTGCCAGGCCGAAGGTCAGAATGACAAAGTAAGGTCCTCGTACGCGCAATGCCGGCAACCCGACAAGCAATGCGAACAGCGCAGCCACTATGGCGGCAAGCGGAAGAATTGCCCAAATGGGCAAGGTCATCCAACTCAAAGCCATTACATAGCCACCCAGGCCGTAAAAAACGGCATGGCCCAGCGAGATATAGCCGGTCATGCCGGAAAATGCCACCCAACTCGCCGTCAAGGCAATCCAGCCAAAGAGTTGCAACATGACACCCTGGCCATACGAGCCCAGCACGGCCGGCAAAACAGCCAGCACGATCAGCAGCGCGAACCAGCCAGTCAAATCAGAAAAACGCAGACGGTTCATGCCAGCCTCCTGCCAAACAAACCCTGGGGACGAACAAACAATACGAGAATAAATACCCCATACAGCAAGATCGAGCGATATGCCGGTGATGTCAGGGCCGCGCCGTACACCTCAACGCAAGCCAACAGCAATGCCCCAATAACACTACCGCCGATTGATCCCAGACCGCCCAGGATAATCACAAAGAACGCGGCAATCGTGAAAGGAAAACCGGCGAACGGCGTGATACTTTCAACCATGCTGACCAACGCCCCGGCCAGACCTGCCAAGGCAAAACCAAGACAGAAAATAATTCGATTGACCTTGTCGGCAGGCACACCCACCAGGGAGGCAGCATCACGCTGTTGAATAAGCGCGCGTATCGCAAGCCCGGTCATGCCAAAACGCAGGAACAACATCACGACTACCGTCGCAATGGCGCTGACGCCGATGATAAGCAGGCGGTTCAACGCGATGCTGACATCGCCAATCTGCACAATGGTATCCATATAGCTGTAACTGCGCGCATTGGCGGAAAACAGCAAAGCGCCCAGGTTCTGCAAGATGACAGACAGGCCGAAAAACACCAGCAAAGAGTTTGCTTCGATACGTTGCACCAGGGCCGGCGTGCTGGACAAGCGACGTATCAAAAGTTCATAACAGAGCCAGCCCAATACTGCTGCCGCCAACATGGCTGCGAACATAGACGCCAGAGGCGATACCTCATACGCTGTAAACAGCCAGAAAGTAACGTAAGCCCCCAGCATCATGATTTCGCCGTGCGCAACATTAAGCAGCCGCATTGCGCCATAGATCAGATTCAGCCCTAATGCCACCAAGGCATAGACCGAAGCCAATGCCAAGGTAGCGATCAGCAGCTCGAACGAAAACAAGCTTGCCATCTTCCCTATTGCCCCCACTGCTGCTTGGGTTTAAATTCAGCGGTCGCCATTTCGGGCGGGTGAACAATCTGGGCTACACCATCTTGAAACTGCAGGAACATGGTGGGTGTGACATCGTTCTGCACGCCATTGAAGCTGATGGGACCATTAATGGTTGAGAAAGTCTCGGACGCAATGGTTTCGCGCAGGGCGTCTTTATCCAGACCGGCTTTGGCCACCGCCTGTTCCAATATCTGGCAGGAAACATAGGTAAGGACGGCATCCAGGTAATCAGGTGTCTCATTCGTCTTTTCTTTGTACGCCTCAAAGAACTCGCGAGCACCCGGCCAATCGGCTTTTTCAGGAGACCAGTGACCCATGGTCACGATGTTATCGAGCTTATCGCCGAACATGTCGCTGAAAAACGCGGCAGTGGGACCAACAAGCAGAAACTGAAACGGCGCCTCTATATTCTGCTCGCGTGCGCCACGCATATACAAAATGGCATCAGGCGGATAAGACAGGCCAATGACGGCGTCTGGCTTCAAACGTTTGATATCGGCCAGAATTCCGGTCATGTCCTTAACACCCGGCGCATACTGCTGATCAAGCACCACCTCGATTCCCGCCTCTTTCAACGCGGGCAGCAATTCCTGGCGATTCTCCATCGGAAAACCAATTTGCACGGTTGCCACGGCTGCCGTCTTCACACCCAGGTCCTTCAGCATGCGGGCCATCTCGACGCCGTTCTTGTCCGGTATCGCAGAGGTGGGAAACCAGATGTTTTTCGCTTTCAGCGAGCGAATCTGCTGTGAAGCTGCCGTGCTGCCCACCATCGGAAACGCATGTTTTTCAAGCACACCGACAATCGAAAAATGGTTGTGCGAGCCCCATGGCGAAAGCAACAAATCAACCTTGTCATCGGTAATCAGCTTTTCATAGATGGCCGCCTCTTTGCCGCTGTCTGACTGATCGTCGTAAACCACAAACTCAACCGGCCGCTTTGTCCCTGCCACGTCGAGCCCGCCTTGGGCATTAACCTGGTCTTTCCATAATTCATAAGCGGCCAGAGGTCCTGCCGCCGTGGGTGCAAGCGCACCCGTTTTGGAAATTCCGAACCCAATCCGTACTGGCTCTGCCGCAAAACTGGTAGCGGTAACCGACAGTGCCAATGTCGCCAGCGCCAAACGCGCAAAACTCCTGATCGTTTTCATGCCTATCTCCTGTTGCCATCGCATTGTTGCGAGGGTTTAGTTACCTACTCGGTAGTACCTGTTGGAATATGATTTGCCGCACGAAACACCTGTCCTGCCACCCATGGGTCACTCATGGCGCCGCGCATCACTTTTGTTCTGATCTCGTCGGGCAGGTACGTTACCTCCCCATAAAGAATGGCCCAGCGCTGGCAGTGTTCAATGAGTTCTCGCTCTTTGTTTTCCCAACGCTCAAGCGCTTGCGGAATATCACGCCTGTCGGTTAGGCCTTGCATGTGCACAGCGAGCGACAAGCCATTTTGCATGGCCATGCCGCCGCCCTGCCCCAGATTCGGGGGCTGCGCATGAGCGGCATCGCCCAGAATGGCCGTGCGTCCGGCAGACCAGGCGCTGCATCGCGTGATGCTGTATACACCCCAGTTGACCGGCTCGGCGCCAATACGCTCGATAAGATGCTTTCGCTGCGGAAAAGCCTCAATCCACAAGTCTTTGTCGATGGGAATAGAACGGCCGCGCGTATCTTCTTTTGGACACGTCAGTGCCAGGTAAGTCTCTTTTTCGCTAACCGGGGTAATCAGCATACGTCGATCACCATTCCAGCACTCAATGTACTTACCCAATTCATCCGGCCCAAAATCACCAGGCTGGGCGGGAATCATGGTGCGCAGCGCACCTTCACGTGTTTGTTCATGCAAGAGCTCCAGGCCAAGTGAGGAGCGCACCCGAGACCAAACGCCATCAACACCAATCGCCAGGTCAGCCTGCACAGTATCGTTGTTTGCGAACAGCAACTCGCCCCTAGCCGTTGCGCCAATGACTTCTGCCCGGGTGACGACCTTGACGCCGGCACGCAGACAGGCATGCTTCAAAGCATCGAGCAAGGCACTACGGGGTACAGTCAGCAGCCGCTTGTTTTCTTCGATGCGCGCAGACTCAATAATATTTCCATGATTATCGCGCTGCTCAAAATGCGTTCCCCTGAATGCGCCTGCCGTAGCTTCTTCGTAGGCACCCAATGCCTCAAGCACCCGCAGGCCGTTTTCCCATATATAAATACCTGCCCCCACGGCACGCAAGGCATCCTGACGTTCATAAACCGTGACATCCCAACCGCGCTGAGCCAAAGCCGCAGCCGTAGCCAGACCACCGATACCGCCACCCGAGATAATTGCGTGTAGTTTTTTACTCATACCTAGCTCCTACACCGCGAAAGCCAAAGGTACGTCACCACACTGGGCAAGGTCGCGTGTGTCGCGACGCGCAACATACCACTCGCTCAACATACCGTCGGGGTCACGCAAATAGATGCTCTGCTTCCACGGCAAATCCGCTTCACGGATGATTTCAACGCCTGCCCTGGCCAATGCGGCTTTTGCATCGGCAAGCGCAGCTTCATCCTTCAACTGGAATGACGCATGGTGATAAGCCGCTGTCTCATGCGGCACCAGAACCAGGTTGTAGTCGTACTCAGAAAGCGCAGCGCCCAAATAGACAACATCATTGTCTCGGGCAACAACGTGCAGTCCGCCAACGCTGGTATAAAAATCAACCAGACGGGCCACATCTGCCGTTTGAAGCGTGGCGTGCGTCAACCTCCAGGGATGAACTGCAGCGCCCTCGACGGTTCTTAGTACGGGATTGCGCTCGTAGCGCCCTTCGGTAAAACCTTCGGCCGTCAGGGGATCCCAGTGGCTGGTAAGCAACTCCATTGGTCCGTTAAGCACGTTGCGCCAATCCTTGACGGTATCGCAATAAAACTCGTTGTAATTGCCGTCGGGATCGAACATGTAGACGCTGTGCGCCACCTGATGATCTACGGTGATGTCCGTTTCAATTTCATCCTGCTTGAGATGCCGATAGGCCTTGACCAGATCCGCCTCGTTGTCAAGTTCCCAGGCCAGGTGATTGAGCCCGGCGTGCAAGCCGATGGTACCCGGCAACTGCAGCAGGCCATCCCTGCCATAACGGTCAACCCCGTTTGTCTTCTGAATCATGCCAAGATCATGCGGCGTGTGGCCTGTACCAAGAAAAGTGGCAATGAGATCCGGCTCCGTGAACTCAACGTTCAACCCGCAAACCTCGCTGTAAAAGCGTTCTGATATCTTCAGGTCGTCAACCCACAGATTGACATGCCCGAGACGCCGAGGCCGAAAATAACGATGTTCTTGCGCAGTGGCTGTACCTGCATCCATAACTGTCTCCTTCGTTGAGGTCCACTTGAATGAGAAAACTATAAGAGGATGAAATAGTCATGTCAATACATATGTAATGTAATATACTTAGTAAAAACACTAATATCAAAGCAACTAAACGCGTAAAATTATCCGAACCCGCGAATATGAATAACGGTTTTTTTAATCGAAAAAAATAAGTCTAGACATGGCTACAAAACGACGTGCAAAGCAACCCAGGACAGATCAAACAACACCTGCCCTAACCGATGAAGACTGGAGCCTGCAACGGAACATTGCCTTCCGGATGGCCTGCGTTATTTTCAGAATGGATCAGGTGTTGCGCGACTCTGTTCTGCGCAAGCTTGACCTGACCTATGCGCACTTTCGCGTTCTGCAGGTGCTTTTCGATAATGATGGCCAGCAAATTGGCGACATTGCCCGCAGTATCGTGATGCGCCAGCCGGCGCTGAGCCGGGTTGTGGACCAAATGGAGGCGCGCAAGCTGGTACAGCGCAGGCAAGACAAGGACGATAGCCGGTATATGCGGGTTTACCTGACCAAAACAGGCAAACGCCATTACGAACAGGCATGGCCTTCGGCGCACGAAATCATGACGTATGCACTTGAGGTTGCGACCGAAGAAGAACGGACATTATTATGCGACGTCCTGACTCGCATGGACAACCACATGCAGGATATGTAGTCGGGGTA
The DNA here is from genome assembly GCA_002384935.1 of Pusillimonas sp. UBA3987. Lineage (GTDB taxonomy): Bacteria > Pseudomonadota > Gammaproteobacteria > Burkholderiales > Burkholderiaceae_B > Neopusillimonas. The sequence goes on from DGCD01000016.1 coordinate 12,262, forward strand.
CAAGCGCAAACCCATCGTCCCGGGGCAGGCACGCCGCGCATAAACAAAGCCGTCACATAATAGTCATAAGAAAACACTATGATGCGCTTAGTTGCTCGATACAAACAACGGTAATACCTTTTCAGCGTGCCATCTTCCCCCTATTCCATGCCGCAGCGCCCTACCGCCCGAATGCTGGTGATCGAGGTGCCATTCATCACGTCCGACATGACGAACGCCGATGTATTGCACATTCTGGGCGAACACCGCGACCTGATCAGCCTGCCGGTGCTGGAAAACAACCGGCCCATTGGCTTGATCAGCAGAAATATCTTTATGTCGCAGATGTCCAAGCCGTACTACCGGGAACTGTACGAAAAGAAAAGCTGTATTGCTTTTATGGACAAATCCCCCTTGATTGCCGACGTACAAACCCCCATTGAAACCCTGGCGGCACAGGCGGTTGAGTCGGGCAATAAAACCCTGGCGGACGGCTTTATCATTGTGGACGGCAGCCGGTTTGTGGGCGTGGGATCAGGGCTTGATCTCATGCATCTTCTGGTCGACCTGCAAACTGAGAAAAACCGGCAGGTAATGCAAAGCATCGACTATGCCAGTGCAATCCAAAAAGGCATGCTGGGCGAATCGCTTAAATCATTGCAATCCACGTTAAACGATGCCGCCATCATCTGGGAACCACGCGATGTCGTGGGGGGTGATTTCTATCATTTCCAGGCTTTTCCCAATGGCTGGTTCGCTGCCATCGCCGACTGCACCGGTCATGGCGTACCGGGCGCTTTTCTAACCCTGATTGCGTCGTCGTCATTACGCCATGCACTCGACCGCCATGGCCCTGAAAACCCGGCGTTTCTGCTGGCTGAAGTCAGCCTTGGAATCAAACTGGCCCTGGGCCAACACGATACGCAAGCACAAACAGGCTTGTTCAACGACGGTGCAGACGCTGTTTTCATGTGGTTCGACGCCAATCAGAACACCTTGACATCGGCCCACGCAAAAATGCCGCTGTTCATCTTGCCCGACGGCAGCGACAACCTGACGACCCTAAGTGGAGAGCGTTTGGGTTTAGGTTATGCCGATACCCCGGCTCGCGCTGTATGGACGAACCATACGACTGAGTTGGCTGCGGATACATTGGTTCTTGCCTGCACAGACGGATTGATTGACCAGATTGGCGGTGCCAAGCACATCGCGTTCGGTAAACGACGCGTACGTCAGGCACTGCTGCAGCATCGCACGTTTTCAGCGCCGGCGTTGCTTGAATCGCTAATGGCCACGCTGAGTCAATATCAAGGCACACAGGCACGACGCGACGACCTGACGCTTTTTGGCTTTCGCCCCAACCCGAACTAATTGCCTATGCACGACACTGTTCTGACCCAGCATGAAAACACCAGCCTGCACTGGCGCATTTTTTGCCAATGTGCCGAGAATCGCAATGTCATCTTTTATTATGAAGGCTACTTCTCGCAAGCCATTATTGCGACCGTATCCGACGCAGTGAAAATGCGAACCGAGCATGTGGGCGCCGCCAATACAACACGACGCAAATTGTTTTCATCATTCATCGAAATGACGCAGAACATCATCCACTATTCGGTCGACGCTTATGTAACGCGCAACGACCAGGCGTTCAACAATGAAGTCAGGCACGGCTCCATCTGCATTTCAACGCAAGGCGGGCATTTCTATTTGCACTGCGCCAACCCGGTCAACGCTGCCGTAGCGCACCAACTACAGCAAAAGCTCGAACATCTGCGCAGCCTGACGATCGACGACATCAAGCGCGAATACAAAAAGACATTGCGCTCGGAGACCCCCGACGACAGCAAGGGGGCAGGATTGGGCCTGCTGACTGTTGCACGCGACGCCAGCGCGCCACTTGAATTCGATTTCACGCCGATCGAAAACAGTGAACACATGCTCTTTTACTTGAAAGCGACGATTTAGCTGAAAAGCAACCGTCAAACCGAAAACCTTACTGCGCCCAAACGACGATGAACAACATGTATATAGCGCCCACCGCAAGTTCACCCGAAATTGATCTGCGTTTTGACTCACGTCATTTACTGATCAAAGGCGAAGCTTATCCGGAAAATGCGGCCCTGTTCTGGGCCGAAGTCATTAACAGCATCAGGTTATTTGCAGGACAAGATACCTCGAACGAAACATTGACAGTCGACATTGCACTAACGTACTTCAACAGTTCCAGTACCAAAATGCTGTTTTCCCTTCTGGACACACTGAACGGTAAAGCGGCAAGCGGCACCCCCGTTGTGCTGAACTGGTATCACGATGAAGAAGACGACACGATTTACGAATTCGGTCAGGAGCTATGTGAAGACTTTCCCGACCTCACTTTTCATGATCACGCATTACAAGGCTGAAAGTGGATAAGGCATTATTCGAAACTGAAATAGGCGTATTAACGCAAGCACAGGCCACGCTGGCCGAAACCGGGCTGGATAACGCTCAGTACCGACACGCCCTCGCAGAGCTCACACACCATTACCAAAGGCTCATGCGGGAAATGCATCGTCTGATCCGGCACAGCGACCGTACCGAAGCCGAGCTCAATGCCGTGAACACGAAACTGCAACAACTCAGCGCCGAACTGGAATATAAATCCCGCCACGACACGCTAACGGGCGCCCTGAACCGCGGTGCCGTATTCGAACTGGCCAGAACCTATTTAAGCAATGCGTCAATGTCGCTGATCATGCTTGATATTGATCACTTCAAACGCATCAACGATACGTTCGGCCACCCAACCGGCGACGCCGTCATCCAGGAATTGATCCAACGGTTGCGCATTGTCGTAAATGAACAGGGCGATATTGGCCGTGTCGGTGGCGAAGAGTTCACGATCCTGCTGCCGAAAATGCCGCTGGAGGAGTCAGGCCGGCTTGCCGAACACATTCGTCAGGCCCTGGCCAGAAAACCTTTTGACTGCCTGCAGGCCGAACAGCGCGTAACGGCCAGTTTCGGCATTAGCTGGAGCCCGCCCGGCACCGATTTTGAGCAGGCATATTCCCGTGCCGACGCAGCGCTTTACCAAGCCAAGCAACAAGGCCGGAACCGCGTCGTGTCCGAGGCTAACCGAGATCAATCAACTGTTGCGCCTGCGTGAAAAACCGCTTGCGATACCACACGGTTACCAGCACCGACGTAATCGCCGTTGCCGAGGTCAGCATAAACATGACAATCAACTGGTAATGCACGGCCTGCGTCGGGTCAGCCCCGGCCAGAATCTGACCGGTCATCATGCCTGGAAGCGAAACAATACCCACCACAGCCAACGCATTAATCGTCGGAATCAGGGCGGCCGTCATGGCCAGGCGAACCGCACGGGCACTGGCCTGAGCCGGGCTGGCACCCAAGGCCAGACCCGCCTCGATTTCATCCCGGCGGGTTTCAAACTCGGAACGTACACGCTCAGCGGCCAGGGCCGCACCATTCATGGCGTTCCCCACAATCATGCCGAAAATCGGAATCAAATAGCGCGGGTCATACCAGGGATCAATATTCACCACGACCAGGTCAAGATAAGCCATGGTCAGGGCCGAGCCAATTAATATGGCAGCACCGCACAAGAAGCGCAAAGACATGCGCGAGCCGATTTGCTCAACCCGGTTGGTCGCGGCCAGCGTGGCGGCAACCACCATCACAAGCAGCACAGCCAGCACCAAATACCATCGGCTGGTCGTGAACAACCACACCAGCACCTGGCCAATCAGCAGTAGCTGGACTGTGGCACGCACTGCACCGATGAACAGGCTCTTGCCCAGGCCAAGGCGTTGCCACCACGACAAAGCCATGGCGACCAACACTAAAGGAACTGCCAACGCCAGGTTGAACCAGTCTAAACTCAATGCGGCCTCATCCGACACGACGGGCCTCGACTCCGGAACCATTGCGCGCCTGACGATGTTCAACCACATGTCCGGCTTCAAACACAATGGTGTCACCACCCAGGACCTCACCCTCTTCCAGCCGATGCGTTGCCATCACCACCGTGACCCCCGAAGCAACCAATTTCCTTAATGCATCCACCAGGCGCGAGCCCGACTTGGGATCCAGGGCCGACGTGGGCTCATCCAGCAAAAGCACCTCAGGTCGGGTCATCAAGGTTCGGGCTAAAGCCACACGCTGCCTTTCACCACCTGAAAGCTGATCGGCATCGCGCTGCGCATAGCTTTCATTCAAATCGGCCAGAACCAGCACGTCACTCACCCGGTCGCGGTCCTCCTGAGTGATTTTGCCATGGGCAAAGCGCGCGGCCATCAGCAGATTATCGGCCACGGTTCCTTCAAACATGGCAGGTGCCTGAAAAGCAAACCCCACACGCGTCCTGAGTTGACGAACCGGATAATGCTCAATGGGCCGGCCATGAAAAACAATATCGCCGGACACCGGACTTTCCAGGCGGTTGAGCAAACGCAGGAACGAAGTTTTACCGCTCCCGCTACTGCCAATCAAGCACGTTGGCTGACCCGCTCGCAACTTCAGCGTGACGTTGTGCAATACGATCCGTTTCTGGCGTTCATGCACAACATCACGCAACTCAAAAGCGTATTCGTTCATGAAATTACGCTTTTACGGCGCCGGGTTGGGATATTTCAAATGGATGGCGTCAATCTCGGCCAATACATCGTCGCTTAAGGTCACATTCAGGCTATCGATATTTTCCTTGAGCTGCTCAAGTGAAGTGGCACCGACCAGATTACTAACCGTGAACGGACGCGTGTTTACAAAAGCCAGTGCCAGTTGCGTAGGCGTCAAACCTGCCTTTTTTGCCAGCGCCACGTAGGCCGAGGTGGCGGCAACGGCTTGCGCATTGGTATAACGGGCAAAGCGTTCGAACAGGCTGATACGTGCCCCTTCGGGACGCGCCCCACCCTCGTACTTGCCTGTCAACGTACCGAAGCCCAAAGGTGAGTAAGCCAATAGCCCCACCTTGTCGCGATGCGAAAACTCGGCCAGCCCGACTTCAAAAGTCCGGTTCAACAGGTTATAGGGGTTCTGAATGGAGACAATGCGCTCCAAACCAAGGCGTTCGGCCGCGGTTAAAAACCGCGCCACGCCCCAGGGTGTTTCGTTGGACACGCCAATATGGCGAATCTTGCCTTGCTTGACCAGATCGCTGAGCACTTCCAGCGCTTCCTCAATGGGTACGGTATAGGGTTCGTCTTCCCAGGGATACGTATGACGTCCGAACGTAATGGTGCTGCGATCGGGCCAATGCAACTGATACAGGTCGACGTAATCTGTTTGCAGACGCTGCAAACTATCATTCAGCGCCTCGGTTAAGTTGGGGCGATCGAACTGGTTGGTGGCGCCGCGAATATGGCTGGGCCGCCCTGCCTGGCGCGAAGGACCAGCAATCTTGGTTGTCAGGAAAATCTTGTCGCGCAGCCCGGTTTTCTTTAACCAGGTGCCAATGTAGCGTTCGGTACTGCCTTGTGTTTCGGCCTTGGGCGGCACCGGATACATTTCCGCTGTGTCGAACAGGTTCACGCCCTGTTCGAACGCGTAATCCATTTGTTCGTGCGCCTGCGCCTCGTTGTTTTGCTCGCCCCAGGTCATGGTACCCAGGCCGATAGCACTTACTTCAACATTTGTATGCCCTAGTTTGCGATACTGCATTGTGACTCCTTTCGGATTTACGATACATCAGTCGTATGCATTGTATCCGCTTACATACCCCCTGACGCACCCGACAACCACAAACACAGTTCAAACAAAATTGCCCCAGATCTTCTTCAGCAGGCGTTGAAACTCATGCTGCTCTTCAATGGTCAGCCCTTCCACTGAGCGTTCGAAAATAGCCCAGGCCGGCGGCAACACCGTATTAAATTGTTCTTCCCCGGCAGGCAGCAAATGGATTTCCAGCACGCGCTGGTCGGTTGCACTGGGTTCACGACGCACGTAACCGGCCTTCTCCATCACCGTAAGCGCGCGCGACAGCGTGGCCTGATCCACACCGGCGGCATTGGCCAGGGCACTCACACCCAAGCCGTCGGTCTCACGCAGAAAAGCCAATACCCGCCAATGCAACAGCGTCATGCCGTGCTCACGCAATAACACATGGAAGCCGGCATTGACGGCGCCGGTAGTGCGGTTGAGCACATAGGGCATAAAAGTTTCATGGCCCTGATAAGCGTGCGTAGAATTTTGCTCTTGTTTCCTGGGTTTCACTTGCTTTGCCCGATTCTGATTATCCGCTACGATCTACAATACGTTGTAGCCTGCCAATCAGCCAGTTTAACGCCAAGCCCACAATACAAATCCAAACCAGCGGGACAAACATGTCCAAAGTTCGATAGGCCCGTGCTGCAACCGTTAACATGTGCCCCAGACCATCGGTGGAGGCGATCATTTCCGCCAGGAACACCACAACGCAGGCGATCACACCGGCCACCCGCACACCGGCCAACACGGTGGGAACAATCGCAGGTAAAGTCACCTTCCACAAACAAGCAACGCTAGACGTGCCCGCGGCCCGCGCCGACCAAATCAGTTTGCGGTCAACTGCGCGCGCCGCCGACCAGGTCGCCATCAAGACCGGAAACAAGGCATCGGCTACAACAAGGGCCACTTTCGAGGCATTTTCAAACCCGAAAATCAAAATAAGAGCAGGATACAAAGCGATCTTGGGAATGGGTGCCAACAAACGGACCACGGCATCGAGCAGCGCCGCACTGAAACGCGACAATTGTGCCGCCAGCCCCAGGACCACCCCCAGAATAACCGCCAGGCTTAAGCCAATGGCCAGCCGATACAGCGTGATGGAAAAGTTTCCCCAAAACTCGGCACTCGCGGCCTGCTCCACCAGCCGCACGGCTATCGAAGTTGGTGCCGGCAGCAATTGTGGCTCAATGAACCCGGCACGGCATACGATTTCCCAGACAACCAGCACGAACAAAGGGGAAATACATAAGCGTCCCCAACCCATCATGGTTTGAGTCATGCGCCCCCCTGATTCGAATCGGCCCAACGGGTTAAATAACGGCGTACGCGTTCGAACAACGCGTCAAGCAAAAAGCCCAGTATTGCCAGCACCAGGATCGCCGCATAAACGGTTGCGTACTGCGCCATGTCCATGGACGTAAACAGCAAATTGCCCACGCCCTCCTGACGCGCAATCATTTCCGAGGACACCATCACGATCAAGGCCATGACAACGCCAACCCGGCAACCGATCATGATTTCAGGCAGGGCGGCAGGTAAAACAACCTTGAACAGACGGGCAACCGGCCCCATTCCCATGGCTTGTGCAACCCAAACCAGTTTACGCTCAACGCGACATGCGCCCTGGTAACTGTGATACAGCACAGGTAAGCTCACGCCCATCGCAATCACGAAGATTTTAGAAAAACTGCCCAGGCCGAACCAAAGCATCAGGATCGGCATCAGCGCCGCCTTGGGCATGGGATAAGCCAGGGAAACCAGGGGGTAAAAAATCTGATAGATGATCCGGCTGCGCCCCATTGCCAGGCCCAGGGGAATGGCAAACAGCAATGCCCATATATAGCCGGCGAACATGCGGCCAACCGATTGCAGAATTGCCCACAATGCACTTGGGTCAGTTACCAGAAACCGTAGCTCTTTAACGGCCGCTATCGGGCCTGGAAACGACGTAAAGCCCAATAACCGCGACGCTGCCGACCAAAGCAGACCAAGAAAAAGTATCGCAAGCACAATGCCAACAGCGGGATGCTCGTACCACCGCAACGCACGACCAACAGTTTGCTTCACACCTGCTCCTTCTCGGTGAGCAAGTTTTCAAGATGCACCACGTAGTTCTGATAGTCGCGGTTAAGCAGCAACTCGGCACGCACGCGCGGTCGCGGCAAGTCGATATCAATCACCTCGCGCACCGACCCCGGGCTGCCGGTAAGCACGACCACCCGATCAGACAAATACACCGCTTCGTCGACTGCATGGGTAACAAACAGCACCGTATTACGCAGTTGCTCCCACAGCGACAGCAACTCGGCCTGCAAAACCAGGCGTGTATGCGCATCCAACGCACCAAATGGCTCGTCCATGAGCAAAATGGCGGGCTCATACGCCAGCGTTCGGGCAATGGCCGCCCGCTGACGCATCCCCCCCGACAATTCACGCGGATAAAAGCCCGCGTATTTCTCGAGCTTGACCTTTTCCAGCCATGAAAGCGCACGAGCCTGGGCCTGCGCTTTGGGCACACCCTGTTCACGCAAACCGTAGGCCACGTTGCCCAAGACCGTTTTCCAGGGAAACAGCGCGTATTCCTGGAATACCGGCCCGCGATCGGGACCAGGTTGGGTAATCAGTTTGTCGTCGACCTTTACCGCACCGTCGGTGGGTTGCTCGAACCCGCCGACAATGTAGAGCAAAGTGCTTTTCCCGCAGCCACTTGGCCCAAGGATCGACACAAACTCACCGGCGGGTATCTGCAGATCGATATCCACCAGGGCCGGATGCGCCGTTCCCCGAGCAGTATTAAACGTTTTATTCAGGTGCTCGATGCTAATCATTTACTTGACCGGCGCAATAATATCTTCACGAACAAACTCTTTGATATCAAGCGATTCCTTCAAAAAGCCAGCGTCGTAGTAAAGATTGAAAGTTTCCTGAATCGCGTCGATATTCGGCTGCATATTGGGCTCCCTGTGGAAGTCTTTGGGCGTCAGCAGATACTTGGAAAAAACAGCCGCCGGCGCGCGGGTAATCTCGGAAGTAACCTCTGCGGCCAACGCGGGGTTTTCCTTCAGCTTGGCCATGGCGTTTTGCAAGTCCTTCACATAGGCCTTGACCACCTCGGGATTGGCATCGGTGTAGGCCTGACTGCAACCTTCAAAAATCTGCACGTTCGGATTTTGCACATCCAGCAATTTGAACAACGGCCGCAAGTCGCCCTTTTCTTCATTCAGAACCGTAAATGGCGGCACCATGGGCCCGGCGTCAACCCGCCCTGAGCGAATCGCGTCGGCAGAAGGGGGGAAACCGGTTTCCACAATTTTTACGTCTTTTTCGGGATCAAGACCATTTTCTTTCAGCCACAACAACATGTGGTAATACACGCCCGAGCCGTACGCATTGGTGCCAATCACCTTCCCTTTGAGATCCTGGGCCGATTTAATCGGACTGTCTTCCTTCACCGCCCAGTACACTGAGAAGCTGCCCGGCTCCTCAGCCGCATGTTGGGCGACAATATAGGGCTTCAAGCCGCTTTCAATATAACCTTGGGCCATCGACATGGGCGCCATCGTGGCGCAATCGAGCACGTCGGCGCGCATGGCCTGAACCATAGGCGATGTACCCTGAAACTGCGTCCATTTGATGGTGTATTCCTTCCCCAGGTCAGGGAACAATTCCGGGCGCTTCATCATCAGGTACTTTGACTCTTCCGCGGGAATCGTCCAGCCAACCCGAAGCTCGGGCACGTCGGCCGCCATGACCGGCGCGTGAAGGGTTGCAGCCAGTGTTGCCGTGGCGGTTGAAGCCAGTAATGCTTTGACTTTAGTTTTCATCGCTTATTTCCTTAACAGTGGTGGAAGGAATGCTTTGGTCCAAACCAAAATGCCTTAGCATGCCCAAAGTGCGTGCCAGCACATCACGCCGGTACGCGTTTAAATCAACGCCCTCATACGACAAAAAGCCACTTGCAGAACGCAAGCCGATTTTGCCCTCGTGCATGTATCGTTTGATAATGTCCGGCGCGGCATATCGGGTCGAATCGAGGTTGTCGGAAAGGTAATGGCTGGCGTGATAAAGAATATCGTTCCCGCCATAATCAATGAATTCCAGCACGCCAATACTGGCAAAACGGAATCCCAGGCCGTAACGTGTTGCGCGGTCAATTTCCTCAACTGTTGCCACACCCTCTTCAACCATGCGCGCCGCTTCATTCATAATTAAAGTTTGCAGGCGCGGAACAATGAAACCGGGCGAACACGCGCACTGCACAGGCACCTTGCCGATGCCTGTCAGGCTTTCTTTCAATGCGGCCAACGCCTGCGGACTCGTTTGGTCGTGCGCACTGATCTCAACCAGCGGTATAACGTAGGCAGGGTTCAACCAGTGAGCGTTCATAAAACGCTCGGGACAACTCACCATGCCGGCCAGCTCCGAAGCAAGCATGGTCGAAGTCGTTGAGGCAATAATGGCAGTGCCGGGCGCATCCTTGCAAATACGATTCAAGGCATCGCGTTTGGCATCAAGCGTCTCGGGCACGCCTTCATAGATAATCCCGGCGGTTTCCAGTGCCTGGCCTGCATGCGCCAAGTCAACAACCTGAATCCGCTGGCGGATGACATCAATTTGGGCTACTTCGAACAGGTCAAGATCGGCAAGCTGGCGCAAAGCGGTGTTCAGCTCTTGATCGATATCGTGATGCAAGGCCTGAAACTGTGAGGCTTCACGTGGCTTGAAGTCCACCACAGTAACCCGCTGCCCACGAATGGCATAAGCCATGGCAATCCCCCTGCCCATGCGCCCTGCACCCACTGCGACAATAGAAGCTGACATGATCAAGGCTTTCCGGTAAACAGCAGTTCACGCAAATCATCTTTGCCCAAACCTGCCAACCCAAGGGTTGCCAGCGCACGCGGCCCCTTGCGTAGATCTTCCCCCACGATGCCGCCTGCAATCGCCAGCAACCCCTGGCTGATCGGCGCATCAATGCCGGCCCAATCGGCTACGGATGCCTGGAACGACAGCCCCAGCATCGTGTCTTCGGTCATGTAACGATGGTGATGTAAATCGATATGTTCCCGCCAATCGCCGCTTTTCACCAGCTTTTTATGCACATCCCCATACATCCATTGGTCGCCGTTGTAATGATCGGCCAAGGGAAAATGCGGCGCGCCATAACCCAGCGCTTCCCGGATCGCAATCCGTTCAAGATCAAGCTTGTCAGTAACCGACCGGACGGCCGGCTGCGTGCCTTCGTTGTGAATGTCCCATGCCTCGAAATGCTGCAAGGGCGCGGCATTCATTAGAATAAGCGGGGGATGAATAATAGGACCGGCATTCATCAGCGCACCCGACATCGCGTCCTCACACGGTTCAATAACCGGAAACGCCGCGCGAATAACGCTTAAACCATGCTCAGTTCTGACGGCCGGGTATACACCGGTAGGCAGGCGTGTTGCCCGGGTCGTAATCGCCACCGTGTTGGGGCCATGTTTGCGAACCAGCCAAGGCAGCGTGCCCGTCTCGGCCCAGGTCACCTCGGCTTTGCTACCCGCAGCCTTGATTGTTTCATCCATGATAAAACTGCCGAACGTGCCAGGCGGCAAATACACGACTTGCCCATCGACCAGATGCGGCGCCATGGCCCGGGCAATATCCAACTGGGCAACGGCCGGGGTGGGAATCACAATGAGTTGTGCGCCTTCCAATGCCTGGGCAATATCAGTGCACACATGGGCGATTGGAATATCACGCTGCCCTTCATCGTCTTTTACGGTGATATAGCCACTGTCAATAACCGGCTGCAATGCGGCCGTATCGCGACGCCAGAAGCTAACCTCGTGCCCCGCTTCGCTTAAGTCTGCGGCAGCTGCGTAACAACCATGCCCACCCCCTAGAACCGCTACTTTCATCCTTGCTCCCCATTAACAAAATATATGCAAGTGCATATAGTGAGTTAACAGTAAGGGATAGGACGCCAAACCATCAATAAGGGTAAGTGCGGATTTTGCAGAAATAAAGGCTGGGGATTTCCCGAGGCTGGCAAATAATTGCTGGTTAGTGCATCAACGCAACCACGATAACAATCAGTCCCAGAATCATATTCACCGTAACCCATTTGCGCACCCGGGCCAGCGCCGTTGCGGCCAGCGGCCAATCGGCAGTAGAGACGGCTTTGGCCATGGGTGGATACAACCGGCAACGGATTATGAAGAAAATAATCATCATGACAATACCCAGCGTTGCCATGACAGTCCAACTCAAGGGCATATTAAATTCCATGCCGGCCTGCACCAGGGCTTTGGCCGCCCTGCCAATCATCCACAACCCTGTGACCAGAACAATGATGGCTGCCCATTGCACATGAGCAAAAAACCGCTTCAAGACACCGCACATGAGTGCCAGCCGGGTGGGTGGGTCAAACTCGGCCAAGGAGGGACGCAGGTAAAAATGGGCGAAAATCATGCCGCCAACCCACAGGACGACTGCCAGAACGTGCAGCGTTTTCAATAATGCATCGGCTCTTCATCATAAAAGGGG
>DGCD01000014.1 GCA_002384935.1 Pusillimonas sp. UBA3987
TCGTAAATTCCTGGGCAGTCCAACAGTTTTTAAAAGTTAAGGCTAAGTGAACATATAATGAGCGCAGGCCCTCTTAACTCAAACCGTTTCAAGCGTAAATATAGTTCATTCGTATAACCAAACCGGATGAGGATAACCGTCATCAGACGAAAGAGGTTTACCACCAACTAAAACATTTACATAACCATCAACTTTATCGAGCTTCTGAATTACACGAACCCCAGATTGATTAAAAGTCAGTTCATCCCCCACCTCAAGAACTTTATCACCAAATCTTTTCTTATAAGTAAAACTATAGAAATCAGGTAGTTCAGCATTGGTCCACACCCCAGCGGTCCAGTTTTTATCATTTATATTAGCGGGGTAAATTATTCCCTGATTAACACTTCCCCACTCAATTAAATTCGTCTTAAACCGCTCATTAGTAACTAATTTCGGAAAATCAATTATGAATTTTTTTCTATTAATGTGCGTTTCGCTCCCCCGCTCGTTATCAGAATAAAGCGAAACTTTCGAATCTGACGCCACCCCCATACTTCTAAGCACTGTTTTTACCATAATCAAAGCATAATAATCTCGGAGAGATGAATGCATACCAAATTCATCATACAAACTCACTTTTGCACTTGCATCCCGCCAAGATGACGTTTTTACAATTAAAAAAGGATCGTCGTCTATAGCTGTGAAATTTTGCTCTTTAATAACGCTAGCAAGATTATTCAGCTCAATTACATTCGGCAACACAAAACCTTTGTTAACACCAGTCTGTGCTAACAAAGTCAGAACTCCAGCAAAAGCGGCGACCAAGAAAGTTGGTATTAGATAAAGCGAACCGGGGGACTTTCTTAAGTTCCGCCCTTCTAGAAACCACTTTATTGGCAATCTGAGAGTCATTATCACGGAAACAAAAAAAGTGGCCCCTAACGCCCCAATTGATCGATATGACGCCCAGTTCTCAGCAGTCACTAAATTGGGAACATAAGATAAAACTAGAGCAAGAGAAACAATCAAACATAAACTGGTGGCAACTGTTAAACCTCTCTGTTTACCTAACAACAAAATTGCGACTAATACTAATACAATGAAAAACCACTGTATCCAACAATTTCTCGGCGCAATGTGCAAAGAAGCCGAGTTCGCGAGAGGCTCCGACAAAAACCAAATTAGCTTTCCATACACATCACTAACGAAACCGTACCTAGATGAGTCGCCGGGATACACACTCTGGCCGACCTTGAACGCGATGAAGGCGCCCACCATCGCCAATGAAAAAGCAACCAAAACATCGAAGCCCCCTTCGATAGTCCACTTATTCTTTGAGTCGAAACTGGACGTCGACGAGATCAATATACCAGTCCAAAACAACATTGCTAAAGGCTGGTAAATCAACAGAGAAACAAGTAGCAAACTAGCAGAGTAGAAAATAGCTATCCGTCTTGAGCGTTCGCGAATACGGCATTCTGGACTTAAAATAAAAGCACTGCATAAAGCCAATATACCAGCGTAAGGAGTTGTAAAATGTTGAGCCCAAGAAGCATACACTTGGAACGATGGAAGTAGCACGACCCCTATCGAAATCAATAAAGAGGTGAAAAAATCAACGCGCTGTGCACGGGCGAATAAATATAAACAAAATCCTAGTATTGAAATCCCAACAACCCCCACAAAGCGGAGCGTCGCTAACCCTTCAATACTTCCTGCAACCATAAAACCGAAATGAAAGAAAAAAGCATTGAGTGGCCTTCCTGCTCCGATCAGTAACGGGACAGTACCCTCTTGCCCAGTTATTGCGTTATACAGAAAAGTCCAGTCATCCAAAACTCCAAAAGTATTAAACAGAACCGCTGAGTATGTAGAAAAAACAACCAAAAATATAATCAACGCTGCTAATAAATTAAACGTTATGGCTCTATTCTTAATCTCATTTTCAGTTGTCAACAGCTTCACTTTTTGAACTCCTGCACACTATCGTCTCCAATTTTTATACCCTCAGGATCATAGAAGCCGAGACAAGCCTTAAAGAGTATTAACAATACTAAAGAATTGCCTTTAAGTGCACTTATCTTGGTTGGCACATCTCCTTCAGGATACCGTCGAACTGAAGCTATTTCACAACACGTAAAGTTCAATTTTGGAGCTCGGCAAGACAAATATGCTAATAGCTCGTAAGTATCAAAAACATCTCTGAATACCTGGATATCTGGAGAGGTCAAAAGTGCACGGCTATACGCGCGAAAACCTTGAGTTGTATCCGTCCACTTAAATCCAGACGCTAAGCTCAAACATGGAGCATGAATCATTCTGATGGCGAAATCTCTTAGCTTTGGTGTGTTCACGGCCTCGCCCCCCGAAAGAAAACGCGAAGCCTGAACAAAATCAATGCCACTTTTTAATGCCTCGATAAATCTGGGTATAGCTGCAGGATCATCCTTGTCGTTACCATCAATCGTCACAACACCTTCATACCCTTGATCAAGAGCAAAAGCATAAGCGCACCTCAACTGGGCACTCAGCTTTCCCGCGCCCCTCTTGATCACAAGCCCTCTAACCCCTGCTCGCCTCAACGCCCCCAGTTCCAGGGAACCATCTGTGCTGCCGCCATCGACGACAATGATATCTGCAAGTACAGGGATCTGATTTACTTGCATCCGTTTTAGCAAACTTTTAATTCGTTCACCCTCATTAATTACGGGGATCACTACACAATAGGCATGTTGCTTACCCAGCCACATTGGGATATCCATCGCCGGTACTTGCCAATTGGCACGACCCTCTATATTTATTTCTTTTGTGATATTCATGTAGTTAGGCCACCCTCACGGTGATAAGAGCCACACCGGCAATGACAAGTAAAATTCCAGCACCTGTCGTCCAGTGAAAAGGCTCTCTAAAAATCAAAACAGATAAACAAGCAACTGTCGCTACGGCCCCAGTAGTCAATACTGGGTGAGCAACATGCAATGGCAATCTTGCCAATGCAGCAGCATACAATAGAAAAGCTCCTCCATATAAAGCTAAACCCAGCCAGAAGGGCCAGTTGCTCAACGCTGCCAGTGGCTCACTCAAGGAAGGGAATTTTCTGGGAGGCATCATGGCCATCTTGACTAATAGGCTTGCAGAGGCGTTTGCAGCAATACCTAGCCCTAAAATTAGCCATTTCATCTGCTCCGCTCCTGTGCCGACCCATAACACTCGACAGCGAAAGAAAGCGCACGTTCGATAGAGCTGAGATGAAGCTCTTCCGGGGTAGCAACCATCTCTATCGAAACCACATGCTTTGGAATATATTGAAAAAGCACTTTGTGCATCAAACTATGATCTGTTTCACCATCTCCCAGAGGAATCAGATCCGCTTCACTTGCATGCACATGTCCTATTAACTCTGCACAACTTTCCAGGACGGTTACGGGAGACTCCTTATTAATCGTTAAAGCCCCTGTATCAAACTGCATTCGTATAGCATCATGATCAACAGCGGCTACGACACAGGCTGTCTCTTCACTGTTCGTCATGAAATTCGCACCATAACGGGTTGGGTTTGGCTCCAAACACACAAAAACACCATGCTGCAAAGCAATATCCCCGAGGCGTCGGAAAAAGATAACCGCTTGCTCTAACGCCTGCGCATCGCTCAAACCCGAGCGATCGCGATTTTTAGGTGAACCAAATACTAAACGAGTAGCTCCAAGACTAGCGCCAATGCGACACACGGCTCGCAAATGCTCTAACATCGCCCCTTGACTTTTATTATCGCCAAATACATTTAACCCTGTTGTCCCAAATAGCAAAGCCTGCATACCGGTTATCTCGATCCCGCGATCCTCCCACCATCGCCTTATCTTCGCAATTTCCTTCTCGTTAGCATTTGCCGGATCGGGAAAGTATTTGCCAGGCGCGATATCAATCGCATCTATGCCAAATTTACCCAATAGTTGCGCGACGGCAAGATCCTCAGCCACATCCCAGGCAATGTTTGATATCGCAAGCCTCACCACACATCCCCGCTCTCTACCTTCCGGGTAACGATTTCAGACTGAGCATAGGCTCTAATTGCCTGGATCGTTTCACGCACGCTGTACTGGTAGCGACCAGTACAGCCGAAAACATCGGCATATCGCGTCTGCATGTCGTAGTTAGCAGGGGTGTTAGCCAGTGTCTGCGTGAATGGCTCCCCAAACCCCAGCAGAGATATATCTGACACACTAATCGGCTCGGCAGTCAGGTGCACTAACGATAAACCGGCCTCCAAGGCTGTTCTAATGTCATACCAAAGATTAACCATAGGATAAAACTGAAAAACTCCCCTGCCCTCAATGACGTCAAGATTATTCTTATTATGGAGATCAAAAATCACATTTTTTCGTAAACCGGGACCCACCAAGCCCGGTAGGCGAACAATTAAATAGCTAGAAAAATGTTGCTCCACGAACTTTTCAAGCACTCGACGATGGAGCCCATAGGGAAGTAAGTCAGACTCTTCTATCTGCGTAAACTCATCAACACCAATCGGATCCTTGAACACATCAACAGTACTAATCAAGATGAATTTTTTACATTTAACAGTACGGAGATTACTAATCAGTGCATCAATTTTCTTTCTGTCATCTGCGGGCTCGCGATTGGCTATCCACTTCTGGGCGGGCGCCCCTGCACACACCACGACATCAAATTCACGATTCTCGATTTCTTGAATATTGGTTGAGCGGTAACACGCGGCAAAATTTGCTTGCTTAAGCAGCGTACCTCCGACAAAACCCGAAAAACCGATTAACGCATTACTCATTCCAATACCTCAAATTTGCTTGGCACGCCAACATCCTTAGCGTGCAGTATTTCACCCTCTACCCCTACATTCAAATAAGGACCATTTTCAATCACCGAGATAATCTTACGGCTCTCACCATTAACAAACATCACCGCCTTACCGTTCTTGTACTTTGTTCGATTCTCAACAGTATTTTTAGTAAAAAAACCAGCCCATCGACGAGCTATACCATAATTCCAATTACCATCCGTAAGAAAGAAGTCCTCTGGATTTCTTTCATACAATAGCTCTTTGTTTCGATACAAGATTCGCTCCGCAGTGCAAGCTCGGATGTTCACAGCAGCTTCGCCTACCGACTTAAAATAAAACTCACCAACATTTTCTTCTGTTATCAACACGGGGAAGGTTACTTCATGCTTCCCCGGCGGAAGTGATAAGAAACCGTCAGCATCAGCACCATAAGATATATTATTTTTAAACATCAAGAGATACCTACCCCCAGCCAGCGACGACGACGACGACGAATAAGTTAGAACCACCCTATAAAATCCTATGTGTGCTGGATGCAATGTAATGTTATCTTTCTCTAAAGAGATCTGACATTCAACCGGCTCATACGCAGACCGAGGATCAGTTCGTTTCCAAACAACCGTTGTTGGTGATATAAAACTTGGCTCCCAGTGTGAGATAAGATCCTCATAGAACCAGAAATTTTGACTAAGGCTCCATGGCTGCCAAACGGGACTAGTTAAATATCGTGTGGTAATAATCACGTCAACATTTTTAAGGGATGTCTTGGAAATCTCACGCACACTTCCAAGTGCATGAATAACCGAATCCACGGGCATTGGGGGAAAACTATTGTTTAATGAGTTCCATAACCCCCAATAGTCTTCAACTGCAATATAATCACGATGCTGCCGAGCATAGAAAACGTAATCACGATATGTCATATCGAGGTAGCCACCCAACTCCGAGACATAGAATTTTGCCGGATCACTCATAGCAGAAGCTAAATTCTTCTTATAATCTATCCACCCAGGTACAGCGATAAATACTAATAAAGAAAAAGCAAGCATTAACAAAAAAACAGGGAAGAAAAGTATGTGACTATTCGTACGTATCACTACGAATTTCAAAAAAAATATGATTGACGCAGCGACTCCCCAGAAACAAAACCCAGTAAAATATCCGCCAAGGTGTCCGCCAACTGATGCAAGGCTTCCGCCTGCAAAAAGAACGATCCCAACAAAAAGGATCAAAAAGTACTCAATCGATTTTTCTCTTATTGCAGTAAATATAAAAAAGAGCAGAACCAGTAACGGGAAATAGTTTTCCTCTGAAAACAGTCTAAAAAAATGACTGACATCAAAAACCCGTGTGGTAAATCCGTAAGGGCCAAAATACCACCATTGATCACCAGCCACATCCACAAAATTGAATTTTAACAACTCAAGTGGATGCCCAGCCGTAACAATGAACAGCAGCACTAACCATGAAAAAAGCGCCGTAGCAGTCATTAATACAGCACATCGCTTCCACGTCTTTCTTTCAGAACAATATAAGTAACAAAAATTAAACAACAAGAAGAAACAAAAAGTTGGTAACGCAAAATCATTTGACCACAGCAGCGCTCCCCCCAAGGTAAAACCAACTAAAAGACTGCGACGATTACTATTGCGCACCCTTCTTATTAGGAAATATGTAGCGAGTGCGACCAAATAAGGAAGAGCTGTCCTAATGAATCTTAAAGAGTTACCAGGCTCCGTAGCAAAAACGAAAACATTTTGAAAAGGTAACTGCTGCGCTATTAAATTAGCGCCGAAAAATACGAGCGCCCCACCGACGAGAGAATAAGCCACACGCTCTGGCTGCAATAAAAAATGCCAAAGTATTGATACTGCGAGCCAACCAAGAAACATTGTCAGAAACTGCGCCGCAAATACTGTAGCAGCAAGATCTCCACCTACAATTTTGTAAATCGGAAAAATTACAAATAAAGGCCCAATTCCTAAATAGGGGTAAAAATCCCTACCCGGGAAGTAACCTGAATTGAGACGAAAAAGCCCACTAGCGGTCTGAAATGCACCATCTAAATGAAAAGTAGGAATATTAATCGAGGCTACTAAGGCCGCAATCGAAATAATCGCGATTACCAATACAACGGAAACATAAGACACGCAAGCGCAAATAATTTTTTGCTTTTTATTTTTTTTAATACTCACAGTGATTACTCCGCACCACTGCAAATATTTTCTGTATCAAGCTTTTCGATAACATCATAAACATTATCGATCTTTCCACCCAACACTGAATAACAGCCGGGGAGCTGATTATGTTTTTCAAAAAGGATCGGGCGACCATCATCCCCCTCGTTCTTAACCAATACGGTCTTGACCTCAAACAATGAGTCGATATATTTCGCTTTAAGCAGAGAAGGCAAATAGCGCCCAACATCGCGGATCATACGATCAACACGTGTCTCACAATTATAGTCATGAAGCACCTTATATGGATCAACGCCCTGTTCGTCCCTCCAACTAAAGTGTGGCGTATATCGAACATGTGACAGCGTATGTAAGCGACGATCAGGAAATGGCATCATCGAAAAAAAAGGTCCATCCATCACAGTGACCCCGATATTTTTTAGATCATCGGGGACTTGCATAAGCGCCATTTCCGCCACCTCCTGCTTGAGCCCCGATTGGATACCTGAAAAGTCACCCGAAAACTGATTGAGCCCACTATAAGTACAATTAAAAACGTAGCGACAAGTTATAGATGTAACACCCTCTGATTTAGACTCCAGCCCTACTACCAAACCTTGACTTCTGGAGGAACGCGAAATTGATGTCGCGAGCGTTGAGTAGTGGACGTAAACGCCAGCATCCTTAAGTTCATCAACAGCCCACCTTGCAAGACGAGTTGAGTCAAAAGCATACTCCTCAACCAAAAAAACATTCTCAATCAGTCGCGGCTCAAAAAGTCGCTTTAATCCAGCTTCAGCTGGTTTAACCTTTGCTCCAATCTCGTCACAAAATCGTTCAAACTGTTTGGCAGTTACCTTTGAGTTGCGTCTTGCTATAGCATATAGCTTTACAAAATCCTGTTTCATCACCTGTGGCCAATCACGCGCAAAACGAGGTAAATTGACTCTACTACGAAAGGCTGTCGTGAAACTTCGGGGGTAATGATATCCGTTGTGCACTCGTGCCTGATTGTTATACGAAGCACGACGCAAAAGCGCTGGCTCTCGCTCCACAAGGAGAACGCGACTCAGTCCACGAGTTTTGGCGAGGTAGATCGCAATAGCAGACCCATAAAAACCACCACCAATGACGACAGCGTCTGCATCAATGCGTCGCTCCGTCATACGGAAGCCTTATCTGATTCGCAAGAACCATTGGTTGCTGACGACGAAGCATCCAAAACATTTAACTTCTCTCGGCGAGTCATACGAGCGCTCGTAAACTCCTGACCAACATGATATAACGGGCCTTCGTTGCTGAGGCTGGCCATATGCAAAATGTACTCACCAAGCACCAAAAGCACGAGCGAAATCAGAAAAAACATTCCTGATTGCTGTAACGAGAGACTAACCCAGCCAGGCGCGACCTCTGTTTTAAAAATCCCAACTGCGACAACATAAACTGAGTAAAGCAAATTCGCCGCAGCCCCGAAAAGAGACAACGATGTTACAAGTCGCATTGGACCTTGCGTCGTGGAGACAAGTAAACGCACTCCTCGATCAATGCTTTCCCCTAATTTCTTAGTGTTTTTCGAAAGCGGTTTCGCGCTGTATCGCATATTAACTCGAGCAAAACCACCAGTGGCTGGTAAATGTCTATAGGTTACCGCTGGCTGCGAATGTCGAAGGATAAAATTTACGACTCGCCTACTCAATAGTCTGTACTGCGGAGCATCTTCAGCTAGATGTATTCCATTGAACGACTTGTACAAGAGATTAAAAGCTGCATACGCTGAACGGTAAGCAAAACTTTGTAGTGGCTTCTGTTCGTTATTTGCAAAAACAACGTCAGCACCCGTAACTGACTTTTCGAGCATTTCATGCAAAAAACCAATATCGTCAACTAACGGATCAAGGACGGCAACGAAATCGCCGAGTGCATTTTCAAGCCCTACCCACGAGGCCGTATCGCCATCTACTTCCTTAGTTAGGGCGTAAACTTGTATGTTTGGATAGCCTGTTTGGGCTGTCAAATTTTTTAAAATACTCACACTTTCATCATCGGACGCGTTATCAACAATAATCAACTCATAATCCGTAACAAGTGAACCTATCTGAGAGGAAGCATCCTGGACAAAACGCTCAAGCTGATGGCTTCGATTGCGCACAACATATACAACTGATAAAAAAACCGGAAAAAACTTCATTCTCATAACCCCTGAATTTCACACCACATCGACGCAAATTTTTAACCCAAAAGAGAACTATCTCCTTAACGAATCAGAAATGTAAGTCGCTCCTTACACCGCTTAACTGATACCACTGCCAGCTTGCAAACAGCAGCAAAACCCTCTCAACTCATATCACGACTTTGAATTCACAACAGTGTAGGTTTGAAAATTTTCTTTATATCGCTAGGGTCACACAACCGCAAAAAACACAAGTGAACCACACCGGACATTGAACACCAACAGGTATTGTAAAATAGTCCGGCGTAGCCAAACACCTCGGCACCCTCTTCGCTATTCGCTCTATTATTTGGTGAAGTAACTGCCCAAGACTACGCGACTGCTCTAAGCTTCTACACAAATGTGTTCAAAAATTATTTATTATGAACCGGCACTTAAGGTAGCGAACTTATATTGTGGAAGCTAGAAAATTTCAACTATAACGCCATCTGGTTTCAAAATGAGTATCCTAAGGAAAGCGGTCTTCCCTATAGCAGGCCTCGGCACACGTTTTTTACCAGCTACAAAAGCTAACGCAAAAGAAATGCTTCCGGTAGTAGATAAACCTTTAATTCAATATGCGGTCGAAGAGGCTTACGAAGCAGGTATTCGTCACATGATCTTTGTAACCGGCCGCACGAAGCGCAGCATTGAAGATCATTTTGATACCGCCTACGAACTGGAAACTGAACTTGAACTAGCTGGGAAAACAGCATTATTAGAAGTTGCCCGTAATATTGCCCCCCAAGATATGGTTTGTTCTTACGTACGCCAATCACGTGCGCTGGGTCTAGGGCACGCCGTACTATGTGCAAAAGAATTGGTCGGAAATGAGCCTTTTGCGGTGTTACTTGCAGACGATTTGATGCTTGGCTCTCCTCCGGTTATGGCTCAAATGGTTGATCAATTCAATGAAAAAAAGTCCTGCATAGTTGCCGTTCAAGACGTAGTCCGTGAACATACGAATCGTTACGGCATAGTTAGTGGAACAAATTTCAATTCGAATTTAATTGACATGGGCGGCATTATTGAAAAGCCCAGTCCTGAACAAGCGCCAACTACTCTAGCTGTTGTCGGACGCTACATTTTCACACCAGGCATTTTCAACGAACTTGAAACCACCACACAAGGGGTTGGTGGGGAAATTCAATTAACTGACGGAATAGCGAAGCTGCTGTTGCGTGAAAAAGTCTTTGCCTATCGCTATACAGGAACTCGGTACGACTGCGGAAGTAAACTTGGCTTTTTACAAGCCACTGTAGACCTAGGAGAGCAGCATGTTGAAGTAGGTAAAGAGTTTTCAAAATGGTTGTGCCAACGTAATTGACCGTCAATCACATTCATATTTTTTACCGAGCAATACATGACAGTTCTCCTGCTAGGAGCGACCGGCCAACTGGGTACAGAGCTTCAACAATACCTAGCCCAGTCGAAACAATTACTTACACAAGGAAGACACAAGGTTCAATACTACTACGATGACTTGCGACATACCAAAAAACTAATCAAATCCCTGAAACAAATACGCCCCAACATAATTGTGAACGCAGCCGCGTACACCGCTGTTGATACAGTTCAGGAATGTCATGTAATTGCTCGCCAGATTAACACTATCGCGCCAAGCATTTTAGCGGATGAAGCTGCCACACTGGGAGCATGGCTAGTCCACTATTCTACTGACTACGTTTTTAATGGTAATGGATCACAGCCATGGTTAGAAACGGATCGCGCACACCCTTTGAACGTCTATGGGCAAACCAAGCTGGAAGGTGATCTGGCCATTCAAGCCTCGGGCTGCAAACACTTAATTCTGCGCACGAGTTGGTTGTATAGCCGATGCGGTAATAATTTTGTTCGCGCAATTTTGCAACGTGCAGAAACACAAGATCAATTGGCCGTAGTAAACGACCAGTTCGGCGCCCCCACCAGTGCAAACCTTATTGCGAAATTAACAGCGCACGCGCTTGAACAAGTTATGCAACGTCCTGAACTGGGCGGCCTTTACCATGTGGCGGCGCAAGGCGAAACCAGTTGGTTTTATTATGCCAAGTTTGTATTGGAACAAGCCCACCTTCGGGGCATACCATTACGCGTTAAGCCCGATGAAATTCAACCCGTTTCCAGCCAGGATTATGGCGCATTGGCGCCACGCCCTGCCAATTCTCGCCTGAATACCAGTAAGTTTTGCGCGAATTTTGGCGTAGATCTGCCTCCATGGCAAGAGGGTGTTGCGCAGTTTGTGGCCGAATTGGCCCAATAGGAGCCATTATGCATGTTACCCCTACTTCGCTACCAGACGTTTTATTGATTGAGGCCCTTTCTTTCGCAGACAAGCGAGGCTGGTTTCTGGAAAGTTTCAACCAACGTCAATTTGAGGCCGCCACAGGCGTTCATGTACCGTTTGTGCAAGATAATTTGTCGCATTCAAAACGCAACGTTTTGCGGGGCCTGCACTATCAAGTACCGCAGGCCCAAGGCAAACTGGTACAAATATTATCGGGCCAGGTATTTGATGTAGCTGTCGATTTGCGGCGTAGCTCACCCACTTTCGGACAATGGGTGGGGAACATCTTAAGCTCTAAACACCACCACCAAGCATGGATACCCGAAGGCTTTGCACATGGTTTTCTTACGTTGTCTGATACCGCTAGTGTGCTTTACAAAGTAACGAATTACTATGCACCGGATTGTGAGCGTACACTAGCCTGGAACGACCCTGCATTGGGTATTCAATGGCCGTTGCAAAGCGAACCGGTGTTATCGGAAAAAGACAAGCAAGCCGCTGGGCTTCAGGTAACACCGCTTTTCGATTAAGCTTTACCCGTTCTCCAAGCTCGACAACTTTTATTTATGTACACCCCCTACCCTGAAACATCGAACCTAAGCAAACTCGAGTCTTGGCAACAATTCGCCCAGGCAGCGCACAACACATCGGTGAACCCTGAACGACTATGTGTTCTGAAAGCCGGCGGCCTGTTAATCGACACCAGCGCCCAACGTGCCTCACCCGAACTTACCCAGGCCACTGAAGCGCTGCTTCACGCAAGGCAGTTCGAAGCTTCGCGCGAACGCCTGTTAACCGGGCAGGTTACCAACGTCACGGAAAACCGCGCCGCCTGGCACACTGCCTTGCGCACCACGGTTTCTTCACCCGAGGTGGCCAACCAGCGCGAGCGCATGCTTAATTTCGTACGCCTGGCCGATGCCGAGCGCAAATGGCGCAATGTGGTGCACATTGGCATCGGCGGCAGCGACTGGGGCGTGCGTTTAACCATTGCAGCATTTGGCTATGCGGGCACCTGGCGCAATGTGCGCTTTGTGTCGAATATCGACGGCCACGCCATTGAAGGCGGCCTGGCGGGGCTGGATCCGCGCGAAACGCTGGTCGTGGTGTCATCCAAGTCGTTCACCACCTCGGAAACGCTTCAGAATGCGCAGCGGACGCTGGCATGGTTGCAGGGTGCGGGCATTCAAAACCCTTACAACCATATTGTGGCCATTACCGCCAACGCCCAGGCCGCCCACGAATGGGGGGCCCTGCCTTCACAAACGTTTCTGTTCTGGGAATGGGTGGGCGGCCGTTTTTCCATATGGTCGTCGGTGGCGCTGACCACGGCACTGGCCGTGGGCATTGAAACCCTGGCCGGCATGCAGGCCGGCGCCCACGCCATGGACGACCACTTTGCCAACGCCCCTTTGGCGGAAAACGCCCCGGTGCAATTGGCGGTGTCGGGGGTGGTGAACCGCAGCGTGCTGGGCTATGGCTCGCTGAATATTGCACCATACGATTTCCGGCTGGGGTATCTGGTACCCTACCTGCAGCAACTGGAAATGGAGTCGTTGGGCAAATCGGTAGACCTGAACGGCAATGCCGTGAATGTACCCACCGGGCCGGTGGTATGGGGCATGGCCGGTACCGACGCCCAGCACACTTTCTTTCAATGGCTGCACCAGGGCAGCGACGGTGCGCCGGTTGATTTCGTTGTGTGCCAGGAAGCCAACCACGGCTGGCGCGAGGCCCACCACACCCACCTGCTGGCCAATTGCCTGGCCCAGCGCCAGGCCATGCTAACAGGCAAAAGCTATGAACAGGCCCTGCAGGAATGCCGGGCCGAGGGCCACCCCGAGGAACATGCCCAATGGCTGGCCAAACACCGCATGCACACCGGGGGCAGGTCGTCGAACTTAATTGTCTTGCCCCGGCTCTCGCCCTATACCCTGGGCGCGCTGTTGGCGCTGTACGAGCATAAGGTATTCACGCAGGCGGTTATTTGGGGCATTAACCCGTTCGACCAATGGGGCGTGGAATACGGGAAAGTGCTGGCCAAGGGCATTACCCAGGAACTTCAAGGGCAGACGCCCTTGAGTGGCGAGCACGATGCTTCCACGCGGTATTGGGTGGAGGTGTTTCGGGGCGAAAGCTAGCGCAAGACCCGCTAACTGACCTCGGTGCGCGGCCGGTTGGCCCGCCAGTGCACCGGCTCGGGCTTGAATTCGCCGGCCACCACCGCGCGGGTTAGTTCCCGCTTCAGAATTTTGCCGCTGGCCGTCATGGGGAACGTATCCACCACCAGAATGTATTCCGGCATGTCGTACTTCGACAGCCCGTTCTCGTACAGGTACTGCAGAATGGAAACGTAGTCGGGTACCGCCGTGCCTTCCCAAATTAAAGCCAGGCACGCTTTTTCCCCCAGGCGGGGGTCGGGCACCGGGAAGACAGCGGCTTTGCGAATCAGCGGGTAGCTATGGGCCAGGTCTTCAATCAGGCCCGGGTAGATATTACGCCCGCCGCGAATCACCATTTCTTTCTTGCGGCCCACAATCCGCAAACAGCCCGATTCATCAATGGTGCCCAGGTCGCCGGTTAGGAACCAGCCCTGGTCGTTGAACGAGGTTTCGGTGGCGGTTTGGTTGTCGAAGTAACCCAGCATCAGCAGGCCACCGCGCCCGCCCAGCTCGCCGATTTCACCGGTTTCGGCTTCAACATTGGGATTGTCCTGGCGCCAGATTCGGGTTTCATACCCCTGGCAGCAGCGCCCGCACGTACCCACGATAATGGGTTCGGGGTCGGCCGGTTGGGTGTAATGGTGCGAGCCGTTTTCGCTCATGCCGAAGGTGTTTTGCGGTTTCACACCCAGGTTGAAGAACTCTTGCGCCACCCAGGGAGGAATGACCGAGCCCGACAAGTAAAAAACGTCAACGTTACCCAGTGATTTCAAATTACGCAGGCGGGCTTCTTTGAGCAGGTCGATGCCGTGCGTGGGTACGCCCAGCAGGTAATTGGCCTTGGAAAGCAGAATCCAGTCCATCCATTTGGCCGGGTCCGATGAGTCGCTTACCACCAATTCGGCGCCCGTCACAATCGATTGCTCCAATGCCACGGTACCAATGTGGTGGCTCATGGCGCTAAGCGTTAGCATGATGGTGTTGGCGGTATGGCCCCAGTCGTCGACCATGGCGCGGCCGTTGGCCAGCAAGGTGTTGTCGCTGTGCATCACCCCTTTGGGGTTGCCGGTGGTGCCCGACGTAAAGGCAAGGTACAGCACCTTGTCGGGGTCGTTATCGACCGGGCTTTCAATAATAGGGGCCTCGGGCCCCGGGTAACACGAAACGGGCGAGGCCGCGTTGGCCGCATCGGCCTGGGCCCCGGCATTGGCCTGTGCGCCGTCTTCACCCACCAGCATAATCTGCTTTAGCGAGGCAACGTCGGCACTGCGGTCCAGAATCGATTTGCCGGTAATATCGGCTGCGTAACCGGGCTGGGTGAACAGCACTTTACAGCGCACCTGGTTCAGCAGGTTCACAATATCCTGCACAGTATGGTTCTTGTGCAGTGAAGGGCAACAAACGTAGCCGTTTCGGGAACAGGCCAGGAATATGACCACGCTTTCCACACAACTGGGCAGCCACACGGCCACGCGGTCGCCGCGCCGCAAACCCAGTTGGTGCAGGGCACCGGCCACGCGGGTTACCTCTTCCTGCAGCTCGGGCCAATTCAACCGCCGATGCTTGTCGCGCACCGCATACCCCTGCGGATACAGCCGCGCATTACTTTCCAGCAGTGAATAGAATGTGTCGTTTTTCCACACACCACTGTCGTAATATTCGCGTGCTTGACGCGGGTTGTGCATCGTTAATAAGGTATTCATTGAAAATTGGATTCCCGGGCGCGTGGCGGCTACTATTTACTCTACTTAAAGCCGCTGATAAGATACTATTTGTAGTAAGACAGTGCTCTTATTTTACACAGGAGTCATACGACTCACAACAGGAGGCAACATGCGCGTCATCGATATACTTCGCACAAAACCGGGCGTGCTTTACACGACTTCCCCCGACACCCCCATTAGCAAAGCCTTGCTGAACATTGCCAACCACGATGCCGGGTCGCTTATCGTCATGAAAGACAACCGCCTGGTGGGCTTGTTGTCGTTCCGGGAAATCATTAATATGCTGGCGCGCCAGCTGGCCCCGCAGGAAGGCGAAGCCGCCATCGACCTGCAAACACTCAGGGTGAAAGACGTCATGCACCCCGACCCGGTTGTGATTGATCCGCAAATGGATCTTCATGCACTGCGTGGCTTAATGGTTAGCTTGCGCCAGCGCTTCATGCCGGTCGTTGAAAAAGACGTGGTTATTGGCGTGCTGTCGTTCTACGATGTGGCCAAGGCGGTTCATGACAGCCAGGAAACCGAGAACCGCTACCTGAAAGCCTACATTAACGATCAACAGCACGACGCGCCGCGCATTTAATCGTTAACGCAGGCCTCGAACTGGCCGGTGTGCTCGTTGCGTACAAACAGCACACCGGTGGCAACGCCGAAATACGCGGCATGCAACTTCAGTTCGCCGCTTTCAACACGGCGACGAATAAACGGAAACGTTAGCAGGTTGTTCATGCTTTCTTCGGCCACGGCCAACTCCAGGCGCTTCAGATCTTTGGCGTAATCTCCGGTTGAGGGCCCCAGGCGCTCGGCCACCGGCTCAATCTGCGACATCCATTTACGAATGAATTCGCCCTGGCTTAGCGGCGCGGCCTGGTCGTGAAAGGCTTTTACACCCCCGCACGACGCATGGCCCAGAATCACAATGTGCTTCACGTTCAGGCCATTCACCCCGAACTCAATAGCGGCGCTGGTACCGTGATACGACGATTCGGTATCCGGGTCGAACGGCGGCACCAGGTTGGCCACATTACGCACCACGAACATCTCACCGGGCCCGGCATCGAAGATGGCTTCGGGCGATACGCGTGAATCACAGCACCCAATCAGCATGATTTCGGGGCGCTGCCCTTTTTCAGCCAATTGATGATAACGGTTGCTTTCAGTTTGAAAGCGCCCGTCTAGAAACTGTTTATACCCGTCGGTGAGTCGTTGTGGAAACATAAAAGCCTCGCTGGTTCATTGCTGACTAATCAAATTGCCTTCAACATGTCTTCAATGACTTTCTTGGCATCACCAAAAACCATCATTGTTTTGTCCATGTAGAACAGCTCGTTGTCGAGCCCGGCATAACCAGAGGCCATCGAGCGCTTGTTCACAATAACCGTACGCGCTTTATAGGCCTCAAGAATCGGCATGCCCGCAATCGGCGAGGCAGGGTCGTTCTTGGCAGCCGGGTTCACGACATCGTTCGCACCCAGCACCAACACCACATCGGTCTGGCTGAATTCACCGTTAATGTCATCCATTTCAAACACCTGCTCGTAAGACACTTCCGCTTCAGCCAGCAACACATTCATGTGGCCCGGCATACGGCCGGCAACCGGATGAATTGCATACTTTACGGTCACGCCTTGCTCGGTGAGTTTGTCGGTGAGTTCCTTCAGTGCATGTTGGGCGCGTGCCACGGCCAGGCCGTAGCCGGGCACAATAATAACCGTTTCCGCGTTGCCCAGCATGAACGCGGCATCGTCGGGGCTGCCCGACTTCACGTTGCGCTGTTCGGCGCCACCGGAAGCCGCGGCCGAGGCATCATTGCCGAAACCGCCCAGAATCACGTTGAAGAAAGACCGGTTCATGGCCTTGCACATGATGTACGACAGGATGGCGCCAGACGAGCCCACCAGCGAACCGGCCACGATCAGCATGGGGTTGCCCAGTGAAAAGCCAATACCGGCCGCAGCCCAGCCTGAATAGCTGTTCAGCATGGACACCACCACCGGCATGTCGGCCCCGCCAATGGGAATGATAATAAGCACGCCCAGCAGGAACGACATCAGGGTCAACAGCACGAACGGCGTCCAGGCTTCGGTCATGACGAACCAGACACCCAGGCCAATGGTAATAAGGGCCATCAGCAGGTTGAAGTAGTGCTGGCCGGGGAACACCACCGGGGCACCCTGGAACAGGCGGAACTTATATCGCCCCGACAACTTACCGAATGCAATCACGGAACCCGAGAACGTAATGGCGCCAATGGCCGCACCCAGGAACAGTTCAATACGGTTCCCCGTGGGAATGGCACCGGCGGCATTCACAATACCGAAGGCAATGGGCTCAACCACAATGGCACCGGCAATGGCCACCGCGGCCAGGCCGATCATGCTGTGCATGAACGCCACCAGTTCCGGCATTTTGGTCATTTCAACCCGGCGCGCCATGGTGGCGCCCACAAAGCCGCCAACAACCAGGCCGGCCAAGACCCAGCCCAATCCGGCCAGCGCGTTTTCCTGCGCCTGCGACCAAATCAAGGCACCGGTCGTGAGCACGGCAATGGCCATGCCGGCCATGCCGAAAGTATTCCCCAGAATCGAGGTGGTGGGGTGCGACAGGCCCTTCAACGATTGGATGAAGCAAACCGAGGCAACCAGGTACAGCAGTACCACAATATCCATTGAAATCATGATTGACCCCCTTTGGCTTTCTTCTCTTTCTTCTTGAACATTTCAAGCATGCGCTTGGTGACCAGAAAGCCGCCGAAGACATTCACCGACGCCAGCGCCACCGCGAAGACGCCCATGCCTTTGGCCAGTGGATCAACCGTTAAGGCACTGGCCAGCATGGCACCCACGATCACAATGGCGGAAATGGCATTGGTAACAGCCATGAGCGGGGTGTGCAGTGCGGGCGTAACGTTCCACACAACGTGATAACCAACATAAATGGCCAGTACAAAAATGACCAGGTTGATAATGGTTGGGTTAATCGCTTCCATTTATTCCTTCCCCCACAAGATTTGCCCGTTTTCGCATACCAGGCAGGCTTTGACGATTTCGTCGTCTTTTTGAATGGCCAGATTGCCGTTTTCATCCACAATGAGCTTCAGGAAATCCAGCAGGTTGCGCGCATATAACGCCGACGCATCGGTGGCCAGCATGGAAGGCAGGTTGGTTAAACCCACAATTTTCACGCCGTGCTTTTCCACCACTTCGCCGGCCACCGCTAAGGGGCAATTGCCGCCGCGCTCGATCGCCAGATCCACAATGACCGAACCCGGCGCCATTGACCGCACCGTGTCTTCGGTAATGAGTGTGGGCGCCGGGCGACCCGGAATCAGCGCTGTGGTGATCACGATATTGGCCTGCGCGCAGCGCTGTGCCGTTAACGCCGCCTGACGTTCCATCCAGGCTTGCGGCATGGGCCGGGCATAACCGCCCACGCCTTCGGCAATATCGCGTTCCTCGTCGGTTTCGAAGGGTACGTCGATGAACTTGCCGCCCAGTGAGGCCACTTGTTCTTTGGCCGAAGGGCGCACGTCGGAAGCCCACACCACGGCGCCCAGCCTGCGGGCGGTGGCAATGGCCTGCAAGCCGGCAACACCGGCACCCATGATCACGACCTGGGTGGCCTTCAAGGTACCGGCCGCCGTCATCATCATGGGGAAAATGCGGTCGTAGTATTGGGCCGCCAGCAACACCGATTTGTACCCGGCCAGGTTGGCCTGGGAAGA
This sequence comes from Pusillimonas sp. UBA3987, assembly GCA_002384935.1. GTDB lineage: Bacteria > Pseudomonadota > Gammaproteobacteria > Burkholderiales > Burkholderiaceae_B > Neopusillimonas. The sequence continues at coordinate 19,076 of DGCD01000014.1, forward strand.
CAAGACATCCAGGCTCTGGGCGCGTGTAATGCGCGGGGCCGCTTCCAGCGCAAACCCGGTGATACCGGCCTGGGCCATGCTTTGAAGATGCTCGGCGTTGAACGGGTCAAGCATGCCCAGCACGACCTTGCCCGCACCGATGCTTTTCAGCTCGTCGCTTTGGGGGGCCCGAACTTTCAGGATGAGCTCGGCGGCAAACGCTTCCTGCGCCGAACACAGTGTGGCACCGGCCTCGGTATAGGCTTCGTCGGTAAAGCTGGCCGGGCCGCCGGCACCGCGCTGAACAATCACGCTGTGGCCGGCTTTAACGAACTTTTTAACCGTTTCCGGCGTGGCGGCAACCCGCCGCTCGCCCGATACCGTTTCTAATGGGACTCCAATTTGCATAATAGCCTCAAGCAAACGCCATGATGATCTCGCCACTGGCAAGTTGATCACCTGGTTTAACTTCAATCCGGGAAATGACAACGTCTTCTTCCGCGTCCATGCTGACTTCCATTTTCATGGCTTCCAGTATGCACAGAGGGCTTCCCGCCGAAACTTGATCGCCGACTTTCACCGCAATGGAAACAACCAATGCAGACATCGGACAAACAAGGCACCGCTTTTCCTGCTCTTCATTCACTGCCGGCATGACGGCCAGCAGTTCGTTTTCCATGGGCGTTACCACCAGGGCGCTTGCCTGGGTGCCCGCATGCGTCAGCAAATAGGGTTCCTGGCCAATATCCAGCCCCATGACAACCGATTGCCCATCGATGGTGCCGCGCCACACCGGCTCGTCGGTTTTCCAGTCTGACGTCACCGTATGCACCCCGTGTTCGCCTTCAAGTTGAACCTGCCACGTACTGGCCGACAACGGGGTCAACGAAAGCGGGAATGCCTCTTCGCCCAGGCACACCACGCGCGATAGCACGGGTGTTGATGAGCCGGCCTCGCTATCTTCCGGGGTGTCGGGGTTCACGCTGCATTCAATCATCGCGGCAGCCATCGCCATGCGCTGCGCGGTTTCCCCCTGGGGGGCAACAGGCTTGTAGCCGTTGGGAAATTCGTCGGCAATGAAATTGGTAGACAGATTGCCGCTTTGCCAACGCGGGTGATGCATGAGCGCGGCCAGGAATGACAGGTTGTTGGCAATGCCTTCCAGCGCAAAGGCGTCCAATGCTTCGCATTGCGCCTGTATTGCCTGTTCCCGCGTGGGGGCATGCGTAACCAGCTTGGCAATCATGGGGTCGTAATAGCGGGCGATTTCGCCCCCTTCATATACCCCGGTATCGTTGCGCACCGTAATCCCGTCGTTCGACACGCCTTCCGCGGGTGGGCGGTAAGTGCGCAAGCGCCCGGCGGCAGGCATGAAATTATTGGCGGGGTCTTCGGCATAAACCCGGCTTTCAACCGCCCAGCCATTGATCTTGACCTCGTCCTGCGTTATCGACAGCGCTTCCCCGGCCGCCACGCGAATCATCTGCTCAACCAGATCGACGCCGGTAATCAGTTCGGTAACCGGGTGCTCAACCTGCAGGCGGGTGTTCATTTCCAGGAAGTAGAAGGATTTGTCTTGCCCGCAAACGAACTCAACCGTACCTGCCGAGTCGTAATTCACCGCGCGCGCCAGCGCCACGGCCTGCTCACCCATTTCACGACGCGTTTTGTCGTCGAGCAACGACGACGGCGCCTCTTCCAGCACTTTCTGGTTGCGCCGCTGAATCGAGCATTCGCGCTCGGCCAGATACACGACGTTATCGTGCTTGTCGCCCAGCACCTGGATTTCAATGTGCCGCGGGTTTTCAATAAACTTTTCGATAAAGACGCGGTCGTCGCCAAACGATGCGGCCGCTTCCGAACGGGCGCGCTCGAACCCTTGCGCTACCTCGCCAATGGAGCGCGCAATACGCATGCCCTTGCCGCCGCCCCCGGCCGAGGCTTTGATCATGACCGGCAGGCCGATTTCCTGGGCCACCTGAACTGCGTGGTCGCCATCATTGATCACACCCAGATACCCTGGAATGGTAGACACCTTGGCTACGTTGGCGAATTTCTTCGAGGCGATCTTGTCGCCCATGACTTCAATGGCCTTTTCATTCGGGCCGATAAAGACAATGCCCGCCTGCGACAGCGCTTTTACGAAAGAAGCGCGTTCAGACAAAAAGCCGTAGCCCGGATGCACCGCCTGGGCGCCGGTTTCCAGGCACACGTTAATGATTTTTTCGGCATCCAGATACGATTCCACAGCCGGTGCCGGGCCAATGTGCACGGCCTCGTCGGCCATTTGCACATGCAAGGCGTGCCGATCGGCATCGGAATAAACGGCCACCGTCGCAATACCCATACGACGGGCGGTTTTAATAATTCTGCACGCGATCTCGCCGCGATTTGCAATAAGAATTTTTGAAAACATAACGTCCCCGTGTGTCAGTATTGACGATCAGAAGCGTGGCTAAGCGCTGCCAGTTCCTGCCCCAACCAACGTCGGGTATCGCCGGGACGCAGTACGGCATCAAGCGCGCCGTCTTGAAGCAAATTGGGTGCGGCCAGCGCCTGCAGCAATGGCTTCGCCCCCCCTGGGGCCAGATCCTGAATGCCCTTGGGCCCGGCCAGCCCGATGGATGCCGTATCCCAGGCAACCACCCGGGAAGGCGCTGTTGCGGCCGAACTTAAGGCCACGCCGGCGGCGCCATAGGCCTTGCCGACAACCATGGTTATTTTCGCCACATGGCTTTTGGCATAGCGCCGCAGCAGGTCGGCCACGCTATGCGCCAGGCCGCCTGATTCCTGCTCGAACCCCGGCACGAACCCCGGGGTGTCAACCAGCGTAACCAGGGGTACATCCAGCGCATTGCACAGGCGCACGAAACGGGCCGCTTTTCGACACGCCGCGTTATCAAGGGCGCCGGCCAGTGTTTTGTTCTGGTTGGCGATCACGCCCGCCCAATGCCCGCCAACAGGCAAAAAGGCGGTAACGATATTCTGGGCCAGACCGCCACCCATTTCGTAATAGGCACGGGTATCGCTAACCTGGCGCAGGAGTTCCGTTACATCGTAACTTTGCGCCGTATCGTCCGGCACAAGGGTATCGAGCCCAACGCAATAACCCAGCGAGGCCGCCTGCGGTGTGGCGCTGCTTCTGGCATCGGTACCCACGCGCAGCAACCGTTTAATGGCCCGCAGCGCCAGCACTTCGTTATTGAAGACCAGGTCGGCCACGCCGCTTTCGCCGGCGTGCACCTGCCAGCCGCCCAGGTCGTGATCGCTTAAGGAGGTATGGGTGACCCGATTGGTAATTGCCGCATCGGTGAGTGTCAGGTCGGAACCGCTGCGCACCATGACCACCACATCGAACAAACCGGCCAGCAATGCATTCGGGCCGGTATTGTGGCCTACTACCAGCGCCACTTTCAGTGCGCGGTGCGCAGCCAGCGTGCCGGCCAGCCGCCCTAGCGACGACCACGCAGCAATGCCCCCATCAAGACGGGTTTGAGTGCCGTCGAACACCATGACCAGGGGAACGTTTTCCTTCTGTACATGTTGCGCCGCCCGCTCTACCTGAAGCCAGGCGCCTGCATCCATGCCGTTGCCAAGATGCTGTGTGTCTTGCGAGACAGCACAAATGCGGCGACCGCCGGCCTTGCCGGTGGCGGTCAGCAAATAATCGGCATTTTCACCAACAACAGGCAAGTGATCGAAAAGAAGTGCCAGCCGCTCTCGCATTGTTAAATGACGCGTACTGGGTAATGCGTTCTGGCTTTCGGCATTCGCCCGGGAGGCGGCGACTGCGACGTTGTCTTCCTCATTATTCTTTTCGATCATGATCCATTCCTTGGAACCTATCGTTAACACCCGGCGCATGAAGGTGTTGCGCCGGGCCCAGGCACGGCTGATTTAGTCTTTTTGCTTTTCTGCAGCGTAAGCACGCAGTTTTGGAACGATTTCTTTGGCAATGACCTCAACCTGGTCCATTTGATACTTGTAAGGCACAAAGATCAATTTCTGTACGCCGGCGTCGATGTGCTCTTTCAATTGCTCGATACACTCGTCGACGTTACCCATAATGGCGCTGTCCATGGTCGACTTACTGCCCTGGGCAATGTCGAAATCCACATTGAGCCAATCCATCATGGTTTTCTCAACGGCGGCACGCGATTCGCCCACCATGATCGGCAACTGGTTGCCATTGAGCACGGTGTCGGGGTCACGCCCGTCTTCCTCGGCGAAGTTACGCACTTTTTCCCACGATTCGATGAACGCGTCGGGCTTGTAGAAATAGGTGAGCCAGCCATCGCCGTTGGTGGCGGCACGCTTCAGTACTCGATCGGCATAACCGCCAATCAGGATGGGGAACGGCTTTTGCACGGGCTTGGGAAACATCACCCCGGCCGGAATACGGTGGTTGGGCCAGTCGCCCGAAACCAGGTCTTCATTAAAGAAGCGACGCATGATGTCGAGGTTGTCGTCCATAATGCGGCCACGTTTTTCAAACGGCACGCCAACTGCGTCGAACTCGCGCTTGTACCAGCCGGCGGCCATGGCAGGCAGCATGCGGCCGCCCGAGATCTGGTCCATGGTGGAAAGCTGTTTGGCCAGCGTAACGGGGTTGCGCAGCGGCAATACCAGAATGCCGGTAGACAGCTTGATTTTCTTGGTGCGCGCCGCGATGGCGGTCAGCAGGGTCAGGGAATCGAGAATCGGGAAATGTGGATCGACACCCAGCAGGATGTGGTCCCACACCCACAGGGAATCAAAACCCAGCTCTTCCATGCGCACGCCATATTCAACCAGTTCCTGTGCGTCGGGAATGGTGGGGAAAGCGGTAAAGTTACGGGCTGCAATGCCAAAGGTGCCGTGAAGCGTAGCCATATGTATTCTCCTTGAATAATCTGTTGGGTATACCGGGGTTAAGCGATGTAACGTCTGTCAGGATCCAGCTCTCGCAAAGCCTGCAACTCCTGGTCAGTGGGGGCTGCGGTGACACTCAATTCGTTTTTGTCGTACAACAGGTCGAACCCGGTGTTGTCTTGCACTTGTTCAAGCGTGACCCCGTGATGCAGGGCAAGCACTTTCATGGCACGGGTTTTTTCGTCGAACCCGAACACGCCAAGATTCGTAATAACCCGGAACATGCCGCCGGCCCGCAAACCGCTGTCGTAGCGCGATGTGCCGCCTTTCAGGAAGCCTGGGCTGGTAATGAAGTCGACCTCTTCCACGAAACGCCGCGATTCATGACGCATGGCCACGATCATGTTGGTGAGGCTGGCAATGTCGTTACCCCCACCCGTACCGGGCAGGCGCACTTTCGGGTTGCGCGGGTCATCGCCCAGGAACGAGGAGTTCAAGTTACCGTATTTGTCGATTTGCGCCCCGCCCATGAACCCGATATCGACATGGCCGCGCTGCAGCAGCAAAAGCACTTCCGTGCTGCTAATGACCATGTTGGCGCGTTTGGTACAACGTTGTTCGTTGGTGGAAGGCGGCAGCTTGCCCGGCTCAACAAAGGGGCCCACAACCCCGCCTTCAAACAGAATCGTCAAGCCCGGGCAACGCAGGATCTGGGCCAGTGTGGCGGCCAGCAGCGGAATGCCCACCCCGGCAAATACCACCTTGCCGTCGTTCAGCACTCGCGAGCTCATGACGGTTAGGATTTCGGCGTCGGTGTAGTCGCGCTTGCCATCGGCCTGGCTGTCTTGGGGCGACTGGGTAGCAGTTGTATTAGTCATTTAACAGGCTCCTTCCTCGTTTGGCCGCGTCGAGCAATTCTTCCAAACCGAGCAGCTTCAGGTATTCATTCCACGACTTCGGCTCGCGGATGTATTTTTCAATGTAGGCATTCATGCCCTCGACCGGATCCTTGTTCACCAGGTCGGTGTAGTAATCCATGTGCGACAAAAAGGGCTCGTACACATTGGTGCACTCGTGCGGCGCGCTGCCAAAAGGCACCTCAACCACGGCGTCGACATTGAAGAAACCGATTTTAGTTTGGTCTGGAGCGCGGCGGATCTGGTCGTTCGACACGATGCGTTCGGTGGTCAGGATGACGCTGTCGGCCGCCATGGCCAGGTCGACATCCATGAAAGGCAGGCCGTCGATTTGTGCATTGCCGTAGGCGTCGGCACGCTGAACGTGAATGAGCGCCACATCGGGATTCAATGCCGGAACCAGCAAAATGGGCTCATCGGTGAAGGGGCAATTAATTTGCTTGGGCTCGGGCCGCAAGGCCAGCACGTCGGAACCCAGCATGGCGCGCATGGGCAGGAACGGAACCCCCATCGCACCGGCACGAAAACGCATGCCCATGCCCAGGTGAGACCATTCCTGAAAGCTGGCTTTCTTGGTTTCAGCGTAATGGCGCATCACTTTGGAGATGCCCCACACAATGCCCTGGCTGAACCAGCTCGTTTCAATTTCCTTGCAAATGCCCGACCCGAAAAGCCAGTCGCCCTCGCTGGAAACAATACAGCGCGAAACCGACAAATCTTTCTTCTGATCGCGAATCAGTTGCCAGATCATCGCCATGGGCGTGCGCGACAATGTGCTGCCCCCTACCCCCACACGGCTGCCGTCGGCAACCAGCGCCGAGGCTTCCTCAAGCGACATGACTTTTTCGCGCAGACTGCGGTCTCTTTTCTGGAGACGCTCGCGCAGTTGCAGATAAGGTGACGTTTCCATTTCTTCCTCCGAGCCAACCACTTTGCGTGATCAGATAAATATTGAACCCTGATTTTGTTAATCTTATCATACTAATGATAGGATGATAAGACCTAAAAAAACAACCTGCAAGCCCCGCAATCGAGCAGGGCTTGCTGCTGTTTATCCGCCCAAGTACGCGTGGCGCACATGCGGATCGCTAATCATTTCCTTGCCTGTACCTGTCAGTGTCATGTGACCCGATTCATACAAATAACCACGATCACACATATCGAGCGCCGCAAACGCGTTTTGCTCAACCATTAAAACGGTTGTGCCGCTCTCTCGTACTTGCAGAATGTTCTCGAAGACTTTCTCAACAATATTGGGCGCCAGGCCCAGTGAAGGCTCATCGAACATAATAAGCTTGGGCCGGGACATCAGCGAGCGGGCAATGGCCAGCATTTGTTGTTCGCCCCCGGACAGCGTACCGGCCGACTGCACGTGACGCTCTTTCAGGCGTGGAAACATGGTGTACATTTTCTCGAAATCTTCCTGCACACCATCGCGATCTTTGCGTGTGTAGGCACCGATTTCCAGGTTTTCATGCACCGTCATTTCCGGGAAAACGCGCCGCCCTTCAGGGCAATGCGAAATGCCCATGGAAATAATCTCCTGGGGAGACGCATTTGTAATGTCTTTGCCCAGGAAATGAATCGTGCCTTCAACCGGATGCATCAACCCTGAAATGGCTTTCAAAGTTGTTGACTTACCCGCACCGTTGGCGCCAATAATGGTCACCAACTCGTTTTGCTGCACCGACAGCGATACATCGACCAGCGCATTCACTTTGCCATACCGGCAAACCACATTTTTAAGTTCAAGCATGCTGTTTAACCCCTTGTCCTAGATAGGCCTCGATCACGTCAGGATTATTCTGAACTTCTTGCGGCGTACCGTTGGCAATGATTTTGCCGTAGTTCAGAACAATAACGCGATCGGAAACGCCCATGACCAGTGGCATGTCATGCTCAACCAGCAAAATGGAAATACCCCGCTTGCGGATCTTTGCCAGAATTTCCATGAACACGTGGGTCTCCGCCGAGTTCATGCCCGCAGCCGGTTCGTCGAGCAGCAAGAGCTTGGCTTTGGCGGCCATGGCAATGGCCACGCCCAGCAGCCGTTGCTCGCCGTAGGCCAGCGAGCCGCTTTGCTCGTCGGCCCGGTGAGACAGCCCCACGAACTCCAACAGTTCCCAGGCCTGTTCACGCAGGCTTTCTTCTTCGCGCCGCATGGAAGGCAAAGACAGAATCGTGCCCAGGAACGATGCCTTGCCCTGCAAGTGCAAGCCTGTCAGCACATTGTCGAAAGTCGTTTCGTTGGTGAACAGACTGGTGCGCTGGAATGTTCGCACCAGGCCCATGGCCGCAATTTCATGCGTTTTGTGTTCACCCAGGTTCACGCCCTGAAAATGCACCGTGCCTTTGGTGGGCGGGAAAAACCCGGTTACGACGTTGAACGCCGTGGTTTTCCCGGCACCGTTGGGGCCGATAAGACTGAGCAGCTCACCGGGATATAGATCGAAAGACATGTCGGCAATGGCGACCAGGCCGCCGAAATGCACGGCCACGTTGCTTACTTTCAATAACGGTTCTTGGTTTTGCGTAGTCATGTTTCACTCCCGGTTCTACGTAGCCACCACTTCCGGATACCCGGAACAATCCCTTGGGGCAGGAACATCACAATTAACACCATGGCAACGCCGTAAACGATCCACTGCACTTCCGGGCCGGCCACTTCGCGCAGGCCCACCGGCAGGATACCGAAGATAATGCCGCCGATAATCGGACCGATCAACGTACCCTTGCCGCCGGTAATCACCATAATGACCATCGTGACGGTATAGATGAACAGGAAGACGTCGGGGTCAATAATGCGGATGTAGTGGGCATACAGCGCACCCGCTGCACCGGCCATCGCTGCAGAGGTCGTCGCTGCGAAGTTCAGGTAACGTGTCACGTTGATACCGGCCGACACGGCAAGCGGCTCATTTTCGCGAAGTGCAATCATGGCACGCCCAACGCGCGACTGAACAATGCGCCGGATAATGATGTAGCAGGCAATCGCCAACGCCAGCACCAGATAGTAGTTCGGCGTTTTCGACCAAAGCTCACCCTCGCCCAGGAACGGCAGGTTGTAGGCCATGGGCGGGATGTTGTTCAGCGCCAGCGGACCTTGCGTCAGGTCAACCCAGTTCAACGACACAAGACGCGTAACCTCGGCAAAGCTGATCGTCACGATCACGAAGTAGGCGCCGCGAATCTTGAATGACAGCTTGCCGATCACGAAACCGAACAGCCCGGCCACAAACGTGCCCAGAATGAACCCCAGGAACGGCGCGCTTGGCCCGACCGACATCGGAATCGGCGACTCGATATCGAACCCCAGCGACGTGAGCGCACTGACGTAGGCCCCGATGCCGAAGAAAGCAATATGCCCCAGGTTGAGTTGCCCTGTATAACCAAGCAGCAGGTTCAGGCTCATGGCGCCCACAATGAACAAGCCCGTGGTAATGGCAATGTGAAGGTAGTACTGGTCTGCCAGCCAATAAGGCAGTGTCAGCAACACCAACAGTACGATAAGTGTAAGTGCGAGCTTTTTCATCCAATCCTCTCCCCACGTGGCTTGAACAGACCTGTGGGCCTAAACATCAGCACCAGAATAATCAAGATAAAGCCAACGGCATCGCGGTAACCTGAAGAGATGTAACCCGAGCCCAGTTCTTCTGCGAAGGCAAGAATGAACCCGCCGATCATGGCGCCGGGCACACTACCCAAGCCACCCAGAATCACAATCGAGAACGCTTTCAGTGCCGCCAGATTACCCATGGTGGTCGTCACGACGAACACCGGACCCAACAAGGCACCCGCAGCGGCAGCCAGGCCGGAGCCAAGCGCAAAGGTTGCGGTGTACACAAAATTAATGTTGATGCCCATGAGCGAGGCGGTGGAAGAGTCCTGGAACGTGGCGCGCATGGCTTTGCCCAGCGACGTGCGCTGCAAAAGCACATAAGAGCCGATAATAAGACCGATGGCGGCAACCAGCACAAACAAACGCAGCCACGAAATCGCAACCGGCCCGATCATGAGCGGCTCGGTTGGGAAAGGCGTACTGACCGACTTGGCAACCCCGCCCCAGATAAGCAGCGAAACGTTCTGTAAAGCGATCCAGCAGCCAATCATGGCCACCATGGTTGAGTCTATGTCTGCGCCCCGCATGCCACGCAATACAACGCGTTCGATCAGTGCGCCCAACAGGATACCCAGCATAATGGCGGTTGGTAGCCCAATGAAGAAGTTCCAACCAAGCTGAGACACAAAGTAATAAGCCATGAAGCCGCCAAAGGCGTAGAGCTCTCCATGGGTAAAGTTCACAACCTTCATTACGCCAAGAATCAGCGTGAGCCCGATACCCAGAAGCGCATACGTGCCCCCAAGTATCAGCGCATTGGCTATGTGCTGAAGAAACTGATCCACTATCTTCCCCACCTGCGCGCCTTACCGAAAAGCAAACAAGGAGGCGCATGACCCTTCTTTGCCTTTGCATACAAACAGTGCAGGCACGGGGCCCGCACTGTTTTCGCCTATATAGGCTTACTGCACCATAACGACTTCACCGTCTTTGATTTCAACCAGATAGGTGTTGGCGTCGTATTGAGCACTGGCTTTGTCGCCTTCGCCATCTTTGCGGAACTTGATGTTGCCGTTCAATGCAGGCAGTTCAACTTCCCAAAGGGCTTCGCGGATCTTGTCTGCAGTGGGCTCGCCTTCAACTTTTTCCAGCGCCGCAGCAATGGTTTTGATGCCATCGTATCCACGGAAGCTTTCGGTTAGGCCGGCTTTGTTCAAACCACGCTTGTCCCATTCGGCAATAAACGCTTTTGCCATTTCAGGATTGGCTGATTCTTCTGCAACCCAGGGCGTAAAGAACAACAGGTGCTTGGAGCCTTCGGCAGCGGAACCGGCATGATCGATGAGCTGATCGGGGTTCTGCGAACCGCCCGTGGTAATGATTTGACGCTTCAAGCCCAGCGACTGCGCCTGCTTGAGCAACAGTGTCAGTTGCTCGACGGCCGTGGTCACGAAAAGGGTATCGGCATCGGAGCCTTTGATTTCCGAAAGCTGCGAGGTCATGTCTTGAGCAGCAGCGTCCATGATGAGCTCTTTGCCCACTTCAACGCCGTTGGCTTCCAGTACACGGCGAAACTCGGCTGCGGCACCGCGGCCCCAGTCGTTGTTCACCACCAGCAAGTCGGCTTTCTTGATGCCCAGCGGCTCGACCATTTCAGCGAAGTTGTCGGCCTCAATGGCACTGGTTGGTGCAATACGGAAAACGTAAGGGTTGCCGGCTTTGGTAATTTTTACCGAGCTGGATGTTTCCACGACCATGGGAACCTTGTATTCCATGAGCTTGGGCATGGCCGCCAAGGTAAGCGTGGAACCCCAGGCACCCAGGATAACGGGCACCTCGTCACGCACGATCAGCTTTTCCGTGACGTTGGCCGATTCGGTGGGGTTGCCTTTGTTGTCTTCAACAACCAATTCGATCTGGTTGCCTTTTACACCGCCGGCGGCATTGATTTCATCGGCGGCAATTTTTGCCCCTTCGAGCACATAGTTACCGGATGCGGCGATGGGGCCGGTTAGAGGCTGGTTTACACCGATTTTGACGGTGTCCGCGTGAGCGGGTGCCAGTACAGAAAAGGACATTGCAACTGCTGCAAGACCAGAAGCAAATAATTGACTTCTTCGTTTCATTGCACGACTCCTTAGACATGTGTGTGTATGTGTGTGTGATACTGGAACAGCTATATAGAGAAAGTTTTATCTTTCCGTCTATCTACTAATAGTAAGACAGTACCTAAACTTTTTCGGGGCGTATATAGTGGTTCTTACTAATATCTGAATAAGCGCCAGCTACCGCCGAAAATCTCACTACTAGTCATGCAACCTGCAATAACGACAGCAACGCGTTATTGCAGACTGAACCGCAGGCAAAAAGGCGTTTGGGCGCCTATTGCGTGATGCTTCCTGATGAATCAACGCCCCCCAAAAAGGCGCTTGAAAAAGGTGGTGATGCGGTTGCGTATTACAGAGAACACCAGTGCCCCGGCATTCAGTTCCGTGACTTCGTTCGCCGCTGCGCCGTCTGACTGGCCGCCGTTCGACAGGCGGGCATGCAGATTCTGCGCAAAGGCGTCTGTCATGCGTTTTGCAATGTCCTGGACAATGCCCGAGCGGCTGAATTGCGCCAGTGGGCCGGTTAAGGCAAAACCAATTTCAACATCAACCTTCGTGCTTGCACCCTGGTTGATTTCCGACAACACGTACTCGACTTCACCCCGCGTTGCCGAAGGCGATTTGGTATCGCGGGCGGAGCCGTAGATCATGCCTTTGTAGGTGGCGTCGTCGCGCTCGACATCGGCCGCCCCTTCGAACACGGCCACAATCGGCCCCACCTTGACTCGCAGCCGGGGCTCGACATGGGTGTCGGTCGGCTCCGACAGTAACGAAGCACCCGGCAGGCACGTTGTCACCTCGCCCAGGCGGCCGAAAAATGCCCATACTTCGTCGCGCGGGAAGTCAACCGTAAAGGATTGCTGCATGCGCGTCATGGGCTTGCTGCTGTCGGGTGCCTTCACCGCACCGGCGGCGGGTGCGCGCATTCTTTTTACTTCCGAAGCCATGGCACCGGTTACTGCTGCGGTGTCGGCCGAAGAGGATTGCGTTTGCGCATGGCCGGCCCCTGCCGGCCCCAACATGCTGCGCACATTGACGGCCTCGGTAATACCTTGGGCGCGACGCTTCTCGATCACGCTTTGAATGGCTTTGACGATGCCCACATAGCCCGTGCACCGGCACAGATTGCCACTCATTGCGTAGCGAATGTCCTGCTCTGTTGCGTTGGGCATGCGCATGACGACATCGTGTGCCGAAGCCAGCATGCCCGGAGTGCAAAAGCCGCATTGCAAACCATGCTCTGTGGAAAAAGCCGTGCGCAATGCTTCCATGACTTCATCGTTCATGCCTTCGATGGTGACCACTTCGGCGTTGTCGCAGGCCACCGCAAGCGAAATGCAGGAACGCGTGGGCACGCCGTCGACAAACACCGTACACGCACCGCAGACACCATGCTCGCACCCCAGGTGAGTGCCCGTGAGACTCAGCGATTCACGTAAAACATCACCCAAATGCGTTCTGGGTTCAACCTGAACGTTGTCGTGCTTTTTTCCATTAACCGTAAGAGAAATCGTCGTCATAGTTGAGCTCGCTGAACTGCGCGCGTAAGCGCTGTCATATGAATTTTGTTTGCAACGGGATCTTTCAGCCCCGACTCGGCAAAAAGCGTTTCGATCTTGTCGGTATTCAGCTGACCCGACGCATCGAAATAAGCCGAGGCATCGGCGATGACAAGCGGCTTGGCTTCAATGGCGCCAATAACCAGACGGCACACGTTTCTGGCCGGATCGTTCAACAGAATCGCCATTGCATGGGCAAATTCCCCGGTTTTGCGGGTGATTTTGTAATGCCCCCAACGCGCTTGGGCCGAGAATCGGGGCACATGCACCGACACCAATAACTCGCCCGGCTCCAACGATGTTTCAAACACGCTGACCATGAGTTCTTCCACGGGAACGCGACGCGTGCCCGACGGGCCGGCAATGGTCACTGTTGCGCCTGCTGCTGCCAGGGCGCTGACCCAGTCGGCTGCCGGATCGGCATGCACCAGGCTGCCGCCGACTGTGCCCCGGTTGCGCACCGCCCGGTAGGCGATACCCCGGGCCACCGCCGGCAATGCGCCGCGGGTGACATCGGGCACACGCAAGTCTTCAATATCGGCGTGCGTAACACAGGCACCGAACGTAATGCCTTCGTCGTTCTCATCGACCTGGGTGAGCTCTGGAATATGGGTGATGTCAACCAGCAAATCGGGTTGCACCAGACGCAGGTTCAACATGGGGCCCAACGACTGACTGCCTGCCAGAAATTTGACAACAGCCTCTTCTTGCTGCGCCAGCTTGACGGCTGACTGGACATCGGATGCACGCTCGTATGCTAAAGGTGCCGGCTTCATACTTCCTCCATGGCCATCTTGGATCCACCACCCGTACCGGCAGCGCCGCCGTTACGGGCATTCATGATTGCTTCCAGAACGCGATGCGGCGTTACCGGCGACACATACAGGCAGGCCCCCATTGGGCGCAGCGCATCGTTTACCGCGTTCACTATGGTTGCCGGCGGCGCAATGGCCCCGCTTTCGCCAATCCCCTTGACACCGAACTCGGTGTAGGGCGACAGCGTTTCCATGTGTATCAGGCGCGGCTCGGGCACTTCGGTTGGCCCGGGCAACAGGTAATCGGCAAAGGTTGAAGCCAGGGGCTGGCCCGAGGCATCGAACGGCATTTCTTCATACAAGGCCGTGCCAATGCCCTGCGCGGTACCGCCATAGATCTGGCCGTCGACCACCATGGGGTTCACCAGCTTGCCGCCGTCCTCAACGATGACGTAGTCAAGAATCTCGACATCGCCGCATTCCGGGTCAACGGCCACCACGGCAACGTGTGCCCCGTAGCCGAACGTGCCCGTATCGCGACCGGGCTTATAGCCCACGGTAACCTCAAGACCGCCGGAATTGGCTTCAGGCGGCAGATCCTGCGGACGGCGATACCAAACGTGCGCCACTTCGCTGATGGAAACACTTTTATCGCCTGCACTGACCATGCCGTCGGCCACCGTGACGCTTTCCGGTTCGGCGCCCAGCATGAATGCACCAATGTGACCCAGCCGCTTCACCAGTTCGTCGCCGCCGCGCGCAACGGCGCCGCCCGACATCACCATGCTGCGTGAGCCCCAGGTACCGGTTGAATACGGGGTGTATTCCGTGTCGCCATGAATGAGCTTGATCCGGTCGATATCGATGCCCAGCTTTTCATTGGCCACCTGGGCCAACGTGGTTTCCATGCTTTGACCATGGGAGTGGGCGCCGATTCGAATTTCCAGGCCCCCGTCGGGCGTTACACGCATGGTGGCCAGTTCATGACCGGGCACCATGGGAATACCCCAGCCGGCGTAAACCGACGTCCCGTGGGCGGCCTGTTCGCAGTACACCGCCATGCCCACGCCAATTAAGCGGCCGTCGGGCTCGCCTTTTTTCTGGCGCTCGCGAATGGCCGGCAGGTCAACCGCTTCCACCGCCTGGCGCAGGGCCTCGGGGTAATCGCCGCTATCGAAGTGTTTGTTGGTAATGTTGTCGAACGGCATTTGCTCGGGGCGAACCAGCGACTGCATGCGCAACTCGTAAGGCTCGACACCGGCTTCGTGCGCCAGGTCATCAAGCATGAGTTCAAGCGCAAAACAAACGCCCGTACGCGCCACGCCGCGGTAAGGCAGAATGGGGCATTTGTTCGTTGCCACCGAATACGTCTTGCACTGGTACGATGGGAAATCGTAAGTACCGGGCAAAATGCTGCCCACCTGGCCGGCCTCAAGACACGCCGAGAACGGATAAGAGGAATAAGCGCCCGAATCAATCGTTGCCTCGCACTCAATGCCAAGCAGGCGCCCTTCCTTCGAGGCATAACCGGTAATTTCGTAATAATGTTCGCGGCAATTGGCACTGCCTGCAATATGCTCGCGGCGGTCTTCAATCCAGCGAACCGGGCGACCCAGCTTCATGCAAAGCCAGGCAACGGCCACTTCCTCGGGCAGGAAAATACCCTTGTAGCCGAAGCCGCCGCCCACGTCGGGGGTAATCACGCGCACCTGCCCTTCAGGCAGGCCCAGGCATTCGGCCAGGCCCGTGCGCACGATATGCGGAATTTGCGTGGCGGTATAAACAATCAGTTGCTCAACGCGGCTGTCCCAATAGGCCACAACGCCGCGCCCTTCCATCGGCGCCATCACCTGGCGGGATGTACGGATCTTGCGGCTGACTTTAACCGGTGCGTCTTTCACCGCGTCGATATTCACCGTAATGTTGGTTGTTAAAAACAGGTTGTCGGGCCAGTGTTCGTGCAAACGGGGCGCATCGGCCTGGCGGCCCTGCAGCATCTCGTGCACGACATCCTGCTCGTCGTATTCAAGTTGAACCGCGGCAGCCACGTCTTCGGCCTGGGCGCGGGTTGGCGCAACACACATGGCCACCAGTTCGCCCACGAAACGCATCTTGCCTTCGGCCAGGGCCGGCTGCTCGGAAGAACGAAAACCTTCCAGGGCCGTGTCGGCAACAATGGGCTTTACGCCATCCTTGCGAAGATCGGCGGCAGTAAAAACCTGCTCGCGCAATGGCTCGGGCACATGAACATCGAGCAACTTGGCATGTGCAACCGGGCTGCGCACAAAAGCCACGTCTTGCATGTTGGCCAGCTTTATGTCTGCGACATACTGCCCTTTACCCCGCATGTAACGGTCGTCTTCTTTGCGAAGAACACGTTTACCGACACCTTGATTCGACATTTCAATCTCCTGTAAATAAACGTCATGAACCGCTTTTCAGGCTGGCCCAAGGTTCGTTCTTTCCGTCATTCTAAATATAGAATGATATGTCGGGTATTCTGGTTTACGCGTAGACCAGAAAAAAAGAAACCAACTACGCCAAAGGATGTCGACTAAACGTTATTCAGGCTGCTGTTTTGCGGCGGCGGCGCGGCTTGGGTGAGGGCAACTCTTCCGTGGAAGCGGCTGTCTCGTCTTGCAGAAGATCCATGTGCAAACGGATGCAATCGCTTGGGTACGTAATTTCACCCACGTATATCACCACGTCGTCTTTCGATGTTACAACACAGCGGCACTCTGCGATGGGGGCACTTAGTGAAATCCCCAATAAGCCCGCCACCTCCGGATCGGCGGTGCCGATGGTCATGGTTTGATGGGCTTTTTTAACGACCGTTCCACGCAGGGTTTCAAACACGGCCAGGGCAGTGTGCTCCATGAACTCGTCGTAATATTCGTCGAAAATACCTTTTTCAATATGGACGTTCACAACAGCATAGGGCAAGCCGTCGCGCAACTGCAAGCTGCGCAAAAACCCATAGGCGTCGGCCAACTTGCCTTCGTCGGGCGACAACCGGGGATGAGAGGGGGGATTGGCCACTTCGATGAAACGGGGCACATTTCGCTTGATGGAGCGGATGATGGCAGACCAGGACGTTTCCAGAGTTAACCAGCGCCGGTCATTGACCTGTTCGGCCACGAACGTGCCGCGCCCCTGCTGGCGCTTAAGCAACCCTTCCTTTTCCAGCAGGCCCACCGCCTGCCTGACAGTAACACGCGCACGCTGGAATTCTTCCTCAAGCTCTTCAAGCGTGGAGATTTTTTCTCCCGGCAACCACTCGCCCGTTTCAATGCGCCGCCTGAGCGCTGACGCTACTTGAATATAAGCTGGGATGTGACCACTTAAATTCTCTGCCTGTCCTTTTTGCATGCCCTGTTCTCTTTATGTCAAATTAACTAACAAATTACTTTTGCCCCATATTAGGGCAAACTTCGTCCAATTTCAGCAATGCAAGCAAGCCACCCCCCTCTTTACACCGGGTGCCTGGGCATTAATTATTAACACCGCTGCTTAAATTTTCCAGCCTTAACGCCTCAAGATCAATCACGCCGTCGGGCGCGAAATCGCGTATACCCTGGCTTGCCAGCTGTGCCAGCCACGCCTCGGTTTCGCACGCGATGCTTTCGGCCTCGTCACGCGAAACCTGCTTGAAATGAACGCTCGCACCCGGGCGGCGACGCCCCAATATGGAAATGTCGGTGGAGATGACGGTGGCAATCTTTGGATACCCCCCGGTTGTTTGCGCGTCGGCCAACAACACAATCGGCAAACCCGAGCCCGGTACCTGAATTGCTCCGCTTACAATGCCATCGGAAACCAAATCATAACCTTCGGCGTGCTCGATTGTAGGGCCTTCAAGACGAAAACCCATGCGATCGGCCTGGCCGGACACAACATAGGGCTGCGTAAAGAAGCCTTTTAAGGCGCTTTCGGTGAAATAGTCACTTTGCGGCCCAAGCACCACACGAACCGGTTCATCGTAGCCATAATCGAACGGTTCGCGCAGCGCTTTCTCGTCTCTGGCATCAACGCTCGATTGCGCCAGGGGCAGCTCATCACCCCGCTTCAAGGTTCGACCCTCAAGGCCGCCGATGCCGCCACGCACATAAGTGGAAACACTGCCCAACTGCACGGGCAGGTCGAGCCCGCCTTCAATGGCCAGATAAGCACTCAACGACTGGCCCAGCGAACCGACCTTGACCTTGTCGCCTTTTACCAGCCGCACACTGCGCCCGGCAGGCACGGTTAATTTGCGGGCACCTTCAATGGTCAACGCGCCTTCACAACCAAACAACGCCACGCGCACCGAATCGGCCTGCACCTCGAACGCAACGCCCTGCAACAGCATTTCCAATACAGGGCAATGGCGGTCATTGCCCACCAGCATGTTGGCAATTCTGGCGCTTGTCTTGTCTAGCGCACCCGACACCGGCACGCCGACATCCTGATAGCCCATGCGCCCCATATCCTGAATCGTGGAATACGGCCCGGCATCCAGTACCTTCAACCCGTTACTCATACCATCACCTTTTCACATTGAACTTCATATTCATCGGCTTGAACCGCCTCGCGAATGCGCTGATACTCCGCTGCAGCCACTGGCTTGAAACGCACCTTGTCGCCCGGCTTGAACAAAGCCGGCGCCTCCAGGCGCGTGTCGAACAAACGAATGGGCGTTGCACCAATCAGGTGCCAGCCGCCGGGGCTTTCAATGGGATAAACCGCCGTCATGGTTGACGCAATGGCCACCGAGCCGGGCGGAACCCGCGTGCGCGGGTTGCTGCGTCGCGGAAGCACCAATGACTTCGGCAGGTCACCCATGTAGGGGTAGCCCGGCACAAAGCCAATCATATAAACGTGAAACTGGGTGTCGGTATGCAGCTGAACAACTTCATCGGCCGAGAGCCCGGCCGTTTGCGCCACTTCCTGCAAGTCGGGCGCGTACTCGCCGTCGTAGCAGACCGGCACCGACCACTGGCGAACCGCCTGCGCCTCGGTATCCCCGCTTTCAAGCAGGCCCTCGAGCGTGGCCTGCAGGTCGGCGCCGCGCACTTGCGTGGGGTCGTAATTAATCAGCAATGACCGGAACGTAGGCACCAGATCGACCACGCCGGGAATACTCAACGCGCGAATCCGCCGGCTTAACGCAAGCACCTGATCGCTAAGAACACGATCAATGACCTGCCCGAACTGCACCACCATTGCGGTATCGCCGGCACTTAGAAACTGCACTGTCATCAGTCTTCTCCAAAAGTTGCCGCCCTTTCAAGCTGCGGGAAAAACGGCTTTTGATTCGAATTAGGGTTTTCGATTGATGGAATCATATTGTCTTTCTATCTATAGTACAATATACTGGTCGCATCAGATAGATCAAAAGCTTCTTCTACTCAACCCGAAGGAAAACAAAATGACTTTATCGGTGAATCTTAATGCGGATATGGGCGAAGGGTTTGGTGCGTACGACATCGGAGACGACAACGCCATCCTGAAAATCATCCGTTCGGCCAACATTGCCTGTGGCTTCCATGCAGGCGACGCCAACACCATGCGACGCGTTGTAGAGAATGCGAAAAAAGAAGGCGTCAGTATTGGCGCACACACCGGTTTTAACGACCTGTGGGGCTTTGGCCGACGCCGCATTCAAATGAAAGCCAGCGACCTGGAAAACATGATCGCTTATCAAATCGGCGCATTGCAAGCCATGGCTGCCTATGTCGGCGAAAAAGTCACCCACGTCAAACCCCACGGCGCGCTGAACAACATGGCAGCCGAAGACGAAGATTACGCCATGGCCATTGGCCGGGCGCTTAAAACCGTTGACTCCAACCTCATTTATGTTGCGTTATCGGGTTCCGAAATGGAAAAAGCCGCTGAACGCCTGAATTTGCCGCTGGCAAGGGAAGGTTTTTGCGACCGCTTGTACGACGACAACGGCAATCTGGTGTCGCGCGCGGTGGCCGGCTCGGTTATTAAAGATCCGCAAGCGGCAACCGAACAGGTTGTACGCATGGTTACCGAAGGTGAAATTATCTCGATGTCGGGCAAGCGCGTAAAGCGCCGGGTTGACTCTTTATGTGTTCATGGCGACGAACCCACCGCAGTTGCGTTGGCCGCCAAGGTGCGTGAAGGCCTGGAAGCGGCCGGGGTAAAAATTCTGCCGCTTACTGAAATGAAGCTTGACTAAACCTGTCCAGGAGCTCCAAATGGAAAACCAACCTAAAATTGCAATTCTTGGCGGCACTGGCTCGCTGGGTTCCGGGCTTGCCAAGCGGTGGGTGAAAGCCGGCTTTCCCGTTATTGTTGGCTCGCGAACAGCCGAAAAGGCGCACGAAGCGGCCAGCGCATTAACGCCGGCTGCGGGCGGCCCTGCCCCCACAGGCCTGAGCAACTACGACGCAGCCAAAGCCGCCGATATTGTTGTGCTGACTGTTCCGTTTTCAAATCACGATGCCATTCTCGACGAAATCAAAGACGTTGTAGAGGGCAAAATCGTTGTTGACGCCGTTGTGCCCCTGGTACCACCCAAAGTGGCCGTTGTGCAATTGCCGCCGGAAGGTTCCGCCGGCATGATCGCCCAGAACAAAATCGGCGAAAAAGCACGTGTGGTTTCCGCCTTTCAGAACGTGGGCGCCGACAAGCTGCAAGCCGAGGGCGACATCGCCTGCGACATTCTGGTAACGGGCAACGACGTTGAAGCACGAAAAATCGTTATCTCGTTGATTGAGCCGATTGGCATGCGCGGCATTGATGCCGGGGCCATTGCCAACTCGGCCGCCGCAGAAGCCATGACCTCGCTGCTGATTGGCATCAACAAACGCTACAAGGTTGATTGCGCAGGCATCCAAATAACCGGCATCAACCGCTAAGGCACGCCTTATGCCCGACCTGCCCCATACGTCGATCAGTATCAACGCCCTGGCCGACTTTCCGATGATCGTGCCGAACGACGACCTGGCATCCGTGCTGATTGACAGCCTGCAACACAACGGCATGGCTTTACAGACACAAGATGTGGTTGTCCTGGCGCAGAAAATCGTATCCAAGGCAGAAGGGCAGCTTGTGCGCCTGGCCGATGTAAAGCCATCGGCCAGGGCACTTGAAATTGCGCAACAAACCGGCAAAGACAGCCGCATGGTTGAGCTGATTCTGTCTGAAAGCCGCGAAATTATTGCCCAGCGCCCGGGTCTGTTAATTGTGGAACACCGCCTGGGCTATATCATGGCCAATGCGGGCATCGATCAGTCGAATATCGATCACCCGAACGACGACGAATACGCGCTGTTGCTGCCGGAAAATCCCGACCAGACCTGTTCCCTGATCAAGGCAGCGCTCGACCGCCATTTCAATGCCGATGTCGGCGTCATTATCAATGACAGCTTCGGACGCCCCTGGAGAATGGGTGTAACCGGCGTTGCCCTGGGATCGGCAGGCTTGCCCAGCCTGCTTAGCCTGATCGGAAAACCCGACCTGTACAACCGCGCCATGCGCGTGTCTGAAATTGCCTTTGCCGATGAAATCGCCGCTGCGGCGTCGCTGATTATGGGGCAAACCAATGCAGGACAACCCGCAGTGCACGTGCGCGGTCTTCATTGGGACGAACCGAACAATAGCGCCCAAACATTATTACGCCCACGAAATCAAGATTTATTTCGTTAGGAATGAGGCCCAGCGCGATGACCGATAACCGCTCTTCTTCCCTTCACTCATCCAAACGTGTGCTGGCCTTGTGTGGCGGCGTGGGCGGCGCCAAGCTGGCCCAGGGCCTGAACGAACTGATTACGACCCCCGACAGCCTGACCATTGTGGTTAACACCGGCGACGACTTCGAACACCTGGGCCTGAACATATGCCCGGATCTTGATTCAGTGGTTTATGCCCTGGCCAACAAGAATGACACGACACGTGGCTGGGGGCGTGCCGATGAAACCTGGCATTGCCTTGAAGCGCTTAAAGAGTTGGGCGCGCAAAGCTGGTTTGCACTGGGCGACCGCGACCTGGCCATGCACCTTGAGCGCAGCCACCGCTTGCGTTCGGGCCAGACGCTGTCGGAAGTCACCGCCCTGATCAGCAAACAACTGGGCATTCGCGCCCATGTTGTTCCCATGAGCGACAACCCGGTGCGTACCGTGCTCCATACCGACGAAGGCGAACTGGCGTTCCAGGACTACTTCGTTCGCAAGGCAGGAAAACCCAAGGTTGAAAGCATCGCTTATACGGGTGCCGATACGGCAACGCCGCAGGCCGATTTAATGGCACGGCTAACCGACCCCGACCTGGACGCCATTATTATCTGCCCTTCGAATCCGCAGCTGAGCATTGAGCCGATTCTGGCCCTGAACGGTGTTCGCGAGGCACTGCGCCGGGCCAGCGCGCCCGTGGTGGCGGTTTCCCCCTTAATTGGCGGCAAAGCCGTGAAGGGGCCGGCCGCAAAAATAATGCAAGAGCTTGAAATACCGGTAGATTCCACCGGCATTGCACAGGTTTATCTCGACTTCATCAAGGGCCTGGTCATTGACCGGGTCGATGAACTCGATGCCGCATATGTATCCGTTCCCACTGTTGTAACCCAAACCTTGATGAAAAGCCCTGAAGACGCTTTGAATCTTGCACAAGCAACACTTGAGTTTGCCGGACAATTGCGTCTTGAGGCAACTCAAACAAAGTAGAGCGAGGATGTATGACAGCTCACCGCCTGGCGGCAGTTATACCCGTTAAAAGTTTCAGCGATGCCAAACAGCGGCTGCAGCCGGTATTGTCGGCCGGCGAGCGGCGGCTTCTGGCCCGGGCCATGTTTGAAGATGTCATGGCCACACTCACGCAATGCCCGTCTTTAACCGGCGTCTACGTGATTACCAGCGACCCGCAGGCAGCTCAGCTGGCCGCAGACATGGGCGTGAAGACACTGCGCGACCCTGTTATCGGCGGACTGTCGGGTGCCATTGCCAGCGCCGCCCAAACCCTGAAGAAAGCGGGCATGGAAGGCATGCTGGTGGTACCGGCCGATGTGCCGGGCATCGATCCGCAAAGCGTCAGGCGCATTATCGGTCATCATGCGGCATCGCGTTCGGTTACGCTGGTGCCCGCCTTGCGCGACGGCGGCACCAATGCCATGTTGTGCTCACCACCCGACGCCATTCCGAACTGCTTTGGCCACAACAGCTTTCGGGCGCACTGCCAGTTGGCCGCCTCGTCGGGCGTGCAACTGAATACGTTAAGCCTGCCCCAGTTGCAGTACGACATCGACCGGCCTCTTGATTTGCTTTCCTTCCTGCACCAGGAAAGCGCCACCCGCACATACCGCTTTTTAGTTCAAAGCGGCATCGCCGACCGTTTGCGCCATACATCGCGCACCGCCTTTTCACTGGCGGGCACGTTCTTTCCGTATGCCGAGCAGACACCGGCCATTTCGAGCATTCATAAAGGATGAATACTGCTATGCAAAACTCAAACTCCCGCATGCACACGCAACTTTCTGAAAGCGCGGCCTACGATCTGATTACCCAGCCGATTTCATCGTTGTGCAAGACAGCGGCCCAATTGCGCGACACCGGCCACGGCGACGTTGTCTCCTACTCCCGTAAAGTTTTCATTCCGCTGACCCAGCTGTGCCGCGACGTTTGCCATTACTGCACCTTTGCCCAAACGCCGCGCAAAATGCCGGCGCCCTACTTAAGCATTGAGCAGGTCGTTGAGATTGCCCGCCAGGGTGCCAAGGCAGATTGCAAGGAGGCCCTGTTCACGCTGGGCGACAAGCCCGAGTTGCGCTATCGCGCCGCCCGTGAGGCGCTTGATGAAATGGGTTACGACAGCACAATCAGCTATTTAATCGACGCCTGCAAGGCCGTGTACGAGGAAACCGGGCTTATTCCGCACGTGAATCCGGGCCTGCTCACACGAGACGATTTGCTGAAACTGCGCACCGTGTCTGCGTCGCAGGGCATCATGCTTGAGAACGTATCGCCCCGTTTGTGCGAACCGGGCCAGGCCCATTACGGCTCGCCCGACAAAGATCCCAAGGCGCGCCTGGAAACCCTTCGGCTGGCAGGCGAAACCCGGGTTCCGTTCACGTCGGGCATTCTGATCGGCATTGGCGAGACGCGGCGCGAACGCATCGACTCGCTGCTGGCTTTGCGTGAGCTCGACCAGGAATTTGGGCACATCCAGGAAATCATCATCCAGAATTTTCGCCCCAAAGCGGGCACACTGATGGCTAACGCCGAAGCGCCGTCGCTGGAAGAACACTTGTGGACCATTGCCGCGGCACGCCTGATTTTCGGGCCCGACGCCAACATTCAGGCGCCGCCCAATCTCCAGCCTGAAGGCTTGAAACAGTTGGTTGACGCCGGTATCAACGACTGGGGCGGGGTCTCGCCCATTACACCCGACCACGTCAACCCCGAGGCACCCTGGCCGCATCTGGAAGCGCTGTCGGTGGCAACCGAGAAAGCCGGCAAAGTCCTGGCCGAGCGCCTGACTGTGTATCCGAAATACGTACGCGAACTGGCCCACTGGGTCGACCCCGGCTTCCACACCCGTATTCTGCAATTAAGCGATGGCCATGGCCTGGCTTACACCGATGCGTGGACGGCGGGCAGCCAAACGCCGCCCCCGGAGAAAATTGTGCAGCTGGCTAAACAGCCGCGTAGCGGCGCCCCCGCCATTCAGGGCGAGGTCAGCGCAATTCTGAGCCGTGCGCAAGCCGGAAAGACCTTAACCGAGCACAACATTGAACGCCTGTTCCAGGCACACGGCAAGGCCTTTTCCGCCGTTTGCCAGGCGGCCGACGAGGTGCGCCGCGACATGAGCGGCAATGCCGTCACGTTCGTGGTGAATCGCAACATCAACTACACCAATATTTGCGGCTATCGGTGTCAGTTTTGCGCTTTCGCAAAAGGCAAGGGTGCCGAAGACTTGCGTGGCAAGCCCTACGACCTGCCATTGGACGAAATTCAGCGACGCGTGCTGGAAGCGTGGGAGCGCGGCGCAACGGAAGTGTGCATGCAAGGCGGTATTCACCCTTCTTATACCGGTGAAACCTATAAGGAAATTTGCGAAACCGTGAAATCGGTGGTGCCGGAAATGCATATTCATGCGTTTTCCCCGCTGGAAATCTGGCAAGGCGCAGAAACCCTGAACATGCCGCTTAAAGACTACCTGCTCATGCTCAAAGAAAGCGGCCTGTCGACACTGCCGGGCACGGCGGCCGAAATTCTTGACGACGAAATCCGCCAGATTATCTGCATCGATAAAGTCACCACCAACGAATGGATGCAAGTGATGCGCGCGGCGCATCAGGTTGGCCTTAAAAGCACCTCCACCATTATGTTTGGCCACGTGGAAGGCTACAAGCACTGGGCGCGTCATCTGCTGCTATTGCGCGATCTGCAAATGGAAACGGGCGGCATTACCGAGTTCGTGCCTTTGCCTTTCGTGCATATGGAATCGCCCATTTATCGGAAAGGGCGCTCGCGCAAGGGGCCCACTTTCCGCGAGGCGGTCTTGATGCACGCGGTGGGGCGCCTGGCATTGCACCCGCACATACCGAATATCCAGGCATCCTGGGTGAAAATGGGGGTCACGGGCGTTGAGCTGTGCCTGAACGCCGGCGCCAACGACCTGGGCGGCACCCTGATGAATGAAACCATTTCACGCTCGGCCGGTGCATCGCACGGGCAGGAAATGACGGCCACCACACTGGAATCGCTGCTGATCTCGATGGGGCGTACACCGCAGCAGCGTTCGACACTGTATGAGGCCGTGCCCGAGCATCTGCGCCAACGCGCACGTGAGGCAAAGCCGCCCATTCAACCGATTGTGCCGCTCATGCGCAAGCACGCCAAGCGGCCCAAGGAAGTCGCGCATGTTTAGCACTGACACTGTTGCAATTGAGCCCCGGCAAGATCAAGGCCGCACCGGCCACGCGCTGCCACAGGCGCGCTTCACCCCGGCCTTGTTCAACCGACGCTCGGTGCGACGCTACCTGCCCGAGCAGCCGCCACTGGAACTGATTAACACGCTGCTGGAAATGGCCGTTTGCGCCCCCTCGGCACACAACCGCCAGCCGTGGCGCTTCGTTGTGATTCGCAGCCATGACAAGAAAGCCAAACTGGCCAGGGCCATGGGCGACAAACTGGAGCGCGACCGCCTGGCCGACAACGACGACCCCACCGACGTGAAGAACGATGTGGCGCGCTCTTTCGCCCGCATTACCAACGCGCCCACGCTGATTCTGCTGTGCGTGACGATGGCGGAAATGGACAGCTACCGCGACGCCAACCGGAACCAGCACGAATTCTGCATGGCCACACAAAGTGTTGCCATGGCCGGCCAGAACATCATGCTTGGGGCCCAGGCAACCGGCCTTTCATCGTGCTGGATGTGTGCGCCTATGTTTTGCCCGACGCTGGTTCAAACAACGCTTGATCTGCCGGAAGACTGGATTCCGCAAGGCATGCTGACAGTGGGGTATCCCGCCAATGCGGGCAAGCCTTTTGTGCGCAAGCCGCTGGAAGACGTTGTTGCCTATATCGACGACGCCCCCAGTGCCATGTCGAGATCATTTTCTTAATTACAACGCATCACAGGAGACTTCATGTTCACCCACAACAAAAACGCAACCCGTGCCGATTACCCCGCCGAGCTGCAGCAAATTATGAATCTTGAGCGCGCCAACGAATCGCGCGAATGGCTATCAGGCTGGCGCATGCTAAGCGCCGAACCGACACCGCTGGTTTCGATGACGCATCTGGCGCAGAAACTCGGTGTGGGCGCTGTTCTGTTGAAAGATGAATCGAAGCGCTCGCCGCTGGGCAGCTTCAAGGCCCTGGGCGCTTCAATTGCCCTGATCAGGCTGATCTTGCGTAAATTCCCCGATGCCGGCTTTACCGCCCATTCGCTGTTCAACGGTGAACATGCCCAGGCGCTTAAAGACTTCACCATTGTGAGCGCCACAGCCGGGAACCACGGTTGCTCTTTGGCGGCAGCGGCGCGCGACATTGGATGTCGTTGCATTATTGTATTAAGCAGCCAGGTCAACCCCGACCGCGAAAAAGCCATTGCCTCGAACGGCGCGGAAATTGTGCGCGTTGCAGGCGACTACGATGACTCGGTTGAGCATGCCGAATCGCTGTCAAAAACCGAAGGTTGGCTGGTTGTGTCGGATACTTCCTATGAAGGCTACGAAGAAATCCCCCGTGATGTCATGCAAGGCTACGCCACGATTCCCTCGGAAGTGATCGACCAGCTTGATGCACGCAATTCAGATACACCCCCGTTTACCCATGTGTTTTTGCAAGGCGGCGTGGGCGGCATGGCAGCCGGTATTACCGCATACCTGTGGGAGCGCTACGGTAAAAACCGCCCCACCCTGATTGTGGTGGAACCCAACCAGGCCGACTGCCTGTACCAAAGTGCGCTTGCCGGGCATGCGGCCAGCGCAACCGGCGATATTGACTCTTTAATGGCGGGGCTGGCTTGCGGCGAAGCGTCTCCGCTGGCATGGCGGTTCTTGCAACCTGCCTGCGATTATTTCATTACCGTATCCGACACCAAGGCCATTGAGGCCATGAAAATATTGGCCGACGGTCAATACGGCGACATCCCGATTGTGAGCGGTGGCTCGGGTGCGGCCGGCCTGGCAGCACTGATTGAACTAACCGAAAACGCCGAACAAGGTAAAGAGGCGGGCATTAACGAAGCGTCTAAAGTGCTGTTGATCAATACCGAAGGGGCAACCGCCCCCACCGAATACCTGGAGCAGGTGGGTAAAACGGCCGAAGACGTGCTTGCCGCTGCGGCCAAGGCACAAGCCTGATCTTTACGTACCTGGCTTACAGCCATATAAAAAGGCGGCGAAGAAATTCGCCGCCTTTTTAACGCACGCCTGCGCAACGTAGCGTGTCAATAACCGTGAAACAAAAAGTCGAGTGCAGCCGTGATTTTTGATTGCTCATGCGTTAACGAAGCAACAGCACGCTTCAGAACACGCTTTGGTACAGCACCCATCTTGGGCGTTTCCAGTAAATAGTTTTCGCCGTTAATTTCGAATACGGGCGTGAGATGGGTTGAAAGCTTCACATTCGGAAAGTCGCTTAAACGACGCAAAGGTATCACGACGCAACTGCCTAAGTCGCCCAGAAGATCGCTTTGCACATTAAGCAAATAAGGCGTGGTCGTGGCGTGCTTGCCGGGGTTGGCATAAACATCGAAACGCGCCATCAGAAGCTTCTCCACTCGTCCAGCGGCAGGCCCTCATTCTCAATAATCTCGTTATAGGCGTTTATAAAACCCGCATGCTCGTTACGCCAACGCCGCGCGTGCTCAAGACGAACAATTTCCCGCAAATGTGCGTCGCACACTTGCGAAATATTGATCCCCAATTGCTTTGCTTCCTTTAAAACGTCAACACTGAGGCTTAAATTGGTAGCACGCTTGGCGGTTTGCGCAGTCATCATTTTTCATTCCTTTTGCGCATTGGTTATACGCATAAATTATAGGCATATATTAATATTGGAATGTGACTTACGCAACGTAACGTTTACAACAAACCCGCCAGTCGATTAACAATCGCCCCCATTTCCTCGCTTTCGGTGCTCACCACCACATCGGGCCGTTCAGGTGCTTCGTACGCACTGTTGATACCGGTCATATTGGGAATTTCACCTTTACGGGCACGCTTGTACAGGCCTTTGGGATCACGGGCTTCGCAAACCTCCAGCGGCGTATCCACAAACACTTCCATGAAGCGGTCCTCACCAATGAGTTCGCGCGCCATGTCGCGCTCGCGACGGTAAGGGGAAATAAAGGCCGTCATCACAATTAAGCCGGCATCCATCATGAGCCTGGCTACTTCGGCAATGCGACGTATGTTCTCCACGCGGTCGGCTTCAGTAAAGCCCAGGTCTTTGTTCAGGCCCTGGCGGATATTGTCGCCGTCCAGAATGTAGGTGCGCCGACCCTGCTCGTACAGCTGCTTTTCCAGGGCATTGGCAATGGTGGATTTACCCGAACCCGACAACCCGGTAAACCAAATGACTTTGCCGGGATGGCCGTTCAGGCGTTCGCGGTCTTCACGGGTAATGCTAAGCGCCTGGCGGTGCACGTTCTGGGCACGCCGCAGGCTGTGGGTGATCATGCCGGCCGCAACCGTGGCGTGGGTGAAGCGGTCGACCAGAATAAAGCCGCCCAGCGCGGGCAGATTGGCATAGGTATCGAACGCCAGCGGGCGGCTGAGCGCCACATTACACACGCTGATGTCATTCAAGCCCAGTTGCCGTGCCGCCTCATGCGCCAGGGTGTTCACGTTGATGCGATGCTTGATGGTCGTTAGCGTGGCGCCGGCCCATTGGTTGGCCAGTTTCATTTCATAGCTGCGCCCGACCAGGCCGGGGTCGTCGTGCATCCACACAATCGTGGCTTCGAACTGATCAGTTGTGTTCAACGGGGTGTCGGCGCGCGTAAGCATGTCGCCCCGCGAGGCGTCGATTTCGGCATCCAGCGTAAGCGTAATGGCATCGCCGGCCTGGGCGCTACCTAAATCGCCGTCCATGGTCACCACCCGCTGCACTTTGGCGGTTTGGCCCGAGGCGGTTACCCGCACGGTTTCGCCGGGCTCAATGTGGCCGGCCACCACCGTACCGCTGAACCCACGGAAACTGGAGTCGGGTCGGTTCACCCACTGCACCGGCAATACAAACTGCTGGTGAGTACGAGGCGCAACCGGGACGGTTTCCAGGTAACCCAATAAGGTGGGGCCGCCGTACCAGCCGGTGTGGGCGGAACGTTCCACCATATTGTCACCCTTCAGGGCCGACACCGGTATGGCGGTAATGCTTTCAAACCCCAGCGATTGCGCGAAAGTCTTGAACGTTTCTTCTATTTCATTGAATGTGGCCTGGCTATAGTTGACCAGATCCATTTTGTTCACGGCCAGCACCACGTGGCGAATTCCCACCAACGACGTCAGGAATGCATGGCGCCGGGTTTGCGTTAGTACGCCCTGGCGCGCATCGGCCAGCAACACAGCCACATCGGCCGTTGAGGCCCCGGTGACCATATTGCGGGTGTACTGCTCGTGGCCGGGGGTGTCGGCCACAATGAATTTGCGGTGCTGGGTGGCAAAGAAGCGGTAGGCCACGTCAATCGTAATGCCCTGCTCGCGCTCGGCGGCCAGGCCATCCACCAGCAGTGCAAAGTCGATCTCTTCGCCTTGCGTGCCGTGGCGACGCGAATCGGTTTCCAGCGCGGCAAGTTGGTCGTCGAACAGTTGCTTGGATTCCCACAGCAGGCGACCGATCAGGGTGCTTTTGCCGTCATCCACACTGCCGCAGGTAATGAAGCGCAACAGATCGTGGCCCGACTGCTGGGCGATCCAGTCGGCGGCGCTGGTGTATTCGTTTAAACGGGCCATTAGAAATATCCTTCCTGTTTCTTCTTTTCCATGCTGCCGGCGCTGTCGGTATCAATTTTGCGACCCTGGCGCTCGGAGGTGCGCGCGTTAATGAGTTCCAGCAGAATATCGTCGAGCGAGTCGGCCTGCGATTCAACTGCGCCGGTTAAGGGGTAACAGCCCAGGGTGCGAAAGCGCACCGGCTTCATTTGAATGTCTTCACCGGGCAACAGGCGGCAGCGGTCGTCGTCGACCATCATGATCATGTCGTCGCGCACCACCACCGGGCGCGCCTCGGAAAAATACAACGGCACGACGGGAATGTCTTCCTGGTAAATGTATTGCCAGATATCCAGCTCGGTCCAGTTCGACAACGGGAATACGCGAATGCTTTCGCCGGGATTTTTCTTGGTGTTGTACAAATTCCAGAGCTCGGGCCGCTGGTTTTTCGGGTCCCATCGGTGGGTGGCAGTACGGAAGGAAAACACGCGCTCCTTGGCGCGCGACTTTTCTTCATCGCGCCGGGCGCCGCCGAACACCACGTCGAATTTGTAGTGGTCCAGCGCCTGCTTCAGGCCTTCGGTCTTGGTAATGTCGGTGTGCAGGGCCGAGCCATGATCAAACGGGTTGATGTCTTTGTCGATGGCTTCGGGGTTAATGTGCACCAACAGGTCCATGCCCGATTCGGCTGCCATGTAATCGCGAAACAGATACATTTCCTTGAACTTCCAGCGCGTATCCACATGCAGCAGGGGAAACGGCGGCGGTGCGGGGTAGAAGGCCTTGCGCGCCAGATGCAACATGACCCCGCTGTCTTTGCCCACGGAATACAACATGGCAGGGTTCTGTGCTTCGGCCACAGCTTCACGAATAATATGAATGCTTTCCGCTTCCAGGCGCTTCAAATGGGGCGAAACACCAATCCCCTGGGCTTTACGGCGTGGACGCAGGTTCAGTACGGGTTGATAAGCCTGCGGTGTCAGCGTCACCCCGTTTGGCGCAATGGCACTGCGCAATAAACCAACCAACGGCCCATGTGGGAATACAGCAATGTCTTTGCCGATATGCTGTTGCAACTGTACCAGGGCATTCAGTATCGTGTCCGGATCTGGCGCTTCAACCGTTTCGGCCTGATTGGCCCTTTTAGCCGCACCGACCTTGCCTGGCACGGCATCGTTACCTGGTGTGGCTACGCTTAACGGCACCCAGAAACGGGCGCCGCGTGGGTCGTTGGCATGCAGGCAAGGACGCCCATTGGGCAGGTTGGCCAGTTGCACAAACAGAATGCGTTTACGCTGGCTACGCACCTTTTCCAGCGCCCAATTCAGCACCAGCGTTCGAGGCGCGCGGCCGTGCTCATCGCGCAGGGTTTCCGCGCCCAGCTCTGCCGGCAGCAGGTTGAGTTCATGCAAACGCCGTTCAGTGGTTCGCCGCGTGTGCGAGGGGTTGTCGCCAGCCAAATGCGCATGGGCCAGGTCGATATCCCATACCTGGGGTTGATCGAGCCCCTGCAACGATGCGGCCGGGTTGGTTCTAGATGCAACAGAAGATTCAGACATTGTCGTAATTTGCAGTTATTAGCTTAGTATTGTGATTATCAAGGCACACTGCTAGCATTTCAACTCCCCAATTCGCTATAAGCAAATAATGCGACACATTAACGCCGGGCTGGAACTGGCCCCTGTACTTGAAGACATCGCCCGTGAAGCGGGCGAACACATCATGCGCGTGTATGCGCAGGCCGGCATCGACGCGCAGCTTAAAGCCGACCAAAGCCCGGTGACACAAGCCGACTTATTGGCGCATGAATGCATTTTGCGTGGGCTGCAAGCCGCCTTCCCCGGCACCCACGTGGTCTCGGAAGAAGACAACGCGTCGCAGGCGTGGCGCTTACCCACCGGCTGCCATTGGCTGGTTGACCCTTTGGACGGCACAAAGGAATTTCTGAACCGTAACGGCGATTTCACGGTGAATATTGCTTTAATTGAAAACGGCCGGGCCACTTTCGGTGTGGTCTATGCCCCGGCGCACGACGCCTTCTATTGGGGCGGCGCCGGCCTGGGTGCCGGCATGCGCAATAAAGACGTGGTTTCAACACTGGCGTGTCCGCCCGGCGAAAACGCAGACGCCGGGGAAAATGCTGCCAACAGCAACGCTGGCGCCGGGCACTTGGGGCACTTGGGGCACTTGGGGCACTTGAGCCGCATGCGCGTGGTTGCCAGCAAGAGCCACCTGAACACTGAAACGCAGGCATTTATGGAGAAACTGGGCGCCATTGAGCTGGTGCAGGCCGGCAGTTCCCTGAAATTCTGCACCATTGCAAGCGGCCAGGCCGACCTGTACCCGCGCCTGGGGCCCACCTGCGAATGGGACACCGCCGCCGCGCAGGCTGTCCTGGAAGGCGCTGGCGGCGTGGTGCTGGACATGCACGGCCAACCTTTGCATTACGGCAAGGCAAATGTCTTGAACCCGTGGTTCGTCGCGGCCGCCCGTACCGAAGATGCCCATCTGGCATTGCGATTGAACGCGGCGAACCTGCCCGCACCCAACCCTGCAGCACAGAAACCCCAGCATGATTGACCTGAGCTATACCGTTGCCGGGGCGTTAACCGGCTTTGTGGTGGGGGTAACTGGCGTGGGTGGCGGCGCGTTGATGACCCCGATACTGGTTTTGTTTTTTGGTGTTGCGCCCACAACCGCCATTGCCACCGACTTATGGTTTGCCGCCATCACCAAACTGGTGGGCGCCCGCATTCATCAGCGATCGGGCACGGTAGACTGGCAAGTCGTGCGGCGCTTGTGGTGGGGCAGCCTGCCGGTGGCCCTGGCCGTGGTGGCGTGGGTCAGTTTCGGTGCCAAAATACATCAACTCGACTGGCTGACCACCGCCATTGGTATTGTGGTGGGCATAACGGCCCTGGGCATGCTGGCGGCACCGAAACTGCAGGCCGCAGCACGCCATCGCCGCCTGGATCACCCCGCCAAGTTCAAGGCCCTGCAACCGGGCCTGACCATGACGGCAGGCGCCGTGCTGGGCTTGTGTGTGGCATTGACATCGGTGGGTGCAGGGGCGCTGGGCAGCATCATGTTGTTGTATTTGTACCCCTTGCGCATGACGCCGCACAAACTGGTGGCCACCGACATCGTGCATGCCATTCCGCTGGCCGTGGCGGCAGGGCTGGGCTATTTGTTTGCCGGCATGGTGAACTGGCCCATGCTGCTAAGCCTGCTTATCGGTTCGGTACCCGCCATTGTGCTGGGCAGCCTGCTGGCAGGGAGACTGCCGGGGCGGGCGATACAAATTGCCCTGGCGGCGGTGTTGCTGGTAACGGCGGTTAAGTTGCTGGTTTGAACAAGCCTCTGCGTCAAACCCACTTAAATCGCATAAGCAAATGACTTTCGCGGGAATAAGAATATAACCGGCGCCAAAATATAAACATAACGATTCAGTTGTTTGGTTGGGCGCCAACGGTTCCTAGAATGAAAAGACTTTCATGGAATCTGCCCAACCAACTTATGCTATCGACTTCTTTGCTTTCCACCGCGCAGCGCAGCCAGGTGGATGACCTTACAACAGAGCTGGACCCCAATGCGCTAACCTGGCTTTCCGGCTACTTTGCCGGTATTGCGCAGGAGCGCGGCAGGCAAGGGCACGCTGGTGCAGATCCCGTTACACCCGGGCTTGCGCCCGCTGCGGTACAAACCGAATCGCAAAACGCCCTCAAGGCCACCGTACTGTTCGGCAGCCAAACCGGCAATGCACAACGCCAGGCCGAACAACTGGCCGCCGAACTGCAGGCGGCAGGGCTGGCGGCAAACCTGGTGCGGGCCGACCAATACAACGTGCGCGATCTGAAAAACGAGCGCCTGATTTACCTGGTTATCAGCACCCAGGGCGACGGTGACCCTCCCGATGACTCGATGGGTTTCGTGGAGTTTCTGAACAGCCGTCGTGCACCGAAACTGCCCGAACTGCACTACGCCGTGCTGGGTCTGGGTGACTCGAGCTACCCTGAATTCTGCGGCATTGCCAAAACCCTTGATACCCGTTTGGCCGAACTGGGCGCGCAACGTTTGCAGGCGGTCGGCACGGCCGACCTGGATATTGAAACCGTGAGCGACCCATGGCGTGAGGGCGCGGTAACGCATGCGCGCAAGCAGGCCGGCACCAATGTGGCGCCCGGCGCTGATGCACTGAACGGCCGTTCTGCCGGCGCCACCGTTACCCCCCTGCATCCGGTCCCACGCACGGCCGCATTTTCACGCAACCATCCGTTCCAGGCCGAACTGCTGTTGAATCAGCCCATTACCGGTCGAGGCAGCATCAAAGACATTCGCCATATTGAGTTGTCGCTGGAAGGCAGCGGACTGCAATACGAACCTGGCGACGCGCTGGGCATCTGGCCCAGGCAAGACCCGGCTTTGGTTCAGGCTGTGTTGCAGGCAACCGGCCTGAAAGGCGAGGAAGCCATCACACTGGGGGATGACACCCGTTCTGTGTACGACTGGTTGCACCAACATCGTGAACTGACCGTATTAACGCGCCCGTTTCTGCAAGCGCATGCAGCGCGCTTTGTTGAAAATGGAGCAAGCGAACTTAAGCCACGCGCGCGCAAACAACAAATCCCCCCCGAGGGTCTTGGTCTGAGCGCCCTGCTGGCGCCGGAAAACAGTGCCGATCTGCGCAACTGGCTTACCGCCCATCAATTGCTGGATCTGTTGCAACAATTCCCCGCGCAGTGGTCGGCGCTTGATTTCATTCAAGCCCTGCGTCCGCTTACACCACGCCTATATTCCATTGCCTCGGCGCAATCGGTGGTCGACGAAGAAGTGCATTTAACCGTTGCCAACGTGGCCTACGAAGCGAATGAGCAGCCGCGCTGGGGGGTAACCACCCGATTCCTGACCCAGCTTCAGGAAGGCGATACCCTGCCTTTGTTTATTGAAAAGAACGACCGCTTCCGCCTGCCCGACGACGCCGGGCGAGACATTATCATGATTGGCCCGGGCACTGGCGTGGCGCCTTTCCGCGCGTTTGTGCAGGCCCGCACAGAAGCCGGCGCAACCGGACGCAACTGGTTGTTTTTCGGCAACCCGCATTTCCAGACAGATTTCCTATACCAGACCGAATGGCAGCAAGCCGTGGCCAAGGGTGAACTGCACCGACTTGACCTGGCCTTTTCCCGCGACCAGACCCACCGCATTTACGTACAAGACCGTTTGCGCGAACACGCAGCCGATGTGTACGACTGGATTGAGCAAGGCGCGCATGTCTATGTGTGCGGCGACGCCACTCGCATGGCCAAGGACGTTCACCAGACATTGCTGGACATTGCCCGGCAGCAAGGCGGCCGCTCGCAAGAGCAGGCATCGGAATGGCTGGGCAACCTGGCGACACAAGGCCGCTACGCACGCGATGTTTATTAAGCGCCGGCAAACGATTATTGGAAAAGACACACCATGACTGCACCCCTTTCCCCCTTGGAACAATTGAAAGCCGACAGCCGCTTTCTTCGCGGCACCATCAAAGAAGGCCTGGCCGATCCGTTGACCGGATCCATTTCTGAAGACGACAACAAGTTGCTGAAGTTTCACGGCAGCTACCAGCAAGACGATCGCGATTTGCGCGACGAGCGCCGCAAGCAAAAACTGGAACCGGCCTATTCGTTCATGATCCGGGCACGGCTGGCCGGCGGTGTGGTTACGCCTGCGCAATGGCTGGCTTTCGATGACCTGGCACGCCAATACACAAGCCGCGGCTTGCGTATTACCACCCGGCAAACCTTTCAATGGCACGGCGTAAT
This sequence comes from Pusillimonas sp. UBA3987, assembly GCA_002384935.1. Classification (GTDB taxonomy): domain Bacteria; phylum Pseudomonadota; class Gammaproteobacteria; order Burkholderiales; family Burkholderiaceae_B; genus Neopusillimonas. Next base: position 54,995 of record DGCD01000014.1, read on the forward strand.
CAAACGCAATCTGAAGCCCACCTTGCGTGCCATTAACGATGCGTTGGCCAGCACGATTGCGGCCTGCGGCGACGTCAACCGGCAAGTGGTGTGTTCGGTGAACCCCTGGTTATCGGCCACACATGCCGACATTGCCCAATGGGCGCAGACGCTGTCCGACTATTTCCTGCCCAAAACCCGTGCCTACCACGAGATCTGGCTTGATGGCGAACAAGTGACGTTCAACGATGAAAATACCGAGCCCGAAGTTGAGCCGCTGTACGGCCCGACTTATTTGCCCCGTAAATTCAAGATTGGCATTGCCGTGCCCCCCTTCAACGACGTCGACGTATACGCGCAAGACGTCGGCCTGATTGCCATTGTGAACAACGGCAAGCTGGAAGGTTTCAATTTAAGTATCGGCGGCGGCATGGGCGCCTCACACGGCGACGCCACCACCTACCCGCGCGTGGGCAGCGTGGTGGGCTTTGTGGCGCCCGAACAGGTCATTGCTGCAGTTGAAGCAGTGATGATACTGCAGCGCGACCTGGGCAACCGCGATGAACGTCGCTATGCACGGCTGAAGTACACCATTGACCGCATCGGCCTGACAACGTTCGTGGAAAAACTGCAGGCGCTGGCCGGTTTCACGCTGGCACCGGCGCGCGAATTCACCTTTCAAAGCAACAACGATCACTACGGCTGGGTCAAGGGCGACAATGGTTTATGGCACCTGGGCCTGCACGTGGAATCGGGGCGGTTGTGGGATGCCGGTGATAACGCGCGTTTGTGGCAGACCGGCTTGCGCGAAATTGCCGCCGTCCACACCGGCGAATTCCTGCTGACCTGCAACCAGAACGTGGTGATTGCCAATGTGAAAAGCGCCAACCGCAAGCAGATCAATGCGCTGGTGAAAAAATACGGCCTGAACACCGGCGAGACATTCAGCGCCTTGCGCCAGCACAGCATTGCCTGCGTGGCCCTGCCGACCTGTGGCCTGGCCATGGCGGAAAGCGAGCGTTACCTGCCCGACCTGCTGCCCAAAATGGAAGCCCTGCTCGACAAACACGGCTTGCGTGACACCCCGATTACGCTGCGTTTGTCGGGCTGCCCGAACGGGTGCTCCCGGCCTTACCTGGCTGAAATTGCCCTGGTCGGCCGCGCGCCCGGACGTTACGACCTGCGCCTGGGCGCCAATGCCCAGGGCAGCCGACTCAACACCATCTATGCCGAGAACATCGACGAAGCACAAATTCTGGCCACGCTGGATGAACTGCTGGGTCGTTACGCCTCGCAGCGCAACGACGCCGAAGGATTCGGCGACTTTATCGTGCGTACCCAAAAGGTGGCGGCATGAGCCATAGCGATCACCCCAGCCCGAAGCTGTTTCCGATTTTTATGAATCTGGTCGGCAAGAAGGTGCTGATTATCGGCGCGGGCGAAGTGGCCGCGCGCAAGATACGCCTGCTGCAAGGAACGGGGGCCGAAATTCATATTGGCGCATTGCATTTCAGCGAAGCCGTGCTGGAGCTGGCGCGAGACGCACACTTCATTTTTCACCGTGGGGCTTACCAGACACAATGGCTCAACGATGCCTGGCTGGTGATTGCCGCCACGCAAGACCGTGCCCTGAATGAACGCATTGCCGCCGAAGCCGAACAGCAACGCATTCCGGTAAACGTCGTCGACACACGCGAACTCTGCGCCTTCCAGGTGCCCGCCATGGTCGAGCGCGGCGACTTGACGGTAGCCATTTCTTCCGGCGGCCATGCCCCGGTTATTGCCCGGCGTATACGCGAGCGAATTGAAACGATGCTGGACCACAGCCTGGGCGCCCTGATGGCCATGGCCGCACGCTACCGCCCGGCTATTCGGCGCGCCCGCCCGTCGTTGCCGCAAAGGCGAAAGTTCTATAACTGGTTGCTCGACGGCCCGGTAAGCCGTGAGCTGCGTGCAGGCAATCTGGCCCAGGCCGAGTTTGCGCTGTTGTCGACACTGAAACAAGCTGAAGAGCCCACTCAGGGCATGGTCTCGTTAGTGGGGGCCGGCCCCGGCGACCCCGGTTTGCTGACCCTGAATGCCCAACGCGCCCTGAATGAAGCCGATGTGATTCTGCATGACCGGCTGGTGGGGGCCGATATTCTGGAACTGGCCCGGCGCGACGCGCAGTGTATTTCCGTGGGCAAAAAAGCCGGTGAAAACCAGGACGCCACCCAGAACCGTATTCACACATTAATGAAGCACTATGCCGAACACGGCTTGCATGTGGTGCGCCTGAAAGGGGGTGACCCTTTTATATTCGGCCGGGGCGGTGAGGAACTGCAATTCCTGCGTGAACATGGCATTGCGTATCGCATCGTACCGGGCCTGACTGCCGCACTGGCCGGCGCGGCCTATGCCGGTATTCCTTTAACCCATCGCGATCACGCGCAATCGGTTCGCTTGCTGACAGCGCACCGGCGCCCCGGGCACGACATTGAAAACTGGCCGGCCCTGACCCGCCCCGGCCAAACACTGGTGTTCTATATGGGTGTGAAACAAATCGCGGCGCTGCAAGCGCAACTGTTGCAACACGGGCAGCGCCCCGAAACCCCGGTGGCCTTCATTGAAAACGCCACGCTGAAGAATCAACGCGTCATCAACGCATCCGTTTCGAACATGGCGCAACAAGCCGGCGAACACAGCGTGCAATCGCCCTCGCTTATCGTTGTGGGCGATGTCGTTGACTTAAGCAGGGAGTTGGCCTGGTTCGGGTCGGCACAGCCTGAAAAACAAGTACTAAACTTAATTTAATTGGAGCTTCCTTCATGTACGACACCATGACCCTTGCTTCCCCCGAACAACTTGAATCCTGGTCGGCCGCAGAGCGTGTTCACTGGGCACTGGAAAACCTGCCGGGCCAGTTCATTTTAACTTCCAGCTTCGGCATCCAGTCGGCGGTACTGCTGCACCTGGTCAAACAGATCCGGCCCGAAATGCCGGTACTGTTCATCGACACCGGGTACTTGTTCCCGGAAACCTACCAGTTCGCCAAAGCCCTGACCGAGCGTCTGAAACTGAATCTGAAAGTCGTGGCACCGGCCTGGACGCCGGCCCGACTGGAAAGCGTTTATGGAAAGCTTTGGGAAAACGGCGTAGAAGGGCTGGATCACTACAACCGCCTGATGAAAGTCGAACCCATGGAACGGGCTTTGAACGACCTGAACGTTGGGACCTGGTTCGCCGGCCTGCGCCGCGAGCAAGCCAAGTCGCGCGCCGAGCGCCCCGTGGTCGAGCAGCGCAAAGACGGCCGCTACAAGGTGTACCCTTTAATCGACTGGACCAACCGCGACATTCATCGCTACCTGACCGAGCACGACCTGCCCTACCACCCGCTATGGGAAAAAGGCTATGTCTCGGTGGGCGACTGGCACACCAGCGTTCCCCTTACTGGCGACATGACCGAAGAGCAAACCCGCTTCTTTGGCTTGAAGCGCGAATGCGGGCTGCATGATTAAGTCAAGCGCTTCAGGAGACCGCCTCGCCGGTTAATGCCTCATAACGGGAAATAAAGCCCGGGTCGCGCTCTTTCAGGTCTTCATGGCTGACTCGGCCGGTACGGCGCATATAGTCGTAGGCAAACACAACCGGATCCAGGTGCATTTTGCGGTCAACCGACTCATACCAGTCCAGGCTCTTTGCCGCGGCGGTTTGGAAATTGGCCGATGAAGTGCGACGCAGTGTTTCAAAGTGCTTAAAGGCCGCCGGCAGGTCTTGCCCATGCAGATTCACCGCCTCATACAATGCTATGGCATCCTGCATGGCCATGCGCGTACCCGAGCCCAGGGAAAAATGCACGGTTCGCAAGGCATCGCCCAGCAAAACCACATTCGTGTAAGACCAGTTTTCGTTGCTGACGATATTGGCCGAGAACCAGGTCGACCGATTGGACAGCAAGCCATTGCTTCCCAGGTCTTTTTCAAACACCTGTTCGCAGAAACGCTGGCTATCTTCATCCGACATGGTGTCCAGCCCGGCCCGCTTCCAGGTATCGGGGTCGACTTCAATCAGGAAGGTGCTTAAGTCTTTGCTGTACTGGTAGCAATGCGCAATGAAAACACCACATTCCGTTTCCCGGAAAATCAGCGACACCGCATGGAAAAGCTGGCGCGTACCGTACCAGGCAAATTTGTTTCTGCGTTTTTCAAACTGCGGTTTGAAGTGCTCGGCAAGCTGCGTTCGCACGCCGCTGTTTGCCCCGTCGGCCCCGACAATCAAGTCGGCGGTGTCCAGCGCGGCAATGTCGTCAATCCGCGTATCGAACTTGAACTGCACCCCCGCCGCCTTGCACTCATCTTGCAAGACGCTGAGCAGGTCAATCCGTGAAGCTCGCGAAAAGTGATTGTTACGCAACTGCACGTGCACGTCCTGATGCACGACTTCCATATAATCGCAACGCTCATGGCTTGCCGTGAACTTTTTATAGAACGCTTCATCGGCCTGCTTCAGAAAGCTGAGCGCAACGTCGGAAAACACCACGCCCCATCCATAGGTGGCGCCGGCCGGGTTCTGTTCGTATACGGTAATGTCGTGGTTTGCATCGCGCTTTTTCATCAGCAACGCAAAGTACATGCCGGCGGGCCCACCACCCACAATCGCAATTTTCATAAAAACCCTCTTAATTTAAACGCCCACATAACGCTGAACACGCTGCGTATCGGCCATCAGCATCTCTGTGTCGCCCTCCCAGGCGATCCGGCCTTTCTCAATCATGTAGTGCCTGTCGGCCAGTTTCGATAACGCCTTTACATCTTTATCAACCACCAGAATCGATTGGCCCGTATTTTTTATTCGTGCCAGGGTCTGCCAGATTTCCTGGCGGATCTTGGGTGCCAGCCCTTCCGTGGCTTCGTCCAGAATCAATAGCCGGGGGTTGGTCATGAGCGCGCGGCCTATTGCCAGCATTTGCTGCTCGCCGCCCGACAATTGGCCGCCGCCGTTAAGACGACGCTCTTGCAGGCGCGGGAACAGCGCATACACGGACTCGAGTGTCCAGCTATGGTCCGGCCCTTTGCGCTTGACGGCAGTGGCAACCAGGTTTTCCTCGACACTTAAGCTGGGAAAGATCAACCGCCCTTCGGGTACCCATCCCAGGCCCATGGCGGCAATACGATGCATGGCCATGCCCCGTGTTGACCGGGCATTGAACTGAATCTGGCCTTTGCGAACCGGCAACATACCCATAATGGTCCGAATCAGGGTGGTTTTGCCCATGCCGTTCTTGCCCATGAGCGACACCACCTCGCCCTGGGCAATCTGCAAGGACACATCGAACAGCACTTGCCCGCGGCCATAGCCGCTATCCACTTCCTGCACGGAAAGCATCGTTTTCAATTGCGTGTGCTCGTTACTCATCGTCGTCCCCCAGGTAGGCACGCTGCACGACTTCGCTTTCACGCACCTCATCGACCGAACCGCTGAACACCACCCGACCGGATACCAGCACGGAAATGCGGTCTGCCAGGGAAAACACGGCATCCATATCATGCTCGATCAGCAAGATGCCATACTGTTTCTTCAGCTCGGCCAGCAAATGAACCATTTGTTGTGACTCGGCCGGCCCCAGCCCCGCCATTGGCTCGTCCAGCACCAGCAAGCGGGGGTTGGCGGCTAATGCCATGGCCAGTTCAAGCTGCCGCAACTCACCATGAGCCAGCTCGGCGCATGGCCCCTGGCTTGCCTGTGCCAGCCCCACTTTGGCCAACCATTCGGCCGCTTTGTGCTGGGCCTGCTCGTACCGGTTGGCCGCCTTCCAGAAATGAAACCCAAGGCCGGCATGTGCGCGAACCACAAGCGCAACGTTCTCCAATGCGCTTAACGTGGGAAAGACGCTGGTTATCTGGAACGAACGCCCCAGGCCAAGCCGGGCGCGATCGGCAGTGGCAAGGCCCGTAATGTCGCGGCCCTCAAAATGAATGCGACCCGAATCGGATGGCACAAGACCCGACAACTGCCCGACCAGGGTGGTTTTCCCTGCACCGTTGGGACCGATCAAGGCATGAATTTCCCCTTTTTCAACCGTCAGTGACACATCATCGGTTACGCATAGTGCGCCGTAAGACTTTTTCAGATTCTGGATTTCCAGCAACGCGTTTGGTTTCATCAGTGGCCTCCTGAAGCAGGCCGGTCTGCCGACAACTCGGCATGACGCGTGCGGGAAAACAAACCATAAATACCGTTCTTCAAAAACAGCACCCGAATCACGATCAACGGGCCGAAGATCAGCATCCAATGCTCAGTCAGATCAGACAGCATATGTTCGAAACCCACGAAAACCGCCGCGCCCAGAATAGGGCCCACCAATGTGCCTACCGAACCCAGAATCACCATGACCAGCAGTTCGCCGGACATCAGCCACGTCACATAACCGGGCGCAATGTATGAGGTGAGATTGGCCATCAGTGCCCCGGCCAGGGTTGCCATGGCGCCCGACACCACAAACATCACGAGCTTGTACGGATAAGGATCGACGCCCACGGCATGTACCCGCGTTTCGTTATCGCGCGTGGCCACCGCAATGCGCCCGAACGGCGAGTTCACCAAACGGTGACTCAGGTAAAGGCACCCCAGCAGAATGCCCAGGCTGACATAAAACAGCGTTACGGGATTCGACAACGCAACGCCAGGCACAAGCGTGCTTGCCGCTTCAAGGGCAAAACCGTCGTCGCCGCCATAAGCACGCAGGCTTTGCGCGCCGTAGAACACCATTTGAGCAAAGGCAAGGGTAATGAAAATAAAGTACAGGCCGCTGCAGCGCAAAGAAAAGAAACCCACGATCAAAGCGAAACCCGCCCCCAATAACATGGCCGCAGGCCAAACAATCCAGATCGATGCATAGCCCATTGAAGCCATGATGCCCGCAGTGTAGGCACCAATCGCCAGGAACGCCGCGTGCCCGAAACTGACCAGCCCCAGATACCCTACCAGCAGGTCAAGGCTTAATGCCGCAATGGCAAAAATCAACATCCGGGTCACCAGCTTGATGTAGTACGTTTCTCCCGAAAAGGGCAGCAGGAACACCAGGGCCAGCAGCAGCCAAAGCACCCAGCTTCGGCTGAACGAAGTATTGAAAATCTTGCTCATCAGTGTCCTCCCCGCGTGGTGAAAAGCCCTGCAGGGCGGTAGTACAAAACGCCCACCATCAGTACATAAACCAACATATTGGATAAGGCATTGCCTGCTGCGCCGAACCATTGCGGCGCGAAAATACGGCCAAAGGTATCAAGCAGGCCAACCAGCAAAGAGGCAACCAGTGCGCCTTTCAACGAGCCGAAGCCGCCAATACACACCACTGTTAGCGTCAGGATCAGAATAGGGTCGCCCACGCCCGGCTGCATGGCAATAAGCGGGCCCGACATCATGCCGGCCAGCGCAGCCAACAGGGCAGCCAGCGCAAAAACCAGGGTGTAGAGCACTGTTACGTTCACACCCAGGCCCGCCACCATGGTGCGGTTATCGGCACCCGCCCGAACCAGCATGCCAAAGCGGGTTCTGGCAACCAGCCACACCAGGATCAGCCCTGCCAGAATAGCGACACCGGTAATCGCCAATCGATACACCGGATAGGGAAACCCCAGGATGTCGGTGTGGCCGTCGAGTATGTCGGGCACGCTCACGAACACCGGCGAACGCCCCCAAATAACGACAATGAGTTCATTGAGCGTTAACGTGACACCAAAGGTAGCCAGCAACTGATCGAGATGCCCGCGCCGGTAAAGGGGACGAACAATCAATATCTCGATAACGGCCGCCATGACGGCGGCCCCCACCAGCGCACACAGGGCGGCCAGCCAGAATGAACCGGTGGCTTGCGCCGCGGCGCTGGCAAGATAGCCGCCCACCATGAACATGGAACCATGGGCCAGGTTCACCAGCCGCATCACCCCAAACACCAGCGTGACCCCAATGGCCATCAGAAACAGCAACATGCCGTACTGAAAGCCATTGAACAACTGCTCAAGCAGTATCGAAAAACTCATTGTCGATCCCCTGAACCGCCGTTATTTACCCATGGCGCATTCGGCTGCGTAGCGATCTTCCACATTCTCGGCCGCCACGCCGATCAGGTTCAGCGCCAACTTGCCATCTTCACCCTGCTCGATTTTCTGGGCGTAAATATTCTGAATCGGCATATGGTTGTGGTTGAACTTGAAATCACCGCGCACACTGGTGAAAGGCGTTGTACCGATGAGTGCCTGAATTTGTTCACGATCAATTTCCCCGGCCGGCAACTGGGCAACAACCTTATCCAGTAGCATGATCGCGTCGTATTGCGAGGCGGCATAAAGAGAAGGCTTGCGACCGAACTCTTTGGTGAAGTCCGCTACAAACTTCTTGTTGGCTTCGTTTTCAATGCCGGCGTTGTAATGACTTGAAAACACCGAACCGATCGCGGCGTCATCGAACGCAGCCAGGAACAGGGTGTCGACACCGGCGCTGGAAAACAGGGGAATATCCAGGCCCGATTGCGCATACTGTTTTACGAATGCAACCGCAGCGCTGCCGGGGTAGAAAGCAAAGACAGCGTCGGGCTTGGCCGCGCGAATCTGTGCCAGTTCGGCCGAGAAATCAAGCTGTGACTGGGGAGTAAATACCTTGCCCAGGCTCTCACCCTTGAAGGTGCGCTCGGCGCCGCCGACATGATCCCAACCGGCTTGGTAATCCATGCCGATAAAGTAAGCGCGCTTGATTCCCTGCTCATTCATGTAATGACCCATCGCCTCGCTCCATTGGTCATTCTGGAAGGCAATGCTGTAATAGTTCGGCGTGCAGTCTTTACCCGCCAACGGCGAAGGCCCGCCATTGGTGCCCAGCAACGTCAGCCCCGAGGCCGCAATGGGTTTAACCATTGCCATAATTTCATTCGATGCCGTACCGCCGGTAATGACGTCAACGTCTTCCTTATCAACCAGTTTCGACACTTCCTGCACGGCAACACCGGGAATGGCGCGGGAATCGGCCGTGTACAGCTCCACCTCGCGATTACCCAGTCGATTGTTCAAGTGCTCAAGCGCCAGGTCCAGGCCCCGCTGCTGCTCGGCCCCCAGCACGCCCAGCGGTCCGCTCAGGGCAGCGATGAAGCCAAGCTTGATCTTGTCGTCGGCATGGGCCTGAAAGGCCATGGCGGCCAACGATACCGCCAGTACCGCTTTCAAATTTCTTTTCATGATTTGTCTCCTCGTGTAGGGAATATCAACTGCTAGGGTTTGGGCGCATCGCTGCTTTGATGCACCTTCAGTTTTTCTTTGAAATGCTCGGGTATGGAAATGGATTCGCGCTGCCCCCTGACGATGCAAATAGGGGTTAAACAGGCAGTAAATACGGTGTCCCCTTCCATATCCCGGGCATGCATCAATAGCTGGTACGTGCTGGTGCCGATTCGTCCTACCTGCACTTCGGTGTCGAACAGGTCGTCGGGGCGCAACGATTTGCGAAAATCAAACGTCAGGCCACGCGTGGGTGTGCCAAACTGGTATTCGTCTTTGGCCTGCTGCGGCCCTTGCCCGAAAAGACTGCCGTAGAAAAGCTCAGCCGTGGAAATGACGTATTCGGCAAAGACCACCGTATAAACAACGCCGGCCGGGTCACACTGCCCCCATTTCACAGTTCGCCGCACCGTGAAAGGCAGCTCACAAACAACGTGTTCGGTGCTAATCATGTTTCACCCCGTCACGCTCGGCTTGCTCGGCGGCCAGCTTCCCGGCGATCTCTTTGCGCATGGCGACTTTATCGACCTTGCCGACACGCGTAACCGGGAAGGCGTCGACCACTTCAATGCGCTCAGGGCACTTGAACTTGGCCAGGCCCTGGGCAACCAGATACTCACCCAGCGACTTCACATCCGGCGCATCGAGCCCTTCACGCAGGATCAGGTAAGCACATGCTTTTTCGCCATAGAACGGATCGGGCATGGCAACCAGCTTCGCGTCGGAAACAGACGGATGGCGGCTGATGAAACCTTCCACCTCCTCGCAACCAATCTTTTCCCCGCCACGATTGATGTTGTCGCGCAGACGCCCCTGGAACGCGTAGTACGACTTGCCATCCACCAAATGCTCGATCACCATATCGCCTGTGCGAAAGAAACCGTCCGACGTAAGCGACTTGCGGGTGGCCTCTTCATCGCCGTAGTAGGCCAGCAGGCTGGACGGCCCACGAAAGCACAACTCACCCATGGTGCCGGATTCAACTTGCCTTTCGCTTTCCGGATCCAGCAAACGGATTTCATCAAACGGGCAACCGGATGCACCTTGGGTGTGATGACGCGCAAACTCGGGCTCGTCGGGTGCGCACCCCATCAGCAAACCTTCCGTAATGCCATACAGGTTTGAGCAAGGCACATTCAGGTGTTCTTGGAGCTTGCCCGAACGGCTCATGGTGACAAACAACTGCAACGATGAAATGTCGTGTTGCCCGATGTTCTTGTAGGCAATCAGCTGCGGCGCAATAGGGCCAATCGACAACCCATGCGTGACCTTGTGTTCCTCGATAAGCTGCAGCATCCGCTCGATATCGACTTTGGGCATCAGCACCGAAGTCAGTCCCAGAACAATCGGCGGCATTAACGCGTACAACTGGCCGGCGTTGTGAATAATGGGAAGCGACCAGATAATGCGCGAATCGCTGTTGATCTTGTAGCACTGGGAAAATGCAGCACTATGGCCCAGGTACTCTCCATGAAACCGGGGAATAATCTTGGGCAGGCCCGTGGAGCCCCCGGACAACTGAAACGTCAGTACATCGCGAGGCCCCAGTTCAACCGCCTTCAAACGCTCACGCGCCTTGCTTAACGACATGCTTTCAAGCAAGGTCTGTAGCGAACTTGTTCCCTCGGGCGCATCGCCCCGAACCACGACAATGTGCTCAATGGCCGGATTCTGTTCACGCATTTGTTGAGCAAATTCAACCAGGTCGAACTGACTGAAATCGGCCTGGACAAAATGTGCTTTTGCACCGCTTTTAAGCCCGAGCGCACCGATTTCCACTTCACGGTACTGGAGAATGGTACACACGGGTATGATGCCGGCCTTGTGGCAGGCATGCGCAACCAGCACCGTTTCAATATTGGTGCCCAGTTGAAATAAAACCCGATCACCCGGCACCAGCCCCATGTCCAACAGCGCGGCACCGATTAAATCGGTTTTTTCATCCAGTTCCTGAAAGGTAATGGTTTGCTCATCGCTGATGAAGGCGGGCCGGTTCGGATACCGCGCCGCCGTCGCGCGCAATGCGTCGCCCACAGAACTGTTCATCCAGGACCCATTGGCCAGATAATAAGCCGCCTTTTCGTCGCTCGAATAAGCCACACCGGCGATCGGGTTACGTATCTCTTGCACGTTGTCTCCTCTTTTTTATTTTTAAGGCTCGATGCGCACAATGTCGCGATCAAACACGGTAATTTTTCCGTGCAGCCCACTGGTGAAAAGGCCATACCAAAGCGCCGGCTTCAAGCCCAATGCCTTACGACCAAACTCAATGGGGCCGCTTGATTGAATTAGCCAATACTCATCGCTGAAATACGTGACGTTGCAGTCGGATTTTTCTTTTGCCGCCTGAACCAGCGCATCGAATTCCGGCACTTTGAGCACCGGCAGGCAAACTGTGTTGGCCGGCGCGTCTTTCAGCAGCCGGGCGGCTTTGCGGTGCCATACTTCATCAATCGAGGCAATGCCGGCCACGCCCCCTTGCCGTTCTGTTTCCAGTTCAATGGCGGCATTCAGTGTGCGCGCCGCATCGTTGTAGTCGCTCGCATCCAAAGGACGCAGTTTGCGACTGATCTCCAGGAAGTAACCATTGGGGTCGCGAAAGTAAATAGACTCAATCACCTCATGGCGCGTTTCCACCGATACCTCGACCCCTTTTGCCTGAAGTCGCTCTTTCCAGGCACTCAGCTCTTCTACGCTGTCGACCAGCCAGGCCGTATGCGTGGCGTCGGTCACAAAGTCTTCTGGCCAGGGCTTGGCGTGCTCGCGCCCGTGCATTGCCTGGGGCGCCTGCGTGCCAAGGTAGTAGAAAAAGGCAATGGTGCTGCCTTGCCCGCTGTCGAAAAAGAAATGCAGGAAATCGGGGTGTGTACTTGGCCCCCACCCTCGTGCCGAAATCGTATGAATCAGCGGCAAACCCAGTTTGTCGCGATAGAACTCAACGGTTTCCTTTAATTTCCATGTCGGTCTTGCGGTGTGATCGACGCCTTTCAGAACCAGGCGGTTTGGTGCGGTATTCATCGGTGTATTCCTTGCTTGAATCGTGGTTTGCCTCAGTCAGTCTTCACAGGCGCAACTGGCTTCAGGCCTTTGCGGGAAAGCGCGCTTTCAGCCAATCCTGAATCAATCGGCCGGCGATATAACGCCCTGCCTCGTCTTCAGGACTTAACGCGCGGCCATGGTGATCGCCCTTTACACGTTCGTGCTGCTTATCGGTTGAGGCGATATCGCTGAAGATGTTTCGAATGGTTGACGGAAAGCAGGCCTGGTCGCCCGTGTACTCGATAAGCAGTGTGGGTTGCGTCAAGGCCGGCAGTGTCTTTTTCAGCAATGCGTTGGAAGAAATGCCCGACCACGTGGATAACCAGCTTTCCGGCGAGCAGAAACGCGCGAAACCGACCGAGCCGTAATTGGATGCCGTGGGGTTGTTGCCCCACAACGAACCTGGCTTCCTGTCGGAAGGGTCTAGTGTCAGATCGAAGCAGTTCAGGTCGGCGTCGGTGCGCCAGACTGTCATCACCGGCGTATGAGCGGCCATTTTTCTATCGTGTTCCGAGGCGTCGCCGGCTTTCACTTTCTTTCTGGCTTGCATTCGCTTGGCAACAAGCTCGTGCGCTATGGCATCCAGGCGCGCTACCCGCGCATGCTGCGCCTGGCGATAACGCTCGATGAATTCGGGCGAATACGTCGCACCCTCTTTGGCAGAGTGATATCCGTTTTCATTGCTGAATGGATCCAGTTGCGCATCGACAGAGAACGGGTCTTGTTCATCGGTAACGGAAGGATCAATGCATTGCATCAGCAAGGCACCCTGGCCCGGATGCGGCGCTACAAAAATCATGCCCTGAGCCTGCGGCATGTTCAGCTCAGCCAGCCCGGTGGGACGCCCCGCCGGTGTCTTGGCAATACGTTGCGCTGGCGACAGGCCGGCCTGTTGAATATAAAGGCTATACAGGCCACTTCCACCCGAATTGCCCAGGAAAATAATGTGCCGAAAGCCGGCCTCACGCAGGTAAGCCATGGCGGCCGCAACGTCGAACAGTGCAATTTCGTGCTCAAGCCGCAAGTCATTGCCCACCGACCGGGGCCACTGCGACCAGGCGGCATAGCCGGCAGAAACAATATCGGGCACCAGGTAATGACACGCCATGAACTCTCGCGGATGCATGATGCACACCACGGTATCAGCACCACCTGCCGGGCAATATAAGGCGCCACCTGTTGCGGCCTGATCTTGCGTGCGCAAAACCACATTTCGCGTGACTGCATCGGCAGGCAAATCGCGTGGCGTCCAGTCTGTATTCAAAAACCCGGCAGTCACCTGCGATGGCGCATTTGCGGGCGAACGTGGCGCCCCATGGTCATTATTTGAGTTCATACCTTGCCTCCTTCTGACTGAATTCTAATCAAAAATTTGACATATGTGTTAAATAATTGTCGACCTAGTGGAAACCACCTAGATAAAGCCGGCTGCGCGACTTCTATAATCAAGCCTCTTATTGATCTAAAACGACGATTTATTTATGCCCAACCCTCCCCGCACAAACGCGAAATCCTCCCGCAGGGAGTTACTGCAGGAATCCATCCTGGAAGCCGCATCCACCTTGTTTATTCAACGTGGCTTCCAGGGCACCAGCATGGGTGATATTGCGCAAGCAATGGGGGTAACGCGAACGGCCATTTATTACTACTTCCGTAACAAAAACGACATTCTTCGCGCTCTGACCTCTGAAATTACGGAAATGGCGGGAAAGATTGCCGCCAACACGCTTGAACAGCAACGTGACCCCAGCGAAGCGTTAGCCGAACTGGTTCGCGGCCATGCCCGACTGGTGCTGAGCCACCCTTTGCAATTCAGGGTTGTCGAGCGCAATGAAGAACACCTGACGCCGGCCCTGCGCAAGAAAGCGCAAGCCTCGCGACGCCTGGTGCTGGATCGCTTTGTAACGGCAATTGAAGCCGGCATCAAGGCCGGTCAGTTTCGCGACGTAGAGCCTAAAGTCACGGCCTTTGCCCTTTTGGGGATGTGTAACTGGGGCGCCTGGTGGTTCAACTCAAAGGGTGCCATTTCCCTGGATCAGGTGGTGAACGGCATCGCCAACCTGGCGCTGAACGCAGTGGTCAGGGGGGAAGAGCGACGGCTGCGCAATGAAAGCATCGACGAAACGATGCGTCAATTACGAGAAGACTTGAATTTGCTGGAAAAGCGCCTGGAGGTTAAGACGCCCAGGCGGGGCTGAGGCGATGATTAAATGTCTTGTATTTGTCACTAATTTAGTCAAAAATGTAAAAAAGTGACTTATTTGGGATATTTATGTTGGAGTTATCCACTCTTTTCGGGCGTAAGCTTAAACAAGCACGTGTGGAGCGCGCCTTAACTCAGGCGCAGGCCGCCTCGCAAGCAGGCATCAATCGCAAACTGGTCATTCGAATCGAAAAAGGCGAAAACGTTGGCATCGACGAAGTGCATAAACTCGCCCATGCCCTTGGGTTTACATTGGCTTTGTCTGAGACGATACGTCCAACCTGGGAAAACGCCCGGGACATTTTCTTGAGTGACGAAGATGACTGAGACCAGTTCCGCAGATTGGTATTCGCATATTAGCCGCCTCATTAAGAAGCGCCCGCAATTGAATGTGTATTCATCTGGTGATTACGCTGGTGTATTAGCCAAAGAAAGCGTATACGCGTTCACCTACGATGTCCATGTGCAATCGAACAAACCTTGCGAAGTGTCGCTTGGCCTGCCTTTTCGAACCCGCAGCTACACCAGTGGAGACCTGTTTGGGGTCTTCTCCATGAATGAGCCGGAGGGTTATTTGCGCTTGTATATTGAAGATGCCATGAGCCGTGCCGGCATTCCGAACAAGCTGCTTTTTCTGGCACTGTCACAGGGGCTTCAGGTCGGTCGAGTTTCGTATGAACATCCCGAACTTGATTTGGCACCCCCCTCTCCTGAAACAATCGAACAACTGTTGCATGAGCGAGATCAGTCGTATTTTGGGCGCCTGATGGCAAAATACGCCCTTCGCTCAAGCTTGTCGGGGGCACAGCCAAAAATTATCGTTCCAACCCAGATTACAGCAGAACGGCCGAACAAAACCTCGCTTCTCACCCCCAGTGTCATTGTCAAGGAAGCCGGACACGAATTCCCCGGATTAAGTCTTAATGAGTATTTTTGTATGTCAGTGGCGAGTGAGGCCAACCTGAATGTGCCTCGCTTCTGGCTTTCTGATGACGCCACACGCTTTATTGTTGAGCGCTTTGACCGCGACCCTTCCGGAAAACCGCTTGGCTTCGAGGATATGGCCGTACTGGCCGGTTTGAGCGCAAGTCAGAAATACATGGGCTCGTACGAATCCATCATGCGCATTGTGAACACCTATTGTGCGAATGAGGCTGCCAACCAAACAATGTTTGAACGAATCGCACTTTCGGCTTTACTGAAAGACGGAGACGCGCATCTAAAGAACTTCGGCCTGGTGTATGAAGACCCGAGTAGCGGGATTCTGCCAAGCCCCGTGTACGATGTGGTTTGCACCGCCATTTACCCCGACCTTGATCGCGAACTTGCGCTTAAGATGAACAAACTACGCACATTTCCATCCCCCGACAACCTGATCAAGTTCGCGCAAAAGTTTGGTGTCGAAAAAGAGTTTGCCTGGGAAACAATTAATCGCATTGAACATGCAATCGATCTGGTTATTGATCAACTTAGTCAAGACGCGCGTTTTAAGAATGATCCCAATAAAACTCTGACTAAGATGCTTGCTATTCTGCGTCCTTAAATGATACTGGCGACCAACAGTAATCGGGCTTTAAGTGCCGCTCTATACCTGCCCCAACCGCTGCCGCTGATACGAGCCATCCTGCACGTGCGCGCACCAGTCCCGGTTCTGCAGATACCATTGCACGGTTTTGCGCAGGCCCGTTTCAAACGTCTCCTGCGGCACCCACCCCAGCTCGCGCTCAATCTTGCCGGCATCAATGGCATAACGCATGTCGTGCCCCGGGCGGTCGGCCACAAACGTAATCAGGCTGCGGTGCGTTTGCGCCTGGCTGCCTTCGGTTTGCGGGCGCGTGTTGGGGCTGAGCTCATCAAGCAAATCGCAAATGGTGTGCACCACATCTAAATTGCGCTTTTCGTTATGGCCGCCAATGTTGTAGGTTTCGCCCACTTTGCCTTCAGACACCACTTTGTATAAGGCCCGTGCGTGATCCTCAACATACAGCCAGTCGCGTATCTGCTGGCCCTGCCCATACACCGGCAACGGCTTGCCCTCCAGGGCATTCAAAATAACCAGCGGAATGAGCTTTTCAGGAAAGTGATACGGCCCGTAGTTGTTCGAGCAATTCGTTACCACCACCGGCAGGCCATAGGTGCGCATCCAGGCGCGCACCAGATGGTCGGAGCTGGCCTTGCTGGACGAGTACGGCGAACTGGGCGCATAAGGTGTGGCTTCAGTAAACAGCACCGACGGGTCTTCGGGCAGGTCGCCGTACACTTCGTCGGTCGAGACATGATGAAAGCGAAAGCCCTCGCGCTGCGACTGCGCCAGGCTCAGCCAATACGCACGGGCCGCCTCCAGCAAGGTGTAGGTGCCCACGATATTGGTTTCAATAAAAGCGGCCGGCCCGTCGATGGAGCGGTCTACATGGGATTCGGCCGCCAGGTGCATGACCGCGATCGGCTGATGCGCTTGAAACACGCGGTCCAGCGCGGCGCGGTCGCAGATATCGACCTGTTCAAACGTATAGCGCGTGCTGTGCGAAACCGATTCCAGCGACTCCAGATTACCGGCATAGGTGAGCTTGTCGACATTCACCACCGCATGATCGGTGTGGTTGATTAAAAAGCGCACCAACGCGGAGCCAATGAAACCGGCGCCGCCGGTAACCAGAATCGTAGACATAATCAAGCTTTCAAGATTGAGATCGTGAAAGTATAACGGCTCGAACCCTACTCGCGACTGCTACCCATAATAGGGCCACTGCACCAAACCCGCCTCGTGCAGGGCCTTCACCTCTTTCCATGCCCGACGAACGAATTTGGCACATTCCACGTTCTGCTCAAACAGGTTGTATTTCGCACCCAAACCATAATCGGGTAGGTTGATCATTTCCGTGGTGATGTAACGCAGCGGGCTGTTTGCATGAGTAATGTGATAGCGCATGGCCATGCGAATGGCTTCTTTCGAGGGCTCAAGCAAATAGGCATGCCATTGTGAATGCCACTGGCCCGGCGCAGGGCTTGTAATGGGGTACTGAATGCCGCGTGCAAAAGACCCGTCTTCATTCTTGTACCAAAGGTTTTTCGGTTGATTCGGCCCCACGGTACGTAACTGGGTCCATTTCACCATGTTCAGGTTCAGCCACTCTTCCAGCAGGGAACCGGGCTCGAACGGGTCGAGTTTCATGGCTCCCGACTCAACCGCCTCGCGGCATTCCGACACAGCCAGCTCTTCAGGGTTGCCGATTTTGAACGCTACGTGGCTGTAATCGATGTTGTAGTGAAAGGGAATACCGCGTGCCTGAATGGCCTTGGCAATGGGCGTAACCCGCGCGAAGCTCTCCGTCCACATATTCACGTGCAGTTCGAATACCGGTTCTACACCCAGCTTCATACCTTCGTCGTACACCTGCAGATAGTGATCGATAATTTCCTGGTCGGTAATGACATGGCCGTCTGCGTGATGCGTGAAGGTCATGATGTTGTGCGCTTTGGCGCCAATTTCCGCACAGATCTTCAGGTTATCGGACAGCAGGTCTTCATCGCGCCCCAGCATATAGAACCAACTGGCGGTATGAACAGGTAATTGATGCTTTTCAATTGCCTGACGGTATTCATTGATATTGCTGCGCAAGGGAATGCGATCGAAATAATCGAATACGCCCGACGCTTTTACCAGCCTGAACTGCTCGTCGATACTCACTTCTTCCAGCGATACAGGGTGCTTCAAGGAGGAAGGTTGCGCCCCGCGGCCATTACAGCCCAGCAGGAAAGGGAAATCGGGGTCAATCGGTTGCATTCATGTCCTCTTGCGTTAAGCGGCTTTCACTGCCTGGCGCTCGGCCTTTTCTTCTTCAATCATGCTGTCAACCTTGCGCCGCATACGTACAACCGACGCGTCCAGGTTGAGCATGGTGGTTTTGAAATCGGGATACGCCCGCTCGTTTTTGTGGATGGCTTCCAGAATGACTTTGTCTTCATTGAATGCCTCGCGGAACGAAGCCGACATTTCAGCATTGGTTTTGTCGTCGGCCTTGAAATTCTTGATGTGCATCCAGTGGTCGATTGTGGTGTTTTCATCGACCGGCGTCATGAAATGACAGGCGTAAATTTGCACACAGTCGTCGCGATTGCCTTCGGGCGCGCCGGTGCCGGTTTTCGCGGTGCCAAAATCGATCACGGCAATGCTGGGTGCGGTGTAATGGTAGTAGTGCCAGCGGTCGACATTGGTGGTGAAGCCACCGAATTTCTGGAAAATGGGAATCGCCGGGGCATCAATAACCCAGCGCCAGGTCAATACACCATCTTCAGTACGCTCGGAGTTGACCGGCACATCTTCACTGGCGGCATTACCCAGTGTCGTTAAATGCACGAAACTGACGTGCGACGGGTCGCACAGGTTGTCGCACAGGTTCAGGTAGCCGCAGTCGATGCGCAGGGCGTCGCCTTCCACGACATCCCAGGCGGGATCGTGGTACTGCTCCAGGTCATACACTTTCGAAGTGTCTGCCTTTTCGGCATCGCCCATCCAGATCCACACCAAACCCATGTGTTCATGCACGGGATACGTGGTGACCTTGGCGCCGGCGGGGATCTTTTCCTGGCCGGGAATACGCACGCATTTGCCGGAACAGTCGAACTCCATGCCGTGGTAGCCGCATTGAATTGTGTCGCCTTTCAGGCGCCCCAGGGAAAGCGGCATCATCCGATGGGGGCAGATATCCAGTTGGGCCACCACTTTGCCGTGGCTGTTGCGATACATCACCACATCTTTTTCCACAATACGACGCTGGGTAAGGCTATTCGTGATCTCGCGTGACCATGCAATGGGATACCAGGTGTTCAGTACGTATTCAGCCATGATGCATCTCCGGTGAGTGCTGTTCAGGCGCCGCAAACGGCGCAACTGAGGATTGAATCAAGTCTAGTTTTTTTATTTAGTATTCACTACATAAATGAATCATATACCGAATAGGCACAACATGGCAAAATATTTTTTCATTCCCGGGGCTCAGGCTGTAAACTGCGTCCTTCAGGCTTAAACTTTCAACCTTTCATGACACGCAAAGACGACGACGTTATGGCTTCAACCATTAACCTGGCGGCCAGCGCCGAAGAGGCCGGCACCCCGCGTAAAAAAGGGCGTACCCGGTCTTCAAAAACCACGCGGGAAAATATCCTGAAAGCGGCCAAGAAGATATTTGCGCGCGATGGATACGGCGGTGCCCGGGTCGATAAAATATCAAAGGCGGCGAAGTCGTACGACAGCCTTATCTACTATTATTTCGGCAGCAAGGAAAAGCTGTTTGTAGCCGTGCTGGAAGAGGCCTACAAAGACATCTTCGAGGCAGAGAAAAATCTCGATCTCGACATGAACGACCCTGTTGCCTCGTTACGCACCATTATCCAGTTTCCGTTTCGCTATTACATCGAAAACCCCGAGCTCATTGTCCTGCTGAACGCAGAGAACCTGAACAAGGGCAAGCACATTGCCAAGTCGAAAAGCGCCGACCAATACGCCGGCCCGGCCATTTCCATTTTGCGCAATGTAATTGAAGAGGGCCAGAAGAAAGGCTTGTTTCGCGACGATATCGATAGCGAGCAGTTGTACGTGGCCATGACGGCACTGGGTTATTTTTATATCTCCAACCGCTACACATTTTCGGCATTCCTGGCAGCCGATTTAATGGATCCGCAGGAAATAGAGAAATGGGCTGCATACATTAGCGACTTGCTGATGAAATCGGTATTGAAATAAGTACGGCCCTTTAAACGGCACCGGCTTTTTTCAACGACTCAATGGCTTGTGCGTCGATACCCAATTCGCCCAGTACCTGGTCGGTGTGCTGGCCCAGGGTGGGCGGTGGCGCGTTGTACTCAATGGGTGTGCCGGAAAACTTCATGGGGCTGGCCACCAGATTCAATGCACCATAGGTTTCCGAAGGGACCTCAACCCGCATGTGGCGCGCCTGCACGTGGGGGTCTTCGAATACGCGGTCAATTGTGTTGATCGGCCCGCACGGAAAACCGTTTTCAATAGCCAGTTGACACCATTGGTCGATGGTTTTCAGCAACATGCGCTCTTGCAGCAAGGGAATCAGTTGATCGCGATGCGCCACGCGCTGGGCATTGTTGCTGAATCGTTCGTCGTCGGCCAGGCCGGCGCAACCGGCTGTTTCACAAAATGCCTTGAACTGGGTGTCGTTGCCAATGGCCAGCATGACATAACCGTCGGCACATTGAAACGGCTGGTATGGCACAATCGACGGATGCGCACTGCCCAGCCGTCCGGGCACCTTGCCGCTTAACAGATAGTTGCTGGCCTGGTTCGCCAATGAGGCCACCTGCACGTCGAGCAAGGCCACATCAATGTGTTGACCCTGCCCGCTTTGAGTTCGTGCGTAAAGCGCAGCCAAAATGGCGGAAGTGGCATACAGGCCGGTCAGAATATCCACCACGGCCACGCCCACTTTTTGCGGGCCGCCGCCGGGCACGGTGTCGGGTTCGCCGGTAACGCTCATCAGGCCGCCCATGGCCTGAATCAGCGCATCGTACCCAGGGCGCTCGGCATACGGGCCGGTGTGACCGAACCCCGTAATCGAACAGTAGATGAGTTTGGGGTTCACCTTGGCCAGGCTGTCGTAATCCAGGCCGTACTTCTTCAGGCCACCGAACTTGTAGTTCTCTACCAGAATATCGGCCTTGGCCACCAGTTCCAACAAGACCTTTTTACCTTCAGGCCGGGTGAAGTCCAGCGTAATCGAGCGCTTGCCACGATTGGCGCAAAAATAATACGCGGCATCGCGGGGTTCGCCCTGTGCGGTGTTCACAAAGGGAGGCCCCCAGGCGCGGGTGTCGTCGCCCTTGCCCGGGCGCTCGACTTTGATCACGTCGGCCCCCAGGTCGGCCAGGTTCTGGGTTGACCATGGGCCCGCCAGAATTCTGGACAAATCAAGAACAACCACCCCGTTTAACGCGCCTGACATCTACCTGCCCCCTTTTTACTTTTCAATAACCGGCAACTCGGTGGCCGGTGGTGTGTTGCGGCTGCGCTGGCATCGCACAATACCGTCGATAATAACCATCCCCACGCCTGGAATATCGCCCAAACGCACGCTTTCCAGAATGTTCTCCGCCGGGCTGTGCTGGGCGCGATCCATAATCACGAAATCGGCCGCACGACCCACTTCGATCAGGCCGCAATCCAGATCACGCATGCGTGCGGTATTGCCGGTGGCAAAACAGAATGCAATTTCAGCGGGGATGTCGGCCAGGCTGGACAACTGTGCAATCATACGCAGAATTCCCAGCGGTTGTACACCGGAACCGGCGGGGCCGTCGGTACCCAGGATCACGCGGTGCAAGCAGCCCAATTCGTGGGCATGGCGGGCAGTAAGAATGGCAATACGCTCGTTACCGTTATGCACGATTTCAATGCCGCGCGAAGAGCGCTCGCACAGCTCACAGACCTGCTTATACGGCAAGGCAGTATGACCGCCGTTAATATGGCCGATAATGTCGGCGTCGGCTTCCAGCACCACGTCTTTATCGATCAGGCCCGAGCCAGGAATGGATGGGCCGCCGGTGTGAATGGTGCTTTGAATACCGTATTTGCGCGCCCATTTCACCATTTCAGCCGCTTCGTCGCCGGCCTTCACACTGCCCAGGCCAATTTCGCCCAGCAGCTTCACGCCCGAATCGGCCAGGTCTTTGAAGTCGGACTCGACCATGCCTTTTTCAATCACCGGCGCGCCCGCCAGCACCTTCACCCCGCCTGGGCGGGCATTTTCAAAGGCGCGTTGCGAAGTGACTGCCAGGGCTTTCAGACCCACGATGTCTTTGGGTCGACCGGGATAATGCACTTCACCAGCCGAAATCATGGTGGTGACACCGCCGTTCAAGGTGGAGTCGATCCAACCGATCTGGCCCTGACGCGGCGTCCAGTCGCCCGCCACAGGGTGAACGTGCGAATCGATCAGGCCGGGCGCCAGCGTGGTGCCGCGGCAATCGATAATGCGATCGGCACCTTCAACGTCGCAATCTTTGTATTTGCCAACCGCGGCAATGCGGCCGTCGTTCACCACAACCGTATCGGCGTCGAGAATGGGATTGTCGAGGTCACCCGACAAAAGCAAACCAATATTCCTGATGACAACCTTGCCGGATTTGGCTTCGGGAGTTGCTGCAGCCATGTTATTCCTCCTGTCTATGCGGTTCGTTTAACGCAAACCATCTTCGCCTTTGATTTCATCTTTGGTCAGCCCACCCACGCGCGGCAGCGGACGCCCGGAATCGGTGACGGCCACGGCAACCACAATTTCATTGGCACGCGGCGCATCGGACACGCGCGCCTCAACGGCGTCGAAATGCGTGCGGACATACGCGGCATCTTTGTGACCCAGCGGCACATCGATAGCCGCACCAACACCCCCCATTTTCTTGGATGACGGTACCAGCGCCGCACCTTTCTCGATGGCTTTGCGCAAAGGCGCGCCCAGTTTGGGATGCAAAATGGCGGCTGCATGCTCAAGCTCGCCGGCCTCGCCCACAATGGCGGCTTTGCCATAGCTTTCAGCCTTGCCGGGCTCAATACCCAGGGCCTGTACGCATTTCTCGCCCAGCAGGCCACCCAGTTCCTCACCGGCGGCAATCAGTTCGTCCAGGCTTTCAACGTATTGACCGGCATAGGGGTTCTCGATTACCGCAACCGCCACTGCGCGGCGCGTGGGCGGATTCACCTGCTTGCCCATTTCAACGCGGGTCTCGTCAACGGTGACGACAATCTTGCGAATTTTTGCTGCCATTTTTACTCTCCTTACGGGTCTTTTCTGACACTGTTTCTTTGCAGAATCTGCATTGTTTATGACTCAACCGGCTATCACGCCAGGTTGTTGGAACATTCCAGGCCGGTTTCAATCGTGCTTAACGCAAACCATCGTATTTACTGATCTGATCGGGCTTCAGGCCGCCCACACGCTCGTGTATGCGCCCGCCCGTGGCCATGACCAGGACAAAAACAATTTCATCGCGCGCAGGGGCGCCGGGCACCCACACTTCCATGGCGTCGAAGTGACCGCGCACATAGCTGGCCGTGACATGGGTAAGGGGTACGTCAAGACGCGTTCCAGGATCGCCCACTTTCTTGGTCGAGGGCACGATGGAAAGCGCGCGCCCCATCTCCAGGCCTTTTTGTCCCGAGCTCTGGCCCTGTTTGTACGACGAACGATCACCGGTCCAACCCAGTAGCTCGCGCATGGCGTAGCCACCGGGTACATGCCACAAAGCGCCATGCTCAAGCTCGCCGGCGCTGCCCACAATGGCGCCCTTGCCATAGCTTTCGATATCATCGGGTGTCACTTCCATGGCCTTGACCAGACACTGCGCCATTTCCAGGCCCACCGGGTTCAACGCTTCCATCATGGGCAGAATGTCGGGCTCATAGCGCCCGGCATACGGGTTCTTCAGCACTGCCGCCACCGACCCGCGAATTAACGGCTTGTCGGCCGCCGGCCCGAACTCATGAAAAATCGTTTCAACCTGGGTCTGGATATTCCGTACTTCGATTAGGTCTGACATCGTGTTCCTTCCTGCTTGGTAATGTAATCAATAAGTTCAATGAAGCTGGGGCAGTATGAAACGCACCTGGCCCTGCAAGACCAATACCGCACCCAAAATGGCACCTTGCTCAAACAAGTTGCGGGCCGTGGCCTGGCCTACATCGAGTGCCTGCGCAATGGCCGCAGGCGGCAAAGGCCCCACGGCAACGGTGACAGGCAATTCACCTAAATCGGTGTCGTCTTTCAGCATGTTGGCCGGCACACGCTCAATGGCATCATGCGACACATTCACCTGGTTGGCAATGAGCGTGGCAGCCACATCGGCATCGGCCGCCGTGGCTGCAAATACCGTTACGCTGTCGGCAATGCCCAGGCTTTGACTGCGACCACGCCAGCCACTGGTGGCAATGCCGCCAATACCCATTCCCGGGGTAATTGTGAAACGGCCGTTTGTTGCCAGACCATCGCTTTGAACATGAACCGATTCCGGGTTGCTAAGCAAACCCACGGTGTAGTGTTGGCCCGGCTCAAGATGCAAAGCAATATCACCACCGTTATTCACGTACGCACGGGTTAGGCCCGGTCGACCCAACAAAGCGCCGAGCACCTCATCGGCCACCGAGCCGGCCACCGCCGCCATCGGGGTTACGAATTGCGCTCGATGGCGCCAGCACGCAGCCAACATGCGTTGCGCCACGGGCGTGTGAAAAGAAGAGCAGGGTTGCGAGGTGTTGGAAATGGGCTGACGCAAGGCTTTCAGCTCGGTGACCAGCTCGGGCAATATCTGCGCAAACCGTGCCCAGGCGGCTTCCAGTGCACCCGTTACCGTGTCCGGATTGCCCTGGACCCCAATCACCAAGTCGATCGGGCCGTGCTGAAAATGCCAGCGACCATCGGGCAATGTTGCGCACACCGCCCCCGAAGGGGCGCTGCGCGTGCGTTCCTGAAGCGTTTGCTGCATCATGCCCGTGCCGCAGGCCGCTTAGGCCAGCATGGGTTTGCGACCCAGCGGCCAGGGGCTGTTTTCATCGTGCCATTCAATAATGCGGTGCCGATCTTTCTGCACCACGTCTTGAATGGAACGCACCGCATCGGCGTGACCACCCAAGCGGGTGTAGTCATCGAGCTTCATGGAGAACTCGATCGGCGCCACAATGGCGGGCGTCGGCACATAGCCAAAAGCGTTGTCGGGCATGCGCAATACGTCGACCATGACGGTAATACCGCCGCCGGGCCAGATGTAGGCAGGTGCGCCGCCGCACGTGACATTCACCAGCGACGTTTTAATGGAATTGGTAAGCCAGATGGGATTCTCGGTAACACCGGCACGCAATGAACCGCCCGCCCCCGCCAGGAACAATACACTGGCCAGCGACGGCTCGCAGTTCTCGCCAATGCGATCCACCGTTATCTGCAAGGCATCGGGCATTGGCTTGCGTTGCGGCTTCAATTCGTCGTCGAGTTCGTAGTATTCCGCGTTTTCACCGGTCGTAGAGGTGATGAGCATGCGCAAGCCCGGCCAGGCCACATCGGGGTTGAAACTTTCAATAATTGAGAGCGGGTCTGAAATATCAGTGCCTCCCCATCCGTTGCCGGGGTTTGCCACCTGGAAGTAGCGTCCCGGCGTGGATTTGCGACCTTTCATCTTGATGCCGGTGGGCGGAATATCGAGGCAACGGCCGGCCTGGTGCTCGCTGAGCACGCCGGTAATATGATCGTCGACCACCACGACCTCGTCGGTGTGACCAAACCATTGCTTGGCAAAAATGCCGATGGCCGCCGAACCACAGCCTACCCGCATCCGCTTTTCTTCCACACCATCGACAATGGGCGCCTTGCCGGCCTGCACCACCAGTTGCGCGCCCCCGTCGATCGACAATTCAACCGACTCTTTATTACCCAGCGCCATCATCATGTCGCATGTCATGCGACCTTCTTTCTTGCTGCCGCCGGTTAAGTGGTGCACACCGCCCAATGACAGCATTTGCGAACCATATTCCGCCGTTGTGACATGGCCCACGATTTCGCCCTTGAAGCGAATATTCGATTGTTCCGGGCCCAGATAGCGATCGGTATCGATTTTGACCTTAAAACTGCAATAGCTGAAGATGCCTTCAGTTACCACGGTAACCATATCGACACCGCTTGCCTTGGACGACACAATAAACGGTGCCGGTTTGTAATCGGGGTAAGTGGTGCCCGAGCCGACGCCGCTGACGAACAAATCATTCGGATCGGAAACAGCATTGTCTTGAACGTCGCGCGTGCGGGCATTGACCAGGCCCTCGGGCGCATCACCGGCAACAGGCTCGTGACGCGTGGCAAGGCCCGTGTCATCAAGACGACGCATCAGGATAACGGGGTCGATCCGCACCAGGTTGCCGTCTTCATTGCCCCAACGATCACAGGCGCCAGTGCGGCCATCGGTAATCTGGCACAGCACCGGACAAGCGTTGCACTCTACCTTGTTCGTGGCCATTTTCTCGCTGCGGGGCTTAGACTTTTCCAACACCGTTGGTCCCGACGTGCCGGACGTGGTGTCGTCCATGTTATCCATGCTGTGATCGATTTTTGTGTGCTCAGTCATTTCTGACAACTCCTTGTGCTGTGTGCACGCCACCCACTTACCATGTGTTAGTTACATTTATATTTTATAAACACTATATTTGATAATAGCTTAAAAGAATTTTGACGACAATAATTCTAGTGTATACGTGCAAATTTTACGCCCACAAGCTCGAAACATCGTCGGCCATCACCACATCACCGAACAAGGTCTGAACATTATTCAAGGTGGCGTTGTGCTCTTCATCGGTTAGCGTGGCGTTTGCATCGGCCAAAAACACCACCTGATAATTCAGTTGCTGTGCATCGCGCGCGGTGCTTTCAGAACAACAATTAGTCATGGTCCCGGAAATAATCACGGTTTCAATACCGCGCTCTTTCAATATGCGGTGCAGTTCACTGGTGCCGGGGGTAAAACCGCTAAAGCGGGTTTTATTTACGATCAAGTCATCATCCTGCACTTCCAGCTCTGACCACAGTTGGTGCCCATGCGTCCCTTCCCAAAACGCTTCGGCAGAAGCGCGTTTGGATTCAGGCGAGGAAATCACGCTGTACCAAACCGTCCACGGCGTCGCCTCGGTTTCGTCGTAGGTAAAACGCAAGAACACATTCAGCCCGCCGGCCTGACGCACCTGCGCACTCACCTTATTGATGTTGGGCACAATTTCACGCGCGAGCGGGATCTCTACCGCGCCCCCGGGCTCGACAAACCCATTTTGCATGTCTACGATCAAGTGGACAGTCTTGCCTGGATCAATCCGATGAAAGGCTCTGACGCGGCCACGATGACCGCGGCTGCGTTCAACAAAATCCGGGTTCAGTTGAATCTTATGCATTGACATTCCTTGTTTCAGAGTTCTTTGTGGTTCCCGGCGATGCGCCCGACGAAGCCGTTATTGAACGATCGCCACCACGCAACGGATTACGCCACTTACGTGGCAACGGCAGCTTGAATAAGCGCCCGAAAATACCTTCAGGCATCACGACAACCGTAATAATGAACAGCACACCCAGCGTCAACAACCAATACGCGCCTAAAGCGTTCGACAACAGGCTTTCCACCCAACGCACCAGAATCACGCCCAGAAAGGCAGCCATCAGCACGCCACGGCCACCCACGGCCACCCAAATCAGCACTTCAGT
This sequence comes from Pusillimonas sp. UBA3987, assembly GCA_002384935.1. Classification (GTDB taxonomy): domain Bacteria; phylum Pseudomonadota; class Gammaproteobacteria; order Burkholderiales; family Burkholderiaceae_B; genus Neopusillimonas. The sequence goes on from DGCD01000014.1 coordinate 82,711, forward strand.
AGACAACGCCATCCCAATAACAGCTGGCGACACAAAACCAAACTGCGCAGTGAACAAGGCCCCTGCGTAACCCGCCATCGCACCCGAGAACGTAAAAGCCAGCACTTTGAAGTCGGTTGTTTTGTAGCCAAACGAAGTCGTTCTTATTTCGTTGTTGCGGATACCCGCCAGCACAGCCCCTAACGGTGATCGCTGGAAAAACAAAGCCACCAGGTAAATCAGCAATGCGGAAATGAGCACTACATAGAACATCTCGTTCGTCGTCATCATGTCGCCATCGCGCCAACCCGCAAACAAAGGCGGCACACCCAACAAACCGTCGAACCCGCCAATAAACTCAATACGTTGCGCCACAATTTCAACAACCACGGCAGCGCATAAAGTCACAATAGCGAAGAACGCGCCCGACAAACCCCGCCCCACAAAGAGCATTTTGCCCAGAATATAAGCTGCTATGGCTGGCCCGACCGTAGCCAGCAGCAAGCCCATAATTTGCGAACCGCCAAACCAGGTAAATTTTTCCAATGTAGTCAAGGCCATGAGGTACGCACCCAAACCAAAGAAAATAGCCTGGCCGAAACACAAAATACCTACCTGCCCCCAAATAAAAGCCAGACTCATGGCCAAAATGCCGTAGGTAAGATATTGACCGAACTGACTTACCGTCCACTCGTCCAGCGCCAGCGGCGCCAAGAACAGTAGTACCCAAACGAGCACGGTTAAATTGACGCCTAAAAAACCTTGCTTATTCATATCAACGCTTCCGGGTAATGAGGCCTTCCGGGAAAAGGCGAATAAGGACAATAGCCAGGACGAACACCGCTACCTGCGCTGCCACTTGGGTATCAATAGAGGAAATAACAGTATTGGTAGAACCAATCAGGCCCACACCAAGAACAACCCCCATAAGGTGAGCTACGCCGCCGACCATAATGGCCAGGAACGCCGGAATCAGGAAGCCGCCCCCCATTTGCGGATCCACGCTCATAATGGGCGCCATCACGGCACCCGCGAAGCCGGCCAGCGCAGCGCCAAAGGCGAAGGTCCAGCGATCCATGCTGCGTGTATTCAAACCCAATGAAGCTGCCATCGCACGATTGGCAATCACGCCTCGCACCGCCAGGCCCAGGTGCGTTCGATAGAACACAAGGAAAACCGCCAGCGTAACCAGCAACGCCATCCCCATAATGAATAGACGCATCGAGGGATACACCACGCCCAGGATATTGACTGGTTCAGGAATGGGATTCACGATGCTCTGTGACGTTGGCCCAAAGCCGATCACAATGGCTTGTTTAATCACAATCGACAACCCCCACGTTGCCAGAATCGTATCGATGAAACGGTGGTAAACGTGCCGGATGACAAACTGCTCGATCACAACACCAATCACCGCCAAAACAAGCGGCGCCAGAATAAGCGATAGCCAATACGGCATCTCCATCGCCTGGACAGCCAGTACGGTATAAGCGCCCAACAGAAAAAACTCACCGTGCGCCATATTGATGACATTCATCAGGCCGAAAATCACCACCAGCCCCAGCGCCACCAACAGTAAGCTCAGGGAATAACTCAATGTATCCAGGCCCAGTTCAATTGCAAATTCCATTTATTGCTCCGTAGAAACTCAGACCGACAGGTACTTGTGTATCGGTGCCGGATCATCGCGCAAAGCCTGTACGTCTTGCGTTTCGTACACCACTTGGCCGTTCTCCATGAAAAGACAGCGGTTCGCCATGCCCAATACCAGCTCCATATTCTGCTCAACCAGCAAAATCGTGAGCCCTTGCTCTTTGGCTATTTCGCTCAGCACGCGTCCGATGTCCTGAACGATTGAAGGCTGGATCCCTTCCGAGGGCTCATCAAGCAACAACAGTTTGGGCTTGGCAATTAACGCCCGCACAATGGCCAGCTGCTGCTGTTGTCCTCCGGAAAAACTGCCGGCACGCTGGTTACGACGCTCGCGCAAAATAGGGAACAGATCAAAGGCCCAGTCAGGGATCTCCTTTGACATACCAGGGTGACCCAGCAACCCCATGCGCAAATTTTCCTCTACAGTGAAGTCAGAAAAAATATCGCGCCCCTGAGGTACGTAACCCATGCCCAAACGGGCAATTTCATACGGCTTTTTCCCGGCAAGCTCCTGACCGTCAAAGAGCATGGCGCCCTGGGACGTCCCAACGTGGCCCATCAAGGCTTTCAGCAGTGTGGTTTTACCCATGCCATTGCGGCCCAGCAGGGCCACCACCTCACCTTTCTTGATCGACATGGAAAAACCATCCAGCACCCGACTGCCCGCCAGATAACCTGCAATAACATTTTCGACTTTCAGCATTACGCGCTTCCTCCCAGATACGCGGCAACGACTTCCGGATCATGTTGAATATCGTCCAGCGAACCTTCACGCACAATGCGGCCACGCAACATCACCACCAGCCGGCAATCCAACGCACGCACAAAACTCATGTCATGCTCGATAACCAGTACAGTCTTGCCATACTCGGTTTGCAAACGGCGTACCAATGCCGCTGTTTTTTGTGTTTCAGGGACCGACATTCCAGCCGTCGGCTCATCGAGCATGATGAGATCCGCATCGTAAGCAAGCAGCATGGCGATTTCCAGCCATTGCTTCTCGCCATGCGCCAGGGTTTCAACAGTATCGGTCGCCTTGTTTGTCAGGCCGCACAACTCAAGTAGTTCAGCTAGCCTCTCTGTCGGGCTTGCAAACAGCGTAGACATAACCCCGGCTTTGCCCCCGCGCCCTGCCAAGGGAATCATCAGGTTTTCCACCACGCTTAGCTCTGGATACACACCGGGAATTTGAAATTTGCGCGAAATGCCGCGCCGGGCCACCAAGTAGGCCGGCATGCCGGTAACCTCGCTGCCATTCAGGAAAACCTGACCCTCTTCAGGGCGCAGGTTCCCCGTAATAATATTGAACAGCGTGGTTTTGCCACAGCCATTCGGCCCAATAATGCAGTTAACCGTACCCGGCTGAACGGCCAGCGAAAGGCCATGCAACACGGTGATACCGCCAAAGCGTTTCACAATAGATTTAACTTCCAGCATGGCGCCCCCTTGTTACACGACTCCACATCACCCTCAGGCAGCGCATTGCTGGGACGCTTTAATCAACCCCATGTCTTCCAGAACATGCATCTTGCCCCCTTTGGCCTGGGCAATCAGAATGTTCAAGTCGGCATGACGATCGCTTGCGCGCAGGGTTACCTCGCCGTTACCTGACATCAGGGTCTGACCTACGATGGCGTCGGTAATGGCTTCCTTGTCGGCAGAGTTCGCTTTCTTGATTGCCTCGATATAAAACTGCGCCATGGTGTAGTGCGCATCCACTGTGTTACTCACAATGGCATCCTCGCCGAACCGATCGCGCACTTTCTTGACAAGCGCCTTTGCTTCGGGCTTATCAAGCGCTTCAGTGAAGTTGCATACGGTGTAAATGCCTTCGGACTCATTCGGCGTCAAGCCCGCCAGATAATTCTCGCTGAAACCGAAGAACGCGACTTTCACCTTATCCTGCAGGCCAGCCGCGGCGAACTGCTTAATGAATGTCACGGCATCGGCACCCACAATCGACATGACCACCACATCGGCGCCCGACGACTCAATTTTGCGCAAGGTGCTGGTGTAATCTTTGACACCCCATGGGGTGTATTCTTCAGCCACCACCTTCGATCCCTTCTCAGCGGCCACTTTACCGATGGCTTCATTGATCTTGCGCGGCCAAACATAGTCACTGCCTATAAGAAACATGTTTGTACCCACATTCTCAGACAGATAAGGAATGAAAGTGCTGACCCACTGATCGGGCACCGAGCTGTATAGCGTGATATAGCGGCTGCATGTACCACCTTCATAGTCGGTAGCGTAAAGCAAAGGGGTTTTATAACGCTCCACCAATGGCTGAATGGCATCTCGCTCTGCACTGCTAACCGGTCCGATAATGGCATTGACCCGGTAACGGCGGATCAACTCATTCGTACGCTCAACCGCAGTCTTGGGATCGGTTTTGGTATCGGCGCGAATCATTTCAAACATGCGGCCACCCAGAATGCCCCCCGACTCATTCACCTCTTCCAGTGCCAGCCGTATCGCTTGGCCACCCTGTTCGCCCAAAGCCTCCAGTCCGCCCGAAAACGGTTGCAGAATACCGACCTTAATCGTCTCTTCGGCCCGTGACAATGCGGGCAGGCCCACCAAGCCCGCCCCCATGACGCCAGCCGAAGCGAGCATTAAAGAGCGCCTGCGCGGGCTCACAATGGAAGAACGGGTAGGGATGTGTTTATTGCTCATGTCTTGCTCCTTGTTTTTTGTAAATCGCGCTTTTGCGCGTGTATGTACGTATCAGGTATCAGTTCAATCAATTCACTCTTGCGTTACATACGTATTTCAGCTTCAAACGACTGATACGTTTTTCGGCACCGAATACATTGGGCCAGGAACCACTCATGTACATTCCACAAGCGCCAGCTCTGTGCCCTGCGTGAACGACTGAATAATTGAGTCGGAGCGGGAAACAACTCCGAAATGCGTGGCAATGTCATATAAGGAAGATGCCTGCTCCCTGGGCCCGGTAGCCGCCACGCCGTCTTCAACAACCACTACGCGATAGCCCAGGAAAAACGCGTCGTGAACCGTTGAACGCACGCAGATATTAGTCACGACACCCATTACCACCAAAGTGTCGACACCCAGATCCTTTAGCGTTAAATCCAGATCGGTATTAAAGAATCCCGAGAAGCGCCGCTTGGTAACGTAATGATCCCCGCTCTCTTGCTCCAACTCGTCCACAATGGCCGAGCCCCATTCCCCTTCCATGCAATGCGGCGTACGTTTTAAGAATTCGCGATCGTGTTTCATACCATGACGATGCTTGTCTTGAATATGCACCACCGGTACGCTCGCCTCACGCGCTGCGCGCATCACTGCGTTCTGAGGTGGATACAAAACTTCGGCACCGGGCAACATCATCGCGCCACCAGGGGTACAGAAATCGTTGATCATATCGACTACCAACACAGCCGTTCGCGACACATCCAGCGCCACGGCTTGATCAGACTGACGATGCTCGGAAAATGATGAAGTCATACTCTAGTCCTAATCAATAAAAAGAATGAATCATGAAGAAGGTGTCTCTACCGATACCAAACACTTCCCTTCGGCAAAAGGGGCGCTGTGCATCGTGCCAGCACTCATTTGCCGAACCGAACGCAGCGTGACGTCGGTAATAAATGCCTTCCAATGCGCCAGATTCTCGGCCGAACGCAGATCCACATTCAGAAATGCACTGAGCGTGAAGCGATTCGACAGATAAAAATAACCCAATGCCGCAATCTCGATGTACAAGTCACGCGCACTGACATCATGACGGAACAAGCCTTTTTTCACCCCGGCCGCCAAGACCTGATCCAGCACCTCTACGGCCGGCGACGACAGTTTGGATACCCGGGCCGATTTCCTGATGTGCTTGCCCTGCTGCAGATTCTCGCTATTGAGCAGTGTGATCATTTCAGGATGATCAAGGTAATATTGCCAAACGAAATGCACCACGGTGGTCAGCGCTTCTTCCGGATCGTTCAGGTCGAACGCCAGCTCGGCCTCGGCGTCATTCATGCGGGCGTACGCCGTTTCAAGCACCTCGACAAACAGGCGCTCCTTGCTACCGAAGTAGTAATAAATCATGCGGTCGTGCGTGCGCGACAGCTTCGAAATTTGCTCGATTTTGCCGCCGGCAAAGCCATGGCGGGAAAACACGCGTGTGGCGGCGCGCAATATGGCATCCCGGGTTTTTTGCGCGCGCGCCTGGCCAACAACCGCAACCGGCATGGTTGCCTTACGCCGGACGCGCGAAGAGGTTTTATTGATGCTTGTTGCCATGGCGCTATTCAGAAACTATGATTGAGGCCATTCTGGGGGCGTAAATAAATGTAGTCAATTCCGAATAATTTGGTATTTACTACATTAAATTTATGCCGTACTATGTGGAAAATTTTTGTATTTATTCAAGCTATAGGTCTATAAAATGACGCACGTCGTAACCGAATCCTGTATTAAGTGCCGCTATACTGATTGCGTCGATGTCTGTCCGGTCGACTGTTTTCATATTGGCCCCAACTTCCTGGTTATCGATCCCGACGAGTGCATCGACTGTGCCGTCTGCGTGCCAGAGTGCCCTGTAGAAGCCATTTATGCGGAAGAAGACCTGCCTCAGGATCAACTCGATTTCATTCGCATCAATGCTGAACTGACGCCTGAGTGGGAGGTCATTGATTCCAGTATCGGCTCGCTGCCAGACGCCGAGGAGTGGAAAGACAAACCCAACAAACGCGAATTGCTCGAGCGCTGAAAGCCGGCCCTGCACACCGGCGTGTAGCCCGTTTCAAGTGGTCGCGACGTTAAACAGGACGCACAATGCATAAAAACTGGATCGCCGGCGAATGGGTCGGCTCATCAAACGTTCAAAAAAACCTCAATCCGTCGAATCTGAACGATGTCGTAGGGGAGTACGTACGTGCCTCGGCTGAAAACGTGGAGTCCGCCATCGACGCGGCGCAACACGCCTGGCCGGCCTGGTCGCTGAACACCCCGCAGCAACGTTTCGACGCGCTGGATGCCATCGGCTCGGAAATTCTGGCGCGAAAGAACGAACTGGGTGAGTTGCTGGCGCGTGAAGAGGGTAAAACATTGCCGGAGGCAATCGCCGAAGCGGGGCGTGCCGGACAAATCTTCAAGTTTTTTGCCGGCGAGGCACTTCGGGTGGGCGGTGAATCGCTGCCTTCCGTACGTCCTGGCCTGCAGGTGGAAATTTCCCGCGAACCATTGGGTGTAGTGGGGATTATTACACCGTGGAATTTTCCCATCGCCATTCCGGCATGGAAGATCGCGCCGGCACTGGCTTACGGCAATTGCGTTGTTTTCAAACCGGCCGACCTGGTTCCAGGTTCGGCATGGGCCCTGGCTGAAATCATCAGCCGAAGCGGGCTGCCCGCCGGCGTGTTCAATCTGGTCATGGGTCGCGGTTCGGTTGTGGGTGCCGCCATGGTGGAAGATCCCCGCATTAACGCAATTACCTTCACCGGCTCGGTGGGGACCGGGCGCAACTTGTTGAACCAGGCCGCCGAACGACAAAAGAAAGTTCAATTGGAACTGGGCGGCAAGAATCCATTGGTGATTCTGAACGACGCCGACATGGAAACCGCGCTCGACGTGGCCATTCAAGGCGCCTTCTATTCAACGGGCCAGCGTTGCACTGCCAGCAGCCGCATTATTGTTGAACAGGGTATTTACGACCAGTTCACCCAGGAATTGGCCAAGCGCACATCTGCGCTGCGAGTAGGTGATGCACTTAAATCCGAAACGCAAATTGGCCCGGTCGCCGATGAGTCTCAACTGGAACAAGACCTCAGCTATGTGCGTATCGGCCAGGACGAAGGTGCCTCATTGCTGTGTGGCGGCGAACGCGTGGAACGCGACACACCGGGCTATTACTTCACGCCCGCCGTACTGGCCAATGCCACCAACGACATGCGGTCATCGCGCGAAGAAATTTTCGGGCCCGTAGCCAGCGTCATCAAGGCCGACGACTACGACCATGCGCTGGCCTTGGCCAACGATACCGAATTTGGCTTGAGCTCGGGTATTTGCACCACGTCGCTAAAATACGCCAGCCATTTCAAACGTCATATCCAAACGGGTATGGTCATGGTAAACGTACCCACTGCGGGCGTCGATTATCACGTTCCATTCGGTGGCCGCAAAGGCTCCAGCTACGGCCCGCGTGAACAAGGCCGTTATGCCCAGGAGTTCTTCACGATTGTAAAAACCGCGTACACCAAAGCTTAATGGTCTTCAAGGCACGGTGGCTGGGTACCTTACCAGCCACCCGAAGCACCACCGCCACCGCTGCGACCGCCACCACCGCCGAAACCACCCCCACCAAAACCGCCGGAGCGGCCGCCGCGATGCCCACCGGCAGCCCAGCCACCCAGGCCACCTAAAGCGCCTGCACGCCCCCATCGACCACGACGCGATCCGCCCGAGCCCGGCCCCGAGCCAGGGCCGCGACCGCCACCCCCGCGGGCCGCACGAATCGCCAGGCTGATTACGAACATCGCCATGCCGCCCAACACGGCAAAAACCAGGCTGCCACTGGCCATAAACACAATGACACCGCCGGCTATGCCCGCCATAATCGGCGGTAGCGCCAGCACGAAGATCAGGCCGAACAAAGCAAAATCCCACCAGGAGGCATCATCAACATTGCCCTTCTTGCCCCCTGTTTGTGTCGGCACCGGCAGGTCTTCCCCCTGCACCAGCCCAATGAGGCTGTTCACCCCGGCTGTCACACCCCCGGCAAAATCGCCCTGCTGGAACCGGGGTGCCACTTGCTCACGAATGATACGGCCGGCCAAAAGGTCGGGTACCGCGCCTTCCAGTCCGTAGCCCACTTCAATGCGCATGCGCCGGTCATCTTTAGCCACGACAAATAAAATGCCGTCATCCACCCGCTCGCGCCCCAGCTTCCATTGTTCGAACGCCCGCACGGCGTACTGGTCGATACTTTCCGTACCCGTAGTGGGAATCATCAAAACCGCAATCTGTGCTCCTTTTTCCGCCTCGAGTGCGGCCAACGACCGGGTCAGCGACTCAATCGTTTGGGCATCCAGCGTACCGGTGGTGTCGGTCACCCGTTCCTGCAGCGCAGGTACGGCAGGCTCGGCACTGGTTTGGGCAAAGGCCGCACCCGCCGCCAATAACATCAGCAGACACATAGCCCCCGCGCGAAACCATGTTGCAAAAACAACCTGGCTCAACCGGGCAGTGAATTGCGGCATGCCTGGCATTACTGGACTCCCGATTGCTGTGGCGTATCAAACTGCACCTCAGGGCGGCGCATCAGTTCTTCCTGACGATCCATTCCATAGTTTTCCTTCACTGTGTAGCCAAACAATTTTGCCGTAATCAAAGTGGGGAACTGGCGAATGGCCACGTTATATTCCTGTACCGCCCGCACATAGCGGCCCCGCTCAGTGGCAATGCGATTCTCGGTACCTTCAAGCTGGGTCATCAAGTCGCGAAACAAGCCGTCACTTTTCAATTGCGGATAATTTTCGGAAACGGCAATAAGGCGAGACAAGGCCGACGACAACTGCGTCTGTGCCTGCTCGAAGCGCTGCATTAAAGCGGGATCACTCAAGTCATCGACATTGATCTGCAGGTTAGCCACTTTGCTTCGCGCTTCAGTCACCTCGATTAACACGGTTCGTTCATTCACCATATAGGCATTAACCGACGACACCAATTGCGGCACCAGGTCGGCACGCCGCTCGTATTGATTCAACATTTGCGACCAGGCCGCCTTAACCTGTTCGTCGAGCCGCTGGACTTCGTTGTAGCCGCAGCCCGACAACACCACGGCCAACAAAGGGGCAAACAACCAGAATAGTATGCGTTTCATTTAAGGCCTTCCCGGAAAACAACAGTTAAGAACAAACATAATGCCGTCATGATACCGCCTGAGTTACAATGTCACCCGCAAGCCGAGCCAGTCAGCTTGCGCGCTGGCCTTCTTGAAAGGCCGCTTCATTTAATTTTGGCCTTGTTGGCCTTGTCTCGTCCGCCCAGACTGGTGCCATCGAATTATGGCAGGCTGGCGCCGGAGCACAATCTTTGTCTCATTCCGTTTCTTTTGCCGACCTTGGGTTGGCTGAACCCCTTTTGCGTGCTGTTTCCGATACCGGCTACACCACCCCCACCCCTATTCAGGCCCAGGCCATCCCCCTGGTGATGCAAGGCGGCGACCTGCTTGCCGCCGCCCAAACCGGCACCGGCAAAACCGCCGGCTTCACACTACCCATTTTGCATCGCTTGCTGGCCACCCCGGGCAAACGTGCGGCCGGACGCCCGCGCTGCCTGATCCTGACCCCCACCCGAGAGCTCACTGCACAGGTTGAGGCCTCGGTAAAGGAATATGGCCGCCACACTGCGTTGCGCTCACTGGTTATTTTCGGGGGCGTGAACATCAACCCGCAAATCAATGCGCTGAAAAAGCCCGTGGATATTCTGGTTGCAACACCCGGACGCCTGCTGGATCACGCCGGCCAGAAAACGATCGACCTTTCCGGTGTTGAGATTCTGGTGCTGGATGAAGCCGACCGCATGCTCGACATGGGCTTTATTCACGACATTCGACGCATACTGGCCCTGTTGCCCAAACAAAGGCAAAACCTGCTGTTCTCGGCCACTTTCTCGGAAGAGATCCGCACGCTGGCGCGCAAGGTTCTGAACGAGCCACAGGAAGTATCGGTAACCCCCCGCAATACCGCCTCGGAGCTGGTCAACCAACGAGTGGTATTAACCGAACAGACCCAGAAACGCGACCTGCTTAGTCACGTTATTCGCGAAAGCGGCTGGCATCAGGTGTTGGTTTTCACGCGCACCAAGCACGGCGCCAACCGCCTGGCTGAAAAACTCAGCAAAGACGGTCTGAGCGCCGCCGCCATCCACGGCAACAAAAGCCAGAACGCGCGCACCCGCGCTCTGGATGGCTTCAAAACCGGCAAAGTAACGGTACTGGTTGCCACCGATATCGCTGCACGCGGCATCGACATCGACGAACTGCCTCATGTTGTGAACTTTGAACTTCCCAACATTCCTGAAGACTATGTTCACCGTATTGGCCGTACCGGTCGCGCCGGCAGTGCAGGGTCGGCGTTGTCACTCGTGGATAAAAGCGAAATCAAGTATCTGAACGCTATTGAAAAACTCATGCGCCGCCCCATTGAACGCACCGAAATTACGGGCTGGGTTCCCAAGCCGATACAACCCGGTGCCGCAGGCGAAGAATCAGATGCCGGCCGGGCGCCCCGCCCTCAAGGCCGGCGTGCGGGGCACCCGCCGCGCAACACCACCGGCAGGCCGTCACGCCCTGCAAGCCGCTCAGGCGGCCGAGGCACGTCGCACCAGGCTGCGCGGCGCGCGTCATAAACACCATAGGCTCACCCCCTGGTTCCAGGCCACTTGCCGGATACCAGGGGGTGGCACGCATGTGGCCACTGTAATGTCAATGATAAAATCGTTAACGTCTTCTCTTGCTCGGTACCGCTATGCATGACGAACTGGGGTTTTTCTTTGAAAACCATCCTGATCCCATGTTTGTGTACGACCTGAAAACACTGAAGTTTCTGGCGGTGAATCGCACCGCCTTGGATGTCTACGGCTACAGCTACGACGAATTTCTGGGCATGACAATTGCGGCCCTGCGCCCTGCTGAAGATGTTCCCCGCTTGCTGGACGCCGTTAAACGCCTTGACGGACGACGGGTCGACGGCTATATCTGGCGCCACCGTACCCGGTCGGGGCAAACCTTGCTGGTCGATATCATTTCAAAAGCCATTCACTACAACGGCCAGGATGCCCGCCTGGTGGTGGCGCGCAATATTACCGCTACAGCACAGCTGCAAGCCTTCTTCGAAGCCCTGCCGGGCAAGTTTCTGGTGGTCGACGCCGAGAACTTCTCCATTATTGCGGTCAGCGACGACTATCTGAAAGTAACCCAGCGCAAGCGTGACGAGCTAAAAGGGCGCCCTTTGTTTGAAGCCTTCCCTGAAGACCCGGACAACCCATCCAGCAAAGACGGCCTTTCTGTATTGCGACGCTCTTTCAGGCGCGTCGTTGAAACCGGCCTCACGGATACCATGGGCGTGCAGCGCTATCCCATACCGGTAGAACGCAACAATGGTACTCAATTCGAAGAGCGCTTCTGGAGCGTGGTGAACAGCCCCATCAAGGGGGGCGACAAGCGCGTTGCGTATGTGATTCACCGCGTGGAAGACGTGACCGATTTTGTCAGAATGGCCGGCTCGGATAATGCCTTGTCGCCCCTGGCGCAGCAAAGCCGAGAGGCCCAATTAGCCACGGAAATCATACTGCGTGCGCAAGAGCTTAAAGAGACCAACCTGCGCCTGGAGACACAAGAGGCGCATTTGCGCCTGGCTCAGCGCCTGCTTTCGTTGGCCGTATGGAACATCAATCTAAATAATGGGCAAATGTATTGGTCTGACAACCTGTATGCCCTGTGCGGTGTGTCACCTGCCGAAATGGACCACTCGGTCGACTATTTGCTCAACGAGCTCATCCATCCCGACGACCGCGACCGCGCCAGGCAATTACTGGAAGACTACCAGCTCAATCCTGAAGGCCCCATGGCGTTTGCGCACCGCCTTATTCGGCCAAGCGACCAGGCCATTGTTCACTTCCGCGGGCTGGCCGAAATTCAAACCGGCGAAAGCGGCGACCCCATCCTGACCGGCATCATCCTGGATGTCACGCAAGAGGTAGAAACCCGCCTGCGCCTTGACGCAGCCGCCGGCATGCAGCGCATTGCCGACCGGGCAGCCAAGCTGGGCGGCTGGCGTGTGAATCTGCATGAAGGCTTTGTGCGCTGGTCGACACAAACCGCCCGCATCCATGAGCGTCCGCAAACCCTGCGCCCTCTTCTGGCGGAAGCCCTCTCTTTCTACGCACCGGAGTATCAGGCTCGTATCCAGAAAGTGTTTGCCGCGTGTACGCAGGAAGGACGCCCATTCGACGAAGTACTGCAAATCATCAAGGCTGTCAGCGGCGAGCGGGCCTGGGTTCGGACCATTGGCGAACCCCTGAGAAACGAGCAGGGCGATATTATCGGCGCACAAGGCGCGTTCCAGGACATCACCGATCAGATCAAAATCCAGGAACAGTCCTCGTCACTGGCCAAACGCTTGGCACACACCCTGGACAACATGAGCGACGCCTTTTTCCTGCTCGACCAGAATCTGCACTTTCTTTATCTGAACCCGCACGCCGAAAAATTACTGCGCTGTTCGCGCGATAAAGTATTGGGCCAGTTTTTATTCGATGCATTCCCCCGCACGCAAGATACTGAAATCGCCCATCGAATCGATAGCGCACTGGCAGAACAAAAATCGCTCGAGTTCACGCACTACTCCGAACAGTTCGAGTGCTGGTTTGAAACCAATCTTTACCCCACCTACGACAGCATTGCCGTTTACTTTCGCGACGTGACCGAACGACGCGAAATGGCGGAGCGCCTGAATCAGTCTCAAAAAATGGAAGCCGTTGGTCAACTCACCGGCGGAGTGGCGCACGACTTCAACAATCTGCTGACCGTCATTATGGGCAATGCGGAATTATTGAAAGAAAGCCTGGACGGCCACCCGAACCTGCGTATCTATGTCGAAATGACAGCCAATGCTGCAGAGCGAGGCGCCGAACTGACCAACCGCCTGCTTGCTTTTGCGCGCCGACAGGCGCTGGAACCCAAGCTAACCGACGTCAACCGCCTGGTCAGCGACATGGAGCACCTGCTGCGTCGCACACTAAGCGAAGACATCGAAATTGAGTTGGTGCGCGGCGGTGGACTCTGGCCGGCAGAAGTTGACCCCAGCCAAGTGGAGTCAGCGATATTGAATATGTCAATCAATGCGCGCGACGCCATGCCAACCGGCGGGAAACTCACCATTGAAACCGCCAATGCCCGACTTGATGATGCCTACGCGGAAATTCACCCCGGGGTCGACGCGGGCCAATATGTGATGATTTCCGTTTCCGATACGGGAAGCGGCATGACCGAGGCAGTGAAAAGCCGGGCATTCGAGCCCTTCTTCACCACCAAGCCTGTCGGCAAGGGAAACGGATTGGGGCTGCCCATGGTGTACGGTTTTGTAAAACAATCGGGCGGCCATATCAAAATTTATTCCGAAGAAAACGAAGGCACCACGATCCGTTTGTATTTTCCACGCGCATTTAAAGAGGGACAAACCGATATGCAGGAGCGGGCACCCAGCGCAGTGCAAACCGGGCATGAGCACATACTGGTGGTAGAAGACGACGCCATGGTGCGCGAACACGTAACGAATCTGCTTATGGGTATGGGCTATCGCGTTTCAGGCGCCTCTTCCGGCATCGAGGCCCTGGCCGCTTTACAGGCGCGCAACGATATCGACCTTCTTTTTACCGACATTATCATGCCGGGCGGCATGAACGGGCGCCAACTGGCAGACGAAGCCGTGAAATTCCTGCCAAACCTGAAGGTGCTGTTCACGTCGGGCTATACCGAAAACGCCATCGTGCATCATGGTCGCCTCGATGCGGGTGTGCATCTGCTGGGCAAACCGTATCGACGCCATGAACTGGCTACGAAAATAAGAAAAGTACTGGACGAAGCGTAAGAAATACGATGCCATGACGACTAAGCGCGGTAGGTTATTTCGATTCCTCTCTATCCGCCACTCAGAACATCATGAAATCCGCCTTTTAACAATATGGTCCAGCGACACGACACCGCCGCCCGTTGCCATGAGGTATAGCAGCACCGCCGCCCACACCCCATGCGTGGGATACGCACCGGGATACACCAAAAACTGAATCACCGCCGTCATAACCAATAAGGCAAAGGCCGACAAACGTGTCGCCAAACCAAACAAGATCAGAATCGGAAAAACATGTTCTGCAAAGGCCGCCAGTGTTGCGCCCAGCTCGGGGGCAATAATCGGCAATTGATACTCTTGCTTAAACAGAAACACGGCGTTGTCGGAAAGCGAGGGCCAACCTAGGTTGATGGTCCCTTGAATAATATCCAGGCTAAACCCTTCAACCTTGGTCTGGCCCGACTGCCAAAACACAGCGGCAATTGAAAACCGGCCCAGCAAGGCAATAAAGCTTTGCGGAATTCGGCTGAAATAATGATGCACACATGCTAATGCCTGCGCCGCTTTCATCTTTGCGCTCCTTTTGTCTTATTTTTCAAACTCACTATCGCTTCGCGCTCTATCAACAGCGCCAATAGTGCGGCGATATCGAACTCAACCGCTTCCAGCAGTTTGCTACTGAGTAGTCGTTGCTTAGCCTTTAATAAACAACGCGCCACATCAGCAGAAACAAAATCCAGGCAAACATCGTGACCAGGCCGGGTTAGCAATACATTCTGCGCCTGATACAAATCGACCTCCGAAAGCTGAACTTCACTTTCCGGCTGATGCGCAGACCAGATTGAAAGTATGGGGTAAGACGATGCCACGACTCGCACCGAGGGTGCCATTTCAATGAGGAAGGCGTCGCCACCTCCTTGTTCCGGATGCCCGGTTTCGTAATCCGCCAGACCCTGGCGCAAAGCCTGGGGGGCAATAGGCACATGGTCGGCACTGTGATAGGACGACAGCCAGGCGAACTCCAGGCGTGCCACGTCGGCTAAGTAAGGTAACGATGCCGCCGGTGCGAACCCACTGATGAAATCGGGGAACGTCTCGCCATACCAGGCCAGCACTGGAGTGCGGGGCGGCGACTGCACCACATAGTGCCGCGCCATGGCCCGAAAGAAATCCGTGCCGGTTAGTTGGGCCGTTACGGGAAACGTGTCGCTTAGCGCATTCAGCAACGACACCATGACATTGTTTCTATACACGTCGAAACGACGACCCACGTTGCTACCGTTCCAGGCCATCAACCCAGTGGGCGTTGCTTGATTGGCATCCAGCAGGGCGCTGGAAAAGTCCGGATAAATGGTCATGGCCGTATCCCGATTGATTCTTGCAACAACCGATTTGCATGTGCGGCTTCCGAACACAGCACCGATAACGGCGGAATGTTGCCATCGCGCTCCAACAAGGTGGGCTGGGGGCCGGTTAAGGTAAGTGCGTGCGCATACAAATTCCACACGGCCTGCGCCACTTCGGTATCGTGGCTATCAATTAAAAGGGGTGCGTCATTTCCGTCGGACTCTTCCGAAAAGCCGGCCAAATGTAATTCTTGCACTTCGTGCAGCGGCAAAGTGGCAAGATATTCATCACAACAGTGATTATGATTTTGACAGGTCACATACACATTATTAACGTCCAGCAGCAAGCCACATCCTGTGCGCTGTACGACCTGGCGTATGAACTCGGGCTCACTGAAACCGGCATCGGCAAACTGCACATAGGTGGAAGGGTTTTCTATTAACATCTGCCTGCCCAGAAAGGTCTGAACCTGATCAATATGACGACACACACGGGTAAGGGTTTCAGACGTATAGGGAAGGGGCAGCAAGTCATTCAAAAACACGCCGTTGTGTCCCGACCAGGCCAAATGTTCAGAAAATAATGCGGGTTCGTAACGGTCCAGCAACTTTTTCAGACGGGTTAAATGGTTCATATCGGGTACGGTTTCGCCCCCAATCGACAACCCCACACCGTGTACTGACAGCGAGAACTGTGCGCACAACCGTTCCAGCCAGGCATGGTAAGGGCCACCCTCAACCATGTAATTTTCTGCATGTATTTCCAGAAAACCCACATCCGATGGCGACGCAAGCAAGTCGCGGAAATGCTCGGGCTTAAGCCCGAGCCCCGCTTTCGCCGGTAATTTCATTACAAGTATTAGCTTGCGCTACGCTTTTCTTCGAAAGCGCTTAGCTGCCCATGACCGGTGGGCGATGTGGGCGATGCCATTTTCTCGCAAGTTCCTTTGGGTACCAAAGACCAGGCGTTGCCTTGATAGTCCATTTTTGAGGTCCCCGCGCACGTAGTGCCCGGCCCGGCTTTGCAGTCGTTTTTTCCTTTCATCGCCACGCCGTAGCACTTCTCTTTTTCAGTCGCCTTGGCACCACCGTTCTGGTCGGCATAGGCAGGGCTTGCCGCCATGGCGCCGGCCAGCGTTAGAGCGGCCCCTAAAGCCAGGGCAAGAGAGGATTTAACGGATTTTGCAGGTTTGGTAAGGTTGGCATCCATGTGCTGTCTCCTTTGGGGTTGAAAAAACGTTGTTCTTGCCCTTTTGTCGGAAACCAGCCCTTGTTCTTACAGATCACCACCCGAAAAACACAAATAATTTGTAAATTACTAACGCCCTCGCCGCCACGCGTGATACTTTTCCAGCCAGCGCAACACGCCTTGCGGCGCATGTGCCTTTTTCCATTCGCCGGCTGCGTATTTGTTCGCCTCGGTCCAGCCGGGGTAGGCATGAATCGCACCCAGAATTTTATTCAGCCCTAAACCATGTTTCATGGCCAACACAAACTCGGCCAGTAAATCGCCTGCGTGGTCGCCCACAATGGTCACGCCCAGGATCCGATCCTTCCCCGGCACCGTGAGCACTTTCACGAACCCGCCCGTTGCACCATCCACAATGGCACGGTCCAGTTCCGCCATGGGAAAATGCGTTACTTCGTAGGACACACCTTTCGCGTTGGCATCTTGCTCACTTAAACCCAACCGCGCCACCTCGGGGTCGGTGTAGGTTGTCCAGGGCATGAATCGGTAATCGACCTTGAAGCGCTTAAAATGCCCGAACAACGCGTTCACGGCGGCATACCATGCCTGGTGCGCGGCGGCATGGGTAAACTGAAATGGGCCGGCCACATCGCCTACGGCGTAAATATTGGGGTGCAAGGTTTCCAGGTATTCGTTCGTGGCAATCACCCGGTGGGTTTCAATGCCCAGGGCTTCCAAGCCATAGCCCTCCAGTCGGGCCTGGCGGCCCACCGCGCACAACAGCACATCGAACGGCACCGCTTCTTCGTTGCCGTTGCGCTGCACCACCAGTACTTTTTGCTGACCCTGCTTTTCACAACGCACGGCTTTGGTATCCGTCATCAGCAGCACGCCTTCATTCTGCAACGTTGCGCTGATATGTTGCGCCACATCGGTATCTTCGCGCGCCAAAAGCCGTTCACCCATCTCCACAATGGTCACGGCAGAGCCCAAACGGGCAAAGCTTTGTGCCAACTCACAACCAATCGGCCCGCCGCCTAAAACCACCAACCGCGACGGCGGCGTATCCATTTCGGCAAACGCCGACCACAACGTATCGCTGGTAACGTAACCGGTGTCCTCAATACCCGGCAGGGGCGGCACAATGGGCCGGGCGCCCGTTGCCAGAATCACCGACCGGGTGGTGAGGGTTTGGGTGCTGCCATCGCGGCATTCAATTTCAACTGTCCACGGGTCGCGCAGGCGCGCATAGCCCTGTATCACTTCCACACCCAGCCCGGTGTAACGCTCGATGCTGTCGTGCGGTGCCACGGCTTGAATGACCTGATGAACCCGCTGCATGACCTTGCGAAACGAAAACTCGAATGGCGCGGGTTCCAACCCGAACTGGTCGGCGTGCCGCATTTGATGTGCGACTTTCGCACTTTTGATTAACGCTTTGCTGGGAACACAACCATAGTTCAGGCAATCGCCGCCCATTTCATGGGCCTCAACGAGTGTGACCTTTGCCTTTACGGCTGCCGCGATATAAGCCGAAACCAAACCGCCCGCACCGGCGCCAATGACGATTAGATTCCGGTCATACTTCTTGGGCGGTGTGTACTGGGCACGCTGCTTACGCCGCCTTATCCAGGCAAGTATTTTCTTCGTTAGCAAAGGAAAGACACCCAGCAACGCAAATGACCCTAACAACGAAGGCGACATAATGTCGCCCAACGCATTCACCTGCGCCAGTTGCGTGCCGGCATTCACGTACACCACCGTCCCGGCCAGCATTCCCACCTGACTCACCCAATAGAAGGTGCGGGCAGGCATAGGCGTTAAGCCCATGAGCAGGTTAATAACAAAAAAGGGGAAAACCGGCACCAACCGAAGGGTAAACAGATAAAACGCGCCCTCCTTTTCAACCCCTTTGTTCAAGGCCTGTAAGCGCCGGCCAAAACGCCGCTGAACCGTATCGCGAAGCAAATAACGCGCCACCAGGAAGGCCAACGTGGCCCCGATTGTGCTGGCAAACGAGACCAGCACCACACCCCAGAACAAACCAAATAATGCGCCACCGGCCAGCGTCATGATGACGGCACCTGGCAACGACAATGCGGTGACCACCACGTAAACGGCGAAATAAACAGCCCCCACCAAAACAGGTTGCTCGGCACGCCACGCCTCAAACTGCGCCATCCCCGCTTTCAGGTTATTCAACGTAAGAAACTGCTGAAGATCGAATGCAAAAAACGCAACAACCAACGCCACAAGCAAAATAACCAGCAAGATCTTTTTCATTTATGAGGCCTTTTATGCACCGCTATAACGCGCCGCCGCAGCTACTTCCCTGGCCCGCCGTACACCCGTAACAATGATCGGCCACAGAAATGGCGTTGCCGTTCAAATCGGTTTCAAGCATGTCGCGTAAATGGCGATGCGCCCCCGGTACAGGCAGCGACAACTGCTGGTTGAAATCGCAGTCGTACAAAAAGCCTTGCCAATCCACGCTGACCGTTGAGCGACACATGACGCTTTCCAGGTTCTGCGCCTGGTAATTGTCTTTCAGCAATTGCATGTAATCCCGAAAACGGCCTTTTGAGATCAGCATGGAACCAAATCGTTTAATCGGCATGTTGGCCAACGTGAACAGGTTGTTGAAAACAATGCCGAAATGCGCGTTCAGTTCGCGCTTGTAATCGGCCTCCAAAGCCTGTTGATCCGGCGGCAGCTGCGGCCCCTGGGGGTTATAAACCAGATTCAGCACCCGACCGCTACCCGGATGCCCATAACCCAGCGCGTTCAATTGTTGCAAGGCGGCAATGCTTTTACCAAACACCCCGTCTCCCCGCTGCTTATCGACGTTCTCAAGGGAATAACAGGGCAGCGACGCTACGATCTCAACGTTATGTGCGGCCAAAAATTCAGCCAGACCTTCCTGACCGGGCTCGAACAGAATCGTCAGGTTACAGCGGTCGATCACCTTTACACCCGCACTCGATGCAGCAGCGACCAAGTGCCGGAACTGCGTGTGCAGCTCTGGCGCCCCCCCTGTCAGATCCAACGTATCAATCTGTCGGGCCACCAACACCGGCACAATCAAATCAAGAGTCTTGGCATCCATCATTTCCCAGCGGTTGGGCCCGGCATTCACGTGGCAATGCACACAGCTTTGATTGCATTTGTAGCCCAGATTCACCTGCAGGGTGTCAATGACGCGTCGCTCAATGGCGGGAAAATCCGTTGTCTTCAATAGCGGTATCGTTTCATGCATCGCGGTCTCCGGTATTGCTCTGTTCTTGGGGAATAGGGGCGTCTCCGTTGGCGTACTGATCCGATGCAGCACGCAACACGCTCATTTGCCGCCCAAAATTGCGGCACCCCGAACACATCATGACATGAATCTTCAGACTCACGCGATCAGCCAGCGGCAGTTCGCGATCCAGCGACTCCGACAGCAACTGGGTAGCTTCCCGGCAATTCAACATGGCTTTTCACCTTCCAAAAACCAAGTGTTCTCCAAACACTCGCGCAACCGCAATCTGGCCCGGTACAACACCACATGCAAATTGCTGGTTGTCATTTTTAAAACGTCACAAATTTCCACACTGTCCATTTCCAGAAATTCGCGCATCGTAAACACGCGCGCTTGCTGGTCGGGCAGGCCGTGCAAACAGGCCTCGAAGACCATCCAGAACTGCGCATTGCGCAAATCCTCCAACGGCTGGGCCCAGGCAACCTTTTCAGAATGCCGAATACCCAGGTTTTCAGCGCTGAACGTTGCTCGAATGAGCGCACATTTTTCAATGCACCGGCCAACGCCTCTTGAACTGCATCCTCTGCGGCGGCGTCATCCTGCAGATGCAGCATCGCGAACTTCAGCATTTGACTGCGTAAGTTGCGTAGAAAAACCGGATCGGACAAGTCTGACTTCATCTGGTTTGGTCATTCAAAAGACAGTTGAACAAGATTAGTCGAAAACGACGCTGCTTTCTTACAAACTTTTCACCGGCGACCTCCCTTTACCGCCACGCGTTTTGACAGCGTTCGCGTTCAAACACTTTCACGCTTTACAATCAAGGGTTTACACCCTCGAGCAAATTACACCGGATGTCAGCATTACCTATACCCCAAGAAGTCGCCCGCCGCCGCACTTTCGCCATTATTTCCCACCCCGATGCCGGTAAAACCACGCTCACCGAAAAGCTCCTGCTGTTCGCGGGTGCCATTCAGATTGCCGGGGCAGTCAAAGGGCGAAAGTCGTCGCGACATGCTTCTTCCGACTGGATGGACATTGAAAAACAACGCGGTATTTCCGTGGCCTCATCGGTGATGCAGATGGAGTACCGCGACTGCGTCATCAACCTGCTCGACACACCCGGCCACCAGGACTTTTCCGAAGATACTTACCGTGTACTCACCGCAGTGGATGCCGCATTGATGGTCATCGACGGCGCGAATGGGGTTGAACCGCAAACCCTCCGCCTGTTACAAGTGTGCCGCGCACGCAACACGCCCATTATCACCTTCATCAACAAGTTCGACCGCGAAGTTCAGGAACCGCTGAACCTGCTTTCAGAAATTGAAGATCACCTGGGCATGGACGCCATTCCATTCTCCTGGCCGGTCGGTATGGGGCGCCACTTTGGCGGTGTATTTGATATCCGGCGCGACCGCATGCGTGTGTTCCGTGCGGGCGAGGAACGTCGCACCGAAGGTGACGAACTGATCAACGGCATTAACAACCCCGATATCGCTTCCCGTTTTGGCACCGATTTCGACAAGGCCCGCGACGAGATCGACCTGATTACCGGCGCAGCGCCCCCATTCAACCCGGATGCCTTCCTGAACGGACGTCAAACCCCTGTTTTTTTTGGTTCCGCCATCAATAACTTCGGTGTCCAGGAGGTTTTGGATGCGCTGGTTGATCTGGCGCCGCCCCCTGGGCCACGCGAAGCACTGGAGCGCAAAGTTCAACCCGACGAAACCAAGTTCAGCGGTGTGGTGTTCAAGGTTCAGGCCAATATGGATCCGGCTCACCGCGATCGCGTGGCCTTTGTGCGCGTCAGTTCCGGCATTTTCAATCGCGGCATGCGCCTGAAGGTAGCGCGCACCGGCAAGGAAATTCGCCTCAATAATGTCGTGTCGTTTTTATCGCAACGGCGCGAATTGGTTGAAGAGGCATTTGCCGGCGACGTAATCGGGATTCCCAACCATGGGGTGCTGCACCTGGGCGATGTACTGACCGAAGGCGAGAAGCTGCAATTTACGGGGCTGCCGTTTTTTGCGCCGGAACTGTTCCAGGCCGTCGAGGTCAAAGATCCTTTGCGTACCAAGCAATTGCGTACCGGCCTGACGCAACTGGGCGAAGAAGGCGCTATCCAGGTGTTCCGGCCCGTCGCGGCAGGCGGCGCGTTATTGCTGGGTGCGATTGGTCAACTACAGTTCGAGGTTGTGGCACAGCGGTTGAAATCAGAATACGGGGTTGATGCCCGAATGATGCCATCGCGCTACAACCTGGCTCGCTGGGTTACCGCCCCGGATCGTAAAATTTTGCAAAAGTTTCTCGACGGCAATGCGGCCAACATTGCGTATGATGTGGTCGAAGCGCCCGCCTTTCTGGCCAGTTCACCCGCGCAACTGCGCGTCGTGCAGGAGTTGTATCCGGATGTCACGTTCCACGCGATGCGTGAACACGGTGGCCAGGTTTTCTCCAGCTAGTGCGCGATGTTTCGTTCAACGCTTTATACTTGGAATCGTGTTCCATAACCCGAGGGTTTAAATGTCCTGGCGAATATTGTTCGCAATCCTGCTGGTCCTGGCCGGTGCCTCTGCCTGGGGTGGTCTTCGCCTGGGTGAATGGCTGGTTGCCCATGGGCCAACCGCCACTGCCGCACCCGGTCGGCCGGAACTGGCGCCGGTCGAAGTACTCGATGCCGATGGGCGCCCATTCTCGCAGCAACCCCCTCAACCCTTGGTGAACGGGCAACTTGCCATTCCCCAGGGTCACGAATCCATCGAATGGCAGGTTGCCGAAACCGCTGTCGGCCAAACGCTGACCAGCGACGTTATTGCCGTATCGACAAACCCCATTACGATGGTCGAGGCCGAACAGATTGCCGCCATCGGACAAGGTCGACTCGCGGGTATTGGCGATGTTGGCGACCTGATGACGAACCTGGGGACACAAGGTGGCGGCAACATGCCGTTGCAGCCCGTCGATATGCCCGATCAACCGCCACCCCCTCCGGAAACCCCCATGAATAACGCTGGTGGCGGCCAGGGTAACTGGCAGGCGCAACTGCGCGACGAGCTCCAACAATGCAACCTTGAAAGCTTTTTCGACCGCCCCAGTTGCACTTGGGCCGCTCGCAACAAATATTGCACCCCAAACAATGCCTGGGGGCAGATCGACGCATGCCCTTCCCGCAACTACTGAAGAAACCATGGGCCTGCCAGCAATCCTAAGAAACTGGTTTGACCGCTATCTCTCTGACGAAGAAGCGGTCATCCTTTTGGCCTTACTCGTACTGGGCTTTGCCACAGTTATCCTGTTCGGACACATACTGGCCCCATTTTTAACCGCGCTTGTTATCGCCTTTTTGTTGCAAGGGGTCGTCAACTGTCTTGAAAGGCGCCGTGTACCGCATCTGCTGGCGGTTGTCCTGGTTTTTGTCGGTTTTATCGGGCTATTACTTGCACTGGCTTTTATCCTCTTGCCTTTGATCTGGGAGCAATTGGTTGGCCTTGTTCGGGAAACGCCGCGTATTTTTGCCAGTGGGCAATTACTGCTGGACAACCTGCAAGCCCGTTTTCCCCAGTTGATCACGCCTAACCAGATTCAGGAATGGATCTATGTGGCGGGTCGTGAAATAACACAGTTCGGCCAGCGTGCGCTGTCGCTTTCCCTCTCTTCCCTGGGTAATGTACTGGCGCTGATTATTTATCTGGTTCTTGTCCCGATTCTGGTGTTCTTTCTGCTGAAAGACCGTCGAAAACTCACCGATTTCGTGCTGTCCATGCTGCCGCGCAAGCGCACACTGATGACACGCATCTGGACAGAAATGGATGGCCAGATTGCTAACTACATGCGCGGCAAATTCATTGAAATCATTATTGTCGGCGTGGTCTCGTTCATTACCTTTGCCTTTTTCGGGTTGCCGTACTCCGCGTTGCTGGCCGTGCTGGTTGGTTTCTCGGTACTGGTACCCTACATTGGCGCAGCCGTTGCCACCTTGCCGGTTGCAGCGGTAGCGGGCTTTTATTTCGGCTTCAGCAACGAATTTATGTATGTGCTGATTGCCTATGGTGTGATCCAGGCACTCGACGGCAATGTCCTGGCCCCCATCTTGTTTTCCGAAACCAACAACATTCACCCGGTATCAATTATTGTGGCGGTGCTGTTTTTCGGTGGTATCTGGGGCTTTTGGGGCATATTTTTTGCCATTCCCCTGGCAACACTGCTTAAGGCACTGGTATACGCCTGGCCGCGCAGCATGAGGCAACAAGAACAACTGGAACTCACCGGCACCCAGCCGTAACTACGACCCGATACGAACAAAAAAGGCTTTCCGACATTAATTCAGAAAGCCCTCATTTTCAATTACCTGTTACTCATTGCCAGGCAATATTGATTTTTACTCACCCATTTGGGTTTGCAAGTAGTTTTGCGTACCTACTTTCTCAACCAGCTCTATCTGGGTCTCCAGCCAGTCGACATGCTCTTCGGTATCGTCGAGAATTTCCTGTAATAAATCGCGTGAGACGTAATCGCGCACCGATTCGCAATACGCAATACCTTCCTTTACGGTTTCCTGGGCGCCCGACTCCAGCTTCAGGTCGCAAGAAAGCACTTCGGGAACGTTCTCGCCAATAAGCAACTTGTGCAGATCCTGCAGATTCGGCAGGCCGTCGAGCATGAAGATACGCTCGATGAGCTTGTCGGCATGCTTCATTTCACCGATTGACTCATCGTACTCGTGTTTGCCAAGCTTGTTGAAGCCCCAGTGATTCAGCATGCGTGCATGCAGGAAATACTGGTTAATGGCGGTGAGTTCGTTCTTGAGTTGTTTATTCAGATGCTGAATGACGGTGGCGTCGCCTTTCATGACGGTTCTCCTTGGCTTGCAAAACGTTAGATAGCAAGCCTACCACGCCAGTGTGACTTTCGCACTAGCAGGAACCATAAGTTGGCGCCTTTTTCAGGCGCGACGCGCCACCACTTCCGTAAAGCCGGCAAGCAGCGCTGTGTCGTTCGCTGCAGCCTCGATGGTTTCAACCATATCGTGCACAGCGGGGTATGCTGCCTGGCGACCACCCGGCAGATACTCGGACGCGGTATCGGAACAGCACCCGCAACACGACGCCACGCCCAGCTGGGCCTGGAGATCGGACATAGTATGAGCGCCTGCGGATACCGCTTCGCGGACTTGCCGTTCGGTAATGGCGTTACAGATACAAATAAACATGAGAATAATTATCATCCATGTTTTTCTTCGTAGCAACCCCCTGCCAAACTTTTTTTGTAACTGTCATGTCACGACCGCTCTCGGGGCTAAGTATTAACCCTTTAACCTGGCCTTGGCCTTGCGAACAGACGCAGCATCAATGCCTTCTGCCTCGCGATACTTGGCCACCGTCCGCCGCGCAACCTCGACCCCTTTTTCAGCCAATAACTGGGCAATTTTATTGTCGGACAAAGGCTTGTCCGAGGATTCCGCATTGATCAATTGACGAATCATGGCCCGAACTGCCGTTCCCGACGAAGCCGGAGCCAGCCCACCCCCACCCAGCGAAGCCCCCAGAAAATACTTAAGCTCGAACACGCCCCAGGGGGTTTGCACATATTTATTCCGGGTAGCGCGGGACACCGTCGACTCATGCAACTCAAGCGCATCGGCAATATCACGCAATACCAATGGCTGCATGGCTTGCGGCCCTTTTTCGAAAAAGGCATTTTGATGCCGCACGATAAATTCGGCGACTCGCAGCACGGTTTCAAAGCGTTGAGCGACACTTTTCATCAGTCCGTGGGCTTGCTGCAACTGAACCTGAAGCGCCGACACACTTTCATCTGCCTTGTTGGATTGCAGCCACTGCTCGTAATCGGGATTGACCCGCAAGCGCGGGAAAACGGCCGGGTTCAACCGTACCTGCCATCGCTCACCCATTTGGCGCACAATCACTTCCGGCCGCACATAATCAGCAATGCTTTGCGCCCAGGCACGGCCCGGCTTGGGATTCAGGCTTAGAACCCATTTATGCGCCGCCTGCAAGACAGTCTGCGAAACGCCCAATTGATTTCGCAACCGAATGAAATTACCCGCCGCAAGTGTGTCCAAATGCTCACCGACCATTTGCATTGCGCAGGCAAAAACATCAGGCGGATGCGTATGTTTTGTCTGACGCAACTGAATCTGCAGGCACTCCACTACCGTCTGCCCTCCGACGCCCGGTGGATCAAACGATTGCAGCAGCCGCAACGCGGTCAACATCTCTTCCCGGGATACTGTGTGTGTATCGGCCCCTTCAGTATCCGCGCCTTCATCTTCGTCGCCGTCTGCCAGCGCAGCCACCCTAACGCCTGCATCCGACGTATCTTGCAGACCCGGCTCATTCAGATGGGTATTGATATATTCCGCCACATCTTCGATCGAAGCCTGCAACAAGCCGTTTTCGTCCAGTTCGTCGATCAGCAGCGTAACCAGCACCTTGTCGCGTTCCGTGGCTCGCGTCACATTCAATTGACCCAGCAAATGATCGCGCAACGTTTCTACCGAGCCGGCCTCGGGCGGCGCGTAATCATCGTCCTGGGAATGCCCACCCATCGAAGGCTGGGCACCATAGCTGCCGCCTTCATCAAGATACGTATTATTTTCTGGCAGCACAGGATCGTCGCCTTGCGACAACGGACTCTCTTCCGCTGCAGGCGTGTCAGTGTCATACTCCCCTTCAAGCTCCAGCAGCGGATTGTCCGCCAGCGCTTGTGTCACCTCAAGCTCAAGCTCCTGTGCCGATAATTGCAAAAATCTGATTGATTGTTGCAATTGTGGCGTTAAAGCCAGTTGCTGCTGTTGGCGTAACTGTATCGATTGTCGCGATTGCATAGGTAAAATAGCCCGCATGAAAACAGAATCCACCCACCAGCCCACGCCGCGTGACTTCTCGGCATTGCGTAACACCTTGCTGAAGCTGACGGCAACGCACAAAATCATTTGTACCGTTGTCGTCGTGGTCGTCGCCATTGTGTGGTACTACCTGCTGCAACGCCTGGTCGCATTCGGTCACACAGTCGACTATAACGGGCTTGAGGTTTTAGGTGGGCCCACCATTGAATTTCTTAATCGCTACAACCCCTATTTCTGGTGGGCACTGGTGGCGCTGTGCACGCTTATTATTGCCTATTTTCTGATTAACTTCGTGCGAGCCGGGCGCAAACGGGTCAACGCCCAGGCGGTCGCCACCGATACACTGCATGCCCTGGTTACCCAGTTGTCCGATCCGGCCAAAGATGTACTTCGCTGGGTATGGGAAAACCCTCGGGAACCCATTACTGTTGGCGATTTGCAACAAACCACACGGGAACTGCGTAACGGGCGCGCCCGGAAAATCGCGATTTCACGCGAGCACGTGCAATTGCTGGGGCCTCCTCACACCAACTCGGCCTGAAAAAGCTTGCAAATTCAGTGCAATTATGGTCGACTATGACTATGAATACCGTAATTTTTTCCTCTACACGCATTTCGGGTCGCGCTCATCGCGCCAGCCCGGTCGCGGCTACGGTTTCTCCCCTTATCTCGCTGGCTCTACCCCTGCTACTACCGATCGGTTGCCGGGCCTAGCGCTATGTGGCAGTCCGGCAGCCGTTTGTGCCACGCCTATTTTTCCCCTGTATCAAATACAACCCGCTTGTCCGAACAAGCTCCCTTCAGCATCCAGCGCCGAATTTCAGCGGCTTATTGAAGGCAATGGGTTGTTCATTAAAGAAATAACCAGTTAATCAGTAGGTGCACCATGCTCTCAAATCCATCTGACAAATACCGTCCGTTTGTGCCGTTCGAACGCGACTTTTCGGAACGAACCTGGCCCAGCAAGACCATTACTGCGCCCCCGATCTGGATGAGTACCGACCTGCGCGATGGCAATCAATCACTCATCGAGCCCATGAGTGTCGAGCGCAAGCTGCGCTTTTTCGAACAATTGATCAAAATCGGTTTCAAGGAAATTGAAGTCGGCTTTCCGTCGGCCTCGCAGACCGATTTTGATTTTGTCCGCAAACTGATCGAGGAAGACCGCATTCCCGACGATGTCAGCATCATTGTGCTGACTCAATCACGCGAAGACCTGATTGCCCGCACCGTACAGGCCGCCGCCGGCGCCAGGAAGGCCATTGTGCACTTGTACAACGCATGTGCGCCGGCTTTCCGCAAGATTGTCTTCAGCATGACCAAAGACCAGGTTCGTGACCTGGCCGTGTCCGGCACCCGTATGATCAGGGAACACACGGCCAAGCACCCCGAAACGTACTGGCGCTACGAGTACTCGCCGGAAGTGTTCAGTACCACGGAGCCCGAATTCGCCCTTGAAGTGTGCAATGCCGTGGTCGACGCCTGGCAGCCCACCCCCGACTCAACCATTATTCTGAACTTGCCGGCCACCATTGAAGCGACAACGCCCAATATGTATGCCGACCAGATCGAGTGGATCAGCCGGAACTTGAAGAATCGTGAAAGCATTGTGGTCAGCGTGCATCCGCACAACGATCGCGGAACGGCCGTTGCCGCCGCGGAACTGGCTGTAATGGCCGGTGCCGACCGCGTGGAAGGATGCCTGTTCGGCAACGGCGAGCGCACCGGCAATGTTTGCCTGGTTACTTTGGCGTTGAACTTATACACCCAAGGCATACACCCCGGGCTCGACTTTTCCGATATCGACGAAGTCCGCCGCTGTGTGGAGTACTGCAACCAGTTGCCAGTCCACCCGCGCCACCCCTATGCGGGCGACCTGGTTTTCACCGCGTTCTCGGGATCACACCAGGATGCCATCAAGAAGGGGTTCGCCGTGCAGGATCCGCAGACCTTGTGGGAAGTACCCTACCTGCCCATCGATCCGGCCGACGTCGGGCGCAACTACGATGCGGTTATTCGTGTGAACAGCCAGTCGGGCAAAGGCGGGGTTTCTTACCTGCTCGAACAGGAACATGGCCTGGCATTGCCGCGTCGCTTGCAAATTGAATTCAGTCGCGCCATTCAGCGCGTTACCGACGAAACCGGTCGCGAAGTGACGGCGGGCGACGTTTACGACTTGTTCCGCTCGGAATATCTTGATGTGGAACACCCCTGGAAACTGGTGCGCCATCGCATCAGCGGCGACCCCAGTGCCAAAACCGGCGAACATTTTGCCATTGAGGTTGAACTTGAACACAACGGCAAGCTGGTGCAACTGAAAGGCCAGGGCGACGGCGCCATTTCGGCGTTCGTGAACGCGCTTGAAGCCGATGTTTCGATATTGGGCTACCACGAGCATGCCATTGGCACCGGTACCGACACTCGCGCCGCTTCTTATGTTGAAGTTCGGGTTGGAGAATCCATGCCCGGTTTCGGTGTTGGCATTCACGCCGATATTGTCACTGCCTCGTTCCTGGCTATTTTAAGTGCCGTTAACCGGCATGCCGTACAGGAAGAGGCTGCGCGCGCCAAAGCCGCAGCCTGACCCACGCCACATACAAACGGCCGCCACCAGGGGCGGCCCGTTTCGACATTACCAGGTGGGCGCGGGCTCCCAGGTAATGTCGGCTTTGTGCTCACGACACAATCGCATCATGGCCAACAAGGGAAACGCCCTTTGGCGAAAACTGACCGGCTGTGAAATGGGATGCGTTTTCGAATCGTTTTCCTCGCCATCATCATCCTGATAAGACACATTCTCTGAAGCCATGGCTTTCTCGATGCTGGCGATGGCCTCATCAAGCTGCGTCGCGGTAATGACCCCACGCTCCGGGAGCGTGTCGTAATTGCGACCGGCGGCGCGCAATATATCGAGTGCATGCTGAGCATACATCAGCACTTCGGCAGCAGGCTTGGCATGAAAAACTACTAGCATTTCGGTTTCTCCCAATAGACAGATTTATACACTACCCCAACTTCCACGGCCTGCCAAGCTGCAAGATAGCGGCTTGCCCAAAACAATTCAGGCCAGGAGTATGGAAGGCAGGCACACACATTCACATTGCCGCAAAAAACCGGCGGGGTCGACCTTAACAAAAGCCGGGTTCGCCATTTTCTGGCTCTTCGCCGGCACAATACCCCAAGCCGCGGCGCAAAACCAATGCATGCGCCCAGGCACCGACGCACCCTGTTTGCCGGGCGGACTCACTTCGGCCGTTAACGCTGAACCGGCGCTCAATACCGGGGCGGGCAACCCGGTTCACCTGGCCACAGGCCACAAAGTCCACATTGAAAAGGATGGCCCATTCCGGCGGCACTATCACGCCAGCGGCCGCAGCCCCGGCAGCATCCTCGGTCCGGCATGGTCTATGGACTGGGAAACTCGCCTGGCGTTGTCGACCTACCATGCAACGGTACTGCATGCCGACGCCAGCCGAACGCATTTCACGCGCAACGAAACAGACTCGACTTATACAGGCCCAGGCGGGCGCCTGGTGCAAACGGACGATGGCTGGGCATGGCAAACCCCGTACGACCAAACAATCACTTTCAATCAGCAAGGGCAACTGACCCGATTGCACAACGCGTCTATAACGCTGGATATCCAGCGCTACCACAAGAAAGGCCATCCATGGGCTGGCCTGGCGCACACCCTTAGGCTCAATGGGCGGGAAATCCGACTGCAATATCGCCTTGTCCAAGGCAATGCACGTTTGGCGAGCATGCATTTGCCCGCCGGCACCCTGCATTACTCGTACAACCATGTCGGTAGCCGGCACGCACCCAGATTGCGTCAGGTGAGTCGGCCCGATGGCACCGCCCACCGCTATCACTATGCGTTGCTTCCCGTGCGCGGCTCAGGCGGCCTGGTCGGCATCGACAGGCAACTTGCGCCCAACGCACCATTTCAACCCTGGCGCCACTGGACACTGGACCTGAAAGGGCGGGTTCATCGGTTTGCCATGCATCCTCTGCAACAGGCACAAGGGCACACCCGGCACCTGGCCTTTCAATATGAAAGCCTCACTTCTCCCGGCAGTAACGGTGTTACCTATGTGAAACAGGCCAACGGCAATCACACCCGTTTTCTTTTCCAATGGATTAATGGCCGGCCCCGCCTTCATGCGGTTAGCGCAGACCCCTGCCCGGGTTGCGCGGCTCCCGGCACCCGCGCCCGGTACACACAGTACGGCGAACTGAAACAAGTCAACAAACTATCTATTCTGCGTACCCCGCAGGGACACATTCGGCAATTGAATCCACAGCAATCGGGCTGGCCCGGATTGCAATTGCACTTCAACCGCCAGGGCAAACTGCAGCGCTGGTTTTCATCGCTTACCGGCAATACGATACTCAGCAGAACAGAAAATGGCTTGCCCGCTCGCCGCACTTTTGCCAGCGGTCATATCTGGCAATACCAGTATGACGGTGCGCAACGGCCCGTCAGAATCACCACGGCCGGCCCTGACAATCAACACATCGTCACCACTTTGCGCTGGCGCGGCAATCGTCTAACCGGCGTACATCACCCAAACGAAACAATACAGTTCGAGTACGACCCGCAAGGACGGCTTATTGCCCGGCAAACAACCCGCCCCAGGCAAGGCACACCGCTAACCTTACGATCCCGGTTTGCCTACAACCGGCAAAACCGGCGCATTCGACACGACCTGCCCGAGGGCGGCAGCCTGCTTTACACCTGGCATGGAAATCGCTTGCAACAACTCATTTGGAAAAACGCCCAAGGGCACCGCCACATTGTCGTGCAAGCACCGCCGCCACCCGAGTCGGCCGGCGGCTATCGCTACGGCAACGGGCTTCAAAGCACCACCGTGATCGGCCCCGGATTCGCACGCCACACATTGCAGGCCGCTACCACAAGCCCCCGCCGCACGACCATCTGGCAACAAACCTACCACCTGAACGCCCAGGGGCGGGTTGTTGAAGAGCGCATTGCCGGGCCTCAGGATCATCGCTGGCATTACAAGTACGATCACAAGCAACGCCTGATCGGTGCCCAACGCATTGACGACACCACTGCCGGCCGAACGCGTCGCAGGCACGCCCAATGGTATGCGTGGCAAGACAGCGGCGCGCTCCTGGCACGCAAACATCCGGGTCGAACGCAATACCAGACCATTTATCGGGACCCCTCCGGACTGCCGACGCAAATCAACAATACACGCCTGCGTTATGGTCCCGATCGACGCCTGAAAACGGTCTCAGGCATCCATACCGTTCACTATCAGCACAATGCCTTCGGCCAGTTGATCAGGCGGCGCAGCGCCAGTCATGATTCAAGCCCGGACCAGGAGTTCTGGTATCTCGATGGGCAACGCGTTGCCGAACGAACATCCCTTTTCTTACGCCGGTATCTATATGCGCATCACACGCCGGTTGGCTTCATTCAATACAGCCACCGATTTCCACAAGGCCGGCTTTACTTTATTCAAAGTGATCTCTTGGGCGCACCTCGCATGGTTACTGATGCAAACCAAAAAATCATGTGGCGGGCGCACTATTCACCTACGGGTGAGGCCAAAGTGGACATTGAACACGTGCAACTGAACCTGCGCCTGCCCGGCCAGCATGCCGACCCCGATACCGGCTGGCACGACAACCTGCACCGTACCTACGACCCCCAGGCCGGACATTATCTGGAGCCCGATCCGCTGGGTCCGTTTCCCGGTGCAGACGCATTAGGCTATGCCATGCAACAGCCGCGCCGCTATATCGACCCGATGGGCCTGATGCTGTTCGCCTTTGACGGTACCCGCAATAACGCACAAACACAAAGCAATGTCTGGAAGCTGGCCCAGCGTTACGAGGATGGGCCTGTTTTTTACCAGGCCGGTCCTGGCAACCCTTACGAAACCGACTGGGACGCGCTGACCGCCTATAGCGCCCCCGACATTATCGACCGGCAATGGGAGAACCTGCTGGCCGGCCTGGGCAACGCAGCAGTGAGCCCCGACAACATGCAACCCATCGATATCCTGGGATACTCCCGGGGCAGCGCACTGGCGCGCCATTTCGCCAATCAGGTCAGCCAATACACACGCAACAACCTGTTTTCATTCCATGACCCATTGCGCGGGCTGATTTCCGCTTGCGTCGACCTGCGCTTCCTGGGTTTGTTCGACACGGTGGCCCAGTTCGGTATCGGTGGCAGCCGAAACCCGGAATTCAACATGGATATTAACGACAGTTGGCAATGGGTTGCCCATGCCATTGCCTTGCATGAACGCCGTTGGCTGTTCCCGCTGATGGTGGTGGGGGAAAACCACGCGTTGAACTCGGTTGAGGCGCCTTTCGTCGGCGCCCACGCCGATATCGGCGGTGGTATTGTGATTGATGAAAAGGGGCGAAGTCTGTCGCGCGGCGATTTATCGGATGTGAGCCTGAACTGGATGCTCTGGCAAGCACGCGCAGCCCGTGTCCAGTTCAGCGACACACCCGACGATGCCTTGATTTCCACTCCCATTCTGCATGATGCGCGCAGCCCCACAATGCGCACTGTCCAGAACGGTGATCGCCGCATTGAGAATGCCGATGGAACAAAGCGCCTGAACTACCAGGACCATGACAGCCGTCTTGGACGCGTCACACGGGAGCAGGTTGAGTCATTCATTGAACGCTTTCCCGACTGGCGACGCCGCACTGGTCACGAAGTGGGGCAGGTCGACATGGCGGGTTATGCGGCCTGGCTGTATGATGCCCTGGGGTGGCAAATACCCGCGCAACCAGCGCTTCCCTGATCGTTTCAAAGGCACAATCACTTACGCCCCGACACGACAACAGGGAACAATTCACGCTATCATTGACTATTCGCGGTTTCTGGCCGCTTCTTGTTTAAATTTTTCTTCAGTTTCTTCATCTTATCTATGCTGCCCGGGCAACAAAAAGCACTTATTTCCCACATTGACCAAGCCGTTTCCAGTCTGGTGCCGGACCACAACGCAAACATTACCCTGGAGCGCCCGAAAGTAGCGGCCCACGGCGATATGGCAAGCAATATTGCCATGCAATTAGCCAAGCCGGCCCGGCGCAACCCGCGCGAATTGGCACAAAACATTATCGATGAGTTGTTCAAGCAGACCCAAGTGCTGGAAATCATCGAATCGGCGGAAGTTGCCGGACCCGGCTTCATTAACTTTCGCCTGACGGCCGCCGCGCGCCAGGCGGTGTTGATTGCCATCCAGGAAGAAGGCAGCAGCTACGGCGTGCAACCGGCCCGAGACGAAAAGGTGCTGGTCGAATTCGTTTCGGCCAACCCCACCGGGCCGCTTCATGTCGGCCACGCACGCCAGGCCGCGTTGGGCGATTCTCTGTGCCGCCTATTAACCGCGCAGGGCTACGAAGTCGTTCGGGAGTTCTATTACAACGATGCCGGTAATCAAATCGATAACCTGGCCATTAGTGTGCAGGCGCGCACCAAAGGTATTGAACCCGACGCTCCCGAATTCCCCACCGATGGCTATCGGGGTGACTATATTGTCGACATCGCCAACGATTTCCTGGCCAGGCGCACCGTGCAGGCAGCCGACGGCAACGCCGTCACCGCCAGCGGCAATATCGAGAGCCTGGAGGATATCCGCCACTTTGCGGTAGCCTATCTGCGCCGCGAACAAGACCTCGACCTGCAGGCATTCGGGCTGAAATTCGACAACTTCTACCTGGAAAGCAGTCTGTATACCTCGGGCCGGGTTGAAGCGGCTGTGCAAACACTGGTTCAAAACGGCCATACCTATGAAAAGGACGGCGCGCTTTGGTTGCGCACGACCGAACTGGGCACCGGCGACGACAAAGATCGCGTCATGCGCAAATCGGAAGGCGGCTACACCTATTTCGTGCCCGACGTGGCCTACCACGTGGCCAAATGGGAACGCGGCTATCACCGTGCCATTAATATCCAGGGCAGCGATCACCACGGCACCATTGCACGGGTTCGCGCCGGCCTGCAAGGGCTTGGCATGAACATCCCCCTCGCATTCCCCGAATACATTCTTCACAAGATGGTGAAAGTGGTTCGCCGGGGCGCAGAAGTTAAAATTTCCAAACGCGCGGGCAGCTACGTCACGCTGCGCGACCTGGTCGACTGGGTCGGTCAGGACGCCGTACGCTTTTTCCTGGCCCAGCGTCGCGCCGACTCAGAATTCGTATTCGATATTGACCTGGCCCTGTCGAAAAGCGAAGAAAACCCGGTGTATTACATTCAGTATGCCCACGCCCGCATTTGCTCGGTGCTGGCGCAATCGGGCACCGACCCAAACGCTTTGGCGCAGGCAGACATCAGCCGCCTGGTTGCACCCACCGAGTTTGCTCTGCTACAAAGGTTGGCAGAGTTCCCCGCCACCATTTCCCTGGCGGCGCAGGAACTGGCACCGCACCATATTGCTTTCTGGTTGCGCGACTGTGCGGCCGACTTCCACGCATGGTACAACGCAGAACGTCTGCGAGTGGATGACGAATCATTGAAAATCGCCCGACTGCGTCTTGCCCAGGCCACCCGGCAAGTTCTGGCGGAAGGTCTTGCACTACTGGGGGTTTCGGCCCCGGAAAAAATGTAAAGGCTTACATTCGGAATTATGGCTACCAAGCAACGCAAAACATCCTCATCATCCCGGTCCGGCGGAACGCTTTTCACGCTGTTGTTCGGCTTGATTCTGGGCCTGGCCATCGCCGCGGCGGTGGCGTACTTCGTTACCCAGGTTCCCATGCCATTTGCCGACAAGGCCAGTCGCAACGCCCCCAATATACTGCTGCCCGACGTGCGTGATGCACCCGACCCTAACCGGGCGCTCATGGGCGAAGGCGGTGCCGGCGGAATCGCCGACCGAGATACCATCACGCCACCCCAGGCCCTGCCCGGCTCAGAAGAAAACCCGAGCCTCACCGACGATATCGGCGCTTTGCTGGCCACGCTGGGTGCGCCCTCACAGCCAGGAAACAACAGCACGCAAACGCAAACGCCGCGTGCGGCAACAACAAATCGCCAACCCGCCTCTGCCAATAGCGCCAATCCGGCTTCTGCCTCCACAACGCCAACGCCCTCGGCATCCGGCTCGACAGCAGCCGCCACGCAAACCACCTACTATCTGCAAGCAGGCGCCTTCCGCTCGGAAACCGATGCCGAAGCCATGCGTGCGCGAATTATTCTGATGGGGCAACCAACCCAGATACAGAATGCGCAGGTTAATGGCTCGACCCTTTACCGGGTCAGGCTCGGACCGTTCAAGGGTATCGATGAAATGAACCAGGCACGCGCCCAGCTGTCAGAAGCCAAGATTGAATCCTCCGTTGTTCGCCCCTGATTTTCTGATAATGAAGTTATAAAGGACTGTACTTATGATGTCTGTTCACGCTTTTCTTTCCAGAACCCTGTCCGTGGCCGCGTTGGGCCTCGCCGCCCTGTTGCCTTTGTCGGCCCAGGCGCAAAGCACTTACGAAACGCTGCCTCAGGCGCAACCAACCGACACCCCGGGGAAGGTTGAAGTGCTGGAATTCTTCGCCTATTCATGCCCGCATTGCGCCACCATCGAACCGATGGTAGCCGAATGGAAAAAAGACTTGCCTGACACCGTTGTCGTGCGTCAGGTTCCCGTGGCCTTCAATGCCAGCATGGAAGACTTGCAGCGCTTGTATTACGCGCTTGAAGCCTTGGGGCGCATGGATTTGCACCCCAAGGTTTTTGACGCCATCCACGATGAACGCAAACGCATTTTTACTGAAGCTGCCATTGCCGACTGGATTGAAACGCAGGGTGTCAAACCCGACGACTACCGTGCAGCAGCGCGCTCATTCGGCGTGACCTCGAAAGTCGCACGTGCCAAAGAGCTGGAACAGGCATACGACGTTCAAGGCACGCCCACGCTGGCCATTGGGGGCAAGTACGTTACATCGCCCAGCATGACAGGCAGTTACCAGGGCACCATTACCCAGGCCCAGAAACTGGTTGATCAGATATTGAGCGAACAGTAAAGCGCCTGATCCAGGTCGGCCATCAGGTCGGCCGGATCTTCCAACCCGATATGCAAACGCACGATCGGGTTGGGTCGGCCAGGCCAGTAGCTGTGCACTTTAAGCGCCAACGGATCCACCCACTGCACCAGGCTTTCAAAACCTCCCCAGGAAAAGCCGATACCGAACAGCTTTAGCGCATCAACAAAACGGCGCGACTGCGCTTCGGTCATGGCCAGCTCCACGGCCAGCATGCCATTCGAGCCGGTGCAATCACGCTCCCACAACGCATGGCCAGGATCCTGGGGCCAGGCAGGGTGATAAATTTGCACCGTCTGCGACCAGCCCGCCAGATGGGCACAAACCTGCATGGCATTTTGTGCATGTTCACGCAGCCGAATCGGCAAAGTGCGCGCACCGCGCAAAGCCAACCAGGCGTCGTCGGCACTGACTGAATAGCCCATGGCATAGTGATTCACATTCAAGGCCTGGATGATCTCTTCATCGTTGGCCACCACCGCACCCAGCATTAAGTCAGAATGGCCGCCAATGTATTTGGTTCCGGCAATCACCGAGACATCAGCGCCCAGATCCAGCGGGCGATACGCATACCCGGCGCCCCACGTGTTATCGGTT
Source organism: Pusillimonas sp. UBA3987 (assembly GCA_002384935.1). Lineage (GTDB taxonomy): Bacteria > Pseudomonadota > Gammaproteobacteria > Burkholderiales > Burkholderiaceae_B > Neopusillimonas. The sequence continues at coordinate 120,215 of DGCD01000014.1, forward strand.
ACCAGCAGCAGGTTGTGCTCCCGCGCAAACTGCGCCAGCGCCGGAATATCCAGCATTTCAAACAATAACGAACCTGGCGATTCAACATACAGCATACGGGTGTTCTCGCGCACCAGCGGCTTCAGGTCGTCGGGCGTTGCGCGCGCATAGGTCGTTGATATATTCATGCGCTGCAGTACCGTTTTGTCCAGGTACCGAACCGGGCCATAGGCGCAATCGGCAACCAGCACGTGATCGCCCGTATTGAGCAACGCCAACATGGCCAGCGTAATGGCCGATAACCCGGAGGGTGCCAGAAAGCCGCGCTGCGCGTTCTCAAGACAGCACATGACCTCTTCCAGCGCTTCATGGGTATCCATGCCGACGCGACCATACGTCACCCCGCGCTCGCCCAGCAATTGGCGTTGTCGTGCCTGGTCGAGCGCCGCCAGATCGGCAAAACGCACGGTGCTGGTTCGCATTGATGGCAAGGCCACCGGCGCGGAACGGGTCTCAGGGTTGAAAGGCGCCATACCGGTGTGCATCAGCCGGGTGTCCAAACGAGACGATTTCCAATCAGCCATAGTGTCTAAAATGATTTAAGATCAACGGGTTTAAACGCTACCATAAATTTCATCCCGTCATGCTCACTGTTGATGTTGCCCTGTCGTTTTTCGGCATTGCCGTTTTGCTGGCGCTCAGCCCCGGCCCCGATAACCTGTTTGTTTTGATGCAGGCGGCCATGTGGGGTAAAAATGCCGGCATGGCGGTTGTGTTGGGCCTTTGCACCGGCCTGATTGGCCACACGGTGGCCGTGGCCGTCGGGCTGGCAGCCGTGTTCGCCGCCTCGGAAACCGCATTTCTGGTATTGAAACTGGCCGGCGCAGCCTACCTGCTGTACCTGGCCTGGGGCGCATTTCGGGCCCCGGTCAGCACCACGGCGCAAACCCGCCCACCGGCATTATCGCACTGGGCACTCTACCGGCGCGGCATCATCATGAACCTCACCAATCCGAAAGTATCGCTTTTTTTCCTGGCGTTCCTGCCGCAATTCACCTCGCCGACACGCGGTTCGGTTGCCTTGCAAACCATCAGCCTTGGCGCACTGTTCATGCTGGCCGCTTTTGCCGTATTCAGCGCCATCGCCCTGTTCTCGGGCTTTTTCAGCGCCCATTTGCAAAGGTCGGCCTTTACGCAGCGATTGATCAACCGGCTTTCGGCACTTGTCTTCGCGGGTTTGGCCCTGCGGCTGCTGCTATCGGAGCGTTAGGGACGCCGATTCGCCCCGTAACGCAAACCCGCACGACAATTGGCTCCTGCGTTAAACGCGTATGAAACGAATGAGGTCGTCACTGCCCACCTCACGCTTTAACTTGCCCTCGTACCAAAGCGCGTGCAAATGCGCCAGGGCCTCGCCCATGGCAAACGTCAGTTGATGCGCATCGAGTTCACGCTGAAACATAATCGGCACAATCTCACCGGCCGTGGTCGGCTTGGAACAGGCTTGCAGTACCTCTTCAAGGCGCTCGGCATGGTGCGAAAGCTGCTGGGCGATACGTTCGTGCAACCCGGTAAATGGCCGCCCATGCGAAGGCAGCACCAGCGTATCAGCAGGCAAATGATCGAAGTCGCGCAAAGAGTTCAGATACAGCGGCAAAGGATTGGAGTCGGGCTCGAAATCGAACACACTGACATTAGTGGAAATGCGCGGCAATACCATGTCGCCCGAAATAAGAATTTGCTGGGTTTCGCTGTATAACGACACATGCTCGGGGGCGTGGCCATAACCGACAATGACTTCCCATTCGCGCCCCCCTACGTCAATTCGATCACCATTCATGATGCGATGAAAGGATTCGGGCATGTCGGGCACCAGGCTGGGATAATAACGACCCCGCTCGCGAATCTTGTCTTGGGTTTCAGGGTCGGACAGGCCATGACGCATGAAATGACGCACCGCCACATGACCGCCGGCACCTCCGCCGCTGCCCCCATCACCTTGGGTCGTGGCTGGCTGACGCGACCACAACCGCGCAATGGCGAAGTCAGTCATGCTCATCCAAAGCGGCACGCCCCAGCGTTCGCACAACCAGTGCGCCAAGCCCACATGATCGGGATGCATATGCGTAACCAGGACACGCAAAACCGGCAAGCCATCCAGTGCACTCTTGAACAATTCTTCCCACAACGCCTTGACGGGCTCACGAGATACCCCACAATCGACAATGGTCCAGCCTTCACGACCGTCGATGCGATCTCGCAGCAACCACAAGTTGATGTGATCCAGTGCAAATGGCAAGGGCATGCGTATCCAGCGCACACCGTCGGCAATGTTCATTGCATGGCCAGGTTCAGGTAGGGTTTTACCCAGCGGGTAATGCAGTTTTAATTCATTCGGGTTCATATCGCTGTTTCTCCGGTACAACGCCTGGTTCCTTCCCAGGCATCCCCCAGTTTAGGCCATAACGCTGTCACATTAAAATTTTGCGAATTTCGCTAGAATAGCCTATAAATGATGTTTTGTTTGCATTGCAACATAGGAGCTATTCATGTCTGATCCCATCGTCCTTGTTTCCGTTGCCCGTACCCCTATGGGTGGCATGATGGGCAGCCTTTCCGGTCTGGCCGCGCACGAACTGGGGTCAGTGGCCATTAAGGCTGCGCTGGAGCGCGCCGGCATTGATAACGAAACGGTCAGCGAAGTTATCATGGGCAACGTGCTGCAAGCGGGCCAAGGCCAGGCACCGGCCCGCCAGGCCGCGCTTGGCGCCGGGCTGCCAAAAAGTGTCGGCTGCACCACCATTCATAAAGTGTGTGGCTCCGGTCTTAAAGCCGCCATGTTCGGGCACGATCTTCTATTCGCAGGTAGCGCCGATGTGGTCGTTGCAGGTGGCCAGGAAAGCATGAGCAACGCACCCTATCTGCTTTTGCGCGGTCGCCAGGGCTATCGCTATGGCCACTCCACCGTTTACGATCACATGGCACTGGACGGCCTGGAAGACGCCTACCAGCGTGGCACAGCTATGGGCGTTTTTGCCGAAAGCTGCGCCGACAAATACGCCTTTACCCGTGAAGAGCAAGACGCCTTCTCGCTGGAGTCGCTGCGTCGTGCCCGGGAAGCCACCGAAGACGGCAGCTTCAAATGGGAAATTGCGCCCGTTACCATCGCAGGCCGCAAGGGCGACACCGTCGTCGAAACCGACGAGTCTCCCATGAAGGCCATGCCAGAAAAAATTCCGTCCTTGAAGCCGGCCTTCCGTAAAGACGGCACCGTAACAGCCGCCAACTCATCGTCTATTTCCGATGGTGCTGCGGCCATGGTGTTAATGCGCGAGTCAACGGCGAAAAAACTGGGTGCAACACCCATTGCCCGGGTTGTCGCACACAGCCAGCACTCGCACGAACCAGAATGGTTTACCACTGCGCCGGTAAGCGCCATGCAGAAACTCATGACCAAAACCGGTTGGGACGTCAAAGACGTTGATTTATTCGAAATCAATGAAGCTTTTGCCGTGGTAACCATGGCAGCCATGCGTGAGCTGGGCCTGGATCACAACAAAGTGAATATTCATGGCGGTGCCACCGCACTGGGCCACCCCATCGGCGCATCGGGCGCGCGCCTGGTTGCCACCTTGATTGGGGCACTGCGTAAAACCGGCGGCAAGCGCGGTGTTGCATCACTGTGTATCGGTGGTGGTGAAGCCGTGGCAATGGCGTTCGAGATGGTTTAGGCAACATGCCTAATTGAACGTTACAGCCAACCCGGGTCAGAAGTTGCGCCCCGGGTTGGCTGGCCAGCCTTTGCTATCGGCCCAGCAAAACCGCTTTACTGCCGGCAATTCGACGACGTTCTTTCAGGTCCATTTGTGCCACCGCGTTTCGCCCCTCAAGCGCAGCCATGGCGTCACGATAAATACCCATTGCGCTCTCCATCGCAATCGTCGGCCGTATACGCGTCAGCATCCAATCGAGCTTCGCACACACTTTTTCGTAAGGAAGTTTTCCGCTCGAAGCCCACTCATAAGCAAGCCAATCCAAGGTATCAAACCAGGATAACGAGTCAGCTGCCTGCAAAATGTCCTCTTCGGTATTACCACCGATCTCATGCCGCATAACCAAAGCCCGCACCCGGCGCACAAACGACTCGGAAACGTCGGGCTGCTTACGCAACCATGCCTCAACGATGTCGGCCGACCGCATGGAATGCGCAAATAAATAATCAGGGTCATCGAAGGCGGTATCAGGTGTGCCTGACGGTCCACCCGGAAAGAACCGTTCGGCATCATGCACCAACGCAGCAAACTTCAACTCCGCAGAGGCGCCGCCCGCAACAAGCCGAATAGTCCAGGCCCGGGTCGACAGCAAGTGCTCTAATTGATAAAAGCCATCAAGCCAGTCAATTGCCGCCAGTTCCAGCCTTGAGAACGTGGCATCAAAAAAGCGTCCCTGAAACTGGCTTTCCAGCAAAGCCGTTGTATCTGTAGAAGTGTTCATGTTCAAGCTGTCCTTTATGCAGTTGCCTGCTCAAATTGCGGCGATTGCATGGCGCGCCAAACAGCTTCCGGCGTGAGCGGCAAGGCGGAAATTTCGACATTGAATTGCGTCAAGGCATTACAGATCGCGTTTGTTACTGCCGCAGCCGGCGCGATTGTTCCCACCTCACCGACACCTCGCACACCAAAAGGTGTTACAGGCGACGGAATCTCAGTATGCAAGAGCTCAAGTGGCGGCGCGTCGGCTGCCGTAGGTGCGAAATAATCCATCATTGTGCCGTTTAACAGCTGCCCCGTTTCGTCATCATAACGGAGCTCCTCACTTAACGCCGCACCTAACCCTTGCATTAACGCGCCGCGCACCTGGCCTTCCACCAGCATTGGGTTCACCACTGTTCCACAATCATGCACCAGTATGAAACGTTCAATTTCATATTCCCCGGTAACGGGATCCACCGCGACTTGCGCCGCAGCCGTACCAAAAGCGAAGGCGGCCTCAGGCGGCTCATAATGTGCCGTCGCATCCAGGCCGGGACTTTCCTGCGCAGGCATCCCCTGCCCGACAATAGCCCGGTTAAACACATCGGCCAGCGCTACTGATCTTTGTGCGTCGTGCTTGTGCCTCACCACAGCGCCATTAATCATAAGCTCCGAGGCCGAGCACTCCAACGCTGCCGAGGCGATGCGCAAGGTTTTGTCACGAAACACCTCTCCCGCCTCTTTAATCGCCCCGGCTGCCGCGATCATGGTGCGAGACGCAAAGGCACCTGTATTCAATGGCGTAGATGCCGTTTCACCGGCATGCACCCGAATGCGCTCGATATCCACGTTCAACACATCGGCACACACTTGAACCATTGCCGTTTCAGCACTTTGCCCAATTGAGGATACGCCCGTGTATAGATCGATATAGCCTGAACGATTTGCACGCAGCGTCACACTTTCGTGCGCACCAAACCTGGATCCCCGCTTCATCAGGAAACGCGCGCTGGCATAGCCCGTGCGCTCGATAAAAACCGAGAACCCGATACCGACCAGTCGCCCGTCTTCACGCGTTTTGTTTTTCCGCGAGCGGTGTGCCTCATAATCAATGGCTTTCACCGCCATATCAAGGCTTAACGGATAGTCACCGCTGTCATAGACCGCGCCGCTTGGAGTTTTCCACGGCAAATCAGCCGGCTGCAACAGGTTCTTGCGACGAAGTTCAACCGGATCCATGCCCAGCCTGCGCGCCAGGCGATCAACCAGCACCTCGCGAGCAAAATTAACCTCGGGCTGACCATACCCACGATATGCGCCTACCGGCGTTTTATTTGTTATTGCAACGCGCCTGCGCACATAAGCGTCCTTCACTTTGTACGGTCCGGTAAACGTCACGCTGGAAAGCTGCGAAGAACCGAAGGACGAGTTCCATCCCCCCAGGTCCGTCACATAGTCATCAATCAGTGCGACAAACCGGCCTTCTTTCGTCGCGCCGATCTTGTAATCATGCAACGACTCCCGCCCATGGGTTGCGGCACGAAAATGTTCGAGCCGGTCTTCAATCCATTTCACAGGTTGACGAACAGCCATCGCATGCAATGCAGCCAACACATCCTCCGGATAAGCACCCAACTTCATTCCGAAACCACCGCCCACGTCTGAGGCAGAGACATCAATGCAACTTTCCTCCATACGCAGGATTTCAGCCAGCTGCTTACGGACAAGATGGGGGGTTTGTGTTGACATGCGCAGCGTCAATCGACGCGCGCCCGGCCGCCAGTTAACCAGAATGCCACGGGTTTCCATTGGCAACGGCGTAACGCGATTCACACGAAACGTGTCTTCAATTGCAATCTCTGCCTCATTCAACACCTGGAACGCCTCTCCGGCCTGATCAACATTTTCGGCCAGAATATTGCTTTTCAAACAATCGGGGTGAAGTACGGGCGCATCCGGCTGAATCGTTCTGGCGGTATCAGTAATGCACGGCAACGGATCATACTCAATATGAATAAGTTCAATTGCATCCTCGGCAATAGCACGACTGGTTGCGGCAACACTGACGACCGGCTGCCCTTCATGCAAAGCCCGATCCTGCGCAAGCGCATAATAGGGGAGCGAAGGCGCACCCGGCACCGGTCGTAACACCGTTAAAGGCTCGGACTGCTCAACAACATCTTGCGGGCACAGAATATGCTTGACGCCCGGAAGCAACAACGCCTCGGAAATGTCGATAGCGACAATACGCGCGTGGGGAAATGGACAACGCGCCACCGCCATTTCCAACTGATGTGCCGGCTGCTCATCATCGACGAAGCAACCGTCGCCGCGCAACAACCGCAAATCCTCAACGCGCAGAACCTGTCTGCCAATCTGCTTCTCCCGCCCCGAAACTTGCTCGTGAGCGTCGTCTTTTTCAACATCAGTTTGCGGTAACCCGGCGCCAACTCGTTCCAACATACTTCCCCCTAACTCTGGCTCACGATTTGATCGCCCAGATAATGCGCAATGGCACGCACTGGCCCTTCATAACCTGTACACCGGCACATCACCCCGCTGACTTCGTCACGCAACTGAGCCATTGAATAGCGCCGGCCACTTTGCTTCAAATGCGTCGCCAACATCAAAAACCCGGGTGTACAAAAGCCACATTGCAACCCATGGTGCTCACGAAATGCCCGCTGTAGATCGTTAAGCTCATTACCGTGCGCCAACGACTCAACGGTGCGCACCTCGCATTCGTCAAGCTGCACGGCCAGCATCAAACAAGACTTCACTGCCTCGCCATTAACCATAATGGTGCACATGCCGCACACGCCCTGCTCACAGCCGATATGCACGCCTGTCGCCCCACAACGTTGACGCAAAAAATCAGCCGCATGCATGCGTACCGGCGCCGGTTCCGATATATCGACATCATTAACCCGGGCTTGTATTTCAACAACGTTTGATTCCTGCACCATGACTTATCCTTGACCCACCACATGGTAGAGAACAAATAGCGACACGATGAACGTCGCCACACTGAATGAAGCGGCGACCTTATTCCAAGGGTCTTCGCCGCGTCCAGGAGCCGGTAAGTTGGCCTGCATATACGGGGCTTCACCAGGCGCCGCCAATTTTGCCGCTGCGGGTGCGCCAACTGATGCTTGGCCTGGCGTTGCCCGTCCGGCCTGCGCTGGGGCGCCTTCGCCAGACGAGGTTTGTGCACCTGAATCGCCGGTTTCACCTGACAAGGCACGAGCCAGATTCACAGCGAACTCGGCGGTGAGTTTCTCGGCTTGCTTTGCGATAATGCGTTGCCCTACACTGCCCAAGGCACCGGCCAAAGCCGCTTCCCCCTCGACGACTACATGCGTCTTCCCGGCGTGCTCATGCAACGTCACCGTATTGGTCGCCCGGAAATTACCTACCGCGCCGCGAACAGCTTTACCGATAAGCGTAAACTGAATGCGAGCGGGCTCCTCGCGTTCGGTGATACGCACATTCGTATCAAAACTTGCCGAAATAGGGCCCACTTTCTGCGTCATACGAACGGACAGCTGGTCGGGGTCCACCACCTGAATATTGTCGATTCCCGGCATACATTGGGCAACCGCATCGGCTTTCTGAAAAAACGCCCATACCTGCGGCACTCGCTCGGCAACCGTAAATTCCTGTTTGAATTTCATTTATAAATCTCAATCGTTAATTCAATTACCCGGGCCCTTGGAAAAAGCACTGGATGCCTCACGGCGCATATCCTCCAACGCCTTCCTTACATAGGCACTTACAAGATGCAATCGATAGTCACGGGAAGCGCGGATGTCATCAGGCGGATCGGCCTGGGCTGACGCAAGCCGGGCGGCGTTGGCGATATCGTCGTCACTCATTTGCGAACCGTTCAGCCGCTCGGATGCTTCGGTCGCCAGCATCGGCGACTCATTAACACCCCCCATTCCAATGCGCACGCCCTGCCAACGGCCTTGATCATCAATCTCGCCCACCACGGCAACCGACACAACGGCAAAATCGTTGTGTCGACGATTCACCTCACGAAACGCATAGAAGGGAGGATGCTGCGGATAAATGACGGACACCACCATTTCACTTGGCTCCAGCACAGTGGCGTAAGACCCTTCGTAGAATGACGCCAGCGGAATTTCCCGTTCGCCTTTTACGCTGACGACTTTCACCCTGGCGCCCAACACCAACGCCGCCAACGGCATTTCACCGGTCGGATCCCCCTGCACCAGGCTTCCTCCAACCGTACCGCGGTGACGAACCTGACGATCACCCACATAGCGAATCATGTCGACCAGCAACGGCAAACGTTGCGCTATCAGCTCCGAATATTCAATTGCGTTGTAACGGACACGCGTGCCAAGCACTGTTTCGTGCCCTTGCACACTAATGTCGTCTAGGCCCGCAATGCGATTAATGTCAATCAGTGCCGATGGTCGCCAAAGGCGCATATTCAGCATTGGCACCAAACTTTGACCTCCCGCAAGAATGCGGGCACTGCCGTCGTACTCATCCAACAACTGAGCCGCTTCTTGTACAGAAGAAGCCCGGTGATAAATAAAATCAGGGGCTTTCATGCTTTTTACTCTCTCCCAGATTCAATCAGGCTTTGGCCACCGGTCATGCGCTTAAGCACATAGTCAACCGGAGACTTTACCCGCGTAATCGGCTGTGCAGGCTTGCTGCTCCATACGGTTTCCGGACGAACCTGGAGAACACGAATCTGCAATCTGTCGTCTACCGCCCACTCGATATCCTGAGGGGCACCACGATCTTTCTCGACCTGCTTGGCAAATTTAGCCAACTCAATAACCGTTTCGTCGGGCAGACAAATGGCATCCTGGCGCTCGGCTTCGACCTCGCAAAAACCGACTTCACCCGTTTCCGGATCAAACCGATACTCGTGCGTCTGGGTGTGTGGCTCACGCTTGAGCAGTTGTAACGTTACTTTGTCAACTTTGAATTGCGTCGGTGTGACATCTCCCTTCACCACGCCCTCGCCCAAGCCCCAGCACGACTCAATCACAATTTTCGACCGGTCTCCCGTGATGGGATCCAGGGTAAACATCACCCCGGCCGCACGTGCCTGCACCATCTGCTGAATGCCAACACAAATAGCAAAATCAGATAGCGCCGCCACCTGCTTGCCTTCATGTCGATACGTCAAAACCGTATCGCTGAACATTCCCGCCCAGCACTGTCGGGTATAACGGATCACGTTTTCAACATCCATCACCCACAAGAACGTTTCATATTGGCCGGCAAAGCTGGCTCCGGCCAAGTCCTCCGACTCACCGCTCGAACGCACGGCAACCGGGACATCCATAATGCCCGTTCGCTCCTCCAGCCTTTCATATGCCCGCGCAATTTGGTCGTGAAGATCCTGAGGCAGTGGCGCGTTCATGATCTGATCAATTAACCGGGCTGTTTCAACCTTTAATTGAGCTGGCTCGATCTCGGTCGCGATTTTCCTGACACGACTGATTTCCTCTTCCAGGCCTGCGCCTTTCACGAACTCGCGAAACGCCTGGGTAGTTATGCCAAACCCGGGAGGAACGGAGTAACCGGCGGCCATTGAGGTGGCAAGACTGGAAAACTTTCCCCCCAGCAACGGATTGTCTTTTGCGCCCGGGTCGTCGAGCCACAGAATGTTGGGTTTTACATCAGACATCAAACAGCCTCCTCAAGACGCTTCACGGTACCGAAATTGCCATCCACCTCAACGAGATCACCCGTTTTGAAAATTGATGAAGCGAAACCCGTTCCAACAACGGCGGGAAGGCCATATTCACGGGAAATAATTGCGGTGTGCGCCATCATGCCCCCCACATCGGAGACGGCGGCACTAATCATGGGAAAGACCGGCGCCCAACTTGGCGCAGTAATACGGCATATCAAAATTTCACCCTTTTGGATTTCGTAAAGTTGCTCGGGATCCATAATCACACGCGCACGGCCTGTTACTTTTCCGGGTGACGCAGCCACCCCTTTCAAGATGTTCGAGGAATCCTGGCCAACACTGAGCCACTCTTCCACGGTTTCCTGGGTAATGCCAAACAACATAATCGTTAACGGCTCGGTAATTGACTTGGGCGGCGTGCCCAGCGCGGGCGGCGGCGCCCATTTGGCCAACGCATCGCGTTTAGCACGGCGGCGCTCAATAATCGGCTTCCAATAAACCTCACCGCGCGGCTGCGTCCCTGTTGCCCAACCAATCAGCAGGTCGTACAGCGCATCGCTTACTTCATGTCGATGCAGGTAGAAGATATCGTCACGATTGGCAAAAAATCCGCTTCCCACGAACAAATCGCCCAACTCTCGCACCTTCTGCCAGAAAATTGAATGATGCCAGTGTTCAACATAGAAGTTGTGGTCCTCAACAAACGGAAATACTTTACGGGCCAGATTGACCAAGCCATCAAACGACTCCCGATCCTCTTCCGTTGGCAACAAAGCACGATACTCAGCCGTAACCCGGGCCCGCCTCTCGAGAATTTCATCCAAAGGCCGATCCACCTTCTCGCCGCGGTGCACCGCCTCGATATAGCCACGCAATGCAGTAAACGGCAGGCGCATATCCGTCATCCAGACCGGATCAGCATGACAATAGCCTACGCCGGTTGAATACCAGAACCAGGGGTCTTTGGAGTCTTCAAGAGATTGCACCCATTGCTGCCCCTCTTTTGTCTTTTTCAACAACTCAACGGTTTTATCCGGGCTGCTGTTATCTGTAATAACCTTGTCAACGCCCAGTTCCACGGCCAGTTTTGCCAGGCGGCGCAACTCATCGTCCGGGCGGAACAAAACAATATCAATCCCGCTGACCATATCCGTGACCGTTTGGTCGGCAATACCGGGGAAGGCACTTTGGCAATATTCCCTGAACGTTAAATAAGCACCGTATCCCAGGTTCAGCATTTCGAAATGGTAAGAACCCATTTCCAGCATGTTTTCGATCAAACGGTTGTACTTGCAGAGCAAGTCGTGACTGGAGTACAGGCCTCGATGCCCTGTAACGTACTCTTCCTTTTCGTACTCAGGCAACGGCGTAAACTCAATTGCTTTCAAACGCTCAATACAATCTTTGGCCTTGACTTTCCAGTTCTCGAAAATCTCATCCCAGTTCTCGTAATAATGGCCGGCGCGACGCGTAAAGTACTCTTGACGCTCCGCCACCTTAACCGGGTCATCACAAATATTGGGCGCAACGTAAAGATAGCCATTGATAACGCGCTGATCCACGCCAATCGCCGGAGGAAAAGCCCAAACACGATTCGTCATCTGACTCAACGCAACCCACCAGTTCTCCGTCATGATGGTGTCGAACGGATAAAGAGGATCAGGGTTGTGCATACCGTCGAAGAACCAGAACTTACCTTCCTCCAGTTCCTGGCGCTCGGGGCTGACCAAACAATAATAGGGATAAAGCTCCTCCCAACCCTCCGCCCCTTCGGGCGTCGGAAGCTCAAACGGGCTGGGAAAAGCTTTCTTTTTTTCTGCAGTACTCATTTGTCATGACTCCTTTTTAATGCTTTAGCCTCGCCGGAAGTCAAAATACTTCCGGCTTTAAAATTTAACGGTTACGGTTGCCTTCACGCATTTGGTCCACCGCAATCGCAATGACCAATACGGCACCGATAATGATGGTTTGCAGATAACTGTTCACGCGCAACAGATTCATTCCATTGGACAGCGCGGTAATGAAAATCGCGCCCATCACCACATTGCGCAACAGACCGCGCCCGCCTGTGAGGGATACGCCGGCAATCAAGCATGCCGCAATCGAATTCAGAATCAGGTCTGTGCCCCCCAGGGTTGCCTCGCCACTTTCAGTACGCGCGGTAAGCAACACGCCCCCGATACCCACAATCGTGCCGGATACGACATAGGCAAAAACCTGATTCAACGATGTTCTGACCCCAGACAAACGCGCGGCTTTGAAATTACTGCCGATGGCATAAAAGTAGCGACCGAATCGTGTCCAACTCAGCAGCAGATAAGTCAGCGCAACAATAATCACCGCATAAAGAATGGGTACCGGCACGCCGTAAACCGAGTCATATGCCAAGACATTGCCAAACTGCTCGGGCAAACCGGAAATGCTGTAGCCACCTGAGATGTAAAGCGCCAATCCCGATGCAATAGACAAACTACCCAAGGTCATCACAAAAGGCGTCACCCGAAATAACGCAACACCTAATCCGTTAAACAACCCCACGCCCGCCCCGGTCAGGACACCGCAAACAATTGCGATGATTACCGCCCAGGACACTGCATCCGGATCCACGCCCAACATATACTTCATGACCGTTGCAGTAACGACACTGACCAGGGCCACATTACTCCCCACCGACAGGTCGATCCCACCCGTGATCAAAATCAGAAACTGAGCAACGCAGACAATAATCAGGTAGGTGGACTGGCGGGTTAAATTGAATAAATTGGCCTCGGATACGAACCGCGGTTCCAGAATGCCAAAAAGGACAATTAATGCCAGTAACAATACGGGCATCATGCCTATCGAAGCTGCGATACTGCGCCAGTTAATGCCGCGCGAACCTAAAGCGGCCTGGGCTTGTGTTGAAACCCCACTCATTCCGTTATTCCTTCACAAAAAAGCCAGAAAGCGCGTTTTCCTCGGTACGCTGATCCCCGGTCAACTCATCCACGATCAAACCTTCCCGCACCACATAAACACGATGGGAAAGGCTCAACACCTCCGGCAAATCCGAACTAATCAGCAAAACCGCCATGCCCGCGCTCACCAACTGCTCAAGTACCGCATAGATTTCGGCCTTCGCATTCACGTCGATGCCCACAGTCGGCTCATCCAGAATCAACAGCCGGGGCTCTCTTGCCAGGAAACGCCCCAGCAAGGCCTTTTGCATATTCCCGCCGGAAAAACCTTGTGCCAGACGCTCAATATCCAGTGGAGCAAGAGACATGCGCCGCGCCATTTCAAAAGATTCACGCTTTTCAGCGCTGCGGGATAACCACCCGTTTTTGAGCAGCGTGGGCGACTTTAACGACGCCAAAGAAATGTTTTCACGCACACTGCGGCATAAAAGCATGCCCTCTTGAATACGGTCGTTCGTCACATACGCAACACCCGACTGAATAAAATCCCGCGGCGCAGCATGACTTAAATCGATCTCTCCCAACCGAATCGCCCCCCTTGCGCGAGGCTCAACGCCAAAACAAGCCCGACCGATTTCCGACTTGCCGCATCCAACCAGCCCGGCCAGACCCACTATTTCCCCCCGACGCACCGTCAGCGATGCATCGCGCACTTTGCCGCTGACCGTTGAAAGAGAAGAAACCGTCAGAAGCGTTTGTTCAGGGGCGAACTTGATTTCCGGATAGAAGCCACCGAAACTACGTCCCGTCATGAGTTCAACGAGCTGCTTTCTATCGGTTTCCAAGGCATTTACGGTGGCAATATGCCGGCCATCCCGCATCACCGTTACGCGGTCTCCAATTTTCTGAATTTCGCTGATTCGATGCGAAATGTAGATAATCCCGACCCCTGAACGCTTCAAACCGCGAATCAGCTCGAACAACTGCGTTGTTTCCGCTTCGGTCAAAGATGCCGTCGGCTCATCCAGGATAAGGATGCGGGGCTTGGTGAGCGCCGCCTTGGCAATCTCCACCATCTGGCATTCGGCACGAGACAAACTTCCCACCAATGCCTCAGGGCGTATCCCAAAGCCAAGACGCTCAAAATGCAACAATGCTTTTTGATGCATGGCTTTCTTTTTCAATACCCCCGTCCAACCCCTTTCCTCATTTGCCAGAAAAAGGTTTTCTTCAACGGTCATATCCGGCGCCAGACTGAACTCCTGATAGACCACCGATACGCCCGCATGGCGGGCGTCCTGGACAGAACGAAAAACAACCGGCTTGCCCTCGACGAATATCTGACCCGACGAAGGCGGCAACGCACCGCAGATAATATTGATCAAGGTCGATTTTCCGGCCCCGTTCTCACCAAACAGCACATGCACCTCACCGGCACGGACATCGAGATCCATGTCGGTAAGCGCCTGCACGCCAGGAAACTGCCGGTTCACTTTGCGAACGCTAAGCAACCCATCCGCATTGGTACCGGCGGCCTCCTGGTCAGACCATGTCGTCGAATCCGGCATAAGACTTTTTCCCGCGCCGATTGAGGCCTGTACATTCATCATTCGTCACCTTACTTAACCTCGAAGTAGGGTTCCCATCCTTCTGGGGCAAGTGATAACGCACGATCATGTGTTTTCACTGATTCCTGATCAATGATGCCGAACCCGGTGTCCACATCCTGCGCGACAGGTTTTTCCTCTAAAAGACGAACGAGTTGGTCAATTGCGACCCGGGCCTGTGCCGCCGTGTAGTCGGTTGCAGTCGCCTCAACCGTACCGTCGCGCAAGCCCGCTTCAACCACCGGTGTCGTATAGGATGACAACAAACCAATTTCCGTCTTTCCTTTTTCTTTCAGCACCTGAATGCCTGCTTCAACCGCGGGAGCGATGCCACCGATATAGTCAATATCGGGATAAGCCAGCAACGCGTCCTCAATCAGCGGAATTTGCGCCGCTTTGCTCGGTTCACCCCAAATGACCTTGACGACTTCGATGTTGTCGACGTCCTTCAATGTCGCCACAAACCCATCGGCAGAATCCTTTGACCACCTGGGTGCTTCAGGGCCACCCAGCCAGACCACCTTGACCGGATCGCTGCCTTTTGGATGTTTTTTCATTAAATATTCACCCACCATGCGGCCGGCGTCGAACCAGTTGCCTTGCGCACGCGCAGCAACCTTGTCTGATGTCACATCGCCGCCTGTGATGGCCGTGGGTACGCCCTGGTCGGCCGCCCGCGCTATCGCCCGGTTAAGCCCTGTTGCCGAAATGGCCACCATCGCAATACCGTCCGCCCCACGGCTCACGCAATCCTCAAGCTGGGATATTTGCGTTGGAAGTTCCGTGTAGCCACCTGCGGCAAAAACATTCAACGCAATTCCCTTCGCCTTGGCCTCAGTAACGGCACCATAGGTCATTGCCATGTAATAGGGATCTTTTGTGTGAGGAAACAAAACACAGATATTCCATTTTTCGGATACCTCTGATTTGGGTAACGGTTTATAGGTTGCATCCTTCCACTCACCCTTGTCCGAGAAGGGCGGCGTGCGTTCCTTAACCGCAAGCTCCCAATTGTCAGTCGCGTCTGCCGCGGAAACTGCACCGACTGCCGTCATCAGCAGCCCCCCAATCAGTATTGATAAAGCGTTCTTTTTCATAAAGCATCACCTTTCTTTAAATGACCAAATTATTGGGCCAAAAATAATAAACCGGTCGAACGACCAATTTAAGGCCAAAAAAAAACAGAACTGCTTACAACTTTTGCTACACAACCGCGTCGTCAAGCTTTTACCGTGATTTTCACCATTGTCAGACGACCTCAGGAACCTTACTTTGACATAGCGTCTGATATTTTGTGATTCGTATTTTCCCTAGGCATCGGGATAACCCTCAGGCCCTACCAGCCGGGCGTAGAAGGCGCCTGCATTCCATGAACCAGGAAGGTATTCAACCGGGCAACCATCTCATCAATACTGCCGTCGGTATAGCGCCCTTCAGACAACTCTTCAAGTCGCCCCAACCCGGATAACGTGTAAAGGCAAATACCAATTAAAAACATCATGCGCCAATGGATATCGGCAGGGCTGACAGCCGGTAACAATCTTTCCAGAACGTCAAGATAATGTTTAACGGAATCGTCGTAAACTTCGCGCCGCAAACGAAATGACAGCTCTTCCGGTTCGTTATGCAAACGCGCCAGCAAACGCACAAAAGCAATACCGCGAGGCCCGCTATGCAAGAGGCTGAACAGCGGTAACAGATAAGCGCGAATCACATTCCCCACCGGGGGGTTACCGTCGTACTTCTTAAGAAGCGTATCCAGATTACGCATTCTTTGAACGGAAATTGCCTGCCCTCTGTTTTTGATTACCGCTTCGAACAAACTGCGTTTGGATTTGAAATAATAAGAAATCATAGACTGCCGCACACCAGCCTGAGCGGCAATTTCCCGGGTCGAAGTCAATGCATAACCGCGATCGGCAAAATACATTTCCGCAATATCAATAATCTGATTACGAATATCCCTGTCAACGGTCGGACGACCCGGCCGTTTCTCGCGCCCTGTATCCGCGCCGTTATCGTCGTCGTATACCGCCAACCCATCACTGCGCAACGACGCCTTCCGACCCTCTTTGTCTACCCACGATGATTTAAGCATTTGTCTCTCTTATGGAGTTAATCAACAACAGGCATCCGCCGCGCGCACAGGCGAAACCCATTTATAGTGTATTGTGATTTTTCAATTTAACGCAGCAAGCAGCGCAGGGCCGCCACAGTACAATACCCGAGTTGCGAACGCCATTAAAACCGCGTACAGTGGTTTGCACCTGACGGTTCATTTTTTGTACCTTTCTCATCATGTTCGACATCCTGGTCTATCTCTTCGAGAACTATTACACACCCGAGGCATGCCCCGAAGCAGATGTGCTGGCGCACAAACTTGCGGCGGTCGGCTTCGAGCACGAAGATATCGACGAAGCGTTGGGCTGGCTCTACGGGCTGGCCCAAACTACGGAACAATGCGTGCAAATGGCCGAAATGTCTCAAGGCGACAGCCTGCGCGTATTCACCGATCTCGAATATCAAGCGTTAGGCACCCAGGCTATCGGCTTTATCACTTTCCTGGAAAACTCCGGCGTCTTGCCGCCGGCATTGCGCGAGATTCTCATTGAACGGGCCGAGGCCACCGCCGAAGCGCCTATTCCACTGGAAAAGCTGAAAATCATTGCACTTATGGTGCTCTGGAGCCAAGAGGTGGAAGTAGATCATCTGGTGCTTGAAGAACTGCTGATACACGATAGTGCCCGGCTGTCGCACTAAACATCGCCATTTCGTTCAAACAAACTTACGCAACACCGAGTACTCCCGTGGCCAGAACGTCTGAAAATGGCAGCTACGTTGGCCGTTTTGCACCCAGCCCCAGCGGCCCGTTGCACGACGGCTCCCTGGTTGCGGCAATGGCCGGCTATCTCGACGCACGCGCCAGGAACGGGCGCTGGTTGCTGCGCATAGAAGACATTGATACGCCCCGTGTGGTGCGGGACGCCGACCGCATCATCATGGGGCAACTGGAAAAACTGGGCATGCAATGGGATGACACCCCTGTTTGGCAATCACATCGCCTGGCCGACTATGAAACCGCTTTCCAACGCCTGTTGCAGCAAAAACTCATATACCCATGCGGCTGCACACGCCAGGAAGCCGGGAAAGGCCCCTACCCGGGCACCTGCCGAAACGGTCTTGCACCAGGGCGCCAGGCTCGTGCCTGGCGCTTTCGTGTTGAGCCGAGCGTGGTATCTTTCCATGATCGCTGGCTTGGCACACAAGGACAAGACGTCGGCCGTGACGTAGGTGATTTCATTATCAAGCGTGCCGATGGTTTATGGGCCTACCAATTGGTTGTAGTCATTGACGACGCCTGGCAGGGCATTACCGATATCGTGCGAGGCGCCGATCTGCTCAGTTCCACCGGTCGACAAATCCAACTGGCCCAAGCGCTGGGCTATGCCTATCCGCGCGTCATGCATGTACCGTTGGTACTGGACGAGTTCGGGCAAAAGTTGTCAAAACAGAATCACGCCCAGCCTTTTGACTGCGATCAGCCGGTTACAACGCTGAATCGGGCCTGGCAACAGTTGGGGTTCGAAGCACTGGCTAACCTTGACACGGTGCAAGCATTTTGGCAGCGTGCCATACCGCTTTGGGCGTCCCGATTTCAACATTTGATATATTGAGCGCATTCGCATTACTGTCTTTCACCTGAATAGATGACAAAAACTCTGATTATTGCCGAGAAACCCTCGGTGGCCCTGGACATTTCCCGCGCGCTGGGCGGTTTCAAGCGTGAGGGCGATTACTTTGAAAGCGACGACTACGTGCTGGCGTCCAGTATTGGACACCTGCTGAGTCTGGTTGCGCCGAACGACCCAAAACGGGGAAAGTGGACTTTCACCCATTTGCCGGTCATTCCACCGGAATTTGAACTGGGGCCAACCGATAAGCGCTCGGCAGAGCGGTTGAAACTGCTGGTCAGGCTACTGAAGCGCAAAGACGTCAGCGCCATTATTAATGCATGCGACGCGGGGCGCGAAGGCGAGCTGATCTTTCGCTACATCGTTCAATATGCAGGCGTGAAGAAACCTATTCAGCGCTTGTGGCTGCAATCCATGACGCAAACCGCCATTCGAGATGCCTTCGATGCGCTTCGCGATGACGACGACCTGAAACCGCTTGAAGAGGCCGCCCGGTCACGCGCAGAAGCCGACTGGCTGGTGGGCATTAACGGCACCCGGGCCATGACGGCGTTCAACAGTAAAGACGGTGGATTCTTCAAAACGCCTGTCGGCCGGGTTCAAACCCCGACGCTGGCCATCGTCATGGAGCGCGAAGGGCGTATTCGCAAATTCAAACCGCGCGACTACTGGGAGGTTCATGCCACGTTTGTTGCGGCGGCCGGGCTTTATACGGGTCGCTGGTTCGATCCGAAGTTCGTTAAAGACGAACAAGACGCTGAGAAGCGTGACTCCCGCCTTTGGTCGGAAACGGCGGCCAAGACCATTGTTTCCGCCTGCCGTGAACAACCGGGCACCGTAACCGAGGAATCCAAACCCACCACGCAAATGTCGCCCGCGCTGTTCGACTTGACGTCGCTGCAGCGCGAAGCCAACTCGCGTTTCGGTTTCTCGGCAAAAGCCACGCTGTCGCTGGCGCAAACCCTTTACGAACGCCACAAGGCCCTTACCTATCCACGTACCGATTCGCGTTATCTGCCGGAAGATTATCTTTCAACAGTCAAGCAAACAGTGGCTGCGCTGGCCGATGCGCCCGATGGCGCGGCTGCGGCTATGCAACCGTTCGCCAGGCAACTGGGCGAATCAGACTGGATCAAACCGAACAAGCGGATTTTCGATAACAAAAAAGTATCAGACCACTTTGCCATTATTCCGACGCTGCAGGTTCCCAAGGAACTCAGCGACGCAGAAAGCAAAATATATGAACTGGTAACGCGCCGCTTCCTGGCCGTGTTCTTCCCGCCGGCGGAGTTCCGGGTAACCACGCGTATTACCCAGGTACAGGGGCACCATTTCAAAACCGAAGGCAAAGTGCTGGTTGCACCCGGCTGGCTGGCCATTTACGGCCGTCAGATTCAGGGCGATGACACCACCCTGATTTCGGTGGCGCAAGGCGAATCCGTTAAAACCGAAGATGTCGAGGCCAAAGGCCTGGTTACCAAGCCACCCGCCCGATTCACGGAAGCAACGCTGCTCTCGGCCATGGAAGGGGCGGGCAAACTGGTTGATGACGAAGAGTTGCGCGATGCCATGTCTGAGCGCGGCCTGGGCACGCCGGCCACCCGGGCGGCCATTATTGAGGGTTTGCTCAATGAAGGCTATTTGCGGCGTGAGGGCCGGGAAATGGTGCCCAGCGCCAAGGCACGCCAGCTCATGACCTTGCTTTCCGGACTTGGCGTTAGCGAACTGACCTCGCCGGAACTGACCGGCGATTGGGAGCGACGCCTGAAACAAATCGAACAGCGTCAGCTGGGCCGCGAGGCTTTCATGCGCGAAATTGCGCAGATGACGCAAATCATTGTGAAGAGGGCCAAAGAATACGAACGCGACACTGTCCCGGGCGACTATGCAACCCTGCAAACGCCCTGCCCCAAATGCGGCGGTGTCGTAAAAGAAAACTATCGGCGCTATGCCTGCACCGCCTGCGACTTCTCAATTGGCAAGCACCCGGGCGGGCGCACCTTCGAAATTGACGAAGTTGAAACGCTGCTGCAAGAAAAAACACTGGGCCCGCTGCCTGGCTTTATCAGCAAAATGGGGCGACCATTCGCCGCTTTGCTGCGCATTACCGACGAGTACAAACTGGAATTCGATTTCGGCCAGAACGATGAAGACGACAAAGAACCGGTCGACTTCTCTGCCCAGACATCCCTGGGTGATTGCCCGAAATGCGGGGCTCGCGTTTTCGAGCATGGCATGAATTATGTCTGCGAAAAGTCGGTTGGCCCGGAAAAATCCTGCGACTTTCGTACCGGCAAGATGATTCTTCAACAAGAGATCGCCCCCGAGCAAGTGCGCAAACTGCTCAGCGAAGGCAAAACCGACTTGCTCGACGGATTTGTTTCCAGCCGTACCAACCGCAAGTTCAAGGCTTTTCTGGCCAAGCAAAGCAACGGCAAAGTCGGCTTTGAGTTCGAGGCTCGCGCAGCCGGCAAGGGCGGTGCAGCCAAAAAAGCCGCTGCCAAGAAAACGGCAGCGAAAACTGCGTCGAAAACAGCAGGGAAGGCAACTGGTAAAACCGCGGCGAAAAAGACCGCCGCAAAGAAAACCGCCAGCAAGACGGCAGCAAAGAAGGCCACTGCCAAAAAAGCAACGGCCAGGAAAAGCGCTGCCAAACCAGTTAGCGACTCAGACGACGACGCGCCGTTCTAAAAACGCGTCGGCGCGAGGGGCCAAAGCCGGTTGCCGCACCGGCTTTGGCCCCTCGCCCGGGAACTGAAAGCCTACGCCTTCAGAATTCTTGCCGCGTCGATGGCAAAGTAAGTAAGAATGCCATCGGCCCCGGCCCGCTTGAATGCCAGCAACGCTTCCATCATGACCTTGTCGTGATCCAGCCAGCCATTGGCCGCCGCCGCCTTGATCATGGCGTACTCGCCGCTCACCTGGTAGGCGTAGGTCGGCATGCCAAAAGCCTGTTTTACATCGCGCAGGACATCCAGATACGGCATACCTGGCTTGACCATGACCATATCGGCCCCTTCGCGGATATCGGCCGCCACTTCGCGCAGGGCCTCATTGCGATTGGCCGGGTCCATTTGATATGTGGCCTTGTTCGACTTGCCCAGATTGGCCGCCGACCCCACCGCGTCGCGAAACGGGCCATAGAAGGCACTGGCATATTTGGCCGAATACGCCATGATGCGGGTGTGAATGAAATTGTGAGCCTCCAGCGCGGCTCGAATCGCCCCCACACGGCCATCCATCATGTCGCTGGGCGCCACAATGTCCACCCCGGCCCTGGCCTGCACCAGCGCCTGCTGCGTCAGGATTTCAACCGTCGGTTCGTTCAGCACATAACCCTCGCCATCGATAACGCCATCCTGCCCATGACTGGTGTAGGGGTCCAGCGCCACGTCGGTTAGCACACCCAAACCGGGCACAACCTCTTTCAAGCGGGCCACCACTCGCGGCACCAAGCCCTCTGGATTTACCGCCTCGATGCCGTCAGGTGTCTTCAGGGAAGGATCAATGACCGGGAACACGGCCATTACCGGTATGCCCAGCGCAGCACACGCTTGCGCCGCCTCCACCACCGTATCAGGCGAGTAGCGCACCACCCCCGGCATGGAAGGCACAGGCTCACGCACGCCCTCGCCTTCCATCACAAATACCGGATAGATCAGGTCATCAACCGTTAAAATATTTTCGCGCACCAGGCGGCGGGTAAAGTCGTCGCGACGGTTACGGCGAGGGCGATGGGCCGGAAAGTCGGCATTCACAATAAATGAAGTCATGGCACAACCTTGGGAGAAATCCAGTTTTCAAGATGAACGGCCGCTTCTTCCAATCCGATTCGCTGCGTGGAAGAAAACGGAATGACCTGCAAAGCGCCAATATCGCGCGCCAATTGTTTGCGTATGGCATGAACCGCTTTGATGCGTTGACCATAAGGCAGTTTATCGGCCTTGGTTAGCAACACCAGGACAGGGCGACCGGTTGGCGCAATCCATTCGGCCAGACGCAGATCCAGCTCCGTCAGACCGCGACGGATATCCAACAACAAGACAATGCCGGCAATGGAAGCGCGTTCACGCAGATAGGCCCCCAGCACCTCGGCCCATTCTTCGCGCGCCTGTTTACCGATGGCGGCATAGCCATAGCCGGGCAAATCGACCAGGTAGCCCAGTTGCTCACCCGGCGCCAGGGGGTCGGGTATACCGAACATGTTGATCAGCCGGGTGCGCCCCGGCGTTTTACTGGAAAAGGCCAGACGGCGCTGATTGGCCAGCACGTTGATGGCCGAGGATTTGCCACAGTTGGAGCGCCCGGCAAAACAGATTTCGGGCGCCCCGGGTGGGGGAAGTTGGTCGAGCCGGGCAGCCGACGTTGTGAACGTGGCGCGATGCAAAATAGACAATAGATAGGCCTGTTACGGTTAGAGTTACACGCTATTGTATAATTGCGGGTTTGAAACTGTAGCGGATTTTTCCAAAACGCGATCCATCGAGGTCCTCATGAAGCGTGTGCTTTCCAAAATGCTTGTTGCCAGCGGCCTGCTGCTGGGCTCTTCCCTTCTTGGCGTCAGCTATGCCGCTGACGTTATCGTCTCCAAACCCGACGCAGCCAAGGGCGAACAGCTCTATACAAATGGTGATTCCTCGCGCGGCATTCTGGCCTGTGTAACCTGTCACGGCCCCGGCGGCAACAGTACGCTTCCCGCCAATCCGAACCTGGCAAGTACGTCGCACGAATACATTGCCAAACAATTGCGCGACTTCAAAACCGAAGGCGAAGACCCCCCAACCCGGGCCGGTCTCGACGGCAATCCTTCGGCCATGACAGCCATCGCCAATCCACTTACGGAAGAAGACATCATGAATGTGTCTTACTTCATCGGGTTGCAAGAGCTCAATTACGAAACGGCCGCCACGGCAAGCAACGTTGAAACCATGGAGCGCGGGCAGAAAATATGGCGTGCCGGCATTGCCGAGCGTGGCGTGCCCGCATGCGCAGCTTGCCACTCACCCAACGGGGCAGGCGTACCCGCTCAGTTCCCGCGTTTGGCAGGGCAGTTCCCCAGCTATCTGGAAGCGCAGTTGAAGCTGTTCCGCAGCAACGACCGGGCCAACAGCCCCATGATGCACGACATTGCCGATCGCATGTCCGATGACGACATCTCTGCAGTCGCCGATTACGCTGCCGGCCTGCGATAACAACAAACGAACCGATTTAACGCAGAACCAATACTGCGCAAAATGGTCATAAGGGGGGGCGCCATTATCGGCCCCCCTTTTTTCTTTACAAAGACTCTTTCGTGAACAACGCCAATACCGCTTCCCGTCAACGTGCCGACCTATTCGAACTGCTGGGTTCCATGCGGTTCGCTGTCAGCTTGCTGATGTTCATCTGTATCGCCAGTGTCATTGGTACGGTATTGCCGCAGAACCAGGGGTCAAGCACCTATATCGATCAGTTCGGGCCGTTCTGGTACGCCCTGTTCGACGTCTTTGCGCTTTGGCATGTGTATAACAGCTGGTGGTTTTTAACCATCATGACGTTCCTGGTGATCTCCACCAGCCTGTGCCTGCTGCGCAACACGCCGAAAATGGTGAAAGACATGCGCTCCTTTCGCGAATATGTTCGCGGCAGCAGCCTGCGTGCTTTTCCCCATAAACTGGAAGCCGATACGGCTTACGATCCAGGCGAAAGCAGCCGCAGGCTAACGCAATGGCTGACCAAACAAGGATACAAGGTCAAGGTTCGTCAAGACGGCGACAGCCAATTGCTGGCGGCCAAGAAAGGCAGCACCAACCGCCTGGGCTATATTTTTGCGCATGCGGCCATTGTCGTCATTTGCGTGGGCGGCATTCTCGACAGCGAATTACCGGTTCGCCTGCAGGTGTGGCTGGCAGACAAAACGCCCATTACCGAAAACATGCTGATCAAAGATGTGCCCGAATCGGGCTGGCTTTCGATGGCCAACCCAAGTTATCGCGCCAATCTGCTGATTCCGGAAGGCAGCCAAAGTAGCAGTGCCATTGTCGCCGTAGACGACGGTGTGCTGGTTCAGCCCATGCCGTTCAGTTTAAGGCTTAAACAGTTCGATATTGAATACTACTCAACCGGCATGCCCAGCCGCTTTGCCAGCCACGTTGAAGTGAGCGACCCCGACACAGGCGACACCTTCGAGCAGGTAATTGAGGTAAACGAGCCGCTGCGCTATAAGGGCGTAACGGTGTACCAGTCCAGCTTCGACGACGGCGGCAGTGGCGTCCAGCTTCAAGCGTGGCCGCTCTCGGGCAACAACGCAGAAGCTTTCAATGTGGATGCCACCGTTGGAGAGCCAACCGACATCACACTCGATGCGAGTACGAATGAGCCACAGCGTTACCAACTGAACGTAACGGATCTGCGCGTCATTAACGTTGAGAACCTGGAAATCAATGCCGACCCGCAACCACGCGCCGTGCTCGACCACGTAGCGGCGGTTACGGGAAGTGCCAGAACACTGAAAAACGAAAACCTGCGCAATGTCGGGCCCAGCGTCCAGTACCGGCTCACCGGCGCCGACGGACAATCATTTGAATATCATAACTACATGCTTCCCCTTGCGCTGGACGGCGGGCCGGTGTTTCTGGTGGGCGTTCGCAGCAGCCCGGCCGAAACGTTTCGTTATATCCGGATTCCCGCCGACGCCAACAACTCACTTGAATCTTTCATCCATTTGCGTGCGGCCTTGAGCAATCCCGAACTACGTGAACAGGCCGCGCAGCAGTTCGCCCGGCACAACGCCAATAGCGAAGAGCAAAAGGACTTGCTGGAGAAAGCCGCCGCCGGCGCACTGGAAGCTTTTTCCAAAGGCGGTTTCAACCAGCTGCTTGAGCCGGTCCCCGAGGCCGAGCGCGCCCGTTTCCTGAGCTTTGCAGTCCCCATGATTCAACTTTCGTTGTCGGCGTTGAACAATCTGGATCGTGCCCAACGCGGCCTGCCGGAACTAACCTACAATGAGGCAGACGGCAACGTTCCCACTCAATGGATGCAACAAGCACTTTTAGCACTGTCGAATCTGCCCGACTATCCGGCGCCCATCATGATGTCTTTGTCTCAATTCGACCATGTTCAAGCCAGCGTTTTCCAGGTGGCACGCAGCCCCGGGCAAACTACCGTGTATCTGGGCTGTCTGTTCCTGGTAATCGGGATATTTTCCATGTTCTATATCCGAGACCGGCGCATCTGGATCTGGGTTCAACCCAAACAAAACGGTAGCCAGTGGCTTGCCGCCATGACATCGCAACGGCGCACGCTGGATTTCACTCAAGAATTTGAACGCTTCAAGAATGCGTTCAAACAACTGTCCACTTAACGAGGTTCATCATGTCTGATGCCCATACCCACTCACCTGCCTGGGAAACAGCCATGGCGGCCAGCGGCGACAGTCGCGGCGAAAGAGGCCGGCCCGACTGGACGGACTTGTTGTTTTTCATCGTGCTGTCGGCCGGTGTCGCCTATGCACTGCTGGCGTTCAGCTCAAATATGGACGTCTACGAGAAAGCCATTCTGGTCTGTGCCGTGCCTGCCACGGTTTGGCTGGGCTGGCTCTGGCGCCCGCTTCGCTGGCTGCTCATCGCCAGCGGCCTGAGCGCCTTGCTGGCAATCTGGCTGTATAGCGCCGGGCAAGGCCTGGACCAGGGCGACATCACGCGCGGCGACACCGTTTTTCTGCTGAAGTATCTGTTTTCATCGCAGTCGGCCATTTTATGGATGTGCGCCTTGTTTGTGTTGGCCACGGTGTCGTACTGGGCGGGCATTTTCAGCCAAACTGCGGCCTGGCTGGGCACTGCGCTTACCTGGGGTGCGGTTTATGCCGGCACCACCGGCTTGCTGGTACGCTGGCGTGAAGGCCATCTTCTAGGCCCGGATATCGGCCACATTCCGGTCAGCAATCTGTACGAAGTTTTTGTCCTGTTCGCGCTCATTACCGCCTTGTTCTACCTTTATTACGAGCGGCGCTACGCGACACGCGCCCTCGGTGGGTTTGTCCTGCTTGTGGTGACCTCGGCAGTTATTTTTCTGCTTTGGTACACCTTTACTCGCAACGCCTTCGAAATCCAGCCCCTGGTACCCGCACTTAAAAGCTGGTGGATGAAAATCCACGTACCTGCCAACTTTATCGGTTACGGCACTTTCTCGCTGGCTGCAATGGTGGGCTTTGCCTACCTCATAAAAGAGCATGGCGAAACCAAGTCGCGCCGCAAGCTTATTCCCTTGTTTTTGCTTGGCGCCATCCTCTGCGCCGAACCTTTCATCTTCGGTTCACGCGAATTATCGCCCACCTGGATGCTTTACTTCGGTATCGGCGCGTTAATCGTGGGGGCCATTCTGGCTTGCCGCGCCCCCATTGCCAAACGCCTTCCATCGCTGGAAATACTCGACGACATCATGTATCGGGCCATCGCGGTAGGGTTCGCCTTCTTTACCGTGGCCACGATTCTGGGCGCATTGTGGGCGGCCGATGCCTGGGGTGCCTATTGGCAGTGGGACCCCAAGGAAACCTGGGCATTAATTGTGTGGCTGAACTATGCCGCCTGGTTGCATATGCGGCTCATGAAAGGCTTGCGCGGCACCATGGCCGCCTACTGGGCGCTGGTTGGCCTGGTTATTACCAGCTTTGCGTTTCTGGGCGTGAACATGTTTCTGTCGGGCCTGCACTCCTACGGAGAACTTTGAAGCGCCAACGCATTCGCGTCAGAATAAACCGACAAGGCATTGGCCAGATCCGCCCAGAGCGACTCTGGGTCTTCCAGCCCCGCATGCAACCGCAGCAAGGGGCCCTGGTGCGGCCATTGCATGACTGATCGCGCCGGAACATCAACCGGCAAGGCCAGGCTTTCGTAGCCCCCCCAGGAAAGGCCGATACCAAACAGCGTCAGTTGGTCGAACAGCATTTCCAGTGCCTTCGCCCCCGCGGGTGAAGGCTGAAGAGCCACGCCGAACAAACCGCTTGCTCCCAGGAAATCCCTTTTCCAGAATGCATGCCCGGGCGATGACGCAAGGGCCGGATGCAGCACCGCCGCAACGGCAGGATGTGATTGCAAACGCTCAGCCAGCATCAGCGCCGTTGCCTGATGCCGTTGAAGGCGAACCGACAAGGTACGCAAACCCCGGGTCGCCATATAAATATCGTCGGGGCCGGCCGTTTGGCCCACAGCCTGTGCATGTGCCTGCAAAGGCGCCCAGGCACGCTGATTGGTCGTGACTGCGCCCAATATTGCATCGGAGTGGCCCACCAGATACTTGGTTGCCGCATGAATCGATACATCAACACCATGCTCGAACGGCTTGAAATAAAGCGGTGTCGCCCATGTGTTGTCCATCAGCACCCATATGCCCAGGGCCCGGGCCACTTTGGTCATCGCCGGTATATCGGCAACCTCAAATGTCTGCGAACCCGGCGACTCCAGATATAGAACGCGTGTCGTACTGCGAAATCGCTTCGCGATATCCGCCCCTTCTGAAGGGCAAAAATATTCGACCTCCACACCCAGCTTGCTCAACACCTGGTTGGCAAATGCCCGGGTCGGGCCATATACGTTATCCGTTACCAGGACATGGTCGCCCGGCGACAGGAACGCCAGCATCGCGTGCGTACAGGCGGCCAGTCCGGACGGAAAAACCTGGGCGCCGTACGCGCCCTCAAGCTCAACCAGCAAGGCCTCGAAAGACTGACTGGTCGCCGTTCCGAAGCGCGCATAATGCCCATAGGGATTGCCGCCGGCCCGCTTTGCCGTCCAGTCGGTGTAGGATTCCACCAGCAGCGTGGATGCGCGACACGGCGGGGTATTCACAATGCCGCCAAAGTGCGCCGGCGCCCGGCCGGAATGAATAAGAAGCGTATCGTCATGCATGGTTTTCATACTGAATATGATAGGTTCATACTGACGAAATTATTTCTGTTTTTATCTATTTAACCCGCACAATATAAAATATTATTCCAATAACTTATGTTAAACAGAAATAATTTTTCAAAATAGTTGAAATGGATAAATTTGATTCTCATATCCTTGAGATTTTGCAATCCGATTGCGCTTTGCCGGTCAACGATATCGCCGATCGCGTTGGGCTAAGCGCAACCGCCTGCTGGCGACGCATACAGAAGCTTGAGGAACAAGGCATTGTCCGGGCCCGTGTCGCCCTGCTGGATGGCGCCCGGCTGAACGTCGGTGTTACGGTATTTGTCGCCATACGCACCAGCAAACACGATGCAAAGTGGCTGGAACAGTTTCATGCCGCCGTTTCAACCATTCCCGAGGTTGTCGAGTTATATCGCATGTCGGGAGACACCGACTACCTGATGCGGGTGGTCGTACCCGACGTTGCCGCATACGACCGCATATACAAACGCCTGATCCACATGGCCGAACTGTCGGATGTCAGCTCAAGCTTTGCCATGGAGCAAATAAAATACACCACGGCGCTACCGCTTGGTTACATCGTCGATACGCCGCGCCAGATATAAGCTGCAGGTAATCAGACCGTTAATCGGGTCTTACACCGCGCATAGCCAGATCCACCAGCTCCCTGAACCGCGCCAGCCCTTCTGCCGCATCGGGCTTTTCCTGATTCAGCCAACGGCGCACTTCAGCCAGGTAAATTGTCAGGAACAATGAAGCAATCAACGATGCCGATGCCGTTTTGGTGGCCTGCCCCGACGCCTGCCCACGACTGACAATTTGCCTCAATGCTGCCACCATGCGTGGCCTGCGCTCATAAAAGCGCGCTGTTTCGGGGCCTGGTTCGTTGGTGGCACCCACAACATCCATAATTTCACGCACAATGGGACGCCCCAAAGCGGGATGCGCAGCCCAGTATTCATAACGCGGCCTGAAAAAAGCCGTAATCTGTTCAGACAACGCTTTATTGGCATCAATAGCCTGCTCGGCCTGTTCGCTTACCTCGTCCAGATCGTCGTTCACAATCATCATGAGCAATTCACGTTTGTCTTTTGCATACGTGAACAACGTGCCAATACCCACTTCCGCCAACGCAGCAATGTCGCGCGTTGTCGCCACGTCGTAACCTTTCTCCATGAACTCCTGGCGCGCTGCGGCCTGAATACGGCGGCGACGCTCAAGCTTGCCACGCTCGCGCAACCCCATTTTCTGCGGGGGCGCTGACGTTTTATTGTGAATAACCTGATTTTCCATAATTTAGAAAGGTGTGAGTCGCAGCCGGATGCACGACCAAGCTTGACCAAAATTAGAATACACCCATAAAATGAAAACATGCTCATTTTTGAGCGGATAATAGAAATAATTATAGGCACGTTTGGAGACAACGCGGCAGACACGGCGGCAGCAGACTCTTTCGCACCCTCCCGGTTCTATTTTCACGGATAAACAACTTATGAACAACAACCCTGTCATTGTGTCCGGCGGCGGGCCGGTTGGATTAGTGGCCGCGTTATCGCTGGCCGAGAAAGGCGTGAATGTCGTGGTACTGGAAACCTGTGCCGATATACCCACCGACCTCAGGGCGGGGACGTTCCACCCCCCCACGGTTGAAATGCTTGATACCCTTTCCATTGGACAGGATCTGCTGAAACTGGGTATTCAAGTACCCGAGTGGCAAATCCGGGATCGCAAGAAAGGGCTGGTTGCCCAGTTCGACTTAGGCCGCATCGCCGACGAAACCCCTTATCCGTTCCGCCTGCATTGCGAGCAACATAAGGTTTCCCGCCTGGCTTACCAGGCCTTGCAGAACTTTCCGAATGCACAAGTGTTGTTCGGCCATGAATGCGTTGGCTTTACCCAGGACAATGACGGCGTCACAGTCAAAATCAAATCCGGTGATGCCACCCAGGAAGTACGCGCCAGCTATTTAATTGGTGCCGACGGTGCACGCAGCATTGTTCGCAAAACAGCTGATATTGAGTTCGAAGGTTTCACCTGGCCGGAACGTTTTCTGGTTTTTGCCACCACATTCGATCTGAAGAGCGTAGGCTTTACCGGTAATGCCTACATTGCCGACCCGGACGAATGGGCCGCCATTTTTGTACAGCCGCACAACGGTCCTCCCGGTATTTATCGCGTGGCATTTCCCATCCAGCCCGACCAGGATGAAGAAACCGTGTTGTCGGACGATTACGTACAAAGCCGAATCCAGGGCTTTCTATCGCCCGACCGTACCTACGACATTCCTTATCGCAGCATCTATCGTGTGCATCAGCGGGTTGCCAAAACATTTCGCCAGGGTCGGATCATGCTGGCCGGTGATGCAGCGCACGTGAATAATCCCCTTGGTGGCATGGGCCTGAACAGCGGTATTCACGACGCCATGAACCTGGCCGACAAGCTGGCCAGGGTACTGCAAGACAATGCAGATGACGCGCTGCTGGACCTTTACGATCGTCAACGCCGCATCACGAATGTTGAATACGTGCAGGCCATCACCATTCGCAACAAGAAAATGCTCGAGGAGCGCGACCCGCAAGTTCGTGCGCAGCGTCTGGACGAAATGCGCGAAACGGCCGCCGATCCCGAAAAGCATCGCGCATTCCTGATGAACTCATCGATGATAAACAGCGTTCGCCGTGCAGCACAGATCGATTGATTTGGCAGGTTGGGGTACGTTTTCCCCAACTCTTTTTTTGGTAAAAATGTGCTAGAGTCGAAAATGAGCATGTTTCAGAAATTTTTACCCTCACTGTTTTCAGCATGTAGGGCTATGAAATTTCACATTGCTACTACATAAAATCAGTTCCACTCCAGGAGACAAACATGAAATTGAAATTTCTTACCGGGCTGGCATTAGCCATTGGCCTTACCAGCACCGCCATTGCCCAAAATGTCGGCGTAGGCACCATGAGCCAAGGTACCATGAGCTACTCAAGCGGCTCTGCCATTGCCAAGGTGATTGCGGAACAAGCCAAAATGCAAGCTCGTGTACAGCCCAACAGTGGCGAAAGTGTCTTAATCCCTCTCGTTGATATGGGTGAGCTTGATTTTGGTATCGCCAACATCCTTGAGTCTGCTGAGGCAAAGCTTGGCGAAAGAGCATTTGAGAATCGACCTGCAAAAAACCTTCAGGTAGCAACCGTTCTATTTCCCCTGAAAACGGCACTGTTTGTACGTGCTGATTCCGATATCAACTCTATCGCGGACCTAAAAGGCAAACGCGTTACTTACGGCTTCACCGCCATGGGTTCTATTAACACCGTACTTGACGGTCTGTTAGCGACGGGAGGCCTAAACTCCGACGATATCAGCCAAGTGCTAGTCCCTAACGTAGTGCGAGGCGCCGATGAGCTAATCGCCGGCAATGCTGACGCATTCTACTTTGCTGTAGGTGCCGCCAAAGTGACCGAAGTTGATGCCTCTGTTGGTGGACTTCGCATGCTACCCATGGGTACCAGTGAATCCCAATTGGCCGCCATGCGAAAAATTTACCCCTACGGCTACTCCATCAATGAGACACCCCGACCTGGCCTCCCCGGCTTCACTGAGCCCACACCGGTTCTGGCCTACGACAATTTATTGCTGACCAGCCCCGCCACGCCTGACGAGGTCGTCTACAAAGCCATGAAGGCGCTGTATGAAAATCAGCCCGAACTGGCCAACTCTTTCGCCCCATTCCGTGGATTCAATGTCAAACAAATGTACAAGTCTGACATGCCTCTCGAATTTCACGCCGGCTCAATGCGCCTATTCAAAGAAGTAGGGCTGGTTAAATAACCCTGCACCTCAAGCGGAAAAGCATCATGAAAATCGCGGCGTCCGGGCGTCTTGGGCAAGGTCTTCCTGCACCTTTGCGAAATGCGGTATCCCTCATTCTTCAAGCCTTGCTGACACTGACAGTGATCGGCTGGGTTCTGAAGGTACCGTTGTATATGGGTTGGACGTTCTACAACGAACAGTTCCTGGCTCTCATTCTGGGCTTCGGTCTTGGCCTGGCGTTTTTACTCGTCCGTGCCCGGCCCTCACCACCCGACGCCCCCACGCCTTGGATTGATGCTATTGCGGGATTAGCGGGGCTGATAGCGTGTATTTACATTGCCATCCGCTATCCCGCACTGGTGAACGAGGTTATTTACCGCCCATTTGATGCCGTTGTTATTAGTGCCTTAATTGTCGGCTTAATTATTGAGGCAACTCGGCGTACGGCGGGCTTGACTCTGGTTATCGTCGTTCTGGTGCTTTTCCTTTATGCCCTGACCGGGCATTTGCTACCCGACACATTCGTTAGCAGACCGATCGACTTCACGCGCTTGCTGGTATATCTGGGCATGGACACAAATGCCGTCCTGGGCCAGACCTTAGCCATTGCAATCATTGTCGTTATCCCCTTTACCCTGATGGGCCAAATATTGGCCGTCACAGGCGGTTCACAGTTTTTTGCAGATTTGGCAATGGCTATGATGGGACGCTACAGAGGCGGTTCTGCAAAGATTTCCGTTGCAGGCTCCGCACTTTTTGGCATGATTTCCGGGAGTGCCGTCTCAAACGTCGCTGCGGTCGGCGTTGTCACCATTCCCATGATGAAGCGATCAGGCTTCCCAAGTCATACCGCCGCCGCCATTGAAGCGGTCGGTTCAACCGGTGGGCAGCTCGCCCCTCCCGTAATGGGCGCCACTGCTTTTCTAATGGCCGAGTTATTGCAGGTTTCCTACGCGTCAGTACTCATAGCCGCTTTTATTCCTGCGTTTCTATATTACTTGGCACTTTTCATTCAAGTTGATCTGGCCGCAGCCAAGCTGGGCATCAGAGGCGAACCAATGGATCGCCTGCCGGCACTGAAAGAAGTGTTACGACAAGGTTGGTATTTCCCTATCCCTTTCGTCGTGCTGGTCTTCGGAATCATGTTTTACGGCGTGGCGGTTGAGTATGCCGCACTGCAAGCCTCAGCATTATTGCTTATTTTCAATTTGGCATTTGGATATAAAAAGCAACGCACTCCAATTAAAGAACTGCTGTTGGCAGCCATTAATACCGGGCGCGCCTCAATCGATATTCTTATTATTGCAGGCGCGGCAGGGCTGGTCATTGGGACGTTGAATCTGACGGGACTCGCCTTCGGACTCACCTTGCAACTTTTGGCTGTGAGTGGCGATAGTATTTTGATACTCCTGCTCATGACTGCCGTTATTGCCATTATTCTGGGGATGGGAATGCCTACAGTCGGGGTCTACATCCTGCTGGCCACCCTCATTGCACCCGCGCTGATCGAGGCTGGCATTTCCCCAATGGCTTCCCACATGTTCGTCATGTACTTTGGGATGATGTCCATGGTGACACCGCCTGTAGCCATTGCCGCCTTTGCTGCAGCCAATATTGCCGGGTGTGACGGCTCCAAAGCCGGTTGGGCGGCAACCAGGGTGGGATGGTGTTCCTACATTGTCCCCTTCCTTTTTGCCCTCTCACCCAGCTTACTTATGGAGGGCACGCTCACGTCAGTGTTATGGACCGTCACCACAGCCTCCATAGGCATCTTGGCGGGAACAGTTGCCGTTGTCGGCTATTTTTCGACAGCAGTCAATAGTGGTTATCGCGTCCTGTTTATGGTCGCCGGGCTCCTCATGTTAATTCCGGCGGATACCTTCTCCGATGCGGGGTGGACCGATGTGGTCGGCGTCATACTCATGGCCATTCTGACGGGACTGCACTTTCTAAATAAAAAGCGTGAAGCGACGACGCCCGCCACTTGACTAGGGAATTGAACCATGGACAAAAAGTATGATGTCGTAATTGTAGGTGCAGGGATCGGCGGACTCACGCTCGCCCTTAACTTGCACAAAGCAGGGTTCTCATGCGCGCTGTTTGAATCGGTTCCGGAAATCAAACCATTAGGCGCCGGCGTCAATCTCCTGCCCCACGCAGTCAAGGTACTCGACAGCCTCGGGCTAGTCCCAGCGCTATCCAAAATAGCCATCACAACAAAAGAATCTGTTTTTTTTAATAAATTCGGACAGTTCGTGTACAGCGAGCCTTCAGGCATCGATGCCGGATACAGTTGGCCTCAGTTTTCCATCCATCGGGGTGATCTGCAAAATACGCTTATCGACACTACTCGTGAACGCATCGGGCGCGACGCAATCCACCTGGGCCATCGTTGCACAGGGGCAACGCAGAACGATACGGGTGTCATTGTTCACTTCGAACAGCCTGATGGGACCAAGGTCGATGTAAAAGGCGCACTTGTAATTGGTTGCGATGGAATCCATTCAGCCATCCGCAAACAGCTTTACCCCAACGAGGGAACACCCCGTTATTCAGGCGTGAACATGTGGCGCGGGACAACCCACATGAAACCTTACCTCAGCGGAGCCAGTATGGTGCGGGCAGGTTGGTTATCGGTAGGAAAAATGGTTATTTATCCCGTCCGCAACAACATTGACGACCAAGGTAACCAATTAATCAACTGGGTCGCGGAAATTGAAGCTCCTTACCCCGCAAAACGCGACTGGAACGGAAAAGGCCGACTTGAAGACTTTTTCCCGGCGTTTTCCGACTGGCATTTTGACTGGCTCGACGTGGCAGGCATGATCGAGCAAACAGAGCAGATCCTTGAGTACCCCATGGTCGATCAAGACCCCCTGCCACGCTGGAGCTTTGGTCGAATAACCCTCTTGGGCGACGCTGCACACCCCATGGTCCCCCGAGGCTCCAACGGTGCCGGACAAGCCATTCTCGATGCTCCCTGCCTGACTGAACAGCTTCAAGACCACGGCCTGACCGAAAAAGCCTTGTTTGAATATGATCGTATCCGCGTCAAAGCCACCACTGAGGTGGTACTCATGAATCGGGTGGCCCCTCCCGACACGATTCTTAAAGAAGTGCACGACCGCACAGGCGGCAAGCCCTTCAAAAACCTTGATGACTACATCAGTCAGGATGAACTCGCCTTGATCTCTAACAAATACAAGAGCGTCGCGGGTTTCAAAGTAGAAGATTTACGTAAAGAGGTCGTTTAGTATGAAACTCGCGCAACATTACATCGACGGGAAATGGATATCGGCTGTATCGGGAACCGGTAACATAAAACAGGGCGTCAACCCCGCTACCGGTGAGCATGCCTACGACTATTGCGATGGCACCGAGGCAGAGGCACTGGCTGCGGTCGCGGCAGCACGACGCGCCTTTGATGAAACCAAATGGCGCAACAGCCCCCGTCTACGTGCCGAGACACTTCTTGACTTTGCTATGCGCATGGAAGCGCGCAAAGACGAAATCGCAGATTGGCTCGTCACCGTAAATGGCAAGCTGCGCCGTGAAGCCATAGGTGAAGTTATGGGCAGTGTGTCCGAACTGAAATACTATGCGGGGTTGGCCCGTACGCAATACGGACGTAACCTTGAGGTCGAGCCCGGCGCGTTCTCCATACTCGATCGCGAGGCTGCGGGTGTTGCCGCCATTATTCTGCCCTGGAATGCGCCCTTGTTATTGTTGGTCCGTTCTCTTGCACCGGCACTGGCAGCAGGATGTTCAGTGGTCATCAAGCCCGCTTTTCAAACAAGCATAGCGCATAACCTTGCCCTTGAATGTATTACCTGCGACGAACGTGTTCCTGCCGGTATCATAAATTCGATTATTGAGTCGGGTATTACCGTTTCCAAACACTTATGTGAAACACTGCTGATAGACGTGATCAGTTTCACAGGCTCTTCGCATGTTGGAAAACTCATCGCGGAATCGACGTCACCATCGCTTAAA
This sequence comes from Pusillimonas sp. UBA3987, assembly GCA_002384935.1. Taxonomy (GTDB): domain Bacteria; phylum Pseudomonadota; class Gammaproteobacteria; order Burkholderiales; family Burkholderiaceae_B; genus Neopusillimonas. Next base: position 156,232 of record DGCD01000014.1, read on the forward strand.
CGACTATCGCTGGAGTTGGGTGGAAAAGCACCCGCATTGGTTTTCCCCGACTGTGAGTTGAACAGCACGATTACTGGCATCATTGCGGGTGGAACTGTATTGGCCGGACAACAATGTACTGCCATCACACGTATTCTGGTGCACGATGCAATCTATGATGCATTTCGAGCGCGCTTTGCTGACGCACTCAGAAACGTCAAAGTCGGCCCAGGCAATGAACCGTCCTCGCAAATGGGGTGCCTGATTGATATTGCAAATCGGGATCGCATTGCGGCTTTGCTAGAAAAGGCCGACAAGGAAGCTCGGGTCGTTGTAAAAGGCCGTGTCCCCAGAGGGGAATTAGCTAAAGGCGCGTTTATTGAGCCCAGTCTAATCGAAGTCGATAATCTTGACTCTCCGTTTATTCAAGACGAATTGTTTGGGCCTTTGTTAGTTCTGGAGCGATTCCACAACGAAGACGAGGCTATCCACCGCGCTAATGCGACCCGTTATAGCCTGGCCTCCAGCGTCTGGACACAAAACTTGTTTCTGGCGCGCCGTGTCGCCTCCAAACTAAATTTTGGCAATGTATGGTGCAACACGCACAACCGGCTCTTTGCCGAAGCTGAAACAGGTGGATACGGCGACAGCGGTTACGGAAAACTGCACGGCCTGGAGGGCATGCACGACTTTATGCGCACCAAACACTTTTATTTTGAAACAAAAACGTCATGAATATGGAAATCACCGCCGCTGTCTGCCGTGAAACACATCAGCCATTTTCGCTTGAAAGACTCGCACTGGAAACGCCACGGCCAAATGAAGTATTAGTCAAGATTGTTGCCACGGGCATCTGCCATACCGATGTCAATATGCGCAATACCGATGGCTTCACGCCCAAACCCACCGTACTCGGACATGAGGGTGCGGGGATTGTTGCACAAGTGGGTAACTCCGTCACAAAAGTGAAACCGGGCGACCCAGTCGTCATCACCTTCGACTCGTGCGGCAACTGTCTTAGCTGCATCCAGGGCGACGCGGTTTATTGTCAATATCTGGGTCGCCATGCATTCTCGGGCAAGCGTATCGACGGCACAACCGCCTTGCGTAAAGGCAGTGAACAAATCCATAGTCATTTTTTTGGCCAATCTTCGTTTGCCACTTACAGCATCTGTACCGAGCGCAATATTATTCCTGTTGACCCGTCTGTCCCACTCGAATTACTGGGCCCGTTGGGTTGTGGCATCCAAACTGGCGCATCAACGGTCATAAATGCATTGAAAGTCCCGGCGGGAAGCAAAATAGGAGTATTGGGTGTGGGCTCGGTGGGCTTGGCATCGGTTATGGCCGCTCACTTATGCGGCGCGGCAACCATCGTTGCGTTGGACACCCAGGCCGCACGTCTTGAGATAGCAAAGGAGCTCGGCGCTACTCATGTAATCAACGGAGCTAAAGAGGACACCTTTTCCCGCATTCGTGAAATTGCACCGCAAGGGTTGAATTATGTCGTCGACACCACGGGTCATTTGAGCATTATTAAAGAAGCCATAAACCATATGACGCCACGCGGTGTATGCGCCCTTATCAATACAGCCAAAGGCGCCGATGCACAAATTAACATCCTTCAAATGGTATTGGGCGGACGTACGGTACGCGGCGTTCACCAGGGCGACAGCGTGCCGGAGATTTTTATTCCGCAAATGATCGAACTATACAAGCAAGGGCGCTTTCCCTTTGACCGGCTCATTCGTTTTTACGATTTTGCCGACATTAATCAGGCCGTCGAGGATATGGAGTCAGGGGTGGCAATCAAACCCGTTATCCGGATGCCGTTAAATTGAACGTCAACGACCCGGATTACAACGCAACTGAAAACTAAAACAGGTCAACGAGATTGACCGAAACAGCATTTTCTATAGAACTTTAGTAAGGAGACCGCAATGTTTATCAAGAATGGATGGTATGCCGCTGCCTGGGCTGATGACATCGGACATCATCTTGTACAAAAATGGATTACTGGTGAACCGATTGTTCTTTATCGCACCCAGGCCGGTGAGGTTGTTGCGCTACACGACCGCTGTCCCCATCGGCGTGCCTCACTATCAAAAGGCAACCTCGTAGGTGATGATGTCCAATGCGCCTATCATGGCATAACCTTCGACTGCCAGGGCAAATGCGTACGCGTACCCGGGCAAGAAAAAGTACCAGGCGCATTGAGCTTGAAGCGTTATACAGTGGTAGAAAAGTGGCAATGGATCTGGATATGGATGGGCCAACCTGAGGAAGCCGATGAATCATTACTTCCCGCCTTTGAATACAACGATAGCCCAGGCTGGAGAGTGGTGGGTGGATGTATCCCGGTTAAAGCAAACTACCAGCTTCTAACAGACAACCTCCTCGATCTGACCCATGAAACATATGTACATGGAAAAACCATTGGTAACTCAGCCGTTGCAGAGACACCAATGGAGTATCAACTCAATGGCCATGAAGTTCACGTAAAAAGAATCATGGAAAACACGCCGCCGCCACCCTTATTCAAACGAGTACGCGGCTTTGAGGGCAACATTGATCGCTGGCAAATCATTCGCTTCCAGACTCCCGCCCACATCTCTATTGACGCACGAGGTTATCCTACCGGGGTAGACGACCTGGAACAAGGCATGCGCTGGTTTTCTTTGAACTCGCTTACGCCGGTTGACGAAAGAAACACGCTTTATTTCTGGACGGTTGCACGTTGCTTTGATATTGAAAATGAAGCTTTGGATGAAATAATAAGAGACCAGATACTCAAGACGTTCATGGAAGATGTCGAAGTAATCGAAGCACAACAGATATTAATTGAGACCGATGATCGCGCTTTACCGGAGATTAGTATCAGAGCGGATGGGGGCTCAATTTCGGCACGGCGTATTGTGGAAAAACTAGCATCACAAGACGCAAATGCGAGAGCCACCTAAAAAACGCACAAACAAATGCTGAAACTGTTGGGTAAGGCTGTCCTGAAGGAGTCTTTATGAAGTTCCCAAAATGGGTTACCGACCGCGTTATTGCCCGCCAGGGAAAGCTGCACCCTTACGACCACTTCAACCCCGAAGAAACAGCCTTTGTGGTGGTCGATCTGCAGAACTTTTTCACGCAACCGGGTTATATGGGGGAGTGCAAGGCCGCGCCCGCCACATTCCCGGCCGTGAACAAATTAGCAAAAGCGCTGCGCGATGCCGGCGGCCATGTCATCTGGGTGCAAACCTGCGCCGATAACGCCGATAGATTCTGGGTGCATTTTCACCACGATATGCTCAAGCCGAAACTAAGCCAACGTCGTTTAAAGGAAATGTCGGTTGATCATCCCGGCTACGGGCTGGCCACCGGGCTTGATGTTGCGCCAACCGACGTACGCGTGGTCAAGCGCTACTACAGCGCCCTGGCGCCAGGCTCATCCAACCTGTACGAAGTCCTGCAAGACCTGGGCGTAAAAAATGTACTGATTGGCGGCACCACCACGAACGTGTGCTGCGAATCGACCGCCCGCAACGCCATGATGCTGAACTATCGCAGCATCATGGTTCACGATGCGTTGTCGGCGTTTACTTCACAAGAGCATGAGTTCGCACTGCAAGCCTGGATGCTGTATTTTGGCGACGTACTCAGTAGCGATGAAGTCATTGCCCGCCTTTAACGTGTAACACGCCAGGCTAGAGGGCATGGGCTTTGGGCTGCCCATAGCTTAAATATTGCCGGGTTCTTTTATCCTCGATAAACCCGGCGCTATTGAGCGCATACGGTATAAGCTCGGGCAGTTGCGGGCGGGCAATAACATACCCCTGCACGTAATCCAAACCCAGCTCTTTCAAAGTGCGCAAGGTTGCCAGGTCTTCCACCCATTCGGCAATACTGATCATATCCAGACTTTTCGCCAGCGCCACAATGGCGCGCACAATGGCAATGTCGGTTGGATGTTCGTTCATATTGCAGATAAACGTACCGTCGATTTTCAATGCATTGGCAGGCAACTGCTTGAGATAGGCAAAGGACGTATAGCCTGCACCGAAGTCATCCAGCGCAACTTTTGCGCCCTTGTCCTGCACGCGTAAAATGAAAGCCCGCGTGCGCTCCATATCCTTTACGGCAACACTCTCGGTAATTTCAATAAGCAGTTTGCGTCCCACATGACCATAGCGATCGAAAAGCGCAAAGAACATCTCTACGAATGAGTCGTCATTCAACGACATGCCATTCAAATTGACACAAACAAACTTCGTGTTGTTGAGCCGATGTTGATTGTTATGCAACCACTGCAAAGTGGTGCTCATCACCCAGTGATCGATAAGCGGCATAATGCCGCTTTCTTCGGCGGCCGAAATGACAGTCCCCGTGGGAACCAAAACCCCTTTGTGATCATGCATCCGGAGCAGCACTTCGAAATCCAGCGAGCCAAACGGGTCGTGCAACGACATAATGGGCTGCATCACAACCGAGAAACCTGTCACGTCCAGCCCGCTGCTGAACTTTCGCAATAAACGCAGCTCCTGACTTTGCGCCGACAGCGCCTCGGCACTATGGTGATGCACAACCACGTGATTCAGACCCGACCCGCGCGCCTCGCGCGCAGCTCGCTTGGCAACCAGCACGGCGTCATGCGCGTCTATTTGCGCAGGCTCGATCCCTACCAGCCCCATCGACGCGTTGAAACGAAAAGGCGTTGTTCCCACAAGGCACGGATTGGCGTGCAAATCATCCAGTACCGATTGGCAAAGCTTGCGCGCCTTTTCGAGCCCGACATTCACGAAGAAAATCAGGAACTCGGAACCTGTCAGCCGGCCCAATTGCCCATCTACACCCAGCGCCTGCCCGGCCCGTTCGCAAATTTGCTTCAGAACATCGTCTCCGGCCGACTTTCCGTACAGATTATTCAACGTCTTCAGGGAATTAAGCTCAAGATACCCCAGCACAAGCGCTTTACCTTCCTCAAGCCGTCGCAAGCCATCAGCCAGATGAATGTCGATGCCCTTGGGATTCAACGCGTCAGTCAGCGGATCCCGATTTGCCTGCAGACGCAGCTTGGAAATCGCATCGGCATGGCCGGTGATATCCTGCAAAGAGCCTTCAATGCGATCATTGTCCAGCACCGCCTTGACCAGATACGAACGGCGTGGAATATGAGGCGCCTGGCGTAAATTATGAATTTCAAGCTCGGCCTGGCCATCCGTCTCAAGCGCATTAACCAGGCGAATCCATGCCTGCCGGCCGAAATGGTTTTCCCACAAACCGTAATGAGCATTCAGCTCGGGGATATCGAGCATTTCTCGCAAGATGGGATTGGCATTGGTAAGCCGCCCCTCGAGAGACAACGAAAACATGCCAATGGGCGCCACACTGTAGACACGTTCCAGTTCAGCCTGCGAACGCAAACGGCTACGCCGTTCGGCCCAACGGGTACTGACCACCAGAACAAAAACAAGCAACGCAGACACGGCCAGTGCGAACAACAGTTCTGAGCCTGCCAAGTTGTCAAACGCCACCATCTATAGCGTTCTCTCGGAGGCAAACAGGTCTGCCAGCGCCTCCCGAGGGCGCACCACATGAAATTCGGTACCGTCGACCATCACTTCTGCAGGGCGAGGCCGTGTATTGTATTGGCTCGCCATGGTAAAGGCATACGCACCGGCAGACATAATCGCCAGCAAGTCACCTTGTTGCAACGCCAAGGAACGCGCCTTGGCAAGCCAATCACCGCTTTCGCAAATAGGCCCCACAATATCGTATGTTTGTGCCGGCGCCGACGCTGTGGGCTGTTTTACCGCTTCGACATCGTGCCAGGCATCATAAAGCGTGGGGCGCAGCAAGTCGTTCATGGCAGCGTCAACAATCGCAAAATTACGCGCCTCGGTATGCTTGAGGTATTCGACCCGGGTTAACAGAACACCGGCGTTACCTACCAGCGACCGGCCCGGCTCCAGCACAATCTGCAAATCATCCAGCTGCTCTTCGCTTAAACGGGCATACACCTTATCCAGCAACACACCCGGCGACAGCAATGTTTCGTCGGTGTAGCGGATACCTATTCCCCCGCCCAGGTCAAGGTGTTCAATCACAATGCCCTGACGCTGTAATTGCCGCACCAGCGCCAACAATTTATCGAGCGCATCAAGATAAGGACTGACCTGGGTAATCTGCGAGCCGATATGGCAATCGAGCCCCACGACTTTCACTCCCGGCATCGCGGCTGCCCGCGCATACACGGCAGGCGCGTCCTGAATGGCAATACCAAACTTATTCTCTTTCAACCCGGTGGAAATGTAAGGGTGCGTTTTCGCATCAACGTCGGGATTCACCCGCAAAGAAACCGGCGCGACCTTGCCTGTCTGGGCGGCAACCTGCGCCAGGCGCTCAAGCTCGGGTTCAGACTCAACATTGAAGCATTTCACCCCGGCTTCCAGCGCGGCCCGCATTTCCCAGGCCTGCTTTCCCACACCGGAAAAAACAATTTTTGCCGGGTCGGCGCCAACCGCCATGACGCGGGCCAATTCGCCCCCGGATACGATATCGAAGCCTGCGCCCAGCTTGCGAAATTCATTCAACACAGCCAGATTCGAATTGGCCTTCATGCCGAAACACACCAGCACATTGCGGCCGGTCGCCGCATCGGCATATGACTGCCATGCGTCTATCAGAGACTGACGGGAATAGACATACAACGGGGTACCGAGTTCATCGGCAAGCAGGGTAAGCGGCACCCCCTCGGCATGCAGAATGCCTTGCTTAAAATTGAAATGAGGGGAAACAGTCATTCTTCAAAACGGGATGTGATGAGTCAAATAGTGTCATTTACAAGTAACAAAGCCTTGGAAAGCGCCTAATCATAGCAACGAAACAACCCGGCCACGCAAGCAAAACACAAGGGTTAACGCGTAGATGGCCCTTCACTCATGTTGTCGGGCGGCGCAGGTGGATTGGTAAGAGAGGCATCCGGCGGTGCAGGCGGCGGCTGGGTAAGCGGCCCTTTATAACCACAGGCTGCCACACCCCACAACAATGCAATGCTGGCTACAATGCGAGTTAACGATGTTAACGTGGGAGCCAGCTTTAACGAAGCTCGCATGAGTCACTCCAAAAATTATAGGTAGTCATTATGAACGAATCAGAATTTCTTGCACGCTGCGAAGCCATTCTTGATGGGCTTGAAAACCAGGCCGACGACTGGGTTGCGCTTTACGATCTTGATATCGACGCCAACCGCAATGGCAACGTTCTGACCCTCATTTTTAACAACGATGTCCAGGTCGTTGTTAACAGCCAGGCCCCGATGAAGGAAATGTGGGTCGCCGCACGCACGGGTGGCTTTCACTACCGCTTCGACGGCCAGAAATGGGTGGACACCCGGGGTGGGCCCGATATGGCCGAAGCGCTTTCGCAAATCTGCTCTGAAATCAGCGGCAAACCCATCAAGGTAACCGTTTAAGGTCTAGAACTGTATGCGCGCAGGTTGCGCGCCTTGCTCCTCGTTATCGGCCCCACCGCCGGTTAATTGGTTCAGCAAGGCACCAATGCCATCGTTGCCGCCCCCGGAACCCATCGATTGCATGCCTTCGGGCAACTGCCCGTTCAACATCATTTCCTCTGGAGAAGGCAACCCTACCCGGGCCACGGCCTTGCCCGGGGGAAACTCGGCAAAATAGAACTCGCCATTTTCACGCATCAGCCCATCAGGCAACGGACCGGGTTCGGCCACCGGCATATCCTTGAGCGACTCTTTCATGTAGTCGAGCCAAATAGGCAGCGATGCACCACCCCCGGTTTCCCGTGAGCCCAGCGAACGCGGCTGATCGAAGCCCATCCAGGCAATCCCAACCAGTTCGGGCGTGAACCCGGCAAACCAGGCATCGTGAGAGTCGTTGGTTGTGCCGGTTTTACCCGCGACATCGGCCCGGCCCAGATCACGCGCCAGACGCGCCGCCGTGCCCTGACGGGCCACACCGCGCAACATGTCATACATCACATAGGCTGTGCGCGGATCAATCACCCTGGCAGAGGTGTCGCCGGCCACCACCGGCCGGGCCTGCATCAGGACTTTGCCTTTACTGTCGGTTACCCGGTCGATAAGGTAAGGAGGAACCCGATAGCCTCCATTGGCAAACACAGTGTACGCCCCGGCAAGCTGTAGCGGCGTTACGCCCCCCGCACCCAGAGCCAACGGCAGCACCGCCGGATTACGGGCACGATCGAAACCGAAGCGGGTGATGTAATCTTGAGCATATTGCGGCCCAATAGCCTGCATAATTCGAACAGAAACCATATTCTTGGAGCGATAGAGCCCCTGGCGCATGGTCAGCATGGGTTCGTAACTGTTGCCGTAATTCTTGGGCTCCCAGGCACGCGACCCTGTTTGCTCCGCCGTTAAGCGAAACCGCTCATCAGACACCTGTGTTGCCGGCGTCAGGCCACGCTCAAGCGCGGCAGCGTAAATGAACGGCTTGAAAGCCGACCCGGGTTGACGCCACGCCTGGGTAACGCGATTGAAGTGTTCCTCGAAACCGAACCCTCCCACCATGGCCTGAATTGCACCATCTTGCGGCCGCAGGGCAACGAATGCGGCCTCTACCGTGGGCATGTTCAACAATTCCCAGTATTCGCCGGTGTCGCGGATATAAACCACCGAACCGCGTGAAATTTTCTCGGACGCCTTGGCGTTTTTGATCAGGCCGCGAGCCACCACTCTCAATGCGGACTTATCGGTAATTTCCACAATTTGCTCAGGCGAGCGGGCCACCACGACCTTCTCGGGCGAGGCAGACAAGACAACCCCAACCATCAGGTCATCGCTGTCGCGATACTTTTCCTGAATCCGATCAATAACTTCGTTGAAACGCTCGGCATCATTCTCGATGCCCTCGGGCAAATCGAGGGTTTCCGCCGGGCCGGGGTAATGCGCCCGGCGGGTGTAGTCAAGCACCCCGGCGCGCACTGCATCATAGGCAGCCTGCTGCTCTTTCGAGTCAACCGTCGTATACACATTCAAACCACGCGAATACACATCGTCCTGGTATACGGTAAACAACAGGCGACGCGCCAGTTCAGCCACATATTCGGCATGAATCGCATAGCCACCCATTGGCGTGCCGGGCGCCGATTTGAGCACAATGGGCTGGTTGATGGCGTCCTGATACTCCTGCTCGGTGATATAGCCCAGCGACAGCATGCGGTTCAGTACATATCTTTGACGGTCTTTCGCACGCGGCATGCTGTAAAGCGGGTTCAAACGGGACGGCGCTTTCGGAATACCTGCCAGCATTGACGCTTCCGCCAATGTGATGTCTTGCAACTGCTTGCCAAAATAAGTACGTGCAGCAGCGGCGAACCCGTAAGAGCGATGCCCCAGATAGATCTGGTTCATGTACAGGTCGAGAATTTCGTTTTTGGTCAGCGTGGCTTCGATTTTGAAGGTCAGCAATAATTCGTAGAATTTGCGGGTATAGGTTTTATCCGACGATAAATAGAAATTGCGGGCAACCTGCATGGTAATGGTGCTGGCCCCCTGCGATTTCGACATATTCGAGATATTGGCCACAACCGCGCGCGCCACACCCATCCAGTCGATACCACTGTGCTGATAGAAGCGATCGTCTTCCGCCGCCAGAATCGCCGACTTCATGACATCGGGCACTTCATCGAAGCGCAACACATTGCGGCGCTCCTCACCGAATTCGCCGATAAGCACGTTATCCGCCGTGTAAATACGCAACGGTATTCGCGGCTTGTAGTCGATCATGGCGCTTAAGTCGGGCAGGTTCGGCCACGCAAGCGCCAGGGCCAACGACCCCAGCAACGCCCCGCACAGGCCAAGCCCAGCCACAAAGACCGCGCTTTTGATAAAGAAACGCCGCAACCAATGGTTTGGCGGGTTCGACGCTTTGGAGGAATTTTTTGATGAGCTCATTACCGGCGATTTTAAGTCTAAGTTGAATCAGACTATGATTTGCGCATTAAGTTTATGTAACAGTTTAATGCAGCACAGCATCCAATTGGGGTTGGGCTAGTGGGATAATACTAGAATGAATGACACTTCACGTTCTGGCAATACAAGTATCGCCAACCCGTCGCTACCATACGACACCCCCATTTTCCTGGTGGGGATGATGGGTGCAGGAAAAACCACCATCGGCAGGGCGTTGGCCCGCGCACTTGGGCGCGAGTTTATCGACCTTGACCTTGTCATTGAAGCACGCTGCGGCGTTCCTGTTTCCCATATTTTTGAGGTTGAAGGCGAGGCGGGTTTCCGCAAGCGCGAAACAACCATGCTGGAGGAATACGCCACACAACGCAACCTGGTGCTGGCAACCGGTGGTGGCGCGGTACTGGCACCAGAAAACCGCGACATTCTAAAAAAGCGCGGCATTGTCATTTACCTGCGCGCTCGCGAAGATGAATTGTACCGCCGTATTGCCAAAGACCGGAATCGCCCCCTTATTCAAACCAGAAACCCGCGCGCGCGCCTGAACGAACTGCTTACCCTGCGCACCCCCCTTTACAATGAGGTTGCGCATTTAATCTTCGACACCGGCAGCATGCCTATTGCCCAAGCGGTGCAATCCCTGGTTCAACTTTTGCAAACCTACACTCATGACCACTGTTCAAGTTAATACACCCGGCGGGCGCTACCCGATTCACATCGGTGCAGGCCGGCTGCAAAAACTGCAGGAAAGCGTGCCCGACAACGTCACCGCCATCGCCATTATTACCAACCCCACGGTGGGTTCGCTGTATCTGAGAGACGCGCGCGAATCGCTTGAGCGCACAGGCAAGCACATTATTGAAATCACCTTGCCCGACGGCGAAGCACACAAGAACTGGGAAACACTGCAACACATCTTCGACGCGCTGCTGGAAAACCGCTTCGACCGAAAATGTTTGCTGGTGGCACTGGGCGGCGGGGTGATCGGCGATATGGTGGGCTTTGCCGCTGCCTGCTATATGCGCGGCGTGCGTTTTCTTCAGGTGCCCACCACCCTGTTGGCCCAGGTAGACTCCTCGGTTGGCGGCAAAACCGGCATCAACCATCCGCTGGGCAAAAACATGATTGGCGCGTTCTACCAGCCGGTCGCCGTTGAAATCGACACCAACGTACTGCATACGCTGCCCGAACGGGAAATCGCGGCAGGGCTGGCCGAAGTCATCAAATACGGCCTTATTGCCGACGCCGCTTTCTTTTGTTGGTGCGAAAATCAGGTCAACGCGCTGAAGGCACTTGATGAAGAAAAAATTTCATATGCAATCCAACGCTCATGCGAATGCAAAGCCCACGTAGTGGGTGAAGACGAACGCGAATCCGGCTTGCGCGCCATTTTAAACTTTGGACACACTTTCGGTCATGCCATTGAAGCCGGCCTGGGCTATGGTGATTGGTTGCACGGAGAGGCGGTTGGCTGCGGCATGACTCAGGCAGCAGAACTGTCGGCCCATACTGTCGGGCTTGATACGGCATCGGTAAAGCGCATCCGCAACCTCGTTCACGCCATCGGTTGCCCGATTACCCCGCCCAATCTGGGAACAGAACGATGGATCGAACTGATGCAGGTCGACAAAAAGACAGAAGGCGGGCAGATTCGCTTTGTCTTGCTGCCTGAAATCGGTAAAGCCGTTGTGCAGGCAGCCCCCTTGAACGTGGTGCGCGATGTTTTGCACAAAACCGCCGTACCGGCCCTTTAGGAGACTGCATGTCGGGCTTGGCCCCCTACGCCGCCGCACCGGAACAATCACGCGGCCGCCGTCACGACGAAGCCCCACCAACGGGGCGCAGCGAGTTTCAACGTGATCGCGACCGCATTATTCACTGCAATGCCTTTCGCTTGCTCGAGTACAAGACCCAGGTTTTCATCAACCATGAGGGTGATTTGTTCCGTACGCGACTCACACACAGTATCGAGGTAGCGCAGATTGCGCGCAGCCTGGCACGCAACCTGGGGTTGCATGAAGATTTAATCGAAGCCATTTCATTGGCCCATGATCTGGGTCATACGCCCTTCGGGCACGCCGGGCAAGACGAACTGAATGCCTGCATGCACGAGTTTGCCCCTGAGGCCGGCGGCTTTGAGCACAACCTGCAAAGTCTGCGTGTCGTTGACGAACTGGAAGAGCGCTATGCCGCATTCAACGGATTGAATCTTTGCTTTGAAACACGTGAAGGCATCCTGAAGCATTGTTCTGCACGAGCGGCCCGTGAACTGGGCGAAATAGGGGCGCGTTTCCTGCTCAAACGCCAACCCACATTAGAAGCGCAAATTGCGAACCTGGCCGACGAAATTGCCTACAACAACCACGATATTGACGATGGATTGCGTTCCGGACTTATTTCCATTGAACAACTGCAGATGCTGGAAATTTTTGCCACCCATTACGCACAGGTCATGAGCAAATACCCCAACCTGGAACGGCGCCGTGCCATTGCGGAAACCATTCGCGCCATGATCAACACCCTGATCATCGACTTGACGCAAACGACGCAGCAGAACATTCAAAAGCACCAGCCCCAAAGCCCCGACGATGTGCGCCAATGCCCGTCCCTGGCTGCCTTTTCCCTGCCTATGCGGGCGCAGGCCGATGCGCTCAAACGCTTTTTGCTTGAAAACCTGTATCGGCACCATCGCGTTATCCGCATGACCACCAAAGCACGCCGGATTGTGCGTGAACTTTTCATTGCCTACCGGAACGAGCCCCGTTTGCTGTCGACCGAATACCGACGCACCGACCCAACCGCCCAGGCCCGCGCCATTGCCGATTACATTGCCGGCATGACGGACCGCTTTGCCATCAAAGAGCACCGCGAGTTATTTCAAATGGGCAGCGACCTGTAGTGCCGACTCCAGGCCGCATGGGTACCCGGACTCAAAGACAAGGCTTATTTGACGCCTTGCTGCGTCAGCCACGACGCCTGACCCGCAACTGGGCGGTTCACCTCAGCGGCAGCACTGTGCGGTGCCCCATGCTGCTTCAACACTTGTTGCAAGGTATCGTTGAACGGAGCTGCGCGCATAAAGCCAATAACCCTGGGCGAATCCAGCGCATGGCCATCGGCGTCGAAGAAAATGATTCCCGGCGGACCAAACAAGCGAAAACGTGCCAGCAAGGCGCGATCTTCATCGGTGTTTTTGGTGACGTCGGCCTGTACCAGCACAAACTCGCTCATCGACGCTGCAACTGCCGGATCGGTAAATGTAAAGCGTTCCATTTCAATGCAGGACACACACCAATCGGCATAAAAATCGAGCAGCACAGGTCGGTTCGAACTGGCCAGAATGGCATCAAGCTCCTGCACAGAACGCACTTTCACGAACTGTGACTTCACGTCGGGTACCGAGCGGGTGCCCGACGCCCCTCCACTTAGGGCAATACCACCCTGGCCCAGGCCGCCTAACGGTTGAATCACGCTGTAAGTGCCCGTTGCGACACCCACCAGCATCAGCAACGCCCACCCGGCCAGTAAAAGCCCCAGCGCTTTGCCAAGATACGCAAGCAGACCCGAAGCCACTTGACGAAACGCCCCCAGCAAGACTGCCGACCAAAGCGCCAGTACGACCCAGCCCAACACAATGATCCAATCGGGCAACACGGAATTGAGCATCCACCAGGCGGTTGCCAAAAGCAGAATACCGAATAGAATTTTGAAACCTTCCATCCAGGGCCCGGCCTTGGGCAACAAGGCGCCCGAACCGGCGCCCAGGGCAAGCAACAGCAGCCCCTGACCCCAGGCCAAGGCAAACAGGGCCGCCGCCCCAACGGCAGCATCACCGGTTTGCGAAATGAACAGCAACACGCCTGCCAGCGGTGCAGCCACGCACGGACCGACAATCAGCGCCGACACCAGCCCCATTAGAAAGGCGCCGCTGTAATGTCCGCCGGGAATGCGCTGTAGATACGCACCCAGCGCGTTCTGCAGCGCCAAGGGTGTTTGAACGTTATAGACATTGAACATGGCCAGCGCAAGCAAGGCCAGCAACGCAGCAAAGACCGACAACACCCATGGGTTCTGCAACCATGCCGCCAAACCGGCACCGGCAATACCCGCTGCCACCCCCATGACCGTATAAAGCAAAGACACACCCAGCACATACGTTGCTGCCAGCGACAAACCCCGCCACCGCGACGACTTCTGGCCGGCGCCATGGGTGCCCGCAATAACCGCCATGAGAATCGGTACCATGGGCAAAACGCACGGTGTAAAAGTAAGCAATACACCCAGCATAAAGCAGGCAAGAACAATGGCCCAGATATTGGCCGAGGCCAAATACGCCGCCAGGCCAATATCGCTTAACTGCCCGATTGAACCCACCGCGGCTGAGTCGTCTTGCGGATTCGTGCCGGCAGCATCGGACAACGATGAAGACTTCCCGGGCTCGACAACCGTTTGCAATGGCGGCGGAACCGCTTCAACAACAACATCACCGCCAAGCTGATAGACACCATCCTGCGCGCTCAACGTCAGTTCTTCGGTTTGGGGCGGATAGCAAAGGCCGGCGTCGGCACAACCCTGGCTTGTGACGGTTAGCGTTGAAGGGGTGGCCAGCCCTTCGGGCAAATCAAGCAAAATGGTGACCTGCCCGTAATACACCTCCATGTCCTGATCGAATGTGGGGTCGTATTTAACCAGGCCAGGCGGAAAGGCCTGCAGATCAGGCCCAAGCGCCTGCCCATCAATCGCAAACTGAAAGCGGTCGCGATACATGTAGTAATCGGGCGCAATGCGGTAATGCACCTGCACTTGCCCTTTTTCCTGGGCAACCGACAGCGAAAAAGCCTCGTTGGGCGGGAGGAAATCATCGGGTGATTGAGCCGAACCGGTTCCCGCCATACCCAGCCACACAAAAATGGCGGCCAATAAAGCCACCACGAACCTGATACTGGTCTGCTGCATTATTCCTCGTTCCCTGACGCAAGCCCGGTTGCCTGCTCCCGAACCCAATCCATATAAGACGCAAGCCCGCCAACAACCGGCAACACCAGCGCTTCGGGCACTTCGTAAGGATGCAGCTCGCAAATCCGATCGATCACCCGCGCCGCCATGTCGCGCGTGGTTTTAATCGTTAAAGGAACTTCCTGCGTGCCCTCGAGCTGCCCTTGCCACATATACATGGACAAACTTGGCGGCCCAAGGTTCACGCACGCGGCCAATTGTTCTTCAACCAGCATGTGGGCAATGCGCTTGGCCAGCAGAGAATCGGGCGCATTGCTTAGAATGACAACCAGTTCAGGCATAGCAACTCGCTAAAAAAAGGATCTGAACCAGTTTAACCGAATGACGTCGCCGGTTTAGAACCGCAAGCTTGCGCTCAGGCTCACCGTTGTAGGATCACCCGCCTTGATGTAGTCGGAATATTGATACATCCAGTATTTCTTGTTGAAGACGTTGTTTACCGCCAGGCGCAAGGTGGTGTCATAACCCTGTATCTGAGTCTCATAATTGGCACCCACGTTAACCAGTGTATACGAGTCAACGCTAATGTCATTGCTGGGGCGCAAAGGTGTGCTCGACGTGTACTTCGCGTCAATGTAAAGCTGTAAACCCGGTAACTGAGACACGTTATAACCCAGCTGTGCTGCCGCAATAAAGCGTGGTGCGCCCGCCACCCGCTGGCCGATATTGGCTACGCCCTTTTTATACTCCGTATCCAGCGCCATGGCCGTACCGCCCAGGAACCAGTTGCCCAAGGTGGTTGATGCGCCAAGCTCAATCCCCTGGAATAGAGATTCACCATCCTGCACCAGCTCATTCGACGCGTTGGTGTACTGGGCCGCTTTCTCGATACGGAACGCTGCGGCGGTAGCAGACCAGCCGTCTTGTTCCGTTTTTACGCCAATTTCATATTGACGGCTTTTCAAGGGATCCAGCAACGCGCCTGCGTTGGCATAGGTACTGCCAACAATCGTTCCCGGCTCCAGCGACTCCACATAACTGGCGTAAGCCATGGTCCGTGGCGTGAAGTTATACATTAAGGCCAGGGTCGGCGTCAGCACACCGCTTTTCTTATAAACGCTGCTCTGAACGCCCGCCGGCGTGAAGGTGCGCTGCTCGTAATTCGTATAGCGCACACCCGCAAGCAGCGACCATTCGGGCGAGAATTTCAATGTATCGCTGGCATACACCGATTTTTGCGTAATCGTGTTCGCGCGATACATCCCCAAGCCATTATCCATGGTGCCTGAGGTGTAGAAAGCATTGGTATTCTGTGTCCACAGATTTCCGGTACCAATCGGCTTGTAGATACCATTTGCCGCCAAATCGGTATGCTGGTCTTGATAAGCGACCCCTGCCACCAGGTCGTGGCCCACAGATCCTGTTTGGAATTGTCCTTCCACTTGCGTCTGCCAGGAGTTGAACTGGTAGAACTCGCCGTAGTCTGAGCGATAGTCTTCATAGTCGCCCGCCTGGTTGCTCAGGAAGATCACCTCCTCGGCACGGCGTGTCCGGGTCGTGGCATGACTGAAGTCGGTTCTCACTTTCCAGGCAGGTGCCAACTGGTACTCCAGCCCTGTAGCAAAATAACGAAACTCGTTATCGACATAGCTACCTTCGCCAACCAGTTTTTCATTATTACGCACGGGCGAGGGCAAATCGGTTCCTACGTAAGTTCCCGTGTAGATCGTGGGTTCGGGGTCTTTTGTTTTACGGTGCTGGTATAACGCCTGCATGTCCCAGGTCAGTTTTTCAGTAATGCGTGCATCGAGGGCCAGGGAAACGGCATTGCGGTTCAATTTGTTTTTATTGAACCCATCGCCTTCTTCGTGCGTCACATTCAACCGATAGCCGAACCAGTCATTGTGGCCTGCACGTCCTCCAATATCCGCGCTCTCGCGAAAAATACTGTCGGAGCGGTATCCCAGGCTGACCTGTCGTACAGGCTCTTTGGTGGGGCGCTTTGTAACGTAGTTGATAATACCGCCGGGCGACCCAAAGCCATACATAAATCCACTGGCGCCCTTGAGCAGTTCAACACGCTCCAACTGCTCGTAAGGCAAGACCGTGACATAGCTTAGAAATGGCTTGCCATCGATACGATAGCCATTTTGCCAATCGAGCTGCAGCCCTCGAACCGTAAGATAATTCGCCCATGCACCATCCTGAGCGCTGTTATCCGACACCGCAGCATCCAGCGTGAATACGTCTCCCAGTTTTGTCACTTGACGACGCTCGAGCTCTTCACCGGTCACGACCGTCGTGGAAAATGGCGTCTCCAACTGGGTCTTCGACCCCAGTGCCCCCCCATCCACGGGCTCATTCAACTGTTGGATCGATGTATCGAGCCGCACGCCCTGGACGGTAACCTGGGGCAAAGTCGCCACCGGAGCCTGACCGGCTTCGCTTTGCGTACCATTGGTTTGTGCCTGCACTGGCAGGGTGAATAAACCCGCTACTGCCAATATACCCGCCAGCGTATTCACGCGTAACCCCGGGGCCGGACACGCCCGAACCAGGGTAAATCGCTTCTCTTGTCGCATACAAACTCCCGTCATATTTTTGTCATAACGATGAATTTTATATACGAATGGAAACAACATCAATTCTCATTTGCATTAATGTAACATACAATGGTTTCGGTCAATCATGTCGGGATGTGGTCTAACCACGCCAGGGGCAACGCTTGTTATATTGGCGGGATAGAAAGACTTGTTAACATTGTTTTTCCATACTTCCCGCGATCCATTAGAAGCACCACTTGATCATGAGTAACTTCAATTCACTCGCCGCCCGGCTGGGCATTCATCATCCCATCATCCAGGCCCCAATGGCCGGCGTTGCCACGCCCAAGCTGGTCGCTGCGGTATCCAATGGCGGGGGTCTGGGCTCTCTGGGTATTGGTGCAAGCAGCGTGCCCCAGGCCAGGGAAATGATCGAACAGACACACGCACTGACGTCACGCCCCTTCAACGTCAACGTTTTCTGTCATGAGCCCCCTAAGCGGAACGCGGCACAGGAGCAGGCGTGGCTGGAACACCTGGCACCGCTGTTCAAGGAATGCGGTGCGGCGTTGCCCACTGCGCTCGATGAAATATACAAAAGCTTCCTTGCCGATGACGAAGCATTCAACATGCTGCTGGAAACGCGCCCGGCGGTAGTCAGCTTCCATTTTGGATTGCCACCGTCAGAGCAAATTCAAGCCCTGCGGCAAGCCGGTATTTATACGCTGGCAACGGCCACGAATTTCGAGGAAGCACGACACATTCAGGCATCGGGCGTCGATGCCATCGTTGCCCAAGGCATTGAGGCAGGCGGGCACCGGGGCATCTTCAAGCCCGATACGATGGATGAACGATTAAGCACGTCGGTGCTGATTCGCTTGCTGGTCCGGGAAATAAACCTGCCCATTATTGCTGCCGGAGGCATTATGGACGGCCAGGGTATTAAAGCCGCGCTGGCCCTGGGGGCGGCGGCTGCCCAGCTTGGCACTGCCTTCATCCTGTGTCCGGAATCGGCGGCCAACGAAGGTTATCGAAATAACCTCAAAAGCGAACATGCGGGCGCAACGGTTTTAACGTCAGCACTCTCGGGGCGACCGGCGCGCGGTATCCGAAACCGATTCATCAACCATGCGGAACAGGCAGTAGGGATGAAGCCGCCCGCATACCCGATTGCCTACGATGCCGCCAAACAATTGAATGCAGCGGCCAGCAAACTTGGGAATGATACGTTTGCAGCGCATTGGGCCGGCCAGGCGGCGCCAATGGCGCGGTCACTGCCGGCCGCTCAATTAATCAGCGCGCTGGTAGAGGAGCTCTCGGTATAGTCCGGCTTCACATGACCCTCCACCCATACGCATGATGGAAAGCATATAAAAAACCCCCGCAAGCGGGGGTTCAAAGTAGGTCTGTCTACCTGTTCAGGCCAAAGCCTGTTCTTATTGGTTATTCCATACTTAATTCATTTCGCATTCCGACTTGAAGACGTCTTCCTGCATTTCCATGACTTTGCGAACCACATTAGGTGTCAGTTCACCGTTTTCGTCGCGTTCAAGTTTCATCAGGTAGTAATCCTGAATCGGATGGTGGTTTGTATCAAACTTGAAGTTGCCACGAACGGCCTTGAAATCCGCCTTTTGCAATGCGTCGCGGAAAGCATCGGTTTTGCTCATGTCGCCATCTACCGCTTTCAAGGCCGAACCAATCAAGTTGGCAGAATCGTACGCCGTAGCAGCATAGTGGGTAGGCATGCGGCCATACTCTTTCTGGAATGCCTCGACAAAGGCTTTGTTCTCGGGCACGTCGAGGTTCTGGGACCACAGGGCAACTGTATACAGACCTTCAGCCGAATCACCCGTTGCTTTAAGCATGCGGTTATCCATTGAGAAAACCGGCAGAATCATCGGGATGGTTTCGCCCAAACCCGAAGCCGCATATTGTTTGGCAAAGTTAATGCCCAGGCCACCCGGATGGAACTCGTAGATTGCGTCGGGATTCAGATCGCGCAAACGTGCCATTTCAACTGAAAAGTCGTTCTGATCAAGCTTTGTGTAAAGCTCGGCCACCACTTCGCCTTTGTATTCACGCTTGAAACCGGTCAAGGCATCGCGGCCGGCCTGGTAGTTGGGAGCAACCAGGGCAACGCGCTTATAGCCCAGTTCATTGGCAGCGGCACCACCGGCGGCATGCAACGCCGAATTCTCGTAGGAAGCGACGAAATAGTTCTTCATGCACCGCTTGCCGGCGAAAGGAGACGGGCCTGCGTTCACACTAACGTAGAAAGCGTCATCTTTGGCAATGGAAGGGGCAATCGCGGTCAGCACATTCGAGAAGATCACGCCGGTAAACAGCTTGACATCGTCAGCCAGCAGGCGGTCGGCAATTTGCTTGCCATTGGCCGGCTTGAGGCCGTCGTCTTCAACAATCGTTTCAACCGCAACGCCGCCCAGCGTGCCATTACCTTGTTTAATAGCAAGATTGAAGCCGTCGCGGGCATCTTCACCCAAGTAACCAGCCGGTGTGCTGAGCGTAGTAATAAAACCGATACGAACAGGGTCTTTTGCCATGACATTCGTACTTAATGCCATAACGGCCGAAGCCATACACCCCAGAGCTAATTTTTTAAGCATTCAACTTCCCCTTAAGAAACACATAGAACATTGACAGATCAAATCATATGTCATGCTGAAACTTTATTGGGTTTTAAGTAAGCGAACAAGCGCTATCGGGCAGGGTTTCCCCGAATTGTTACAAAAAACTTGAACCTTCAAGCATTTTAAAAGCGAAACCCATAAAAATAGCCCCTTGCGGGGCCAAAATATTCGGCAAGCCGAAGTACCGATTGTTTCGGTACCCCTGGCTTTTTACCTTGCTTACTCTGCGTCGTCTTGCGCTTCTTCTTCGGCGGGACGGTCAACCAGTTCCATGAAAGCCATGGGTGCGTTGTCGCCCTGACGAAAACCCATTTTCAATACACGAGTGTAACCACCGTTACGCTCTTTGAAACGTGGGCCGAGTTCGTCGAACAGCTTGACGACCGCGTCGCGATCGCGCAAGCGCGCGAAAGCCAACCGTTTATTGGCCAGGGTAGGCTCTTTGCCCAGGGTGATCAACGGCTCGATAACGCGCCGCAACTCTTTGGCTTTGGGAACGGTTGTTTTGATTGCTTCGTGTGTAATCAACGATACGGCCATGTTGCGAAACATCGCCAAACGGTGACTACTGGTGCGGTTCAGTTTACGTAATCCACTGCGGTGACGCATGATAATTTCCTTTGAATCTTAAAACCGGCATTGCCAAGGCAAGCCAGCGTGGTTAACCGGATCTTCTATCGGCCTGGGCCGCGGTCCGGTTGGCTGAATAAGCATGGCGGCAAACTGAAGCCGCCACCATGCATAAAAAAATACTTGATCTAACCAGCCCGTTTAGGGACGTTCCAGCCCGATAGGGGGCCAGTTATCAAGCTTCATACCCAAAGTTAGGCCGCGCGCAGCCAGCACTTCTTTGATTTCGTTGAGCGATTTACGACCGAGATTGGGTGTTTTCAACAACTCGTTTTCGGTACGCTGGATCAAATCGCCAATGTAGTAGATATTTTCGGCTTTCAGGCAATTGGCGGAACGTACGGTCAGTTCGAGATCGTCGACCGGACGCAGCAAGACCGGATCGATGGGCTCTTTGCTGCCACCACGGCTACCGCCCACTGTTTCGGTTACGACATCACCTGGACCGTCGAGCGCGGCGAAGACCGAAATTTGGTCCATCAGCAAACGAGCCGACTGGCGCACGGCTTCTTCAGGAGAAATAACGCCATTGGTCTGGATGTCCATGACCAGCTTGTCGAGGTCGGTACGCTGCTCGACACGCGCGCTTTCAACAGCGTAGCTCACACGACGGATCGGGCTGTAGGAGGCGTCGAGAATAATACGACCAATCGTATGAGCATTGTCTTCCGACAAGGCACGTACATTACCGGGCACATATCCGCGTCCCTGATCCACTTTGATCTGGATTTCCAGCTTGCCTTCGTCGGTTAACGTGGCAATGGTGTGATCCGGGTTGATGATCTCCACGTCGTGAGGCAATTCGATATCGGACGCCTTCACTTCGCCGGGACCCTGCTTGCGCAGCGTGAGCGTAACTTCTTCCCGATTGTGCAGTTTGAACACCACCCCTTTCAGGTTCAGCAGGATATCAACAACGTCTTCACGCACGCCGGGCAGCGTGGAGTACTCGTGAACCACACCCGTGATCTGCACTTCGGTCGGCGCATAACCTGTCATTGACGACAGCAGGATGCGGCGCAATGCGTTACCCAACGTATGGCCATAACCGCGCTCGAACGGCTCCATGATGACTTTCGCATGATTGGGCGTAATGGATTCAACCTCGATGGAACGGGGTTTCAACAGAGCTTGTGACGACATGTATGTTCCTTTTCAATACCCTCGGCTCGTTACACCGATAAGGCTGACGGACAAGAAAGGCAATATAAAACTGCCGGGAATTTTCACTGCAAAGCCCACTTTCCAGATTTGACTGAAAAGTGGGCCAAAGCCTGACACTGTAGTGTGCAGACGCGAATTAACGCGAATACAATTCCACAACCATCGACTCGTTGATGTCGCGAGCAACATCGGCACGATCGGGGGCTTGTTTGAATGTGCCGGTTAACTTGGTTGCGTCGACTTCAACCCACTGGGGGAAACCGATACCCGCAGCCAGATCAAGGGCTTCGCGAATACGGGTTTGCGCCTTGGATTTCTCGCGAATGGTAACCACATCACCGGCATTGACGATCATCGAAGCGATGTCGGCTGTATGGCCGTTTACCTGGATGGCGCGATGGCTGACCAACTGGCGCGCTTCGGCACGAGTCGAGCCAAAGCCCATGCGGTATACAACGTTGTCCAGACGCGATTCCAGCAACTGAATGAGCGTTTCGCCTGTGTTGCCACGACGGCGCTCTGCTTCAGCAAAGTATTTACGAAACTGCTTTTCCAGTACGCCGTACATACGCTTGAGCTTTTGCTTTTCGCGTAGCTGCAAACCGTAGTCGGATGTACGGGCACCTGAAGTGCGTCCGTGCTGACCTGGTTTGGATTCCAGCTTGCACTTGGAATCGAGCGAACGACGGGCGCTCTTCAGGAAAAGATCGGTACCCTCGCGACGCGAGAGCTTGCATTTAGGTCCAATATAACGTGCCATGATGCTTCCTCTTAAATGCGACGGCGCTTGGGCGGACGGCAACCATTGTGCGGAACCGGTGTGATATCGGAGATACTTGTGATCTTGATACCCAACGCATTCAACGCACGTACGGACGATTCGCGACCGGGGCCGGGGCCTTTGATACGTACTTCAAGATTCTTGATGCCGTATTCAATCGCGGTGCGACCTGCCGCTTCAGCAGCAACCTGAGCAGCAAACGGTGTGGATTTACGCGAGCCTTTAAAGCCTGCACCACCCGATGTCGCCCAGGACAATGCATTGCCCTGACGGTCGGTAATCGTAATGATTGTGTTGTTGAAGGATGCGTGAACGTGCGCAATGCCGTCCGACACAACCTTCTTGATTTTCTTGCGTACGCGCGATGCGCCGCTGTTGGAAGCTTTCGCCATCTTCTAAGTCCTCGAGATTATTTCTTCAGGGAAGCCGCTGCACGACGCGGACCTTTACGGGTACGCGCGTTGGTGCGTGTACGCTGACCACGCACCGGCAGACCACGCTTATGACGCAGGCCGCGATAGGTTCCCAGGTCGATCAGACGCTTGATAGACAGTTGAACTTCACGGCGCAGGTCACCCTCAACCGTGAACGATCCCACCTGCTCGCGAATTTTTTCGAGCTCAGCGTCGGTAAGATCCTTGACTTTCTTTGTACGTTCGATGCCGGTTGCGTCACAAATTTGACGAGCACGTGTCGGGCCGACGCCAAAAATGGCGGTAAGACCGATAACAGTGTGCTGATGCGGCGGAATGTTAATGCCAGCAATACGGGCCATGACTGTTCCTTGTTAATCCGTTACGTGTCGGCAATTAGCCTTGACGCTGCTTATGACGGGGATCGGTGCAAATTACACGTACCACGCCGTGACGTTTAATAACTTTACAATGACGGCAAATTCTTTTTACCGATGCCATTACTTTCATGGTTGACTCCTAGTTTCCTTTACCCGGGCCGCTTATTTCGAGCGGAACACAATTCTGGCGCGAGACAGATCATAGGGCGTGAGTTCCACTGTGACCTTGTCACCCGGCAAAATCCGGATGTAATGCATACGCATCTTGCCTGAGATATGGCCCAAAACGACATGGCCATTTTCCAGCTTGACGCGGAATGTTGCGTTAGGCAGGTTCTCTATTACTTCACCCTGCATCTGAATGACGTCATCTTTTGCCATTTCAAATTACCGCGTTGGCAGACCCGCGCCTTTGAAGTTCGCCTTCTTAAGCAACGAATCATACTGTTGAGACATCATGTAGGACTGAGCCTGAGCCATGAAGTCCATCGTTACTACGACAATAATCAAAAGCGAAGTGCCACCGAAATAAAACGGTACGTTCCAGCGCATCTGCATGAATTCAGGCAGCAGACACACCGCCGTGATGTAGATGGAGCCAACCAGTGTCAGACGCATGAGAATCTTGTCGATATAACGTGCGGTCTGTTCACCCGGGCGGATACCTGGAACGAAAGCACCACTCTTTTTCAGGTTATCTGCCGTTTCACGACTATTGAAAACCAAGGCCGTATAGAAAAAGCAGAAGAAAATAATTAACGCTGAGAACAACGTGACATACAGCGGCTGATGCGGAGCCAACGCCCCGGCAAGGTCACTAAGCCAGCGCATATCGGGGTTGCTGGAAAACCAGCTGGTAATCGTTGCCGGCAACAGAATGATGGACGAGGCGAAAATAGGCGGAATAACACCGGCCATATTCAGCTTCAGCGGCAAATGCGAGCTTTGCCCCCCATACATTTTGTTCCCAACCTGGCGCTTGGCATAGTTCACCGTAATACGACGCTGACCACGCTCCACGAATACAACGAAATACGTTACCGCCACTACCAGCACCAGAATGAACAGTGCAGACAGGACAGACATGGCGTCGGTACGAACCAGATCCATCATGCCCGACAGCGCACTGGGCAGACCCGCCACAATACCGGCGAAGATCAGGATGGAAATCCCATTGCCGATGCCGCGTTCGGTAATCTGCTCACCCAGCCACATCAGGAACATGGTTCCGGTGACCAGGGTAACGACCGTCGTGAAGCGGAAAAGCATGCCCGATTCGATCACCAGGCCCGGCTGCGATTCAAGCGCAACAGATATACCCACCGCCTGAATCAACGCCAGAAACACCGTGCCGTAGCGGGTGTACTGCGTGATTTTGCGGCGCCCGGCCTCGCCTTCTTTCTTCAGGGCTTCAAGCGAGGGCACGACAACCGACATCAACTGCATGATAATCGCAGCTGAAATGTACGGCATGATACCCAACGCCATTACCGAAAAGCGCTCCAGCGCGCCACCCGAGAACATGTTGAACAAGCCCAAGATGCCGCTTTGATTCTGCTGGAACATTTCCGCCAGCGCATCGGGGTTGATACCGGGCGCGGGTATATGCGTACCGAGCCGGTAAACCACCAGGGCCAGCAGCAGGAAAATGATACGACGCTTTAAATCGCCGTAGCGTGGACCTGCTTTACTCTGTGCCTGAGCCTTAGCCACCCGTTACCCCTTATTCAACCAGCGAACCGCCGGCTGCTTCAATTGCCGCACGCGCACCTGCCGTCGCCGAAACGCCTTTAAGCGTGACTTTGCGAGACAATTCGCCTGACTTGATCACTTTCACGAAACGGACACCGTGGCCAACCACACCTGCCTGCTTCAGGGCCTGGACGTCGATTTCATCAACGGGCAAAGCCTGAATTTCCGACAGGCGCACTTCAGCGCGCAGGTGACGACCCATGGAAGTAAAGCCGCGCTTTGGCAAACGGCGATACAAAGGCATTTGACCGCCCTCGAAGCCCACCTTGTGGAAACCGCCGGAGCGCGATTTTTGACCTTTGTGGCCACGGCCAGCAGTTTTGCCCAGACCGGAGCCAATGCCACGACCAACTCGGCGGCGTTGACGCTTGCTGCCTGGAGCGGGCTGCAGAGAATTCAATTGCGTTACAGACATGTCGATTCCTTTCAGACTTCCGAGACCGACACGAGGTAATCCACTTTACGGATCATCCCGCGAACCTCGGGGGTGTCGACCAATACGCTAGTGCTATTGACACGACGCAGGCCCAAACCGCGCACTGTAGCGCGATGTGACTGCTTTGTACCAATAACAGAACGCACCAGGGTTACTTTGATTTGCTTTTGTGTCGTCATGACTTACCCCAGAATTTCTTCTACCGACTTGCCACGTTTGGCGGCAACATCGGCCGGTGTCGAGCAAGCGCGCAAACCATTCAGCGTTGCACGAACCAGGTTGTAGGGATTGCTTGAACCCAAGCTCTTCGCAACCACGTTGCGAACACCCATTACTTCGAAAATCGCGCGCATGGGGCCGCCTGCAATCACACCGGTACCTTCGGCAGCAGGCGAAATAAGAACGGTGGATGCACCGTGCTTACCAACAACCGTGTGGTGCAGTGTGCCACTTTTCAGCGGAACCTTTACCAGACCACGGCGAGCCTGTTCCATTGCTTTTTGAACAGCGACCGGCACTTCACGGGCTTTACCTTTACCCATTCCGATGCGACCATCGCCGTCACCCACCACGGTCAGTGCTGCAAAGCTCATGGTGCGACCACCCTTTACCACTTTGCTGACACGGTTAACCGCGATCATTTTTTCACGCAAGCCGTCGTCTTCTTTGTCGGCGGTATGCTTGCCTTGTGCTTTAGCCATATGACAATTCCTTGCTTAGAACTTCAGGCCGGCTTCACGCGCGGCTTCGGCCAACGCTTTAACGCGGCCATGATAACGGAAGCCCGAGCGATCAAAAGCAACCTGCTCGATGCCAGCTGCTTTGGCTTTCTCGGCTACGCGCTTGCCCACCAGGGTTGCTGCGGCCACATTGCTGCCGCTTGCCATTTCCTTGCGAACTTCCGGCTCAATGGTTGAAGCACTGACCAGAACGCGATCACCTTCCGGCGAAATAATGTTGGCGTAAATGTGCGAATTGGAGCGGGAAACCGAGAGGCGATTAACACGCAGCTCGGAGATTTTCCGACGGGTCGCAATTGCACGACGCAAACGGGAGATTCTTTTATCCATAATTCTTCCTTGCCTGCGCGCTTACTTCTTCTTGGTTTCTTTGAGGATGACTGTTTCGTCACTATAACGAACGCCCTTGCCTTTATATGGCTCAGGTTCACGATAGGAACGAATTTCAGCCGCTACCTGACCCACAACCTGCTTATCCGAACCCTTAACGACGATTTCCGTCTGGGTGGGGCATTCAATTTTGACGCCCTCGGGAATGGGATGCAGCACATCGTGCGAGAAGCCTAACTGCAATTTCAGCGCGTTACCCTGAAGCTGAGCGCGGTAACCCACGCCAACCAGATTCAGTTTACGTTCAAAACCCTTGCTGACACCGGTAACCATGTTGCTGACCAGTGCTCGCACTGTACCCGACATCGCCAATGCATGACGCGAATCGTTGGCAACTGCAAACGTTAACTTGTCTTCCTGCTGCGCGACTTTAACGTCACCGGTAAGCGTTTGCGACAAGGTGCCCAGTGGGCCCTTGACCATGATCTGGTCGGGGTTCAAGGTGATCTCGACGCCCTTGGGCAGCGTAACGGGATACTTGGCAATACGTGACATATTAATACCCCTTTAAGCTACGTAGCACAGAACTTCGCCGCCAACACCCGTTGCACGGGCCTTGCGGTCGGTCATCACGCCACGCGGGGTGGAAACGATTGCCACACCCAGGCCGTTCATGACCTGAGGGATCGAGTTGCGACCTTTGTAGATACGCAAACCCGGGCGTGATACACGTTCAATACGCTCGATTACCGGACGACCCGCATAATATTTCAGGCCAATTTCAAGAACAGGCTTGGCCTGTTCACCGGTAACTTCAAAACTATCGATATAGCCTTCGTCTTTCAGCACGGCAGCAATGGCTGCCTTTAGCTTCGAGGAGGGCATGCTGACCGACGTTTTGTTGACCATTTGTGCATTACGCACCCGTGTCAACATGTCGGCGATGGGATCGCTCATGCTCATGGTGTTTTCTCCTACCAGCTAGCTTTAGTCATGCCAGGCACTTCGCCACGCAGCGCCATTTCGCGCAACTTGTGACGGGTGAGCCCGAACTTGGCGTAAACGCCACGCGGACGGCCTGTAACCACACAGCGATTACGCTGACGTGTGGGATTGGCATTACGAGGAAGTTTCTGCAATTGCAAGCGCGCCTGATAACGCTCTTCGTCTGACTTGGACTGATCGTCGATGATCGTCTTCAGTGCAGCGCGCTTGGCAGCATATTTTTCAGCCAGCTTGGCACGTTTAATGTCGCGATTAATCAGTGAAAGTTTAGCCACGTCATCGCCCCTTAGTTACGAAACGGGAAGCTGAAGGCAGTAAGCAACGCCTTGGCTTCGTCGTCGGTCTTGGCAGTGGTGGTAATGCTGATGTTCAGCCCGCGCACCGCGTCGATCTTGTCATATTCAATTTCAGGGAAAATGATTTGCTCTTTAACCCCGACGTTGTAGTTACCCCGGCCATCGAATGCACGACCCGAAATACCGCGGAAATCCCGTACGCGAGGCAGCGCAACGGCAACCAGGCGATCAAGGAATTCATACATGCGGCGGCCACGCAGCGTGACCATGCAGCCAATAGGGTAGTTATCACGGATCTTGAAACCCGCGATGGATTTGCGTGTCTTGGTAATCACTGCCTTCTGACCGGCAATTTTCGAGAGGTCGGAAACGGCGTGTTCAATAACTTTTTTGTCGGCCACGGCTTCAGACACACCCATATTCAGAGTGATCTTGGTAATACGCGGCACTTCCATCACGCTTTTGTAGCCAAATTTGGCTTGCAGGTCGGCAGTGACCTTGTTGCGGTAATACTCTTGTAAACGAGCCATTTTGTCGCCCCTTACGCTTTAGCGCCAACGACTGCGCCGCTGGAACGAAAAACACGAACTTTACGGCCATCGACATCTTTTACACCCACGCGATCGGCCTTGCCGCTTTCGGGGTTGTAAATAGCCACATTCGAAATATGAATGGGCATGGTCTTGTCGATGATGCCGCCCTGGGAACCCGCCATGGGGTTAGGCTTGACATGTTTCTTGACGACATTGATACCTTCGACCAGAACATGATCGGCATCAACGCGCTGAAGCACGGTACCACGACGCTTTTTGTCGCGACCGGTCAAAACAATGACTTCGTCGCCTTTACGAATTTTTTCCATGATCGCTCCTTACAGCACTTCTGGGGCCAGCGACACGATCTTCATGAACTTCTCTGTACGCAATTCGCGCGTAACAGGACCGAAGATACGGGTACCGATGGGTTCCAGCTTGGCATTGAGCAATACTGCGGCGTTGCCGCCAAACTTGATCAACGAGCCGTCTTTACGACGTACGCCCTTGGCGGTACGAACCACCACAGCGTTATAAATTTCGCCTTTTTTGACGCGTCCGCGCGGAGCCGCTTCTTTGACGCTGACTTTGATAACGTCGCCAATAGCGGCATAACGGCGCTTGGAGCCGCCCAACACCTTGATGCACATGACAGAGCGTGCACCCGTGTTATCGGCCACGTCCAGCGTGGTCTGCATTTGTATCATGATTGTTCCTGTGCCAACTTAATTACGTTTTCTACCAACAATTGGAAAAAACCTAATCAGTTTTGGTCCCGTCAGGTTCAAAATGAACCCTGGGTTGAAATCTTGCCTAATAACGAGTTCTTGCCAATTTTATTCAGCAAGTTTTCTAGTATAAACCGTCAGCGAAAATTACGCAAGGACTATTTCTGAATTTAAAGCAGCGCCGCAATCACCTACGCAGCGCTGCCTGAATCCGGGCCCCGGAATGCATCAGGGGCGCCCCCGTATTTTAATATTTGCCCGACAGCAATGCGCCGGCATTTGGCACTTTGCGTTCCAGCTCAAGCACTTTCAGCATCTGATACACCGTGCTGATCGCTGCGGTCGTCACAGGCAGGCCCAGGCGGTCTTCAACCTGCTGCACCGACTGGAACGAAGGCATCTGCACGCAAGCCGACAACACAACCACATCGACACCCGATGTATTCACTTTCTTGATGTGCTCAGCCGGCGCCAAAGGGTCCTGGCGACCTACGTCAAGATTATCGGGAATCTCCAGCGACACCGCATCGTGCACTTCGATTCCTTCATTTTCGATGTAGTCGACCACCAATTGTGTAAGCGGCTTCATGTAGGGGGTAAGAATGGAAACTTTCTTGGCACCCATGGTTTTCAGGCCTTCGACCAGTGCACCCGCGCTGGATACAACCGGTGCTTCGCCGCCATTGGAAACTGTCACGTCGTGCAGACGCTGTTCCGACTGGCGATGATAGCCCAGACCCATGCTCATAATGGCCACCAGGCAGGCATAACCGAGCACGTCGACGCGTGCGTCGGACAATTCAAGGGCGCAACGGTCGGAGTCGCGATCCATTGCTTCGAGCTCTTCCTTGGTAACCTTCTTCATGCGCATGCGGCTGGAATGGAACGTAAAGCGCTCGGGGAAATGCGCTTCACGGCTACGCAGCATGAGAGGGATTTCCGTTTCCATTGTGGTGTTGGAGCTGGGCACAATTTGACCGATACGATAGTTACGTGACATTGAAGTTCACCTTATATAATGAGTTGAGTCTGTCCAATCATCGCCGATTCCCGGCGATTAAACCAATATTCATTTCGTCTTGCGTACCATGTTTTACCTATAAACGCAGCGCGTGAATCCTACCGGCCAACATGGAATTTCGCCAATTACGCTACTTCACCGCGCTGGCAGAAGAACTTAACTTTACCCGCGCCGCCGAACGTTTGCACATTTCGCAACCCCCGCTCAGTGCCCAGATAGCGCAACTGGAGGAAGAACTGGGCGTGAAACTGTTCTACCGCAACAGCCGGAAGGTAGAACTGACCGACGCCGGCACAGCCTTTCTGCAAGATGTACGGATTGTGCAAAGCCGCCTGAAAGACGCCGTGCAGCGGGTACAAAACATACACAGCGGGCTGGCGGGCCGTGTGGAAATCGGGCTTTCCGGTTCGCATTTCCTTGGCCCCTTGCCACAGTTTATCAGCGACCTCGCGCAATCGCACCCCGAAATTGATGTCGTACTGAACGAAATGGCCCCGAACGACCAGATCGACGCCTTGCGCGAACAGCGCATTGACATCAGCATTTCACGTCAGTCAGTCGAAGACGAGCTTTTATGCAGCCGCCTGCTTTGGCCCGACCCGCTGCTGGTCGCCATGCCCAGGAAACATCCCCTGGCCGGGCACACAAGCATCCGGTTGCCGCAACTGGCCAACGAGCGGTTCATCATGCTGCGGCGGGAAACGTCTCGATTCGCGGAAAAGCTTTTCAACGCCTGCATTGCCGACGGCTTTACACCCGGCATAACACACAGTGTTGCAGAAGTGCCGGCCCAGCTCAGCCTGGTCAGCGCCGGGCTTGGGGTTGCCGTTGTGCCGTCGTCCACCCGCAGTTACCAGCCCAACACGCTGCACTTCATCCCGCTTGAACATCCCAACCTTCAAGCGCACGTGCATGCCGTTATCCGCAAAACGCCCCGAAAAGCGGCAATCGATACCGTGTTGGGGCTGCTTCAATCGAACGTGTCATCATAGGTGTCATCGTACTCCCGGGCCGCTTCACGAATGCATTCCAGTGCACACTCGATCGAGCGTGGAAAGATTTCATCCCGGCGCCAATACATCGACACGGAACCAAAACCCTTCAAATCGACCGGCAGGATTCGCAACAGCCTCATGCGATTGAGCATTAACGTCGTACGATACGATGCGGTGCCGATAATGTCACTGTGATTCAGCAGGGTTACGTTCGCAATGACCGAATTGGTCTCTATATAGTTAGAGGGCAAAACACGCCCGGCATTGGCCAGCGCCGCCTCAAGCGCATTACGTACCGGTGTCTGGCGCGGCCATACAATCCAGCGGTACCGCAAAACATCATCCCAGCCGATTTCTCCCTGGCCAAATAAAGGGTGGTCCGGACGCGCCACCAGCACCACCGGCTCGGTATACAGCAACTCGGAACGAATCAGCGTGTGATCAATCGTTTTCTGTGCCGTGCGACCGATCACCAGATCCAGATCCCCCTGGGCCAGCTGCGTCAGCAAGCGGTCCATGGTGCCTTCGACCAGATCGATACGCAGCTCGGGCATTTGCTGCGCCATGGCCAGGATTGCACGAGGGGCGGTTTCCGACGCCGCCGCTCCTGAAGCCCCAACAACCACACGGCCGGCTCCGCCTTCGCGCAGCAAGGCCATGTCGTCCACCGCCCGATTCAATTGCGCGTCAACCCGACGGGCATGCTCGATCAGCACCCACCCGTGCTCCGTTGGCGTCAGCCCCCGCGCATGCCGCTCAAATAATGTCAGGCCGATATCCGCCTCAAGATCGCGCAACCACTTCGATAATGCAGGCTGGGTCGTATTCAATACGGCAGCAGAATGACTGAGATTGCGTGTTTGCGCCAGGCTGAGCAAAAAACGCAGGTTGCGCAAACGGATGCGGTCGGTCCAGTCGGTTGCCATAGTGGAGAAAACCCTTGTCTCGGCGAATCAAAAACGGTAAAGTCTTCGAAAATTACTCATATTTTATAAAATCCTCTTGCTGGAGGCCCCCCATGAAAGCTGCTGCACGTGAAAACAACAACTTCCGGGAAGATGTTCTCGGACGCGCCAATGTTGAAGACACCCCTGAACTGCTCCACTATTATGACGAACTGGAGCGCCTAAATACAGGGGCGCTATGGACCGTTGCCAATAAAATCGAACCCTGGTTTCCGCAATCGTCATCGGAACCCGTGATCTGGCGCTACCGCGACCTGCGTGAACATGTCTTACGCTCGGTCGACCTTGTTTCCCCCGAAAAAGCCGGCCGACGCGTTGTCTACCTGAACAATCCCGGCCGCCAGGATGTTGCCGCGGCAGTGGGTTGGCTTTATTCCGGCCTGCAGGTTATGCATCCGGGTGAACTGGCCTCGGCCCACGCCCACTCAGCCAGTGCCCTGCGTTTCATTATGGAAGGCAGTGGCGCCTATACGATTGTTGATGGTCACAAAATGACCCTGGGCGCGAACGATTTCGTGCTCACGCCGAACGGTACCTGGCATGAACACGGCGTCAGTGAAGACGGCTCCCCCTGCATCTGGCAAGACGGCCTGGACATCCCTCTTATGAACGCGCTGGAAGCCAATTTCTACGTGGTGCATCCCGAGCTTCAGCAAGCCGTAACCCACCCGGTTGACGACAGTACCGCCACCTGGGGCGGCACCGGCCTGGTTCCCGCCGACGACAAATGGACCCATGCTTATTCGCCACTGCTGAAATACGAATGGGCACCCACTTACGAAGCGCTTTCACGCTACGCCAAAGTCACCGATGGTTCGCCCTACGATGGCGTGCTCATGAACTATGTGAACCCGAAAACCGGCGGCCCCGTCATGCAAACCATCGGCGCCAGCATGCAAATGCTTCGCCCGGGCGAACATACCAAAGCACATCGCCACACCGGCAGCTATATCTACCAGGTCGCCAAAGGCAAAGGCTATTCCATTATCAACGGCAAGCGCTTCAACTGGCAGGAACGCGATATTTTCTGTGTTCCCTCATGGATGCTCCACGAACATGCCAACGCCAGCGAATCGGAAGATGCCTGCCTGTTCTGCTTCAACGACTTGCCCGTCATGAAATCACTGGGCCTTTATCGCGAAGAAGCACTGGAAGAAAACGGCGGCCATCAGCCCATTGTTGCGTAATTAAAACCTGTAACCGGCCGGTGCTTTTATTGTCGAAGCACCGTCCTCATTTCATTCTTGTTTAACTAAAGAAAAAGGATTATTCATGCGTTTAGTGACCTATCGTCGCAATGTTCTGGAAGAAGCCCGCCTGGGCGCGCTGGTTGACAACCTGGTTGTTGATATTCAATGGCTGGGCGACGCCGCCGGCTACGACATGCCCTGCGACATGCTCGACTTCATCGAGTTGGGCCCCAACGCGATCGCCACCACAACCGAACTGCTGAACAGCTTCCGCGACGACTGGCCGGTTGGCGTTACCCAACCGCTTCAGAATGTGAAGTTGCTGGCCCCGATTCCACGCCCGCGCAAGAACATTTTCGGCATCGGCCTGAACTATGTCGAGCACGTGGAAGAATCCAGCCGCTCGCTCGACACTTCGGCCGACCTGCCCAAGCAACCGGTAATTTTCTCCAAGCCGCCTACCAGTGTCATCGGCCCAGACGATGCCGTTGAACACAACGCCAAAATCACCCAGCAAATGGACTGGGAAGTGGAACTGGCCGCCATTATCGGCACGCGCGCCAAACGCGTTTCTGAAGAAGACGCCCTGAATTATGTATTCGGCTATAGCGTCATGGTGGATATCAGCGCACGCGACAACCGCCGGGCAGGGCAATGGATTTACTCCAAAGGCATGGACACCTACGCCCCATTCGGACCTTGCATCGTCACCGCCGACGAAATCCCCGAGCCACAGGCACTGAACCTGTGGCTGAAGAAAAACGGCGAAACCAAGCAAGACTCCAACACCAAATTCATGCTGTTCAATGTCAAAACGCTGGTTTCCGACATCAGCCAGGGCATGACGCTTGAGCCAGGCGACATCATTGCCACGGGCACGCCGTCGGGCGTGGGTGCCGGACGCGACCCACAAGAGTGGCTATGGCCGGGCGATGTTATCGAAGCCCACGTTGAAGGCATCGGCACGATCCGTAACCCCATTATCGCGGTGTAAATTATGCTCAATCTGCCCCAATGCAAAGTGGCGGCCGTCCAAGCCGCCCCGGTGTTCCTGGACACGGACGCCACTGTGGAAAAAGTGTGCCACCTGATTAAAGAAGCGGCAAAAAAGGGGGCTCAATTAGTGGCCTTCCCGGAAGTATTCATTGCCGGCTATCCCTACTGGAACTGGTTCATGTCGCCCGTCGAGGGCAGCCCCTGGTTCGAAAAGCTGGCACGCAGCGCCATTGAAATACCCGGGCCGGAAATCCATCGCGTGGCACAAGCGGCCAAGGCCAACGGCATTCACGTGGTCGTCGGCGTGAACGAGCGCAATCGCAATGGTATTGGCACGATATACAACACAATGGTTTTCATTGGGCCAGACGGCAAAATTCTGGGCCGCCATCGCAAACTGATTCCCACCTGGGCCGAAAAGCTCACCTGGGCCAACGGCGATGGCGCGTCTTTACGCGTATACGACACGGCTATCGGCAAACTGGGTGGCCTGGCCTGCGGCGAGAACACCAACACGCTGGCGCGTTTCAGCCTGCTGGCACAAGGCGAATTGCTGCACGTGGCCAGCTATATTTCATTGCCGGTCGCGCCACCCGACTACGACATGTCGGAAGCGATCAAGGTGCGCGCCATGGCACACTCCTTTGAAGGCAAGGTGTACACCGTGGTGTCTTGCTCCACGGTATCCGACGAGATCATTCAGGCTTTCCGCAGCACCCATCCTCAGGCGGAAAAGATGCTGCGTCGCAAGAACAGCGCGTTTTCCGGCGTCATCGGCCCCGATGGCCGGTTAATCGGCAAACCGCTTATCGACAAGGAAGGCATTGTTTACGCCGATGTCGATTTGTCCAAGTGCATTCAACCCAGACAAATGCACGACATCGTCGGGCATTACAACCGTTTCGATGTTTTCGATTTGCGCGTGAATCGCCTGCCGCAACAATCGGCCCAGTTTATCGATTCGTCTGCGCAAGAATCTCTTGATTACGAACCCGATGACATCCATCAGCATGAATCAGATCGCCGCGCCTGAAACCGCTGCACTGCAGAAAACCTCGACCCTGGCCGAGCAAGCCTATCGCGCCCTCAAGCGCGACATTATCTCGGGCACGCTTGAACCAGGTCGGGCCCTGCGGCTGGCGTTTCTGAAAACGCGATATCAACTGAGCTTTTCACCGCTGCGCGAAGCACTGAACCGGCTTCACAGCGAACGCCTGGTTGAAGCAGAGGCGCTTAAAGGCTTTCGGGTCGCCACCCTATCGCTCAAGGAAATGCACGACTCCATGCGCACCCGCATTCTGATTGATTGCGATGCCTTGAATCGTTCCATTGAGCGCGGCAACCCCGAATGGGAGGCTCATATCGTAGGCTGCCTGCACACGCTGTCGTGGATTACGCGTCAACCCGTTTCCGACGATGCGTTTGAAGCGCATTACGATCAGGTTGAGCAGCGCCATTTGGCCTTGCATCAGTCCCTGATCGCCGCGTGCGACTCACGCTGGCTGCAAGACTTTTCCATGACGCTTTACGTGCAAACGGAACGCTACCGGCGCCCTATGCTGGTTAACCTTTTCCGCACCAACGCCCCCCGTGATGTTTCCAAAGAGCATCGCGATCTGGTCGACGCCACCCTGAGTCGGGACAGCGCCAAGGCGGTGGCGCTGCTGCAAGCCCATTACCGCAAGACAGCGGAACTGATTGAAACGTCGTTAAACGCCTAGATACTGGTCAACCAGCTCAGGCTGCGACATCAGTTCGTCGGACGAACCATTCCATACGATGCGGCCTTTTTCAATCATATAGTGCCGATCGACCAGGTCGTGCATTTCCTTCAGGTTCTTGTCGATCAGCAAAATGGTCTGGCCTTGTTCCTTCAAGCGTCGCAGGCAGGCCCAGATTTCCTGACGTATCACGGGAGCCAGGCCTTCGGTTGCCTCATCGAGAATCAAAAGACGCGGGTTGGTCATCAGGGCGCGACCAATTGCCAGCATTTGCTGCTCACCACCCGAAAGCGTGCGGGCCGACTGATTCCGGCGCTCATGCAAACGGGGAAACAACTCATAAACCGTCTCAAGCGACCACGGCCCCTGATGGTCGTTGCGTGCCGTGGCAAACAGATTCTCATACACCGTAAGCGACGGGAATACGTGACGCCCCTCCGGCACCAGACCACATCCCAGGCGCGCAATTTTATGCGGCCGAAAACCATTGACCACCTGACCATCGAACGTGATGGTGCCGGCCTGCAACGGCAACATGCCCATTACCGTGCGTACCGTCGTGGTTTTACCCATGCCGTTTCGGCCAATCAGCGACACCACATTCTTTTCGGGAATTTCCAGGTCGAGACCAAACAATACTTTGCTTTCGGCGTAACCCGATTCCAGTTTCTCGGCTTTCAGCATTATTCATTCCCCAGATAAGCTTCGCGCACTTCCGGATGCTCACGCACCTGGTCGGGGGTGCCGGTGAAGATCGTCTGGCCATAGACCAACACGGTAACCCGGTCGGCCACGGCGAAGACAATGTCCATATCATGCTCAACCAGCAACATCGCGTACTGGCCTTTCAGATCGAGCAGGATGTCTTTCATGAGCTTGGACTCTTCGGCACCCAGTCCGGCCATGGGTTCATCGAGCAAAAGCACCGGGGCGTTCAACGACAATGCAATCGCCAGTTCAAGCTGGCGTTTTTCACCATGGGCAAGTGACGATACCAATTCGTTCGACCGGTGCTCCAGACCCACTTTGCACAAGGCCTCGTAGGCGGGCTTTCGCAGTTGCGCATCTTTTCGCGCATTGAGCCACATATTGAAACGTATGTTCGTGTGTGCTTGTACGGCCATGGCCACGTTGTCTTCGACGGTGAACTCTTTATACAGCTGGCTGATCTGGAAAGACCGCGCCAGCCCCACCGCAGCCCGTTTGTGTGCCGGTACCTTGGTAATGTCATTGCCATCAAGCAGGATCTGGCCGGAGTCTGGCATCAGTTCACCGCTGATTTGAGAAATCAAGGTCGTTTTGCCCGCACCATTGGGCCCGATCAGCGCGTGGATTTCATCGGAATGCACCGTCAGGTTCACGTGGTCGGTTGCGGTTAGCGCACCGAACGACTTGCATAATTCGCGCAATTCAAGTTTGGGGGTTTTATCAGTCATAGTGGCGACCTCCAACCAGCCAGCCAAAAATACCACGGCGGCTGAACAGCACCACGAGAATCAGAATGGGCCCAAGGAACAACAGCCAATTTTCCGTCCAGGCTGCCAGGACCTGCTCAAGCCCAATGTACACAGCCGCGCCGATGATGGGACCAAAGATGCTGCCCATGCCACCCAGAACGATCATTGCCATGAGCTCACCCGATTTCAACCAGGAAGCCATATCGGGGCTGGCATACAAAGCATAGTTGGCCCAGAGGGCTCCGGCCAGGCCTGTACCTGCGGCGGAAATAACAAAAGCGGTAAGCTTGTAGCGCATGGGCGCATAACCCAGATTCACATTGCGCCGTTCGTTTTGCTTGAACCCGCGCAGCACCATACCGAACGGAGAATTCACCATCCGACGGCAGAACCACACCCACACAATGAGGAAAAAGACGCACAAATAATAAAACACGACGTTATTTTCCAGATCGATAAAGGGCAATTCATTGCGGTACGTAATCAGCATGCCGTCGTCGCCGCCATACTGCACCAGACCCACCAGCACAAAATAAAGCATCTGCGCAAAGGCCAGCGTAATCATGATGAACTGCACTCCGCTGGTACGAAGCGAAAGGGCACCGATAATAAGCCCCAACACCGCAGTAATCAGCATGGCCAGGGGCAAGATGATCAGCGCCGAATTGGTCTCGACAAAGCCGAATAACGGATCGACCATGTCCATATGGAAGCCGATGATCGAGACGACATAGCCACCCAGGCCAAAGAACGCCGCATGACCGAAACTGATCAGCGCACCATAGCCCAGCACCAGATCGAGGCTAACCGCAGCCAGCGCGTAGATAACGAACCGGGTAACCATGCTGACCAGAAAACTGTCATCGGTTACGTTCGCAATAGGCGGCACCAGCAATAGCAGGGCAAAAATTAATCCAACAACAATATATTTGCGAGTCATTGTTCACTACCTTTGAGCTGGGAGCAGGCCGCGCGGCTTGAGCAGCAGAACGATGGCCATAAGAATATAGATACTGGCGGACACCAGACTGGCGCTCACGGACCCTGCTGCCGTAGGCGGCAGGATTTGCGACATCCAGATGGGAATGTACGCCCGGCCAAGAGAATCCGTTAAGCCCACCAGCAGGGAACCCACCAGCGCCCCGCGAACAGACCCCACGCCACCCACGATAATGACGACAAACGTGGTAATTAAAATACCCTCGCCCATGCCGATTTCAATAGCCAGCAACGGTGCGCTCATTACCCCGGCAAACCCGCAAAGCAATGCACCCAGCCCGAACACCAACAAGAACAGGCGACGAATATTAATGCCCAGGGCCTCGACAATGTCGTTGTCGTCGGCGCCGGCACGCACCAGCATGCCAACCCGGGTACGCGAAATGAGATACCACAGACCCAGTGCCACAAGAATGCCGGCACCGATAAACGCCAAACGCATTACGGGGTAATTCAGCCCGGGAACAATTTCAACCGAACCGGCAAAAACGGGCGGAATATCCATGTAAGGCGGGCTGCGCCCGAACACCAGCGTCACCAGCGCGTTGGTAAAGAAAATAACCCCCAACGTTGCCAGCACCTGATCCAGGTGATCGCGCTGATACAACTTGCTGATAATCAGGCGTTCCACAATAAGGCCGTAAACCCCGGCGCTAACCACCGCCGCGAGTGCGCCGGCGAAAAACGAACCTGTCATGGCCACGGCCGATGCCGCACTAAACGCACCCACCATATAAAACGAACCATGCGCCAGATTGACGACATTCATAATGCCGAAAATAAGCGTCAGGCCCGCCGACAGCAGGAACAGCAACGCACTGTATTGCAGGCCGTTCAAAGCCTGCTCGATGAACAAGTACATGGGAACCTTCCAGTGACACAGCAGCACTGTGAACCTGACGCCACCGGACGACGCCTGGAGATGGCCCACCGCATTTTCGTGCTACTGCTGCAGTTTTAGACATTTTCTCTACTTTATACAGAAATGCTTTAACCTTCAACCTTTTTGAGGGCGCACGGCATTGGGAATTATCCCTATATCGACCGTATTTCAAGCACAAAAGCGAAAGCCCAAGCCGGTGCGCTACCGGACTTGGGCTTTTTAGAAAGCGGCAAACATCTTTTAGTCATCTGGATACAGGTTGGCGTACCCCGCATCCGGATAAAACGGCAGTTTTTAGCGCGGCTCCAGGCAGTTCTCTTGCTTCCAGCCGTACAGCCACTCCAACTGCGTATAAAACTGTTCTTGCGACTTACCCTTCCAGAGCAGATTACGCACTTGCCGCTCGACACCTTTGGCGTGGTAAATAAGCCCCATTTCACGGGTCGACCACACAACCCGTGCGGTACGGGGTACGCGGATTGACTCATACAGTTTGAACGCTGCCTCGAAGTCACCCTCGCTGCGCGCCACCGCTTCACCCAGCGTCACGGCATCTTCCAGTGCCATGCACGCCCCCTGCGCCATGTATTGCGTCATGGGATGCGCGGAATCGCCCAGCAAGGTGCAACGGCCGGCGCTCCATGACTCAACCGGATCGGCGTCGGCCGTGGCCCAACGACGCCAGGAAGTCGGGCGATCAAGCATTTGAGCCGGGCGCGGATGAATTCCGTCGAAATAAGACAGCACTTCTTCCTTGCTACCTTCCCGAACGCCCCACTCCTCCTGCTCACGGCTGTGGAACGTTACCACCAGGTTGTACTGCGCGCCGGCACGCAAAGGATAGTGAACCAGATGGCAACGCGGGCCCGCCCACAGGACCGGCGCATTGATGCATAAGTCTTCCGGCATATTGTCGCGATCGACCACCGCGCGATACACCACATGACCCGTGACACGATGCTGCGCACCAATGGTTTTCGCACGCACCACCGATTTCACCCCATCGCAGCCAACAAGGGCATCGGCCTTGTACACCTGGCCATTGGTGTCCTTTACCTGCACCCCGTCTGTGTTGATTTTCACGTCGTCAACATGGGTGGATGTCTTGAAGGTAATCAGCGGATTGTCCTGCACCGCTTCCAAGATGGACAAATGAATATCGGCGCGATGAATCACGGCATACGGCCCGCCAAACTTCTCGCGAAAGCGATCGCCGGTTTCCACCCTTACGACCTCCGTTGCATCAATCGCGTCCATCATGGTGATATGGTCGGTAAACACCGCCCGTTGGCGCGCCACCTGCCCGATACCCAAGGCATCAAGAGCGGCAAATGCATTAGGACCCAGTTGTATGCCGGCCCCGATCTCGCCGATTTCGTCGGCCTGCTCAAGCAGCAACACCTCGATACCCTGGCGCGTTAACGACAGCGCCGCCGCCAGCCCGCCAATCCCTCCACCCACAATGATGACTTTCTGTTGTGCTGGGCTTGTCATTGTTTATTTACCTCTATTCTCTCAGTTAACCACTTGCTTACGGCTGGTAATCAGGCTGAACGGCGGGTGCGGCTGCCTTGAACTCGGGCAGCGATATGCAATGCTCATACACTTTCAACACACGCGGATACGGCGTGAGATCGCATTTCATGCGCAATGCATTCGCCACCTGCGGCACCAGGCAGCAGTCGGCCAGCGACACCTGATTGTCGAAGCAATAGTTCCCCGAATCGGCACGCTCCAATAATGCCTCCAGCGACTGAAACCCTTCATCAATCCAATGGTGATACCAGGTATTTTTCTGCTCATCGCTTACGCCCAGTTCTTTCACCAGGTAACGCAAGACGCGCAAATTATTCAGCGGATGCATATCGCAGGAAATAAGATTTGCCACCTCCAACACCCGCGCCCGCTTTTCCAGGTTTTCAGGAATCAGGCGCGGCTCGGGAAAACGGGTATCGAGATAGTCGGCAATCGCCATCGACTGACCCAGCTCGAAGCCGTTGTCATCAACCAGCAAAGGCACATTGGCCGCAGGATTCTTGCGAACGTATTCCTGCGCCTTATGCTCCATGACCCGGATATTCACCGGATTCAGGTTGAAATCCACTTTTTTCAACGCCAGCACAATGCGAATGCGGTAGGACGTGGAACTGTTGAAAAAACTGTAGAAATCCATACTTACACCACCTTCACCGCAATGGTGCCCAAGCCCTCGACGCTCCCTTCCATGAGATCACCTTTAACCACCGGGCCCACACCTTCGGGCGTGCCGGTATAGATGAGGTCACCTTCCTCCAGGTGAAAGTAGCGCGACAAATAGCTAACCGTTTCGGCCACATCCCAGATGAGTTTGTCGATGGTGCTTTTCTGCTTGAACTCGCCATTCACTTTCAAGGCAATTTCTGCTTTCTCGAGGTCGCTTACCGTGCCTGCCGGGTGCATGGGACCAATAGGTGCACTGTCGTCAAAAGCCTTGCCGATTTCCCAAGGGCGTCCCATCTCGCGCATTTTCATTTGCAAGTCGCGACGCGTCATGTCCAGGCCCACGGCGTAACCCCACACATGCGACAGGGCATCAGCTTCGCTGATATTGGAGCCGGCTTTACCAATGGCCGCCACCAATTCAATTTCGTAGTGATAGTTTTCGGTTTCCGACGGATAAGACACTTCCAACGTGTCGCCATAAGCCACCGGCTTTACCGAATCGGTGGGCTTGCAGAAAAAGAAGGGCGGCTCGCGATCGGGGTCAAAACCCATTTCACGAGCATGGGCGGCATAGTTACGGCCCACGCAATACACGCGGCGAACCGGAAACTGCTCGGTGGTGCCAACAACCGGCACACCAACAACCTCGGGCACTTTCACAACATAAGACATAATGAATCTCTCTTTATTTCAATTGATAAAAGTTAATGGGCTAAAACGATCACGCTTTCGTCTGCCCAACAAAAGGTTTACAGACGCTCTTCGCGCAACAAACCCAATGCAACCTGAATCGGACGATCGGAATAGCTGAACAATACGGTCTCTTCCGGCACTTCAAAATGCACTTTGTGCCAGGAAGGCACCACGAATACATCACGCGGGGTGAACTCAAACACCTTATCACCAATATAAGCCTTGCCGGTTCCCTCTACAACGCTGAAAACCGTGGCATCGGTCGTACGATACGTTTTGCCTTTGAAACCCTTGGGCAACAACTGCATGAAGGTGGCCATCGTGGGCATGGCGAAGCCCCCGGTCGCCGGATTCACGTAGCGCAACTTGATCCCGTCGTACGCGTCTATTTCACCATTGCGCTGCAACTGATACAGGGCCTCGCGGGTGCGCTCGTAGGGATAATTGAAAATAGGCGAGGTCTTGCCGTTAACCTCATGGTGCACCGGCAACATGTTGTAGCCGTAGCGCGCATAACTGTCGCCCTCGGGTCGCGCAATGGGTTGCACTGCCTCGGGATAATTCTCGGCAAAACCCGTTCCCATCATGCGGATGAAGGGAATATCCAGGCCATCGAGCCACACAACCGGCTCACCACCCTCGGCCACGGCGGCATTGCCGTGATCGTGCCAGGTCCAGGTGGGTGTGATAATGAAGTCGCCCGGGTGCATGGTGGTGCGCTCGCCATTCACCGCGGTATAGGCCCCTGTGCCTTCCACGATAAAACGCAGGGCCGACTGCACATGGCGATGGCTGGGTGCCACTTCACCGGGGAGAATCAGTTGCAGGCCGGCATACAGCGTGGGCGTGATGGAAGCCTGG
The DNA here is from genome assembly GCA_002384935.1 of Pusillimonas sp. UBA3987. Lineage (GTDB taxonomy): Bacteria > Pseudomonadota > Gammaproteobacteria > Burkholderiales > Burkholderiaceae_B > Neopusillimonas. Next base: position 199,484 of record DGCD01000014.1, read on the forward strand.
CCGCGCAAGCCGGGATTCTCAAGTATCAACACTCGCCGCACCGCCTCTTCGGCCGTAATCAACTGCCCCGACTCCATGATATCGGCGCGTACAGCATCGTAGCGCCACAAATGCGGCACACATTCCGTCGTGGGCGACTGGGGCACCAATGCATGCAGCGACTCCCATAACGGCGTCATGTCTTTTTTGTCGATCCGCGCGTAATAGGCTTCGCGCTCGGCTTTGTTCGCAACCGGACTATTCATGGCTATCTCCCTGAAACAAAAACGGAATCCCGAAATGGCGAAAAAGCGCATCTGCGATTATTCCGATTTTTCGATACCCTGAATATACGTCGGTTAAGACAGCAGTTGTGTACTTTGTTATATGTTTATCGATGAAATATTCGTATGAGGTATACGGAAAATTGCATGACTAGGGCGCGACTGTCATCATGCTTTTACCCCTACAACCCCTCGCTGCACCTGGTCGCGCTCAATCGACTCAAACAGCGCCTTAAAATTGCCTTCGCCAAAACCATCATCGCCTTTACGCTGAATAAACTCAAAAAACACCGGCCCCAGCACGGTTTCCGAGAAAATCTGCAGCAAAAGGCGCTTATCGCCTTTATGGGTTGTTCCGTCAAGCAAAATACCGCGTGACCGCAATTCACTTTCCGGCTCGCCATGACCGGGAAGGCGCTCTTTCAGCATTTCATAATACGTATCGGGCGGCGCGGTCATCAGCTTAACGCCCGCATTGCGAAGGCTATCGACGCTGGCCATCAGGTTGTCGGTCAGCAAAGCAATATGCTGGATGCCCTCGCCGTTGAACTGCATCAGAAACTCTTCAATTTGCCCGCCACCGCCGGCTTCTTCATTCAGCGGAATACGAATCTTACCGTCGGGTGCGGTCATGGCACGCGAGGTCAAACCCGTGTATTCGCCTTTGATATCGAAATAACGAATTTCCTTGAAGTTAAAAAGCCGTTCGTAGAACCCGGCCCAATAACCCATGCGCCCCCGGTACACGTTATGCGTCAAATGATCGATCACTTTCAGGCCGTGGCCCGCAGGATGAAGATCCACGCCATCAATAAACTCGAAGTCGATATCATAAATCGTCATGCCGTCGGCAAAGCGATCGATCAGATAAAGCGGTGCGCCGCCAATACCCTTGATGGCAGGCAAGCGCAGCTCCATGGGGCCGGTTGGAATCTCCAAGGCCTGTGCGCCCAGATCCAACGCCCTTTGATAGGCCTTATGCGCGTCTTTCACCCGAAACGCCATGCCGCATGCCGAAGGGCCATGCTCGGCAGCGAAGTACGCTGCCAGGCTTTTGGGTTCTTTGTTGATAATGAAATTGATATTGCCCTGCCGGTAAAGCACGACATCTTTCGAGCGATGCACCGCTACTTTCGCAAAGCCCAACTTTTCAAACAAAGGCTCCAGAACATTCGGCTCCGGGGAGGCGAACTCAACAAACTCAAACCCCATCAAACCCATTGGATTATCGAAAAGATCTGCCATGCCGTTCTCCTAAAACGCTTACCGCAACGATACTACAACCCCAGGTAAGCCTCCTTAACGCGAGGGTCGTTCTTCAGATCATCGCTGCTGCCGTGGAGCGTAATGCACCCATTTTCCACCACGTAAGCGTCGTCGGCCAAATTCAATGTGTTGCGAGTGTCTTGCTCAGCAATCAAAATGGAAAGGCCGTTCTTGTTCAGGGAACGTATTGTGTCGAAAACCAACTGCGCCATAATCGGCGCCAGGCCCAGCGTTGGCTCATCCAATAACAACAACTTGGGGCGTGCCATCAGGCCGCGCGCAATGGCCAGCATTTGCTGCTCACCACCGGAAAGCGTACCGGCCGCCTGGCTGCGACGCTCCCGTAACCGGGGAAACAGTTCGTACATTTCTTCAATACGCTGCTTCCAGGTAGGGCGCGCTGCCGGCACGATACCACCCAGGCGCAAGTTCTCTTCAACCGACAAATTAGGAAAAACCCGCCGCCCCTCAGGTACCAGCACCATCCCTGCATTGACCCGCTGGTGACCACGCTGGGCACTCATGCTGTTCCCATCGAATAGCACCTCGCCCTGCTTAACCGGCAGCACACCTGCCAACATCAGCATAATCGTGGTTTTACCGGCGCCGTTTGCGCCCAGTAATGCCGTCACACTTCCTTCACGCACGTTCAGCGAAACACCATGGATAATCTGCACCTCCCCATAGCCGCCCACCACGTCTTTCAGGCTCAGAATGTCTGCACTCATTTCTGTTCTCCGAAATACACTTCGTGAACACGCGGATTGTCCGCGATCTCCTGCGGCGTTCCCATGGCAATGCGCTCTCCATGATGCAACACGACAATTCGATCCGACAATTGCATCAAGGCACGCATCACATGCTCAATAATTAATATCGTTAACTTTCGGGAATGGTGCTGTTCACGGATAATACCAAGCATCTCGCTGACTTCGGGCGGGGTCAGGCCCGCCATGACCTCATCAAGCATAACGACCTTGCAACCTGTGCTGATCGCACGGGCAAGTTCCAGTTTCTTTTGTCTGGACAAAGTAAGCGCATGGGCCGGCGTGTCGGCCAGGCCCGACATCCCCAAATCTTTCAAGACAGTCTGGCAATGCGCAACGGCTTGTTGGCGATTACGAATTAAAACCGAACCGAACATCGTCGCTGTCAGCAGGTTCTCCATTACGGTCAGGTTTGGAAAGGGCTTGACGATTTGGAATGTGCGCGCAATGCCTCGTCGGCACACCTGGTCAGGACGAAGCCCCAGCAACGACTTGCCCTCAAGAAGCACATCCCCCGTAGAGGGAGCCAGGTAGCCGGCAATCACGTTAAACAAGGTGGTCTTGCCCGCGCCATTGGCCCCCATAATCCCCAGGATTTTCCCTTCATCGACCGTCATCGATATTTCGGCCAGTGCCCTCAGGCCCCCAAAGTTCTTACTTACGCCCTCCAGCCGGATTAAGCTCATGAGCCTTCTCCTTGAGCCCGGTGCTTGTAGTTGCGATACCAACCCAGCAAGCCATTGGGTAGCTTCACCACAAACACAATCAACAAAATACCCAGGATAATCATGTAGAACTGCGGCGCGTTCGTCCAAAGCAACTCAGACAAAATAACCAGGAAAACCACCCCGAACAGCGGCCCACGCGCGTTATCGCCCCCGCCTAGAATCGCCATGACGATAACGGTAATGGAAATCATTGGGTCAAAAGCCTGAGTCGCCTCGAAATAGCTTGAACGCAGCGCCATCACCCCACCCACCATGCCGGGAATAATGGCAGACAAAATGAAAGCGATCAGCTTGTATCGTGCTACGGGCACACCCAATGTTTCCGCCGCCTCTTCGTTCTCGCGTAGCGAACGTAAACCATGACCAAAGGGTGAGCGATGGACCGTCTCCAGCAATAAGGTCGACGCCACCGCCAGCACCAATACAATCCAGTAAATGGTTTCAATTGGCGGTGTACCAAACAAAAGGCGGCTGGAAATACCCATTTTGGCCTCAATGGCCATCAGGGAATACTTCACCAACTCAGCCAGGCCAAACGTAAGAATGACAAAATAAGGCCCTCGAACCCGCATGACCGGCAAGCCCACAATTAACGCAAACAGCGCGCTAATAGCGCCGGCCATGATCAGGGCCAGCCACAGCGGCATCCATTGCCAGGTCACCACAACGACATAGCTGCCTATCCCATAAAACACGACCTGCCCCAGCGATATGTAGCCTGTCATGCTAGAGAGCACAGCCCAGCTCTGCGTGAGTGCCAACCACATCAGAATGGCCAGACCCACGCCAATTGCGTAGTCTTGTGCAAGAAAGGGAAGAACGGCAAACGCCAGAACCAGACAGGCAAAAACAGTGACTTCTTTCAGGGTGTACTTCATCTGCTGACCTTTTTGGCAAATAAACCCTGGGGCAGGAACATTAAGGTTGCCACGAACACCCCATACAGCAAGACCGAGCGTAAATTAGGGGACGTCAAGGCCACACCATAGGTTTCAATGGCTCCCAGCAACAAAGCGGCCAGAAACCCTCCCAGAATATTGCCCAGCCCGCCCAGAATAACAACGATGAAAGCCGCAATCGCCAGCGGAAACCCGATAAACGGAGAAAATTGTTCCATCATGCCTAACAGCACACCTGCAACACCGGCCGACGCAAAGCCCAAGGTCAGGCTCACAATATGCACCTGCTCGACATTCACCCCTACAATTCGGGCCGCCTCAGGCTGCTCTATCACCGAACGCAAAGCCAGGCCAAAAACGCTCCAGCGCAGGAAGAGTGTGACCCCGATGCATATCGCCAACGCAACCAGAAGCGCAATAACCCGGTTTCCCGTCATGGCCAGGTCGCCAAACCGATAAACATGATCCATATATTGATACGCGCGCGGGGTCGCTGTTTCCACCCAAGCCACGACATTCTGTATTAATAACGAAAGCCCAAAAAACAGCAACAGAGAGTTCGCTTCGAGTCGCTCCCTGCGGTCAACACGCACCAGCATATCCCGCAAGAGAAACTTGTAGAGCAACACGCCAACAATGGCACTGAACGCCGCGACAACCACCGTGGATAACAAAGGCGACAGCCCAAAAGTGCTGAACAGCCAATAGCCCACGTACGCCCCAACCATCACCAGTTCACCATGCGCCACATTAAGCAGGCGCATCGTTCCATAGACCAAATTCAGTCCTAACGCGATGATCGCGTAAAGGGCGCCTGTAACCAGCGTGGCAAACAGCAATTGCTGCGACAAAAACACATCCACAAAACTCATGCAACACCCCTGTCAGTGTTCCAGGGGCGGCCTGATTCGGCCGCCCTTTTTCTTATTGGGCTCTTACTGGATAGCCGCTTTGGGCTGAAACTTGCTGGTGGCAATTGAGTCGGGCCAAATCAGCTTCAGTTTTCCATCCTGAATTTGCAAAAATGCCGTTGGGGTAATGACGTTTTGCACGCCTTCAAATTTCACCTTTCCATTAATGGTTTCGAACGTGTCGGTCGCAATCGTGTCACGCAGTTTTTCTTTATCCAGACCGACCTTTGCGACGGCCTGCTCCAGAATTTCCAATGACAAGTAAGCCAGCGAAGCGTTCAAATAGTCGGGCTCCTGGTTGTAGCGCTCAACGTAATTGTCATAAAATTTGCGCGCATTTTTCCATTCGGGGTTATCCGGTGCCCAGTGGCCAATCGTTACGAAACCATTGGCCGCATCACCAAGGGCTTTACGATAAAAGGCTGCCGACGCGCCCAGCGCCACAAATTGAAAAGGGCTGGATACCCCTATTTCCTTGGCCTGTTTACCGTATAAAACCGAATCACCCGGATAGGAAAGCGCCAACACCGCATCGGGGTTCAATTCTTTGATTTGCGCCAGCATGGGTGTCATGTCTTTAATACTGGGCGGATACTCTGTACTGAACTTTATTTCTATGCCGGCCTTTTCAAGCTCGGGCTCAATGAAAGTTTTCAACTCTTTGGTCAGCGAAAGCACATTGGCCATGATGGCGACTGACTTGACATTGTTCTGCTGCATCAGCTTGGTCAGTTCCACCGCCATGACGTCGGGTATGGCCGCCGTCGGGAACCAAATATAACCGGGCTTCACTTCACGCAACATGACGGAAGCCGACGTATTCCCAACCACGGGGAATTTGTACTTTTCCACGACCGGCGCAAGGGCGATCTGGAACGGTGTACCCCAAGGCGCTATCAGCAAATCCACCTTATCGTCGGTGATGAGTTTTTCATAGATGCGCACCGACATTTCCGGCCGGGACTGGTTGTCGTACTCAACAAACTCAACCAACCGCTTTTCACCTGCAACGTCGATACCCCCTCGCGCATTGACCTCATCGCGCCACATTTCATAAACGGCATATTGATCTTGCGCCGCATTGGCAAACGGGCCCGTTTGGGACATTGAAAAGCCAATCCGAACGGGCGGTTTCTCGGCGGCTGCCGCCCCGAACATACTCGCAGCCAGGCCAATACTCAAAGCCACATTCAAAAACGTGCGTCGTGTCGTCATAGTTCTCTCCGATGATGTGTTCATTTATTGCTTACTGAAGGTTTGCTGCCCAGCCACTTCTTGCACTGCAATACTTACCGCCGTTCCCGCGGCACAATCATTTTCGGATCAATCACCTTGCCGTCTTCGATGATCCGGTTACCGTCTAGCTCTATGGTGCAAGCCCGCATCGGAAGGTCGTAATGGCCGCGTGTTCTGCGTGTGCCACCCCCCTGCGTATTGGGGCCTGTCGAAAACAGGAAATTGCCTGGAAACGCTCGCGTTGCCGCGCGGTTACGCTCAGGCGAGTCGCCATACAGCGCAATGCTGTCCCAGCGAGCCTGTGGATTCAAGCCCCAGCCCAGATGCGAAATAGCGAAAGGATCGCGGTCTTCGGGAAAATCCTTACCCTCTTCCAACCATTCGCGCATCAAGGTGGCATCCAACCCTCCCTCAATGGAAACAATATGTCCGTCGCGAACCTCAACAATAATTTCGTCTTGAATGAAACGGCTATAAGGCAAAATAACAATATCGCCCGGCTGTATATACAGTGTTCCGTTTGCACTGCCTTCATCGGGAAACGTATGCAAAAAGCCTGCCCCCCAGTGGTCGAAATGCCCAGGTTCATCCGCAAACCCGTACTGGCTCATCACGGGGTACTCGCCGCGCTCATAAGTAAAATCAGTGCCGGCCTTGCTGGTAACACGCACCTGCTTTGTGTTCTCGTAGAGCTTGTGGGCGTGCAACAGCGCTTCTTTCAAACCAGGCGGAGACTGCAAGGCATACAGATCGTCGGGGGCATCGATAATCATTTGTATGCGAACGCCGTTATCCATCACCTTTTTCAACCAACTGCTGAACAGCGGCACGTGAAATATCAAGACCATGTCGCATTGCATCAAGGCTTCCAGCGTGCCCTTGCACTTACCCACTGTTTCAACGCCAACGCTGGTCCAGGTAGGAATGGCATTCACGCACATTTCATAAATATCAGCGTCAAGGGTTTCTGCTGCAGCGAATGCGGCCTGTATGTATTCTCGTCGGGTTCCAAGGTCGCTCACAATCGCAATCGTTTCCCCCGGTTTAACCTTGCATAGCTCAAACTGCTTTTTGAACAACCCGGCAAGCTTCGCTGGATTCGTAGACTGCGTTCTGATGTCTGCCTGCAACATGTTGATCTCCTTGCTTTTTCTATGTGCCACCCGAATAACATCACAGTTTGGATGACTTTACTGACATACCAAAAGCAAGTCAATACCGAATAACGTTCCTTATTTAAGATAATTTAATCACCATGAGGTAACATTAAAAAAATGGGTATTTAGGGGTCGACGTGGTTCAGGTAAAAAAGCCAGAAATGAAGAAGGCAATCTTGGATGCCGCATATCAATGCTTCATGGAGTACGGGTATTCCAGTACGAAAATACCCCAAATCGCCAAGTTGGCCGGCTCGTCACCTGCCAATATTTACGTTTACTTTCCATCCAAGCTGGAAATTCTGTTCACCTTGTATGAAGGCTGGCTGGACGAGCGAATGACCACACTGGAAAAATCCTTAAAGCGTCTGAAAACAAACGAACAGAAAATCCAGCGAATCCTGACAACAATGTGGCGGGACTTGCCCGCGGCAGACAAAGGGTTTAGTAACAACCTTATTCAGGCACTGTCAACGGCAACAAGCAATGAGGGTTACAGCCCGGCGCTGCGCCTTTCAGTAGAAAACAGACTATGCCAAATGTTGAACAGCAGCCTGTCTCATCTGGCGCCTGAAAGAACCCGTGCCATTGCAACATTGCTATTAATGGCTTTCGACGGCCACGCCATCAATTTTTATCTTACAAAGAAGAAAATGACCTCGACGGCGGATATCGAGTTCTTCAGTAAAGTCATACTTTCGTATGCTGAACCGCAGAACTAATGGCATTTCAAACGATGAAGACAACCACCACCCAACTTGGCCAGGTCAAGATCTCGCGCATCATTGAATCGAGCGAACCGCTACTTCGCCCTGCAGAGATTTTCCCCGATTCCGATCCGGACATTATCGCCAGAAACATTGACTGGCTGGCCCCGCATTTCTATGATCCGGAGACCGACAAACTGGTCATTACGATTCAGTCGTTTTTGCTGGAAACGCAAAACCGCAAAATTCTAATTGACACCTGTGTGGGCGACTGCAAACAACGCGTTCGATCAGAATTCCACGAAAAACAATGGAACTGGCTGAAAGGGCTGGAAAGCCTGGGCCTTGGCGTTAAAGATATTGATATTGTTTTATCAACGCACATGCACGTTGATCATGTCGGCTGGAACACACGCTTCAACGGCAAAGAATGGGTACCCACCTTTCCCAAAGCGCGCTATCTGTTCACTACGCCGGAATGGGATTACTGGAAAGAAAATGAAGGGCACCCGGCACTGGTTCGCTCGGGTGACTACATTGGCGATTCAGTGTGGCCCCTGTTCCACGCCGGCCAGGCCGATTTGGTCGACATGGATCACGAAATCGTACCCGGAATCCGGCTGGTTCCCTTACCAGGGCACACGCCCGGCCATGTGGGCGTTGAAATTGACAACGCGTCGGACCCAACCCTTATTACAGCCGACCTTTTTCACCATCCTTTGCAATGCTGCTACCCGCACTGGAACACGCGATTTTGCCTTGATCCGCTGAAGTCACGCGCCACCCGATTAAATGCCATGGCCGAACTGGCACACAAAAACACCACAGTCATGCCGGCACACTTTCCTTCGCCGAATGCAGGAAAAATCGAGGTTGTAAAACACGATGACCCCGACGCAGCCCGGGGTCATGTGTATCGATATCGGTTTATATAAACAAACAGAGGTTGAATAATGGACATCGCACGCTACCCCGCGCAGGAACCGTTCAACGAAAACATGGTCAAGTACCATGCCTATCTTCTTGAAAGGGCCGGTAACCTAAGCCCCATTGAAATCGATTACGGCAGTGATCCCTACCAGAGCGTCGGCATTTTCCCCGCCGAAAACCCCGATGGCCGCGTACTCCTTTTCTTTCACGGAGGCGGCTGGACCAACGGCTATAAGGAATGGATGTACTTTATGGCACCAGCCCTTAACGCCCTGGGTATCACCTTCGTTTCAGCCGGTTATCGATTGGCGCCGAACCACCTGTTCCCGGTTGGCTTTCAAGACTGCGCCCGTGCCCTCGATTGGGTGGGCAAAAATATCCATGCCTACGGCGCAGACCCCGAAAAAATTTTCGTAAGCGGCCATTCAGCAGGCGGACATTACGCGGCCCTTCTGGCCGTAGTCCGGGAGGCCGTACCCGGTATGTCGTGTTCCGCCCATGTGAGGGGCTGCGCGCCCCTCTCGGGCATTTACTATTTTGGTGAGAATGCCGGCATGGCGGTTCGACCGCGCTTCCTGGGCGTGCCCGGAACGCAAACTGATGACGCCGCCTCGCCCCTGAAGCATCTGAAACCCGGACTCCCCCCCTTTTTACTGACGTGGGGAGAGGAAGACTTCCCGCATTTGAAACGCCAGGGGCAGGAAATGGCGGCAGCACTCAAAAAACACGAAATTCCGGTTGAAACACTTGAGTTGCCCGGATGCAATCACTTTACCGCCAGTTATGCTGCGGGCGACGTAAACGGACTATGGCCAACCACCTTCGATAAATGGTCTGGCACGCTGGCGGAAACGGCCGCCTCACGCGCAAGGTCGTAACTACATACACGCAACTGAATCGGGCACGGGATACCGCCGTGTATGCGGCCCCGCCTTCATCACCTGGCCAGGTACCTCGTGTCCGATGATTTCCGGCAGCAAACGCGCAATTTCCAACAGCGGCTCCAGTGCCACGCCCGTGTCGTACCCCATGGCCTCCAGCATGTGCACCATGTCTTCAGTACAAACATTACCGCTGGCGCCGGGCGCATAAGGGCAGCCCCCCAGCCCGCCCAGCGATGCATCAAAACGATCAACCCCCGCACTCAACGCCGCAAGCACATTTGGCAGCCCCATTGCGCGCGTGTCATGGAAATGCAGCGTTAATACCAAAGACGGCCAGCGCTTGCGTACACGCTCACATAGCGCTCGCACCTGCGTGGGGTTGGCCACACCGGTCGTATCGCAAAGGCTCACGCCCTGAATGCCCATATCAACGTAACGCTGAATCAGATCCATCACTCGGTCGGCCGGCACGTCGCCCTCGAAAGGACAGCCGAAAGCCGTAGACACCGAGGCGTTCAACATCGCCTTGCCATCCACAAAATCCGCCACTTTCTGGAACTGCTCCAGCGATTGTTCCGGCGTCATGCGGATATTGGCCAGGTTGTGCGTGCGGCTGGCCGACATGAACAGATTTATTTCATCTACATTGCAATCCAGCGCCCGCTCACAACCGCGCACATTCGGCACCAGCGCAGCATAAATCACGCCGGGCACGCGATCGATCTGGCTCATTACCGCCTCGGCATCGGCCAGATTCGGAATCGCCTTGGGCGACGTAAACGAGGTGACCTCGATCTTGGCCAGACCCGTTCTGCTGAGTGCATTGATCAACTCGACTTTCTGTTCGGTCGGCACGAATTTGGCCTCAATCTGAAACCCGTCGCGCACCGACACTTCCTGTATGTAAATACGTTGTGATTCTTGCATATCCTTTTCCTGTTTCAGGCGTTAAACGCTTAAGCCAAACCTGCCTGTTTCATTTTTTCGTACTGTTCGGGCGTGACACCGATCGATTCCAGCACTTCACACGTGTGCGCACCCAATTCGGGGCCCAACCAGCGGGTACGACCCGGGGTTTGGCTCAACTTCGGCACAATGCCGGGCAAGTCTATGGAGGCGCCATCGGGCATTTCAAAACGCTGAATCATCTCACGCGCCTGATAGTGCGCGTCTTCACAAATGTCCTTGGCGGTATAGATACGCCCGCAAGGTACCGATGCGGCATCGAGGGTATCCAGAACATACTGCAACGCATTCTGCGCAGCCCAATCGCCAATCACGCCATCGAGCATTTCGGTGTGCCGCACGCGGCCATCGTTATGTTCAAGCTCGGGATCCCCGGCCAGATCGGGCCGCCCAATCGCATTCATTAACCGCTTGAAAATACCGTCGCCGTTGCCGGCGATTGCCACATAGCTGCCGTCTTCACACAAGTACGTATTGGAAGGCACGATACCGGGTAGCGCTGCACCGGTTCGCTCGCGGATGGTACCCGTGGCGGCGTATTCCGGAACCAGGCTTTCCATCACGGCAAACACGGCCTCATACAAAGCGACGTCGATAAACTGGCCCTGGCCTTTATTGGCCTTGATATGATAAAGCGCCATCAACGCACCCACCACGCCATACAAGGAAGCCAGGGTGTCGCCCAGGCTAACCCCTGTGCGCACCGGCGCCCGGTCGGGATAACCCGTTACGTAGCGCAAGCCCCCCATGCATTCGGCAATCGCCGCAAACCCGGGTTTCTGGCTATACGGACCGGTTTGCCCATAACCGGAAATACGCACCATCACCAGTGCCGGATTCAATTCAGACAACGTTTCCCAGCCCAACCCCCACTTTTCCAGCGTGCCGGGACGGAAATTTTCAATCACGATGTCGGCCTCGGCCACCAATTGGCGCACCATTTCCTGTGCCTGCGGATTTTTCAGATCGAGCGTAACCGACTTCTTGTTGCGGCTTTGCACATACCACCATAACGACGTGCCGTTGTGCAATTTGCGCCAGGTGCGCAAAGGATCCCCCTTTCCCGGGGGTTCGATTTTGATCACTTCAGCACCAAACTGGGCCAGCAAGGTGCTGGCATAAGGGCCGGCAATCAGAGAACCCAACTCCAGTACCTTGACGCCTTCCAGCGCCATGGGAGTTTCCTGCTTATCCTGCGTCATAGCTTCCTCTTGTTTACGCTTTCCATAATGATCCCGTTAAGCGAACCGGGCTGTAAAGCGGCTATTTTCGATGCCATCATCGTATTTTGCGATCACAAACAGTAAAATACCTTAGTTATTTCTCTTATTATCGTTTTTCACTATGGCATTGGATCCAAAATCACTCCAGCTTTTCATCCGTGTCATTCAGGCCGGCACGATCAGCGCGGCAGCAAAACAGGAGCATATCGCAGCAGCAGCGCTCAGCCGACGCATCAGCGACCTTGAAGAACAAGTCGGTATCCCACTGGTGGAGCGTAGCAACAAGGGGTTGAAAGCCACGCCGGCCGGTCACGCACTCATTGATCGCGCGCACCGTATCCTGAACGACCTGGGCGCATTGCAAACCCACCTTCAGGTTTACGGATCAGGCGAAAAAGGCTATCTCCGGATTCACGCCAACCTGTCGGCCATCAGTCAGTTTCTACCTGCAGAACTGGGCGCCTTTCTAAGAAGCCACCCCAACATCCAAATTGATCTAGCCGAACGCACCAGTACCGACATTGCACAGGCCGTAGCAGAAAACGCCGCAGACATTGGTGTGCTGGTCATGGACGAACCGATTAAAGACCTGACCTATTTACCTTATCGCTCCGACGAACTGGTCATTATTACCTCACGTCATCATCCGCTTGCCAAACGCCGCAAGGTTCGATTTGAAGAAACGCTGGACTTCCCTTACGTTGGGTTGCCGCAAGGCAGCCAGATGAACCTGCAACTGGCCCGTTCCGCCCTGGCCCTGAACCGGATCTGGCGTTGCCGCTTCCAGGTCTCCGGTTACGGCGCCCTATGTTTAATGGTTGAAGCAGATCTGGGTGCGGGTGTGTTACCCCGCCGGGTAGCGCAAACGCAGGCAAAAGCCCTGCAAATTCATGTGCTGGAATTGAATGAGCCATGGGCCAAACGGCAACTGCATTTATGTATCCGGTCTCATGCCTCTTTATCGCCGGCGGCAAAATTACTGGTGTCGCATATGACACCTGAACCGGCATAAAAAAAAGCCAGGCCTGCAAAAATGCAGCCCTGGCTTTTCACGGGACGACAACGCGTTTAAATAACGCGTGCAGCCTCGATCAGACGAGTAACCGTCCAGGCTTTATCGCGGCTGATAGGACGACCTTCAGCAATTTCGACGATATCGCCTTCGTTGAACTGATTGGTTTCGTCGTGCGCTTTGTACTTGCCGGAACGAATCACAATCTTGCCGTAAACAGGATGCTTAACGCGACGCTCTACGCGAACGACAACGGTTTTATCCATCTTGTTGCTGACAACTTTGCCAACCAGAGTACGCTGGCGCTTGGCTGTGGTGTTTTGAGTTTCGCTCATATTACTTTCCTGCCTTCTCAGTCATGACGGTACGAACACGCGCGATGTCGCGACGTACTTTGCCCAACTGACTGGTGTTGGAGAGTTGCTGAGTAGCACGCTGCATGCGCAGACCAAACTGTGCCTTGAGCAGGCTCTCGAGCTCTGTCTGGAGCTCATTCTTTTCCTTGGAACGGAGTTCGCTGGCTTTCATAACGTTTCTCCTTAAGCACCGATACGACGGCTGACGAACGTCGTGGAAATCGGCAACTTGGCCGCGGCCAGGCGGAACGCTTCACGCGCCAACTCTTCGCTGACACCTTCCATTTCGTAAATCACCTTGCCGGGTTGAATTTCAGCGACCCAGTATTCCGGATTACCCTTACCATTACCCATACGCACTTCAGCAGGCTTGCGGGAAATGGGTTTGTCGGGGAATACACGAATCCAGATACGGCCACCACGTTTAATACGACGGTTGATCGCACGACGAGCGGCTTCGATTTGGCGAGCCGTTAAACGGCCACGGCCTGTTGCTTTAAGGCCGAACTCACCAAACGACACCTGTGCACCGCGCGTAGCCAGACCGGTATTGCGGCCTTTCTGCTCTTTGCGGTATTTCCTGCGTGACGGTTGCAACATAATTATTCTCCTTCAGCTGGTGCTGCTGTTGCAGCATCAGACTTGCGAGGCCCGCGACCACGCGCCGGACGACGACCCTCAGGACGCTCGCCGCGAGGACGACGTGAACGACGTTCTTCATCGCGCGGTGCGGCTGCTTCAGGAGGCATTTCGCCGTTAGGCAACATGTCGCCCTTATAGACCCAGACTTTGATACCGATAATGCCGTAGGTTGTAGCGGCTTCGGAAGTGCCGTAGTCGATGTTGGCGCGCAGTGTGTGCAGGGGCACACGGCCTTCGCGATACCATTCGGTACGGGCAATTTCAATACCGTTCAAACGACCCGAGCTCATGATTTTCACGCCTTGCGCACCAAGGCGCATGGCATTTTGCATGGCTCGCTTCATGGCGCGGCGGAACTGGATACGTTTCTCCAGTTGCTGCGCAATGGAATCGGCGATCAGTTGAGCGTCGGTTTCAGGCTTGCGGATTTCCTCGATGTTCACGTGCACAGGCACGCCCATCAAGCGCTGCAGATCGGCTTTCAGATTTTCGATGTCCTCGCCGCGCTTGCCGATCACGACACCCGGACGAGCCGAGTAAACCGTGATACGGGCATTTTTGGCAGGACGCTCGATAATAACTCGACCGACCGAAGCGGATTTCAATTTCTTCTTCAGGTACTCGCGCACGCGGATATCGTCGGCAAGCATACCGCCGAAAGCCTTATCGTCGGCGTACCAACGAGAAGTCCAGTTACGATTGACCGCGAGGCGGAACCCGGTTGGGTGTACTTTCTGTCCCATTGCGACTCCTTACGCGCCGACCTTGACCACAATGTGGCAAGTCTGTTTCTCGATGCGGTTACCGCGGCCTTTTGCACGGGCCGAGAAACGTTTCAATGACTCAGCCTTGTCGACATAGATTGTCGTGACTTTCAGTTCATCGATATCGGCGCCGTCATTGTGTTCGGCGTTGGCGATCGCGGACTCCAGGGCTTTCTTCAAGATGCCCGCGGCTTTTTTTGGCGTAAACGTAAGAATATTAAGCGCCTGGGCAACCGACTTGCCGCGGATCATGTCCGCAACCAGACGTGCTTTTTGCGCAGAAATACGAACGCCACGAATATTTGCTGTAGTTTCCATCACTTACCTCTTGGACTTTTTGTCCGCTGCGTGCCCTTTGAACGTACGGGTCAGCGCGAACTCGCCGAGCTTGTGACCGACCATGTTCTCGTTGATGTAAACGGGAACATGCTGGCGGCCATTGTGCACAGCAATCGTCAGCCCAATGAATTCGGGCAGGATGGTGGAACGGCGCGACCAGGTTTTGATCGGCTTCTTGTCTTTGCCCTCGACTGCGGCATCTACTTTCTTGAGCAGATGCGCATCGACAAATGGGCCTTTTTTGATAGAACGTGCCATTTAGTTCGCCCCTTACTTGCGCTTGCGACGCGAGACAATCATGTTGTCTGTGCGCTTGTTACGACGAGTACGATAGCCCTTCGACGGTGTGCCCCATGGGCTAACCGGCTCGCGGCCCTCGCCAGTACGTCCCTCACCACCACCATGCGGGTGATCAATCGGATTCATTGCCACACCACGTACGGTTGGGCGGATACCGCGCCAACGCATGGCACCGGCTTTACCGATTTGACGCAAGCTGTGTTCTTCATTACCCACTTCACCAATGGTTGCGCGACAATCGATATGAACGCGACGAACCTCACCGGAACGCAGGCGAACCTGGGCGTAAACCCCTTCGCGCGCCAGCAGAACCGCTGACGAACCGGCTGAGCGCGCCATTTGCGCACCTTTGCCGGGTTGCATTTCGATGCAGTGAATAGTGGAACCGACTGGAATATTGCGGATAGGCAAAGTATTACCGGCACGGATAGGTGCATCTTTACCGGACAACAATGTGCTACCGACTTCCAGGCCGCGGGGCGCAATGATGTAGCGGCGCTCGCCATCGGCGTAGCACAGCAATGCAAGATGCGCAGTACGGTTCGGGTCGTATTCCAGACGCTCTACCTTGGCAACGATACCGTCTTTGTTGCGACGGAAGTCGACAATACGGTAATGCTGCTTGTGGCCGCCTCCACGGTGACGTACCGTGATGTGACCATTGTTGTTACGACCGGATCCGCGCTTTTTCTTTTCCAGCAGACCTTCGAATGGGCCGCCCTTGTGCAACTGGGGCGACACCACCTTGATCATGCCGCGACGGCCTGCCGAGGTTGGCTTGACTTTTACGAGTGCCATTTAGTTCACCTCCGTAAAGTCGAGTTCCTGGCCTTCTTTGAGCGAGACATAAGCCTTGCGCTCATTGCGACGGCGACCAATGAAACGGCCAAAGCGCTTTTCCTTGCCCTTGCGATTCAGAACCTGTACAGATTCAACCTCAACCTTGAAGAGCAATTCAACGGCAGCCTTGATTTCCGGCTTGGTGGCGTCAGCGGCGACGCGGAAAGCGACTTGCTGATTTTGTTCGGCGACCTGGGTGGCTTTTTCAGTAACCACGGGTGCCAGAATAATTTGCATTAAGCGTTCGGCGTTCATCCCAACATCTCCTCGAGTTGAGCGATAGCCGACTTGGTGATCAACACTTGCTTGTAGTGGATCAGCGAAAGCGGATCGGCATAACGCGGTTCAACTACCGCAACGTGTGGCAGGTTGCGCGTAGCGAGATAAACGTTTTCGTCGAGCGCATCAGTGATGATCAGAACCGACTCGAGACCCATACCCTTGAGCTTGGCGGCTGCCTGCTTGGTTTTGGGGGTGTCGAGCTGGAATGAATCAACAACGGCGATACGACCTTCACGAGCTAACTGGGAAAGAATCGCACGAATACCGGCGCGATACATTTTCTTGTTAACCTTGTGACTGAAGTTCTCGTCTGGCGAGTTCGGGAATGCACGGCCACCTCCACGCCAGATAGGCGAGGAAGTCATACCGGCACGGGCACGACCCGTTCCCTTTTGACGCCAGGGCTTCTTGGTGCTGTGCTTGACTTCAGCGCGATCTTTCTGGGCGCGGTTGCCACTGCGGGCATTGGCCTGGAAGGCCACCACAACCTGATGAACCAGCGCTTCGTTGAAGTCGCGACCGAAAACCGTGTCGGGCGCAGCAACGGTAGAGGCCGATTGGCCTTGATCGTTCAGGAGCTTGAGTTCCATTGATTACGCTCCTTTCTTGGCCGACATCTTGATCGCGGGACGCACGATAACGTTGGCATTCTTGTGGCCAGGCACAGCGCCTTTAACCAACAACAAGCCACGCTCTGCGTCGACGCGAACGATGTCAAGATTCTGAATAGTGCGGGTAACGTCACCCAGGTGGCCCGCCATGCGCTTGCCGGGGAAAATACGGCCCGGATCTTGTGCCTGACCGATTGAGCCAGGCGCGCGGTGCGACACGGAGTTACCGTGAGAGGCACGCTGAGAACTAAAATGGTGACGCTTGATGTTGCCGGCGAAACCTTTACCAACAGTGGTACCGGTCACGTCAACTTTCTGGCCCGCTTCAAATACGCTATCTACGGCCACCACGCCACCTGCAGCAAATTCTGCAGCTTTTGCGGGATCGAGACGGAATTCTTTGATGATGCTGCCGGCTTCAACGCCGGCTTTGGCGAAGTGACCCGCCAAAGGCTTGGCAACACGGGAAGCACGACGTGTACCGTAAGCAACTTGCACTGCTGCGTAACCATCGGATTCGGGGGTCTTGACCTGGGTCACACGGTTGTTCGACACGTCCAGCACTGTTACCGGGATGGATTCACCTTCCTCGGTAAAGATACGGGTCATGCCGACCTTGCGCCCTACAAGCCCGAGCCGATGTGCGGCAGGCGTAGGTGTCGAGTTCGACATTGTTTTCTCCATTCCCGACTGCGATTGGTCGGGGCTAATTGCGTGAATTAAAGCTGCCATTCACAAAAATTCTTGTTTCACCCCAAAAATAGGCAAAGCCCCTTTTTGGTTAGCCTCGCAATATAGCATGGATTATTTAACTTGCGCAAGCCTTTCTGCAAATATTGTCTTTTATGAGAAGGACTTGGATGCATCAGGCAAATCGGGTTTCGCCGCGTGATTTGTTTTCATGTAAAGTTCTGCCTAAGCACGTCGAAATGATGTTCAGAATTTATAACTACAACCATAAAATTACGGACTCGCAACCAGCATGCCGAATACTCAAACCGCCCGCAATACACGCTTTGCCATTCGAGGGCCATTCATCACATTCAAAAGTAATCCTTTTGTTGAAGGTGATGAGAACGCGCTGGTTCACGAAACCGATGGCTTGATCATTATCAACAACGGAACAATCGAGTATGCCGGCAAGTATTCCGAAGGTAGCGCCCGGTTACAAGACTGCCCGGTTGAAAACTTCCCGAACCACCTCATTACACCGGGCTTTATCGATTCCCATGTACATTATCCCCAGCTCCCCATTATCGGCGCCTATGGTGCGCAGCTCATCGACTGGCTGAACACCTATACATTTGTTGCCGAGCAGCGTTACAACGACTTCGATTACGCCAGGCAGGTTTCACAGATATTTCTCGACGAGCTCGCACGCAACGGCACGACGACCGCCGCCGTATACTGCACCGTCCATCCCAGTTCGGTCGATGCATTTTTCCAGGAAGCCGATGCCCGGCAGTTGCGCATGATCGCAGGCAAAATGCTCATGGACCGCAACGCGCCCGACGCCCTGCTGGATACCGCGCAGTCCGGGTATGACGACTCCCTGGCCCTGCTGGAAAAATGGCACGGGAAAGGGCGCCTGTCTTATGCAATCAGCCCCAGGTTCGCGCCCACCAGCACGCAAGCCCAGTTGGAGGCAGCCGGCGCGCTTTGGAAGCTGCACCCGTCGGCCTACATGCAGACACATGCTTCAGAAAACAACAGCGAAGTCGAATGGGTACGGGAACTCTTCCCCGGCAGAGCAAACTATATTGATGTCTATGCCCACTATGGCCTGACCGGCCCACGCTCATTGTTTGGCCATGCCATCCACCTTGAAGAAGCCGAATGGCGGCATTTGTCGGAAACCGACTCTTCGGTTATCCACTGCCCCACTTCCAATACGTTCCTGGGCAGCGGCCTGTTCAATTTCCAGCGCGCCTGTCAGCCGAAAGCGCCTGCTTGCGCAGTTCGTACAGGCCTGGCAACCGACGTAGGCGGTGGCACATCGCTGTGCATGCTCAAGTCGATGGGGGAATCCTACAAGATCGGGCAGTTAAGCGGTTACTCGATCTCGGCCGCCAAGGCTTTTTACCTGGCAACAAGGGGAGCGGCGAATGCCCTTCACCTTGATCAAACCGTTGGTTCTATTCAGGCAGGCATGGAGGCAGACCTTGTCGTGCTGAACCCGGTATCAACGCCCTTGTTGAAGTTTCGTACGCAATACTGCAATTCAATTGAAGAATTGCTGTTCGTGCAAATGACACTGGCCGACGACCGCGCCATTGAAAAGGTATACAGTGCCGGCAGCGTCATCAAGGGCGGGTAATCATTGTTTGGGGTGGCGTTGTCAGAAAAATACGCCTGAAACACCGTCCCATGCCAGCTTCAAGCCGGTCAGAAACAAAAACGTGTACATAAGACGATAAAACGCCTGGGGGTTCACTTTGTCGTGTAGCCAGACACCCAGCAACACCCCGATCACCGCCAGCGGCGACAACACCAAAGACGTACCCAGATTCGTAGCATCCAGCAGGCCTAAAACGGCATAGGGAATCAACTTCACGTAGTTGACGATGGCAAAGAATATGGTGACCGTACCCACCAATATCCGGGTATCCAGCCGCTTGGGCAGCAAATAAATCATGATCGGCGGTGCGCCGGCATGTGCCAGAAAGCTGGTAAAACCCGACAACGTTCCCCAAACCCCGCCAGACAGATGGTCGCGTAGCGGCGACACGGCTTTCAACGGCTTTACCGTGCGCAACCCCTTTGTCCAGTGATTCAAGGTGAACAAGACGGCCATCACGCCTAAAATCAATTTCAAGGCGTCGTCACTGATATATTCGAAGGTCAGATACCCAATTAAGGTCCCCACCATCGCGCCCGGAATCAGCTTGATCATCAGATCGCGATCCCAAGAACGAATCCAGGCCTTCAAGCCGGTGATATCCATGACACACAGTATCGGCAACATGATACTGGCGGCCTGCACCGGTGAAACCGTAAGCGACATGAGCGGAACTGCCAACATACCCAGCCCGCCGGCAAACCCACCCTTGCCAATGCCCACAATCAGTACCGCCGGCACAGCCACCCAATAAAACCAGGCATCCTGAATCAAAGACATAATGCATTTTCCAAAAATACAAAGCAGAACGCCATGCATTAAGCATGGCGTTCCATTACACGTTCAATACGGTAATTATTTACTGCAGTGCAATTTCAACATCGACACCAGCAGGCAGATCAAGACGCATGAGTGCATCAACTGTCTTGTCAGTTGGGTCAACAATATCCATCAGACGCTGATGGGTACGAATTTCCATTTGGTCACGCGCTGTTTTGTTCACGTGAGGTGAACTCAGCAAATCGTAACGACGAATACGAGTGGGCAGGGGGACTGGACCCCGCACAACCGCGCCCGTACGCTTGGCTGTCTCGACGATTTCAGCCGCAGACTGATCGATCAATTTGTAATCGAAGGCTTTCAAACGGATGCGGATTTTCTGGTTTTTCATGGAGATTCCTAAAGAACGATGCAGGCAAAGCGCTTGCGCCCTTTGCCTTTGGTACTAAGTAAAAATTACTTAAGAATTTTAGCGACAACACCGGCGCCCACGGTACGGCCACCTTCGCGAATCGCGAAACGCAGACCTTCTTCCATGGCGATCGGTGCGATCAGCTTGACCGTCATGGCCACGTTGTCGCCCGGCAATACCATTTCCTTGTCGGCCGGCAGGTCAATCGTACCCGTTACGTCGGTCGTACGGAAGTAGAACTGAGGACGATAACCGTTAAAGAACGGCGTATGACGGCCGCCTTCTTCCTTGGACAGAATGTACACCTCGGCGGTAAATTCGGTGTGCGGGTTGATCGATCCGGGCTTGGCCAAAACCTGACCACGCTCAACGTCTTCACGCTTGGTGCCACGCAGCAAAATACCCACGTTATCACCGGCCTGGCCCTGGTCGAGCAGCTTGCGGAACATCTCAACGCCCGTGCAAGTGGTCTTGACCGTGTCTTTGATACCCACGATCTCGATCTCTTCACCGACCTTGACAATACCGCGCTCGATACGACCCGTTACCACGGTACCGCGACCCGAGATCGAGAACACGTCTTCCACCGGCATCAGGAACGCACCGTCAACCGCACGCTCTGGCGTGGGGATGTAAGTGTCCAGTGCTTCGGCCAGCGCCAGAATGGCTTGCTTGCCCAAAGGACCTTCGTCGCCTTCCAGCGCTTTCAGTGCCGAGCCCTTGATGATCGGGGTGTCGTCGCCCGGGAAGTCGTAGTTGGACAGCAGCTC
>DGCD01000008.1:0-128 GCA_002384935.1 Pusillimonas sp. UBA3987
GCCACCAAAAAAAGCAAGCTTTTCTCGTGCTGCCGTTCGACTTGCATGTGTAAAGCATCCCGCTAGCGTTCAATCTGAGCCAGGATCAAACTCTTCAGTTTAATACCTGTTAATTGCCATATTTCCTG
>DGCD01000008.1:520-123776 GCA_002384935.1 Pusillimonas sp. UBA3987
TTTAGCGCCCTGTGACCATACCCCAAAATTAAGGGTTATCCCCAGGCCGTTTCCAAAAGGAACCGAACTGTAGCATGACTGTCATCAACATGCAAACCCAGTGTCATTTAACGCTGCCTTGCAGCGGGCACCGAACATGGCATACTGAACGCATTCCCCGAACAATAATCACAATGGCTTGAAAATGGCTGAAGACATTCTCATTAACGTTACCCCTTTCGAAACCCGGGTTGCCATCGTCGAACAAGGTGCAGTTCAAGAATTGCATATCGAGCGCAGCATTCAACGCGGCCATGTCGGCAACCTGTATCTAGGTAAAATTGTCCGTGTATTACCCGGAATGCAAAGTGCATTTGTTGATATCGGGCTGGAAAGAGCGGCTTTCATCCACGTAGCCGATTTGCGCCAGAATCGCGCCGAACGAAATGCCGGCGGGACCATGACCCCTATCGAAAAGCTGCTTTTCGAAGGGCAGTCATTGATGGTCCAGGTCATTAAAGACCCTTTGGGTACCAAAGGGGCCCGTTTATCTACCCAAATCAGCATCGCCGGACGAATGCTGGTGTACTTGCCCCATGAGCCACATGTTGGCATTTCTCAGAAAATTGAAGGTGAGGAAGATCGGCTGGCACTGCGCGAACGCGTTGTGCAGTTAATGCCCGATGACGAAAAAGGCGGGTTTATTGTGCGTACCCAGGCCGAAGGTGCAAACGACGACGAACTGGCTGCCGATGTCTCTTATTTGCGTATCCTTTGGGCCCGGATCACTACCAAAGCCAAGACGATGCCTGCGCCATCATTGCTTTATGCCGACCTAACGCTGGAGCAGCGTGTGTTGCGCGATATGGTCAGTCTCGAAACAGGCTCTATCCTGGTTGATTCACGTGCAACCGCCCAGCGCCTCAGTGAGTGGGCCGACACTTTCACCCCGTCAGTAAAAGGGCGTATTTCGCACTACAGCGGGGAACGTCCCCTTTTTGATACCGCAAATGTCGACGAGGAAATAGAAAAGGCCTTGTCACGGCGCGTCGACCTCAAATCCGGGGGCTATCTGATTATCGATCAAACAGAAGCACTCACAACGGTAGACGTTAATACAGGCGGCTACGTGGGCGGACGCAACTTCGACGACACGATTTTCAAAACAAACCTGGAAGCAGCGGTGGCCATCGCGCGGCAATTGCGCCTGCGCAATTTGGGCGGCATCATCATTATTGACTTCATTGATATGGACGATTCCGAGCATCGCGCGTCGGTATTGGCCGAACTCAACAAGTCGTTGAGCAAAGACCGCACACGCATGACCGTAAGCAACTTCAGCCAATTGGGTCTGGTTGAAATGACGCGCAAACGCACTCGTGATTCGCTGGCGCATCAATTATGCGAACCCTGCCCCACCTGCCAATCGAGGGGACATGTCCGCACGCCTCGCACCCTGTGTTATGAAATCTTGCGCGAGATTCTAAGGGAGTCCCGCCAATTCAATCCGAAAGAGTTCCGGGTGCTGGCTTCGCAGGCAGTGGTCGACCTGTTTCTTGAAGAGGAAAGCGCCCACCTGGCCATGCTGGGCGACTTCATCGGCAAGCCCGTTTCCCTTGAAGTAGAGGCAGCCTATTCACAGGAACAATACGACATCGTCCTTATTTGACGACTATTCCGTGACTGCACACTTTTCCGGATTCAAGACAATGTCGAACATCTCCTGAACCTGATTATTCGTCGTGGCGTAATAACTATAAACCCGGCCACGGGTGAGGCCACTGGTCATCCTGGCCAGGGACAGCACGACCATCTCGCTGCTGTTCGTTGCGCCCGGCCGAAAAGGCTTTGTTACGCGGGCATTGGCCGGATACAACTCGTCTCGCGTGAACTGAACCTCCTCGTTGCATGCGGCCTGATGTTTAAACACGGCACGCTGGATTTCGACAAAATCCTGTTCGAGCTTGCGTTCGACACGCAAATAAAGCGGATCTTCGATTACGTCGAACGAAAAACCCTTGTCATCGCTGGCACATCCGGCCAACACAAGCAAACTTAGTATCGCCACATATTTTTTCATCACTTTCCCGCTCTATGTCTTTTGCCAAATGCCCTGTATGGCCGCCAGCCCCGGCAATCAGGCTGCGTCACGAAACTGCATGTTATACAGCATTGCGTAACGCCCTTCCTGGGCAAGCAAAGCTTCATGGTGGCCTTGTTCCACTATTTCACCCGCATCAAGTACCACAATCATATCGGCTTTCTGCACGGTTGAGAGCCGATGAGCAATAACCAGCGTGGTCCGCCCAGCCATTAAATGCTCCAACGACGCTTGTACTTGACGCTCCGACTCATTATCCAGCGCCGAAGTGGCCTCATCAAGAATCAGAATTGGCGCATCTTTTATCAGCGCCCGCGCAATGGCCAGACGCTGGCGTTGCCCGCCGGACAACTGATTGGCATTCTCACCCACCCGGCTGTGAAGCCCACCGGACAAAGAACGCACGAAATCAGCAAGATTCGCTGCCTCGAGGGCCGCCCAGATTTCCTCTTCATTAACCTCGCGCAATGCACCATAGCTGACATTCTCGCCGATCGTGCCATCAAAAAGTATCACGCTTTGACTCACAAGCGAAAGCTGGGCACGCAAACTGCGTAACGAACATTCGCCGATGGGCTGACCATCGATAAAGATATCACCCTGAGCAGGAATGACAAACCGGGGCAGCATATTCACCAACGTTGTCTTGCCACTACCCGAGCGACCTACCACGGCAACGGTCTGCCCCGGCTTTACCGTCAATGAAACGTTGGTCAATGTATTGGCCTGGGCATCGGTGAAGCGGTGACTCACATTGCGATACTCAATATGGCCGGTCACCGGCTTGGTGAACTCGACCTTCCCGGCATCCGGCTCGGGCGTTTGGTCGATCAGGCCAAACACACTTTCGGCCGACACCAGCATCCGCTGTGTTGCGCCGGCAATATTGGTCAGACGCTTGATGGGATCGAAAATTTGCCCCAGCGCGGCCATAAATGACGCAAAACTACCGACGGTCAGGCCTTCGTTATTCGCCTGGTACAAAGCTACGGCAATAACAGCAGCCACCGATACACCAACAAAAAACTGAGTAATCGGTGACATGGCGGCATCAGAGGAAGCCGCCCGCATGGCAAATCTTCGCAGGCGCCCGCTAACGTATTCGAAACGTGACGATTCGTGATCGTAGCCATCGAACAATTTGACTTCGCGCTGCCCGTCAATTGCCTCGCCAACCACACGAGTCATTTCCGCGTTCATATTGATCGTATCGCGATTGATACGGCGCAGACGACGGATAAAAATACGCGACACATAAACGGAAAGCGGCAGCACAAACAAGACAATCAGCGTCAATTGCCAGGACATGTACAGCAACACGGCGAACAACGACACGACAATCAGGGTTTCACGCGTGATCACAGTGATCACTTCCGTTGCCAGCCCCGACACATTGCCCGCATCGATCGTGAAGCGATTCAGCAATCGACCCGTATCTCCATTGCGAAACTCGGTATCCGGCAATCCCAGCAAACGCTGAAACATTTCACGACGAATACCCAGAAGCAGATTATTGGTTATCCAGGCCGTGACATAACTACTGCCAAAAGTACATATGCCACGCAGAAGCATCAGCCCCACAACGAGCGAAGGAATCGACCAGATATACGACGGCTTCTGTCCTGTAAAACCTTCATCCAGCAAAGGTTTCATAATAATAGCCAATGTAGGCTGGGTTGCCGCACTGATCGAGAGGAGAACAAAGGCAACGACAACGGCCTTCCAGTACTTACCCAGCCTCACATAAATGCGACGCCAAAGGTCGAACTTCACTGGGTCGGCATGTGCGGGGCCAGAAGGGAATACTGAACTCAAGAAATGACTCGCTTTTATACTATGCAACAATTAAAAAAAGCCATTTTAACTGCGTGGCAGAATATGACACACGCAAGACGGTAATGTTTCACCCGATACGACCATGACAGACCTTAAACCTACCCTATATCTTCGCCTGCCCAACTGGATCGGTGACGTTTGCATGGCTCTGCCGTCTTTGCATGCCATAGTCAACAGCGGCATGCCAACCGTGATCTGTGCACGCCCTTGGGCACAAGACCTTATACGGGCATATTGCATTGAAGGCTTCATCCCGATGAGCGGGGCATGGAAAGAAGACCGCAAACGCGTTGCCAAGCATAAACGCCGACATAATCATGACCGTGCCCTGGGTTTGTTATTGCCCGACTCCCTTTCCAGTGCCTTGGTGTTCAGGTTAGCAGGTTTGCAATGTGCAGGCTATCGGGATGATGGACGCAGCCTTTTATTAAAATGGCCATTTTCCAAGCCATCACCCAGACCCCATGCAGTGGAGTCGTGGTTTATGCTGACGCGTTTGGCCCTGACCGCATGGGACTGCCCTTTGCCAGCCTTGAAACCCGACGCAACGCTTGGCTTGTCGCTCGACTCTGAACATGAGGCTGCAGCCACTGCGCTGCTGGCACGCGCCGGCCTTGAGCCCGGTGGTTTTGTCCTGATTGCCCCCACAGCAACCGGCCGTCATAAAGGCCAGGTTAAAGTATGGCCCGGATTCGACTCACTGACGCGCGCTTTGCAGGACAAAGGCTTTCAGGTCGTCATGTGCCCTCCTCCAAATGAGAAAGATGAAGCACTACAAAACGCGCCAACGGCACGCTGCCTTGATACGCAGGGATTAGGTGCTTTTGCTACACTCACGCGGATGTCTGCGCTTGTTATCTGCAATGATTCAGGTGTGTCGCATTTGGCAGCAGCGGCAAATGCCCGGCAAATCACCCTGTTTGGTGTTACCGATGCCGAACGCACGGGCCCCTGGTCACCATCGGCTACCTGCCTGGGGAAGATGGGTCAGTGGCCCAGTACCGACAGCGTGCTTCAGCACACAATGCAACTACTTAACGAACCGTCGCCAAGTAAAAAATCGTCATGAATGTGACCAACTTCCTGGCCAATCTCATCATCCCGCTTAATCTTTGCATTACGCTGTTTTTCATCGCGGCAATTTTCTTCATGCTCAGGTGGCGAAGATTGGCTTGGAGTGTGGCGCTGATCAGTCTGGCCTGGGGGCTGTTCTGGTCGCTTCCCGCCTCTTCCCTGTGGGCCGGGGGCAAACTGGAACAATTCCATCCATATACCCCGGCTGATTTGCTGCCCGAAGTTGACGCCATTGTCGTTCTGGGCGGACACACCGCCGGCGGGCGCACGAACTGGTTTGAATCGTACGACCCCGACAAAGTCACGACACGCAGCGATACCGCTGCCTATTTATTCAAGGCTGGCCGCGCGCCCTTTATCGTCCTTTCGGGTGCCGCGCTCGACGGTGGGGTCAGTGAGGCCCAGGCAATGGCCAATGCCCTGAAACGCCAGGGCATACCGGAAGACGCGCTGATTTTGGAACCGGAAAGCCTGACAACGCGGGAAAATGGCGTACTGACGGCTCAGTTATTGCAACAACGCAATTTCAAAGAAGTCTTGTTGGTTACGTCAGCACTCCATATGCCGAGGGCAATAGCCGTATTCGAAAACCTGGGCGTGACCGTCATCCCGGCGCCGTCGCCGCCCCAAATCACCGTGCCCGATGACCCCGATTTCGGCTTCTGGCTGCCCGATGCGCGCACCTTTGAGGCTGCCCGTTCGATCATCAAAGAATACGCTGGATTATTGGTTTATTGGCTGCGGGGATGGGTGTAGGCATGGAATGTCGCCCGCATTGTGGCGCCTGCTGCGTCGCGCCGTCCATTTCCAGCCCCATTCCCGGCATGCCAAACGGAAAGGCTGCCGGCGAACCCTGCATCCATCTCGACGCTGAGCTGCGTTGCGCCATTTTCAACGATCCGCGCCGCCCGAAAGTGTGCAACGACCTGCAACCCTCTGAGGAAATGTGTGGTGATACGCGTGAACAGGCACTGCGCTGGCTTGGCTACCTGGAAGACGCAACCCTTCCGTTTCGCTCCTCAAGGAGCTCGGCATATAAAGCCTCATAACGGTGCGCCACCTCTGACCAGCTATGCTGTCGGACCAGCTTCCGGCTTCCTTCCACCAACCGCATACGCAACTCGCCAGAGGCCATCAGTTGTTCGATAAAACCGGCCAGTTCCTGCGCATTTTCCGGATGCGACAACACAAGCGCATCATCGTTGTGCGTTACATACTGGGCAAACCCGCACCAGGGACTCGGACTCAGGATAACCGGTAATTCGTAGGACATCGCCTCCAGGGGCGCCATGCCGAAGCTATCATTCAATGTTGGATGCACGTAGGCATTGGCACAACTGTAGTAAGGCGTTACGTCGGACGTTTCATCCACCGTTTTAACGCGATCGGCAACCGACGGCGCATTGCGCCGAATGTAATCACGTGTTGAGGCATTACCGCCAACAACCAGCAACTTCACCTTGGCCGGCAACTGCACCAGCGCCTGCAAAACCGTATTCAACCCCTTGCGCTGAGGATTACGCGCTACCAGCAGGCATACGTAGTCGTCTTTTTCCCACCCCAGGCTCGCACGCAAAGCCTGACTTTGCTCGTGCGGCAATTGAGTTGCGGGGACAACACCCGGGGCGATCACCGGGTAAGCATCAATGTCTGCGCCATAGGCACTTTTCAACTGTTCCGCTATCAGGGCTGAAACAGCAACGACCCGATGCCCGGCACGTTGACGCACGCGCTTGTTTTCAAGCGCCAGATACGTTTGCACCCTGGGACTGAGGAAAGACAATATGCGCTTAACCGGAGATATCCTGCGGATGCGCCAGTTGTACCTGACCGGGGTGACATGGACAACCTCCACGTCGCCGCACCAGCCGTTCATGTGAGAATGAACGATGTCGAAACCCGATTGGGTCAGACGCCGCGCGCGGTTGGCAAACAAAAGTACACGCAACCAGCTTGGAAGACCCTTGCGGGTGCGCACAGGCACAAAAGGCAGGCGCAATCCCGACTCGCCGTCATACTCTCGGGCGAAAACCGTAACGTCATGACGACGCGCCAGCTCGCGCATCAGTTCGACGCCGTATGCCTCGGCACCGCCAAAACGTCCCCCGAAACGATCAACCACAAAAGCGATTTTTAATTTCTGTTCAGCCACTGCGCCGCCTGTCTTCCAAACGCGTGAGACACTTCTGTAAAAAACGAAGAATATTTGTTGATCTCGCAACAGTAACACGCGGCAATCCAAACAGGTCATCTTCGGGGCGAACCAGCCCACGTACTGTTGTCGTTGCATTGCAATAGCCCGCTTTTCGCACCATCTCGCGAATATCCGGCGTTTCCGATCCGTACGGATAACAGAATGCACCGACTTCAACGTTCAGCAAGTCCTCCAGTGCCTGGCGCGACTGACTGATTTGCTGAGACGCAATTTCCGCAGAAACCTGTGACAGATGGACATGATCCAATGTGTGCGATCCAACCTCCTGGCCTGTAGCCGCCCACTTGCGTGTTTCATCTACCGACATCAAGGGGGAGTGAGGTACGCCTTTCGGATAATCCCATTCGTTCCCGCCATCGAACTGGTTGACAACGAAATAATTGGTTGAAGTGAATCCCAGATGATTCAAGACGGGCAAGGCATGATCGAAAACATTGCGATACCCATCATCGAAAGTAATACCGAATACTTTGCCTGAGGCATCACCACGCAGATAAGGCATCAGATCGCGCATCGACAAACCACGATAACCCAAACGACTCATCCAGGTCATTTGCCGCGCAAAATCGCGCGGGTGCACCGTCAGGCCCCGGTACGGCGTGCCGCGGGGCGCTGGTATGCCAACTTGGTGGTACATCAGAATGGGTATCATGCAACGCATTATATCGGTGCAACCGTGTTTTTATAGACCTGCATCGTTTGAGTCGTAAAAGGCGCCAGCGCAAAATACCGCTCGCTGTGTCGACGGGCTGCCTTTCCCATTTCAACCGACAATTGCGGGCTCTGCGCTAGGTCGTGAAGGATCGGCACGATGGCGCCAGACTGCTGCACTGGCACGATCCACCCTTGCTCACCGTGCGTCAGGTTTTCGGGCAATCCTCCCGTATTCGTTACCAATGTTGGCAAGCCCATCGACATGGTTTCCCGACAAGCATACGACAACGCCTCAAAGTGAGAAAGTACAAAACCCACGTCACAAGCACCCAGCACATCGCGAATGTCATCAACCAAACCGGGAAAGACACAGGCATTCTGCATCCCGGCCGCAATGACCCGATCCATTCTTGGTTTGTCGGGAGGGTCGCCGGCAACCACCACACGAAACCGCGCACGCAAATCCTCGGGCAGCAAGGCAATGGCCTGCACCAGTT
Source organism: Pusillimonas sp. UBA3987 (assembly GCA_002384935.1). Taxonomy (GTDB): domain Bacteria; phylum Pseudomonadota; class Gammaproteobacteria; order Burkholderiales; family Burkholderiaceae_B; genus Neopusillimonas. Next base: position 8,877 of record DGCD01000008.1, read on the forward strand.
CCAGCCATCCTTTTTCCGTGTCTGTCCCGCCCACGCTCCCCATCACGATCAATCGTTCATGCCCGGCACCAAACCAGCGCTGGCGTAAAGCCGCTCGTCGAGGGGCATCAACCGGCGCGTAATACTGGGTATCAATACCATGCCGGATGGTCGTGCAAGGCAAAGAACCATAAGGGGATCCGGCCAACCCGCGCGCCACATAATCGCTAACGGCAATCACGTGATCAGTGCCCAGCCTTGCCCGAAGACGATGACCGAAACTGGTTACGCGGCGATCATTGTGTCGCGTCCATACAATTTTTGGGGGAGACGGCAAACCCATTCTGGCCAGCATGAAGTGGCGATGATCGGCCGACGCATTGACATGCACGAGATCAAACTTTTCCCGGCGCAAAAAACGGCGCAAGGCAAATACCTCCTGCACCAGCACCGCCGGGCGCGAAGTAAATCGCATGTCAAGGACGTTAACGCCGGGAAGATCATGAGCATAACGAAACAGGCGGCTCTGTGCCGGCGTGCCCAGCCATAGATCGTGCTCATCTCGTAACGTACGCAACAGATTCATGATGTACGTTACATGCCCGCCTCCATTGCCATGATGAATATTGGTGTACAGGATCTTCATGACTGCCCGGATTTGCGAGCCGACTGCAGATAGCGCAGTTTGCTGTATCGGAAAAAACTGCCGGCCGCCGCCGTAGCCGCCAGAATAAAACCCTCCTTGCCGTCGAGAAAGCCACGACGAATGAAATAGATGCGGACGAATGTCCAGAACGCATGGCCGGCAATACCCCCCACCGAGGTTCGACGCCCTTTCTCGTGCATCATCCGGGCGGCTGCAGACGAGTATCGATTCACCTTGTCAATCAGGACTTCCATGCTGGCATAGGGATAATGCAGAAAATGATTCTGTAAAGTACCAGGACGCGTAACCGGCACAACTTTCTCATGCACGGCCGCTTCTGAAAACGTTGCCTGCCCGCGTCGAAACAACCGTACGACATAATCCGGCCACCATCCGCAATGTTTAATCCAGCGATCTCCGAACCAGGACAAGCGTGCAATTTTATAAGCGTCATACTGCGCGTCAACCATAGTGGAACGAATTTCCCGGGCCAATTCCGGCGTAACGCGCTCGTCGGCGTCAATCGACAAAACCCAGTCCTGGGTGGCCATGTGAAGCGCCCGGTTCTTCTGGGGCCCGAACCCCGGCCAATCAGCGCTGACTTCAACACGCGCCCCCAATTCGGCTGCAATTTCACGCGTATTATCAGTACTACCCGAATCAAGCACGATGATTTCATCGGCAAACTGCACCGATTTAATGCACTCGGCGATATGAGTCGACTCGTTCCTGGTAATGATAATGACCGACAGTGTCATGCGCGTTCCCGCATTGACCGCTTCCATTGCTTCCAGGTGTTAAACAACGGCGCGACAAAAGGATTGCGTGCGACCCAGATACGGCGCCCCACCGACTGCCCACTTGTATTGCGTACTGCAAAACGATGGATGCATTCAGGATTGCTGGATGGTTTGTTCTGCCCGAACGGCATTGTTGTATACAGATACCGGTAGCCTGCCCGCCTGGCCAATTGAACATAATCATTATCGAAATAACCCTGGGGCCAACATAAATGTTCAGTGGCATATCCCAGGTGCGAGGCCAGGGTTTGACGCGATCGACTGAGCTCTTCGATCATGTGAAGATTTTTGTTAGCCTTGTCTTCACCCAGGTCCCAGCGCGTATGGGTATCAGTATGACTATGAAATTCGACAGTGCCCGATTCGGCCATTTCATGAATCTCGCTCCAGCGCAAAACCACTTCATCACTGCGGCCTGCCGCAATACGCCTTTCGCATTCGTGGTGATCAGGTGTGTCGGGCAAATTACCTGACGGGCCCAGCAAAGGTCGGACCGGGCCGTCATGAATCCATGATGTCACCAGAAAAATCACCGCATTAAAACCCCATTTCTGGAGAATCGGATAAGCCCATACCCAGTTATCCAGGTAACCATCGTCAAACGTGATCATGACCGACTTGGGCAAAAGCGGACTGCCGTTCAAATAATCAACGTATTGCTTTGTGGTAATCGATTGGTAACCATTCCACTTCAACCATTTCAACTGACTTTCAAAATTGGACGGAGAGGTGGTGATTGGCCCCGCGTTCGGAGACACGTGGTGATACATCAGGATTGGAACACTGGGCGCATTGGTAAATAACATTATGAAGATCTCCAGTTTCTTTGGCCCAGCCAATCCAGATACGCTTGTTCGGTTAAGCTTGCCATCGTCGATAGATCGTACCGATGAGCATCGTACACAAAGCGACGACCTGCAGTCCCCATTTGTCGTCGTAGCGCGGGGTTGTCGAGTAGTTTTTGCAACGCCGTGGTCAGGCCATTCACGTCTCGCAAATCAAACAAAATACCGGTTTCGTTTTCAATCATCATTTCCGGCACGCCCCCCACCCGGGTACCGACAACCGGCAACCCGCTGGCCTGAGCTTCTGCAAAAACCGTTCCGGTGGCCTCTGTTTCCGTAGCCAGGGCGAAAATATCGGCACCATTCAGAATTTGCGGCACATCCTGACGTGTACCCAGGAAATGAACACGGCGGGCCAACCCCTTTTCCTGCACAATGCCTTGCAAGGTCTCGATTAACGGCGAACCCGAACCCACCAGCACCAAATGCAGATTGGGCCGGGCACGAATCAAAGGCTCAACTGCCTCAAGCAAAGTCCGATGCCCTTTTTGCTCACGCATGACGGCCACACAGGCAATGACCACATCATTTTCCGCCAGCTTTAGCTCACTTCGCAGTGTCGAGCCTTGGGGCCAGTGACTTAAATCGATACCGGGATAGACCACCTTGACTTTTCCAGGCGGGGCACCCCTTTCAATCAGGTGATTTCGTACATATTGACTACACGCAATGACAGCGTGGGGCACCACGGTGTAAGACAGCAAAGAACCCACCCGCTTGGCCAGGTGGCGCGACCGCACAACAAGGGGAACACCGGCCAGTCGTGCGGCGGCGCCCACCAACATCGTGTCGCGGCGGCTGTTTGTGTTCACCACATCGATCTTTTGATCTGCAAAAAGTCGACGCAACTGCACGATACCTTTGGCATAGTTGACGACACCATCAGTTAACAGGGTATGAACGGCAAACCCGTCGTCCTGCAAGCGCTCGGCCAGCTTCGCATGCGGCTGGCAAACGGCCCGGACATCGTGTCCAAGCTCACGCAATCCGCGCATGACCTTGAAAATATATTGCTCTTGCCCACCAAAGCCAGTGGCCGCCTCAGAAAAAACAATGCGTAAACGGGTCATTGGTATGCAATCTCCACAGCCTCGGGAGACACCCATCCGTTCAATTGATCAAACAGTGCATCAGCCATGCGCACGCGCCATGCCTCACCCAAACGAACTCGGCAGGAAAAGTCGTGCTTGACCAACTGCAGCTCCACGGCTACACCCGACACGCCATTTTCAGGCTCGGCCCGGAACGGATTCAGCACTTTCTTCAGCCTTTCAATATCAGCATTGCCATTCAATGTAATGCGCAACGCCTGGGCGCGCGACTCACGCGCCAGTTGCAAGTCGTACAACGCATCGGCCGAAACCCGCAACCCACCCGAATACTCATCCGGACTGACCTTGCCATGCACGATGATAAGCTGGTCTTCTCGCAAGCGATGACGGTGTTGCTCATACAACTCGTTGAAAATAGCCACCTCGACTTGTGCTGACCCGTCGTCAAGCAAGGCATACAACATTTTCCCGCGCCGCGTCATGCGCGGGCGCACGGCCGACAAAATGCCTGCAAACCACTGCAAACCGCGCGCCGGCTCGAGACGCGCAAGCGGCTTGGGCGCAAAACGCCGCACCTCATCACGCCAGGCATCGAACAAATGCGCGCTGAAAAAGAAGCCCAAAGCCGCTTTTTCCTCTGTAAGCTGTGTTTGTAAATCCCAGGGCGACACTTTAGCCAGTTCGCCTTCAACGATATCGTTGCTGTCATCATCGAAAAGAGACACCTGATTGGCACTGCGCTCGGCCTGTTCCGCCGCATCGATCGCGTTGCCAACCGTTGCCAGCAAAGCCGACCGATTGGCTGAGACCGTATCGAAAGCGCCCGCGCGAATCAAAGCCTCAATGGTGCGTCGGTTGACGGCATGGCGATCGATACGCCGGCAAAAGTCGAACAAACTGCTGAAAGGCCCGCCTTCTTCACGTGCCCGGATAATTGCCTCGACCGCACTCTGCCCTGTACCTTTGACGGCGCCCAAGCCGTAGCAAATCGTGCGCGGCGGCTTTGACTGCGCCGTCCACTCGTCTTGAACCGGCTCAAAGCGGTAGTTCGACGTATTTACATTAGGAGCTTGAACGGCAACGCCATTTGCCAACGCATCTTTCCAGAACACCTGCACCTTATCGGTGTCGTCCATGTCGGACGAGAGTGTCGCAGCGATAAACTCGGCCGGATGATAATGTTTCAGCCAGGCCGTTTGGTAAGCAATCAGGGCATAGGCTGCGGAGTGACTTTTATTGAAACCGTACCCGGCAAATTTTTCCATTAAGTCGAACAACTTAACGGCCAGATCAGCGTCATAACCTTTTTCAACCGCTCCTTTCTGGAATATCTCGCGATGTCTGGCCATTTCCTCGGCCTTCTTCTTGCCCATCGCACGCCGCAGCATGTCGGCGCCACCTAGCGTGTACCCCCCGATGATCTGGGAGATCAGCATAACCTGCTCCTGGTACACAATCACACCATAGGTGCTCTTGAGTACCGGCTCCAGATCGGGATGGAAATAATCGACCTCGGCGCGCCCATGCTTGCGGTTGACGAAATCAACCACCATACCCGATTCCAGGGGGCCCGGCCGATACAGCGCCAGCATGGCAATGACGTCTTCAAAAGTGTTGGGCTTTAAACTGCGCAGCAACTCTTTCATGCCGCGCGATTCCAATTGGAAAACCGCTGTTGTATTACCTTCGCTCAACAGCTGATAAGTGGGTTCGTTATCCAGCGGCAAGGCCATAATATCGAAATCGCGCTTATCTTCATTGAAGCGCTGCACATAACGCACGGCCCAATCAAGAATCGTTAAGTTTCTCAGACCCAGAAAGTCGAACTTGACCAAACCGGCTGCTTCGACATCGTCTTTATCGAATTGCGAAACCGCGCTGGCATCCTCGCCAGACTGAGCATAAAGCGGGCAAAAATCGGTTAATTTTCCAGGCGCAATCAGTACGCCGCCCGCGTGCATGCCCACGTTTCGCGTCAGCCCTTCAAGCGGACGTGCCAAATCGATCAGGGCGCGAACCTCTTCATCCTGGTCGTAGCGCTCTTTGAAAGCCGGCTCACTCGACAAAGCACGCTCAAGCGTCCAAGGGTCGGCCGGACTAAAGGGTATGAGCTTTGACAAGCCGTCGCACAAACTATAGGGCATTTCAAGCACACGCCCCACGTCACGCACAACGGCCTTGGCACCCAGCGTACCGAATGTAGCAATTTGGCTGACGGCTTCACGCCCGTACTTTTGCTTGACGTAATCAATTACCCGCTCGCGATTGTCCTGACAAAAGTCGATATCGAAGTCAGGCATGGAAACCCGCTCGGGGTTAAGAAACCGCTCGAACAGCAGATCGTAGCGGATAGGATCGAGATCGGTAATGCCCAGAGAATAGGCCACCAGCGAGCCGGCACCCGAGCCCCGGCCCGGTCCAACCGGAACGCCGTTTTGCTTACCCCAGTTAATAAAATCGGCAACAATCAGGAAGTAACCCGGGAACCCCATATCGATAATGGTTTTGCATTCCAGACGCAAGCGTTCCAGGTACATGGGATAGCGCTGTTCCCGCTCGGCGTCATCGGGATACAGAAACGCCATGCGTTGAGCCAGACCCTCTTCCGATAACTGAACCAGATAGTCGTTCAGCGACATACCTTCGGGCGTGGGGAAATCCGGTAAACGCGGTTGGCCCAGCACCAGCGTTAAATTGCATCTTTTGGCAATCTCGACCGCATTCTGCAGGGCACAGGGGACATCGGCAAACCGGCGAGCCATTTCCTCGGTTGAAAGCAAATACTGTTCTTCCGTAAAACGGCGATGCCGTCTTGGATTAGCCAATTGCTCGCCCTGGGCAATACAAACCCGTGCTTCGTGTGCGCGATACTGATGCGGTTCGATGAACTGCACAGGATGCGTTGCCACAACAGGCAAGTCGAACTCGCCGGCAAGCTGCAACGCCGACTGCACATAAGCCTCATCGCCATCGGTTCCGCTGCGTTGCAGCTCGATATAAAAGGCATCCGGGAAACGTCGGCTCCAGTATTGCGCCAGCATCCGTGCTTCGGCATCGCGACCGGCCTCCAGTGCCTGGCCGACATCGCCGGCGCGTCCACCTGAAAGCATGATCAGGCCATCAACGTTATCCAGCCAGGCACGCTTAACTTCGGCGCGCCCTGCATACTGGTTTTCCAGCCAGGCACGCGTGAGAATTTCACAAAGCGCCAGATACCCTGCCTGATTGCGAACCAGCAATAGCGCGCGGTGAGGCTTGTCGCGATCAGCTTCGTTCTCGATCCAGATATCGCAACCGGCAATAGGCTTGACTCCCTTGGCACGCGCTGCCTTATAGAATTTGATCAGGCCAAATACATTACATAAATCGGTCAGCGCAACAGCCGGCTGGTCAAAGCCCGCCACTTTGTCTATGAGTTCAGGAATCTGCACAATGCCGTCCACCACCGAAAACTCGGAGTGAACACGCAAGTGGACGAAAGAAGGGGGCATAACGGTTTCTGTCATGAACGAATTGTACCCACAGACCCGGTTATCGGTGCATGGCCGACCAGGCTTTTTGTAAGCGTTTTACAGATACCGGCATGGGGGTGCGCAGCGTCTGGGCAAACAACGAAACACGCAACTCCTCGAGCATCCAACGGAAATCAGCCAACTGAGCATCAGGCGCACCTTTCAAGGCATTCAAGGCACGCTGGTATTGTATTAGCAACGGCGCCATATCAGCCATGAGTTGACGATCACGCTGCGGATCCGATTTAAGCTTGTCGATCCGCATTTGCACGGCCTTCAAGTAACGGGGGAAATGCACCAGTTTTTCATACGGCGTATCGCGTACAAACCATTTACTCATCAGGACCGATAACTGACTCTGCAAATCGGCATAAGCTTCTGTATGCGGCTTAGCCTGGGCCAGTTTTTTTTGCACTGCCGACCATTCAATTAAAATCTGCCCCGTCAGGCGGGCAATTTCCTGCGCCAGCAACCCTAACCGAGACCGAGCCGACTCTTGCCGTTGCTCGAAGGCCTCGCGTGAACTGGGCCATGGTTCAACCATACAGGCCTGCTCAATGGCCAGATCGATAATCTGATCGCGCAGCTCATCCTGTGTGCCAAGACTAATGTAAAGCATGCTCATGCGCGTAAGGTCCGTTAAATTCTTCTGCAAGAACTTGACCTGGTCTCTCAGCGCCAGTCGAAACAACCGCCGTAACCCCAATCTATGATGTGAACGCGCTTTGGCCGGGTCATCGAACACGTCGAGATCGCAATGGGTTTGCTTGTCCACGAGCGCAGGATAACCAATTACCGACTCGCCCTTGCGTCGAATCTCCATTAGTTCGGGCAGCTCACCGAAAGACCAGTCGGTGATATTTTCTTGCGCAAGCGCCTGCGCTACGGAATCGTCACGCACCGCCATTTTCTGGAAAGACGCTTGCGCCTGGCGACCATGCTCGGCCTTAAGCTGGTCAAGATTGCGCCCGCCGGACAACATGCGCCCTTGCTCGTCGACCACTTTGAAATTCATCAGCATATGAGCCGGCAGAGTCTCCACCTTGAAGTCGGTTCTTTGGGGCCTCACCTTCACGTTCTGCCACATGTCATCCGCAATGGCCTCCAGCAGACCCGTTTCAGGGTCACGTGCCCTTTCGAACCAGCGCTCGTAAAAATGCATTGCGTAATCGGGTAGCGGCACGCAATGCCGGCGCAACTTCTGAGGCAGTGATTTCAGCAATAACTGCACTTTTTCTTTCAGCATGCCGGGAACAAGCCATTCACAACGCTGAGCATCGATTTTATTCAAGGCAAACAACGGTACTGTCAATGTAACGCCATCGCGAACCGAGCCCGGTTCAAAATGATAATCGAGCGCCATCTCGACACCGTCCCATTCAACCTTTTTCGGAAAAACGTCGGTGGTAATGCCGGCCGCCTCATGACGCATCAAATCGTCGCGAGTCAGCAGCAAGGCTTTGCGCCTGTCATCGGCGAGCCCTTTGAACCACTTCTCCAGGGTTGCCGTTTGAAATATTTCAGCCGGAATCTGCTGATCATAAAAAGCATGGATGAGACTGTCGTCTACCAGAATGTCGGGGCGACGCGTCTGGTGCTCAAGCTTTTCGATACGCTCGATCAATTGGCGATTCTGCCGGACAAACGGCACGGTGGTATTCAATTCGCCTGTAACCAGCCCTTCACGAATGAAAATCTCACGCGCATGCACAGGATCAATCTTGCCGTAATGCATTTTCCGGCCGTTATAGACCATTAAACCGTAAACCGTGCCCCTTTCATTGGCCACCACCTGTCCGCTTTTCTTCTCCCAGCGAGGATCCGACCAGGTTCGACGCACCAAATGCGCACCAATGCGCTCAATCCAGCCCGGCTCGATACGCGCCACGCAACGCGCGAAAAGCTGCGACGTTTCCACCAATTCGGCAGCGACGATCCAACGCCCCCCTTTGCGCCCCAGCGTGGAACCCGGGTGAATCAGAAAACGAATATCCCGCGCGCCCTGATAGCGCTGCCCTTCTTCGGTTTTCAGGCCAATGTTGCCGAGCAGGCCGGCCAACAAGGCCTTATGCAATTGTTCGTATGTGGCTTCAGTCTGATTCACACGCCATCCCTGTTCGCCCACCAGCGCAGCCAACTGGCTGTGAACATCATGCCATTCGCGCAAGCGCAACGGCGACAAATAGTTTTGACGCAGCAACGCCACGAGCTTTTTCTGTGATGCCTTGTGCCTGACCTTGTCTTCATACCAGGACCAGAGTTTGACGTATGACAGGAACTCCGACTTGCTGTCTGCAAATTTCTGATGTGCGTTTTGCGCCGCGTCTCGTTCAGACATCGGGCGGTCGCGCGGATCCTGAACTGATAATGCCGCAGCAATAATCAGCATCTCGGCCAGACACTGCTCATCGCGCGCAGCCAGCACCATGCGGGCAATACGCGGATCGACCGGCAAACGGGCCAGCGCAGCACCCACGCGCGTAAGCTGATTATCCTCGTCCAGTGCGCCAAGCTCTTGCAGCAAGTGGTAGCCATCGGCCACCGCCCGGCCGGTTGGCGCCTCAACAAACGGAAAGGTTTCAATGTCGTCCAGCTTAAGCGCCTTCATCCGCAGGATCACGGAGGCCAAAGACGAACGCAGAATTTCAGGGTCGGTAAATGCGGCGCGACGTTGAAAACCCTCTTCGTCGTACAAACGTATACACACCCCGGGGCCAATCCGGCCGCAACGCCCCGCGCGCTGATTGGCCGACGCCTGACTGATGGGCTCAATACGAAGTTGCTCGACCTTGTTACGCCAGGAGTAGCGTTTAATGCGCGCCAAGCCACTGTCGACCACATAGCGGATGCCCGGTACGGTCAGCGAGGTTTCCGCGACATTGGTCGCGAGCACGACGCGTCGCCGATTGGTCTGCGGGCGGAAAATCTGCTCTTGTTCAGCCTGAGACAGACGTGCAAACAAGGGCAATACATCGATACGGCCACCATGATGCTTACGCAGGGCGTCCGCCGACTCCCGAATTTCGCGCTCGCCCGGCAAGAAAACCAATACGTCCCCCTCACCATAACGGGCGCATTCGTCTATTGCATCAACAATGGCATCAATCAGATCGCGCTCCTCATCGGAACCAAGACGCGAACGCGCGTCGTCCCGCGCGAGGGAGTCCTCATCTTTATCGCGCACCGGGCGATAGACAATATCGACCGGATACAGGCGGCCTGACACCTCAACAACCGGGGCAGGCTTGCCCCCGGTTGCAAAATGACTTGAAAACCGCTCGGCATCAATGGTGGCCGACGTGATGATCAGTTTCAGATCCGGGCGACGCGGCAGCAGTTGTTTCAAAAAACCCAACAGAAAATCAATGTTCAAACTGCGCTCGTGCGCCTCATCGATAATAATGGTGTCGTAGCGACGCAACATTGGATCGCGTTGCGACTCGGCCAGCAAAATACCATCGGTCATGAGCTTGATTGCGGTATTACGCGAGCTTCGATCATTGAATCTAACCTGGTAACCCACCCAGTCGCCCAACTCAGTGTCCAACTCTTGGGCCACCCGCTTGGCAACTGATGTCGCCGCCAGGCGGCGCGGCTGGGTGTGTCCGATAATTTTTTCACTGCCGCGACCCAGCTCCAGGCACAATTTGGGCAACTGCGTGGTTTTCCCCGAACCCGTCTCACCGCATACAATCACAACCTGATTGCCGTTAATGGCTTGGGCTATTTCCTTTCGGCGAGCACTGACCGGCAGGTCTTCAGGGTATCGAATCGGCGACAACGGGCGTGGCAAACGCGGCTGCCTGCCATTCTGATGGTTGGAAGTGCGAGGGCCGCGGCCCTTGAAAGTGTCTTTGTTTCCCGACAAACCGGATAAGTCCTGCATGAAATTTCTTATAACAGCGCAACCGGTCATTATAATTTTGACCTGAAACAACTCAAACTGCTTCCTATATTACTTCCTATGGCCGAACCCGAAGATACATTCTCTGCCCAAGACGCCGCTCAATTTGCCCCCGCACAGTTTGTGCGCTGGTTCCGCGAGGTGGCCCCTTATGTGCATAATTTCCGCGGTAAAACCTTTGTCGTGGCGTTCGGCGGTGAACTCGTCAACGATGGGGCACTCAATAACCTGATTCAAGACCTCTCCTTGCTCTCGGCGCTCGGTGTAAGGCTGGTATTGGTGCATGGTTCACGGCCGCAAGTGAATGAGCAATTGAAACTCAAGGGCCTGGATATCCGGTTTGCCCGCAACAACCAGCCAACCAACGCCGCAGCCTTGGAATGCGCGAAAGAAGCCGCTGGCGAAATTCGGCTGGATATTGAAGCGGCTTTCAGTCAGGGGCTGCCCAACACCCCGATGTCGAATGCACAGATCCGGGTGATCTCCGGCAACTTTGTGACCGCACGGCCAATCGGTGTAATCGAAGGTGTGGATTATTTGCATACCGGTGCGGTGCGAAAGCTGGATTCCGATGCCTTGCGTTCAGTACTGAATCAAAGTGCCATTGTTTTGTTGTCGCCACTGGGCTTCTCACCGACGGGTGAGGCGTTCAACCTGGCAATGGAGGATCTCGCCACCAGTGTGGCTATTGCGCTGCGGGCCGAAAAGCTTATTTTCCTGACTCAGAACCGCACGATCAAACATGATGACGGCACTGTCGATACAGAACTGGCTCGTGAAGATGCCGACGCACTGCTGGCTGAGGGCGCACTCGACGAGGACACAGCAACCTTCCTGAGCCACGCCTCGCGGGCGGTTAAAAGAGGCGTTGCCCGCGCGCACCTGCTGCCCTACACACTCGATGGCAGTGTGCTGCTGGAAATCTTTACGCACGATGGCGTGGGCACCATGGTTGTAGAAGACACCCTGGATGATCTGCGGTCAGCCACCATGGATGATGTGGGCGCGATTGTGCGCCTGATTGATCCGCTGGAAGCCGACGGCACACTCGTCCCCCGCGGCCGCGCCGTGATCGAGCGTGACGTGGAACAATTCACGGTGTTGGAACACGATGGCGTTATTTACGGCTGCGTTGCCATGATTCCCTATCCGGAAGACCGTATGGCGGAAATGGCCTGTTTGATCGTCCACCCCGAATGGCAAGGCGAAGGCGAAGGCGAAATGCTGCTGCGACACGCGGAATCCAAGGCACGAGCGACCGGAGCGCGCAGACTATTCGTACTGACCACGCGCACCTCTCATTGGTTTATCAAGCGCGGCTTTGTTCAAGGTGGCGTTGCCGACCTGCCCAAAGAACGCCAGGCGCATTACAACCGTTCGCGAAACAGCCTCGTTTTTATCAAAAAGCTATAGAATGCGTACCGCATTCCGACTGGGTACAATATCGGCTGTTGCTAAATTAATCTGTAAGAGGCGCACCTATGACACGAATGGTTCAATGTGTAAAACTCAAGCGCGAGGCCGAAGGGCTGCCCGCACCGCCCTATCCTGGGGAACTCGGTGTACGTATCTGGCAAAATATTTCTAAAGAAGCCTGGGAACAATGGGTTCAAACTCAAACCAGACTGGTTAACGAGAATCGGCTTAATCTGGCAGACATCCGTGCACGTAAATATTTGGCACAGCAAATGGAAAAGTTTCTTTTTGAAGATGTCGATGTCGAAGCCCAGGGCTTTGTCCCGCCTTCGCAGTAACTCATAAAACAAAAAAGTCACGCTTGCTTTGGCGTGACTTTCTTGTTTTCAGACAACCCGCCTGAAGGCGTGGATGAAAACCCAAAAAACTACTTCTCCAGCGGCTCTCCACGGGCCACCCGCTCTGTTGCCTTTACGCCAATATGGCGCACATCATCACCATGAACCATATATATGACCCGCTCTGCCATGTTTTTGGCATGATCGCCGATACGCTCGAGTGAACGGGCAATGAAAATAAGGTCGATAGAACGGGAAATAGTGCGGGGATCTTCCATCATATAGGTAATCAGATGGCGCAACGACGCTTTCCACTCCTTGTCGACCTCTTTGTCGTTGCGAACCACTGTCGCGGCATGAATCGGATCTTCACGCGCAAATGCATCAAGCACGTTGCGAATCATGCTGGTCACCTGAGTTGAAATGTGACGTAACTCGACTGCCGGAATATACTGGCCGCCCGCCTCATGGATTCTGCGAGCCATTTTTGCGATTTTATCGGCCTCATCGCCGCAACGCTCCATGTCGGTCAGCATTTTTGAAACCGACAACAGCAGGCGCAAATCGACGGCGGTAGGCTGATTGCGTGCAATTAACAAGCCAATTCGTTCATCAATTTCCACCTCGAGACGGTTAACTTCTTTTTCTCGATCATGAACCGTATCGGCCTGGTTGACCTCTTTATTAACCAGCACATTCATGGCCTCGCCAATCATGGCCTCAACCAGGCCCCCCATTTGCAAGAACGAAGAACGGACGTTCTCGAGCTCGGCAGAAAACTGTTTATTGGTGTGCTCGGTCATAATTGAACCTCTGGTTTCAATAATACGGATAAAAAATTGTACTGCTACCTTACCCGATAATTATGACGTGATTATGACGAGGCCGGTTTACGCTGTTCCACACCGGTTTGGGTTGAAATAAGCGCAATCGAAGCCCCCGCAATCGCGAACAAGCCGCACGTTACCACACCGGGAATATTGTTGATCTGCGCTTCGAGGGCTTTCGGATCGGTAATACGCAAACCCGCGACATCGAGAATCTCGCAGCCGTTGTCACTGATAAAGCCCTCACGCAAGCGGGGCTGCCCGCCCAGCGCAACCATTTGCCGAGCCACCGCCTCGCGGGCCATGGGAATTACCTCTACCGGCAACGGGAAAGTACCCAGATACTCAACACACTTGGACTCATCGGCAATACATACAAACTGATCGGCAACCGAGGCAACGATTTTTTCACGGGTTAAGGCACCTCCCCCGCCTTTAATCATATGCAGGCCGGCATCAATTTCATCGGCGCCGTCCACATACACCGGGATACGAGTAATCGCATTGAGATCAAACACCTTGATCCCGTGACTTTGTAAACGCTTCGTACTGCGCTCGGAGCTGGACACCGCGCCTTTGAAGCGGTTTTTGTGCTGGGCCAGGCAATCGATGAACAGATCGGCGGTGGAGCCCGAACCAATGCCGATAACGGCATCGGATTTCAAATACGGAAAAACATAATCTGCTGCCGCAGCCGCAACGTTTTCTTTTAACTGTTGTTGTGTAAGCACAGCCTACCCCTTAAGCCCGGCATATTTTTTATCGGAAAAACCCAGCACGACATCAGATGCAAGACCCACGGCCACCGGCCGCTTCACCAGCGTTGGATAGGCATTCACCAATGCCAGGTAATCGTCCTCGGAAGTTGGCTGCTTCTGGCTTTCCGGCAAATTACGCCAGGTCATGGACGCTCGATTGATCAGCTTGTCCCAACCCACCTGCTCAGCCCAGTCTTTCAAGGTTTCATCATTAACGGGGTTATCACGATAATCGACAAAACGATATTGAATGCCTTGAGCGTCGAGCCATTTCATGGCTTTGACACAGGTGCTGCACTTTTTCAGTCCGTACAAGACAACGGATTTACTCATTTAGACTCTCCTCGCCATTGCAGACGGTTAGCCACAATAACGAACAAACCAACTACAAGGATAAACAATGTTGCCAACGCATTTATTTCCGGCTTCAGCCCCAGGCGAACGCGTGAAAATACTTCCAGCGGCAAAGTGGTAGAACCCGGACCGGAAAGAAACGAGGCAATAACGACATCATCGAACGACAAAGTGAAGGCCAGAAGCCACGCCGCCAAAAGCGCAGGCGCAATCAAAGGCACGGTAATCAGGAAAAACACCTTCAACGGTGTCGCCCCCAGATCCAACGCTGCCTCTTCCAGTGAGCGATCGAGGTCACGAATCCGCGATTGCACCACGACCGCCACATAAGCCACGCATAAAGTCACATGGCCAACCCAGATCGTAAACAGCCCATTGCCTTGGGGCCAGCCAACCAGTTGACTCATTTCAACAAACAGCAACAACAACGAGATACCCAGCACCACCTCTGGGATAACGAGCGGCGCACTTAACATGCCGATATACAGCGTAAAGCCTCGAAAGCGTCCCATCCGGGCCAGGACATAACCCGCCCAGGTACCAATAATGACCGCAGCAGTTGCGGTCAGCGCGGCAATTTGCAACGACAACAAGGCAGCACTCAGTAAAGCGCGATCATTGAACAGTTCGACATACCATCGCAGCGAAAAGCCAGACCAGGCCGTCATCAACGAAGAGTCGTTGAACGAAAAAACCATCAGACACGCAATAGGCACATATAGAAAACCGTATCCTACAAACAGCGCCAACGCCCGAAACCAGCGATTGGGTCGGATCATTTGCGTTCCCCCCCGCCCATCTGGCTTACTTGGTTCTTCTGGAAGATCACCAGCGGCACCAACAAAATGGCCACCATCACCACCGTAACTGCCGCCGCCATTGGCCAATCAGTATTGTTGAAAAACTCTGTCCACATGACACGACCCATCATCAGTGTATCGGCGCCGCCCAGCAGTTCCGGAATCACGTATTCACCCACCGTCGGGATGAACACCAACATGCCGCCGGCAATCACACCTGGAAGGGACAACGGAAGCGTGACGCGTAGAAATGCCTTCCAGGGCTTGGCGCCCAGGTCGTAGGCGGCTTCCAACAAGCGCACGTCCAGCTTTACCAGATTGGCGTACAGCGGCAAGATGAAAAACGGCAGATACGCATAAACCAGCCCGATGTATACCGCCAGATCGGTTCTGTAGATTTCCAGGGGGGTGTTGATCACGCCCAGCCAAATCAGGAAATTATTGAGCAGGCCATCGTTTCGCAGAATGCCCACCCAGGCATACACCCGTAAAAGAAGCGATGTCCAGAACGGCAAAATAACCAGCAACAGCAGCAGGTTGCGCAGTGCCGGCCGCGAGCGTGCAATGTAATAGGCCATGGGATAACCGATAATCGCGCACCACAGCGTTGTAACGGCGGCCACCTTGATGGAGTTCAGATAAGTGGCGATGTACAGGTTATCGGTAAACAACAACGCATAGGTATTCAGATGCAGGCTCAATGTAATTGCCTGATCCTCAAGCTGTGCGAACGACGTGTACGGGGGAATGCCAAACCGCAAATCAGCAAAACTGATTTTCAGAACAAGCAAGAACGGCAGCAGCAAAAACAAGCCCATCCAGATGAACGGCGGCAATATCGCCATGCGCCTGGATAAGATCCGGGTTGACCAGTCTGTAAGCCTGCTCATGAGGGCAACACCGTCGCACTGTCATCCGACCAACGCACATATACCTCGTCGTCGATGGCCGGCGCCTCTGACTGAACCATCATGACGCCGGGCACGTTCGCTTCCACCATGAACCCGGAATCAAGACGGATCTGGTAGCGCGCATAACTGCCCATCCAGGCCACATGATTCACATGGCCATGCGCCCAGTTGCCTTCCGTTTCCGGTTGCGCGACATCAACCCGGATATTCTCCGGCCGAATTGAAATATGAACATCCATACCCAGCGGTTCACTGACCCCGTGCGAAACGATCAGCGGCCGGCTCAGTTGCTCGCTTTCAATGATCACGTGATCAGGCTCATCCACCACAATGGTGCCATTGAACATATTGGTTGAGCCAATAAAGCCGGCGACAAAACGCGAGTTCGGAAACTCATATACCTCCTGCGGGGTACCACATTGAACAATTTGGCCTTCGGTCATCACTGCCAGGCGAGACGCCATGGTCATGGCCTCTTCCTGATCGTGTGTCACCATAATGCAGGTTACCCCCACCTGCTCCAGAATTTTCACCAGTTCCACTTGCGTTTTTTGCCGGATTTGCTTGTCGAGCGCAGACATCGGCTCGTCGAGCAACAACAGTTTCGGACGCTTTACCAGGCTGCGAGCAAGCGCCACGCGCTGCTGCTGGCCACCTGACAACTGATTGGGCTTGCGACGCGAATAGCCTGCCATCTGAACCAAATCAAGCGCCTCGAACACACGCTCATGAATTTCATGACGCGCTACCCCTTCCTGTTTCAAACCAAACGCAACGTTCGCCTCAATCGTCATGTGAGGAAACAAGGCATAGGACTGAAACATCATGTTGACCGGGCGCCGATAAGGCGGTAGCAGCGTAATGTCTTCATTATCCAGAAAGATCCGGCCCGACGTGGGCTCCTCGAAGCCCGCAAGCATGCGCAGCAAGGTTGACTTTCCACATCCGGAGCTGCCCAGCAACGCAAATATCTCGTGACGCCGCACTGATAAATTGACAGATTGAACAGCCACGGTATCGCCAAATATCTTGACCATATCCTCCACGCGGACGAACTCTTCAGCATCGCCAGCCCACACTGCATTGGTATTTCGATTATCTGTCATGATCAACGACCGGATTTCAGTTCGGCCCACATTCGGGTTTGAATACGTTTGGATTTTAAAGGCAACGGCTCAATAACATACAAGGTGCGCGAGACCTCGGGCGGCGGATAAATCATGGGATTATTGGCCACCTCCGGAACAACGAAGTCACGCGCGGTTTTATTTGCGTTGGGATAAAACAACTGGTTGGTAATGGCCGCATGCACTTCGGGCGTTTCAATATAATTGATAAACGCCATTGCCTCGTCGAAATTGCGCGCATCTTTAGGTACCGCCATCGTGTCGAACCACGCTGGTGCCCCCCCTTTGGGAATGAAATAATCAATTTCATACGGACGGTTGGCTTCCTTGGCGCGCTGGCTGGCGATCATGATATCGCCGGAATAACCAAAAACCAGACACAGGTCGCCAGTAGCCAACTCATCGATATAACCGGATGAGCTGAACTGGCGAATATAAGGTCGAATTTGCTTGAGCAGATCGAGTGCGGCCCGGAAATCCTCTGTATCGCCGCTGTTCGGATCCAGGCCCAGGTAATGCAATGCAGCCGGAAACACCTGGGCCGATTCATCCAGGATGGAAATCCCGCACGACTGCAGCTTGCGGGCGTTTTCAGGCTTGAACAACAAATCCCAGCTATCGAGGTCAACATCAGGCCCGAGCAACTCCCGCACACGCGTTACATTGACGCCCAAACCGTTGGTGCCGTACCCCCACGGAACCAGGTACTGGTTACCAGGATCAATTTCCGCCAACAAGGCCATGATGTCGGGATCCAGGTGCCGCCAATTTGGAATTTGCGATTTGTCCAGCTTGCGAAACAACTTCGCCCGCAATTGACGGGCTGCGTAGTGGGTGGAAGGCACGACAATGTCATAACCCGACTTGCCTGTTAACAGCTTGGCTTGAAGCGTATCATTACTGTCGTATACGTCGTATCGCACGCGGATATCGGTTTCCCGCTCGAAACCCGGCAAGGTATCGGGCGCAGTGTATTCAGCCCAGTTATAAACATTGACGACACGCTGCTGGGCGTGCGCGGGTTGCACGCCCGACACACACACACAGAACACCGATAACCACAACAGCCCTTTCAATCGCATTGGTATTCACCCCGGCGAAATTTGAAATTGAAACGCGTGATCATAGCTTTTTTTCAGCGACGGTTCAGGGCACCCACGCTATGCGTAATACGCACTGTTCAATGCCTGCCAAAAAGCATCGCCCTGTTGCCCGGCCACTTTCACCAGAGAGCGACGCAAACGACGCAGGTTCCGTTGGCGCAGCGCCGCCGACATGAAACGAAACCGTCCGCGATCAAAATCAATAAGCCAGACAGTTCCGCTGGTATCCAACAGAATGTTAAAGGCATTCAAATCTGCATGCCAAATGTTTGCGTCATGAAACTGTTTCAAAACTGATGCAACCCGGATGGCATTTTCAGGCAAAAGCTGAGAGGCCAGAGGCGTGGCATTTTCAATTCTTGCCACTACCAGCGCAGCCCGGTAGCTCATGCCCCGACGCCAGTACCCCGCCGCCAATGGCGCAGGAACAGGTAAGCCAAGCATCATCATTTCATGCAGCATTACAAACTCGGCCATCGACCGGGTGGCCTGCGCACCTTGCCAGCAATAGCGATTTGCACTGATTTTGGCAACCAGGCCACCACGCCGGTAGTGGCGCAAGACGGCCGAACCAAATATGCCCTGGACGAACCAGGCCGACTGACGCCCCCCTTTTTGCACGGCCCGAGCCTGCAGGCTCGGGTTATTCGGGTCAAAAAGCAAGCCATTGAAAACATCAGGATCAGGCTCGCCCCTTTTTTCCGCCTCAGGCAATAACATGTCTGAAAAACGCAATCTGCCTTTCTCTACGTTGATATCAAACCATGCCTTTGAAAGAAGCTTCATGCCAGCACGCGCAGTGAGGATAGCGGCGGCGTATTCAACACACCACGCAAAGCCAGCAAACCGGCCAATAACGTTGCGAAAACTCCCAGGCCGATTCCCAGTGCCCAGGGCCACCACGAGAACACAAAATCAATTGACAATACATAGTGTGCCAACAGAGCGGCAACCGTTACCGCGCCTGCGGCCGCCAGCAAGCCCGATAGCCCGCCCAACAACAGCAACTCGATCCGCATCGACCGGCGCAACTGCCGGGCGCCGGCCCCTAGCATACGCAACACAGCCACCTCATGGAGACGTTCCTCTCGTGTTGCGAAAAAAGCCGCGGCCAGAACCAGCACACCAGCCAGTAAGGTGAACACAAACAAAATCTGTACAGCGCGAATCACCTGGTCGAGAATACGTTGCACTTGCGCCAACATCACGCCCACATCAAAAACCGTAATGTTCGGGAACGCTTGTACAAGCTCCTGCATCAAGCCTGCCTGGGATGGAGGCAGGTAGAAAGAGGTCAGATAAGACGCCGGTTTATCCGCCAACACCGATTCAGACATCAGCGCAAAAAAATTCACGTCGAAAGAGTCCCACTTCACTTCACGCAAACTGCTCACACGCACATCCACCAATTCACCGGCGATATCGAATTGCAATTGGTCACCCACCTGCAAGCCCAACGTTTGCGCCACCTCGTCTTCCAGGGATACCTCGGCCTGAGCCGGATCGATCCATTGCCCGCTGACCACCCGATTGCTTGCCGGCAATGTGTCGCGATACGAAAGATTGAACTCACGCTCTGACAAACGGCGAGCCCGCCCACTATCGAACTGGTCCGGATCGATGGCCGTACCGTTGATTGCCACCAGCCGCCCCCGGATCATGGGCGCCAAAGCAAGATTAACCAGGCCGCGATCACGCAACATGGATTGCACCTCGTTGGCCTGGTCCGGCTGAATATTGATGAGAAAGGTATTGGGTGCGTCTGGCGGCACGGTATCCTGCCAGCCCTGCAATAAATCGGTGCGGGTAATGGTCAGCAACAGCAACACCATTAGCCCCAATGACAAGGCGCTTACCTGGGCAACCGTCAGGCTGCGCCGACGCGCCAGCCCTGCCAGCGCAAATCGCAATACGGAAGGCGCCCCGGCATAATGCCGCAAACGCTCCAGCAGCCATAGACCGAGCCAGGAAAGCGCCGCAAAAAGCACGAGCGCGACCAGAAAGCCACCCACAACCGTCAGTGTCAGGCGTGCATCACCCGACACCCAGTACGTTAACCCCACAAAAGCAACCAGGCCCGATATATAGGCAACACCACGATACGCACTAAAGCGAGGGACTTGATCACGCAGCACCCGCGCCGGAGAAACCCGTCCAAGCTCGAACAATGGTGCCAGTGCAAATCCAAGAAGCAGAATCAGACCTGCAATTGCGCCTTGAAATGCCGGCCCCCACGAAGCGGCGGGCAAGACGGTGTTGAATACCGAGGCGATGGTCATCACCAGCAACAGATGAACACCGTAACCCACGCCCACGCCAACCAGCGACGCAAATACGGCAAGCAGGACAAACTCGCTGAACAGCAGCCCGCGCAACTGATTGGCACCGGCCCCCAGGCAACGCATGACAGCAAAACCATTTTGATGACGAAGTTTGAAACGCCGTGTCGCCAGCGCCACGGCCACGGCGGCAATCATGACGGCAAGCAATGCCACCAGCAGCAAGAACTGCTGCGCCCGTTGCAGCGAACTGCGGATTTCGGGGCGGGCCTCGTCAATGCTTTTCAACCGCTGCCCACGCTCCAGCCTTGGTTTAAGCCATGCTTGATATGCATCGACACCCGAAGACGGTCCCGCCGCCAACAAACCATAGCGGGCCCTACTTCCCAAACCCAACAAACCACTGGCCTCAAGGTCGAGCGTACTCATCATGACTCGGGGCGCAACATTCACAAACTGCACGCCACGATCAGGCTCATAGGTAATCACGCCTGCAATCGTCAATTGCAGCTCACCCAGACCGATCTCGTCCCCAATAGCCACATTCAATAGACTTAAAATTTGAGGATCAACCCATGCCTGCCCCGGTGCCGGTGCCGCTGATACGGTTTCTGACGAGCCATTTGCACTTGAGCGCAGCGTCAGCCCCGGTACAAGAGGGTATTCAGGCGACACCGCTTTGATCGAAGCCAGCTTCAAGCCCGCCTGAGTACTGACCATCGACGGAAACGTCACTGTTTCGGCAACACGAAGCCCGTCATCGCCGGCCTGCGATTTTATTTCCGCGGAAATAGGTGTGTCTGCCTCGAGCGCCACATCGGCACCGAGCATTTGAGTGGTATTGCGCCCCAAAGCCTGGCTGACGCGATCGGTCAGGAAACCGACACTACTGATGGCCGCCACGGCAACAATGAGCGCCATGACGATCATGCGTAATTCTCCAGAGCGCCAATCCCGAATCAAGGATCGGTAACCCTGCCCAAAACCGGATAACCAACCGGCGCGACGCAATCCCGCCATACCTTTAACCTTTCTCATCCTTCCCGCAATCGGGAAATTGCTTCATCGATGCGATCAACCGCCCAAATCTCCAAACCTTCTATAGGCTGGCGCGGTGCGTTTGCACGTGGAATCAGCGCCTTGCCAAAGCCCAGCTTGGCAGCCTCGCGCAGGCGTTCCTGCCCTCGTGGCGCCGGGCGAATTTCCCCCGCCAGCCCCACCTCGCCAAACACGACCAATCCGTCAGGCAGCGGCTGATTGCGCAAAGAAGACAAAACAGCCAGCAGTACCGGCAAGTCGGCGGCAGGCTCCGTGATTTTGACCCCACCCACCGCATTAACAAAGACATCCTGATCGTGCGTGGCCACGCCGGCGTGCCGGTGCAGAACCGCCAACAGCATGGCCAGCCGGGTACTTTCCAACCCCACGCTTAAACGTCGGGGACTGGCAATATGCGTCGTGTCGACCAACGCCTGGATTTCAACCAATAGGGGCCGGGATCCTTCCTGGGTAGCCATGATACAGGCGCCGGCAACCGCCTCGTTGTGGCTCGACAAAAACAATGCCGAGGGATTACTGACGCCTTTGAGCCCCTTGTCGGTCATGGCGAACACGCCCAGTTCATTCACCGCGCCGAAGCGGTTCTTGAACGCTCGCACCAGACGGAAAGCCGAGTGCGTGTCCCCCTCGAAGTAGAGCACGGAATCGACAATATGTTCCAGCACCCGCGGGCCGGCCAATGCACCTTCCTTGGTAACATGACCAATGAGCACCAGTGTTGTACCGGTTTGTTTGGCCAAACGCGTCAATTGCGCCGCACATTCACGTACTTGCGACACCGACCCTGGCGCGGCCGACAGCTCTGCGCAATACAATGTCTGGATTGAGTCGATCACCGCCACTTTCGGACGGGCCTGGGTTAAAATCGTCATGATGGCGTCCAGACGAATCTCGGCCAGCAAATTGACCTTTCCCGTCTCGAGCTCAAGGCGACGTGCGCGCAAAGCCACCTGTTCAGCCGATTCCTCACCCGTAACATACAAAACCGGGACACTCCGGGACAACGAAGCCAGCGTTTGCAGCAACAAAGTTGACTTGCCAATGCCCGGATCGCCGCCGATCAGCACGACTGCGCCAGGTACCAGACCCCCGCCCAATACGCGGTCGAACTCATTGATACCGGTGGGCTGGCGCGGCAACTCACGCGCCTCGATCTCCGACAAGGCCTGAACCGGACTGGCGCCGGCCAAGGGCGCGAAACGATGTGCGTCGGCCGCCGTTTGAACCACCTCATCGAGCGTATTCCAGGCGTTGCAATGAGGGCACTTGCCTTCCCACTTCAGCGACGTACCGCCGCACGAAGAACAAACATAGGTGCGTTTTGTTTTTGCCATGCGTGCCCCGCTTAACGTCCGGCCACGCTGCTGCCCCCGTCTACGCCCAGAATCTGGCCGGTAATGAAGCCGGCTTCATCTGACAGCAGAAACTGCACAGCCGCAGCAACATCGGACGGCTGCCCCAGGCGACGCAGCGGCACCGAACTGAGCGCGCGCACTTCAGCCTCGCTGCCAACGGGATGATGCTCCCGGAAGGTATGGGTTTCCACTGCACCGGGTGAGACTGCGTTTGAAGTAATCCCGTATTCAGCAAGCTCCAGCGCCCACGTTTTCGTGCAGGCGATAAGCGCATTCTTGGCTGCAGCGAAACTTGTCTGGTTGGCCGCTCCATGAGCAGCCGTGCCGCAAATATTGATGATGCGCCCCTCTCGACGCGCCTTCATGGAACCGACGAAAGCCTGGGTCACCTGCACCGCCACCCTTACAACCAGGTCGTAAACGCTATACAGGGATTCGAGCTCGACCTCTCCTAAAGGCTCCGACCGAATACCCCCCACATTGTTCACCACGCCGTCAATGGGGTATTTCTCGCGAATCATGCGCAGAATTTCTTCGGTTTCGCCCGCATTCGATAAATCGCAAGCGTATAAATAACCGGGGAAGTCGATGTCATTCACATGACGGGCCAGGCCCACTACATGGCAGCCCTGATCAGCCAGGCGCTGGCTGATAGCCCATCCAATCCCTCGTGTCGCGCCGGTAACAAGTACACATTTATCTTTCACTGGCCGTCCTTTTCCAAATTACTTTTCGACAACGATTCTGGCAACGCGTGGTGCCACTGCGCATAATAGCTCGTAACCAATGGTACCGGCGGCTTGAGCCACTTCATCAACCGACGGGCCGTTTCCCCCCCACAAAATGACCTGGCTTCCAACGACCGGATCCGGCACCTCAGTTAAATCAACCGCCAGCATATCCATCGAGACTCGGCCAAGCAAACGGGTTCTCACACCCGAAACACTCACCGGCGTGCCGGTTGGCGCATGACGAGGATAACCGTCAGCATAACCGCAAGCTACGATACCGACCATCATCGGTTTGGCCGCCTTGAAAATGTGCCCATAACCAACCCCTTCTCCTGTTTCGAGGCGACGGACACTGATCAGTTCCGAGCTCAGCGTCATGGCCGGCTTCAACCCCACCGCATCGGCACGTTGCTTAATGAAGGGCGTTGAGCCATACAGACAGATGCCGGGCCTTACCCATTGGGTATTTTCATCCGACAAAGCCTGCCAAACCGCCGGGGTAAGCGTTGCAGCCGAATTGCAGACGCTGTCCGGCCCCGGCAGGTTCTGCGTAATGCGCTGATAGACCGCAAGCTGCTCTTGCGTGTACGCACTAACCTCATCGGCCCGCGCAAAATGCGTCATTTTCCCAACTTGAGCAAGGCGGCCCTGCTGGTGCAACTGCTGTGCCTGCTGCCACGCTGCCGGAAATTCGGCCGGCTCGAAACCCAGGCGATTCATCCCTGTATCGAGCTTGATAAAAGCATTCAAGGGGCTTGGCGGCCGGGCGTGCTCCAACATAAGCAACTGTTCACGACAATGAAGCGTGGCCTCCAACTTATACCGCGCATATAACGGGATATCGCGCGGGTGGAAAAAACCCTCGAGCATGAGAATCGGCCCCTGCCAACCCTGTTCGCGGCATTGAATGGCCTCGTCAAGATCGAGCATCGCCAGGCCATCGGCCTGACTGAAAGCGTGAACCGCATTAGCAACGCCGTGACCATACGCATTGGCTTTGATCACCGCCCACACAAAAGGCCGTTTGCGGTTATTCTGACTACTGATACTATTGAGCTGGTGTGCAACCACACCTAAATTGTGACGTAATGACGGCAAGGATATCGTCGCCGTAATCGGACGTGGCATAACTTCCCCCTAATACCGAAAGTCTAATCCAACTCCGGTCAGTTCGCTCGGCCACTTGTAAAATTTGTCAACGACATTATGCCTGTCGATCACTACGAAAACTTTCCCGTTGCCTCTTTGTTGGTGCCCCGCCGCCTGCGGCCCGCAGTAACAGATATATACCGGTTTGCACGCAGCGCCGACGATATCGCCGATGAAGGCCAGGCAAGCGCCCAAACACGATTGAAGCAATTGGATGATTACCGCCGGCAGTTGAAGCGTATTGAAGAAGGTGGACCCGACATCGACGCCTCGGACCCGCTTGCGGGAATTTTTCTACCCCTGCAAAAAACCATTCACACCCATCAACTGCGTATTGAACCCTTTTTTGATTTGCTCTCGGCATTTTCACAAGATGTTCAAAAAACTCGATATGCCACTGAACACGAATTGCTGGATTATTGTTCCCGCTCGGCCAACCCGGTGGGACGGCTGATGTTGCAGCTGTACGGCGCCGACACACCGTCGAACCAATCACTTTCCGACGCCATATGCACGGGGTTGCAGCTCACCAATTTCTGGCAGGATGTTGCCATCGACTGGCGTAAAAACCGGATTTACTTGCCACAAGCCGCCATGCAGGAATATGGTGTTACGCAAAGCCATATCGAGCAGGCAGTTTGCGACCAGGCCTGGCAAAGGCTAATGCAAACCCTGACCCGGCAAGCCGCAACCCTGCTCGAAAACGGCTTTCCATTGGTCCACCGTGTGGGTGGCCGCCTGGGTCTGGAACTTAAATTCATTATTCTTGGCGGGCTGCGCATTCTTGAGCGCCTGGAGCAATTAAACTACAACGTATTTAGCCAGCGCCCCACCCTGAACAAAGGAGACTGGGTTCTTTTATTTGGCCGCGCCATGAGCCGCCGGGCCCCCTCTTGATACCATTATTTCTCCATGAGTCCTGACGAATACTGCCAGAACAAAGCAGCCCAGAGCGGCTCCAGCTTTTACTATTCATTTCTCTTCCTGCCAAATGAGAAAAGGCGAGCCATTACGGCACTTTATGCATTCTGCCGGGAAGTCGATGACGTAGTTGACGACTGTACCGATGAGGGTGTCGCCCGCCAAAAACTCGCATGGTGGCATCAACAGGTTTCCGCCCTGTTCCAGGATCGGGCTGAACACCCGGTGATGCAGGCACTCCTGCCGCACCGCGACCGCTGCCAACTGACGGCTGAGCGCATGCACGCGGTCATTGAAGGCATGGAAATGGATCTCGACCAGAGCCGGTACCTTGACTGGCCTGGTCTCAGAAAATACTGCTGGCATGCAGCCAGCGTGGTTGGCCAGCTTTCTGTTGGTGTTTTCGGCTACAACAATCAGGCCACACTTGAATACGCCGAGAAGCTCGGCATTGCCTTCCAATTGACAAATATTATCCGCGATGTAGGCGACGACGCTCGTCGCGGCCGCATTTATCTGCCGGTCAATGAGCTTCAAGAGCACGATGTAAAGGCCGCCGAGATTCTGAACGGAGAATATTCGGATCGCTTTAACGCGCTCATGCGTTATCAAACAGCGCGCGCCAAAACTTATTATCAGGAAGCCCTGGCAGCCCTGCCTCAGGAGGATCGTCGCAATCAGCGCCCCGGCCTGGCGATGGCGGCGATTTATCATGCCTTACTGCTTGAAATTGAGCGTGACCATTGGCAGGTATTGCATCAGCGTATCTCTCTGACACCCATCCGCAAGCTGTGGCTGGCGTGGAAAACCTGGGTCACGGGCGGTCGTTTGCTGGCGCACCAGTTAAAAAAATGAATGTTGCGGTTATTGGTGCCGGCTGGGCCGGCTTAAGCGCGGCTCATACGCTGAGGCAGGCCGGCTGCCCAGTAACTGTCTATGAGTCCGGACACGTGCCAGGTGGGCGCGCCCGCACTGTCCTAAGCCGGAACCTGTCGAGCCCAATCGACAACGGACAACATATTCTTCTGGGCGCATACACCGAGACTCTGGCACTGATGCAATCGTGTGGCATTGACGCGGCCACCCACCTGCATCGCGAACCTTTATATCTCGGCACGCCAGACAACACATTCCGTTTCCATCTGCCGCGTTTCCCCGCAGGGCGCGCAGGCATGATGCTGGGGCTGATCAACACGCGAGGCTTATCGTGGCAAGGCAAGTACCACCTTGCCTGCGCGCTGTATCAGCTGGAACGCGAACAATGGCGCATTGGACCCGACACCGCAACACTAAGCCAGTGGTTACGCAAGCAAAGACAAACTGACCTTGCGTGTAAATACTTTTGGCACCCGCTTTGTCTGGCGGCGCTCAATACACACCCGGACGAAGCAGATGCCCAGCTAATGGCGAATGTGCTTAAAGACAGCCTGGGCAACTCGAGTGCAGGCGCCACCGATCTGCTTATTGCCAATGATCTTTTGACGTCGTTATGGCCAAGCCGGGCATGTCGTTCCATTAACCTTCAACTCAGTACCCCGATACGCCGGATCACACGCAATGAAAACGGTTTCTGCCTGAACGAATGTTATAAGCATTCGGCGGTTATTCTAGCAACCCCGCCAGACGGTGCCCGAAAACTGCTGGCCGATTTACCCGAGTACTCCGGTAGCAATGCGCTGTGCGCGCAGCTCGCACAATTCGAATACCGGCGTATTGCCACACTGTGGCTTGAACTGGCGCGTCCCTGGCATTTTCTTCCTGCCCGGCCCATGTTGATGCTGAAAGACGAACCCGAACATCAGGCATACGGGCAATGGCTGTTCAATCACGCCCATATCAAAGAAAGCCGCAATCCAAATATGCTGGCCATTGTTACGAGCGACGCAGGCGCATTTGACCCCCTGCCCCGCGACAAAGCAGTTGATTATTTGTTGAACCAGCTAATGGCTGAAACACAGCACGCCGGTGCCATGCCGGCATTGCGCGGCCACGCATTCGTGATGGAAAAGCGCGCAACCTTTGCCGCCAAACCGAATCTTTCAAGACCGGCAGCAAAAACACCATGGCATGGTTTATGGCTGGCCGGCGACTGGACCGACACAGGATACCCCGCTGTCCTTGAGGGTGCAGTCCGAAGTGGTTTGACGGCCGCCAGACAATTGCTGGCCAGCCACTCATGCGGCATAGTCTAGAAAAAACGCTGTGCCGACCACAACCCCAGGAAAGTCAGCGTCAAGGAACCCGCCACGCTTACCAGCGCATAACCCAGGGCGTGAAAATAGTCTCCGCGGGAAATAAGCCCGACTGTTTCCGCTGAAAACGTTGAGAACGTTGTTAAACCGCCCAGCAGCCCGGTAATCAGGAAAAGACGCAGCCATTCAGGCGATTCGGTAAAGTGCATCAACACCCCAAGCAGCAGCCCAATCAGATAGGCACCGACGAAATTCGCCGCCAATGTGCCCCAGGGAATCAATCCACCGGCATGGTTCAGCCAAAGGCCCAGCAGCCAACGCGCCACGGCACCCATTGCCGCGCCCAAACCGATCGCGACGATATTGGAGAATGTCAGCAACGTAGCCATTGAGCGAACCTGTTAAATCTTGGCGTGATCCTGAATGTATTTGCGTATAACCTCGACACTGCAATCCATGATTTCAACTTTTTGCGGTAGCGCAGCGAGATCACGCAAGTGTTCAGGCGCCGGTGCCGGCTGGCCTATGGCCTCCTGGATTGTCTCGCTGAACTTAGCCGGCAGAGCCGTTTCCAGCACCAGCATCGGAATACCCGGCTCGACAAAATCACGTGCCACTTGTACCCCATCGGCTGTGTGAGGATCAATTAATACCCCCGTGCTTTCATGAAGTGCCTTGATGGTGGCGAGACGATTGGCATGGGTGCTGACGCCGCTCACAAAGCCATAACGCGCCTCAAGCTCCGGCTTCAGACTGCTTAGATCAAAATAGCCGTTCTCGCCGAGCTCTTTCCATAAGGCCGCGACCCGCGCACCGTCCTGACCGACGAGGTCGAACACAAAACGCTCGAAATTGGATGCACGGGAAATATCCATAGAGGGGCTCGATGTGGCGTGCGTTTGCGCCGCCGAACGTGGCCGATACACACCGGTACGGAAGAACTCCTCGAGCACATTGTTTTCATTGGTGGCCAACACGAGTCGTCGAATCGGTAAACCCATTTCACGAGCCAGATGCCCCGAAAGGATATTACCGAAGTTGCCCGACGGCACGGCAAATGACACTGGCTGATCCGGTCCGGTGGTTACGCGCAGCCAGCCCCAGAAATAATAAACGACCTGGGCCGCAATCCGGGCCCAGTTAATGGAGTTGACGGCGCCCAGACGATAACGGGCTTTGAAATCGAGATCGGAAGACAACGCCTTCACAATATCCTGGCATTGGTCGAACACACCCGTGACAGCCAGATTGTGAATGTTGTCGTCTTGCAAAGAATACATTTGGGCACGCTGGAAGTCGCTCATGCGGCCATGTGGCGACAGCATGAATACGGCGACGCCTTTTTTGCCTCGTAAAGCATATTCGGCAGCCGAACCGGTATCGCCCGAAGTTGCACCCAAAATATTCAGGCTGGTTCCACGCTTTTCAAGCACGTATTCGAAGACCTGGCCCAGAAATTGCATGGCCATGTCTTTGAAGGCCAGTGTGGGCCCTTGCGACAAACCCAGCAGGCTCACGCCATGATCAAGCGGCTTGACCGGCACGATATCCACTGAACCGAACTGTTCGGGCGTATAGGCGGCTGCCGTCAACCTGGCCAGATCGGCAGTGGGGATGTCATCGATAAACAAACCCAAAACCTGAGCCGCAAGCTCGGGATACGACAACGAACGCCATGACTCAAGCGTCTTTGCCGATACCTGCGGCAATTGCTCTGGCAGCGCCAGGCCGCCATCAGGCGCCAAGCCTTCAAGCAGAATGTCGGAAAACGATTGGGGGGCCATGCCGCCCCGGGTTGAGCGATATTTCATAAAAGGCTTTCCACCCTTAGGCGAATCACGTTTGAGCGCACGAACGGCAAGTTTTGAATTTCCTCAAGAGCGAGATCTATGCTGCCTTCGCGCGCTTCATGAGAAAGGAAAATAATGTCGGCATCGGCCGGGCCATGCGGCTCCTGGAACATGGAACCAATGGAGATATCACGATTCGCCAGAATGCGGGCCACTTCTGCCAATACTCCTGGGCGATCGTCAACTCGCATGCGCAAGTAATACGAAGACACCACGTCGGCCATGTCGAGTACCGGTGTGTCAGCCATGGAGCCGGGCTGGAAAGCCAGGTGCGGTACCTGATGGCCAGGGTCGGCAAATTGCAGACGTGTCACATCAACCAAGTCGGCCACCACAGCCGAAGCCGTGGGCATTTCACCCGCGCCCTGCCCGTAATAAAGCGTGGGGCCGACGATATCGCCGTGCACCTGCACGGCATTCATGGCACCTTCAACGCTGGCAAGAAGCCGCTCTACAGGAATCAAAGTGGGATGCACCCGCAACTCGATACCCTGACTGGTTCGACGGGTGATACCCAACAACTTGATGCGATAGCCCAAGCGTTCCGAGTGCGCGATATCTTCCCTTGCCAGGGTTGTAATGCCTTCGGTATGCACTTTGCTGAACTGAACCGGGATACCAAACGCCAGTGATGCCAGCAGGCTAAGCTTGTGAGCTGCGTCGACACCCTCGATATCGAAAGTGGGATCGGCCTCGGCATAGCCTAAACGTTGCGCATCGGCCAAAGCCTCGTTGAACGAGAGACCTTTAAGCCGCATTTCCGACAGAATATAATTCGTGGTGCCGTTGATAATGCCGGCCAGCCACTGAATTCGGTTGGCAGTTAAACCTTCGCGAATGGCTTTGACAATAGGAATGCCACCGGCCACTGCCGCTTCAAAGGCCACCATGGCGCCTTTTTTGTGCGCCGCATCGAAAATTTCGTTGCCGTGCTTGGCAAGCAAGGCCTTATTGGCCGTAACAACGTGCTTGCCCTGAACAATGGCTTCCATCACCCACTCGCGCGCGACGGTTTCCCCACCCACAAGCTCAACCACGATATCGATATCAGGGCGACGCACGACTTCCAGCCCATCCTGCGTTACGTACACTTGATCACCAACCAGGGCACGGGCTTTTTCAACATTGCGAACAGCAACCGCCACCACTTCAATTTTGCGACCGGCACGGCGGGCTATTTCCTCTGCATTCTGAACCAGAACCTTCCAGGTGCCACCACCTACAACACCCAGCCCCAGCAAACCTACTTTTACAGAATTCATTTAATCAACCCGTCTTTACGAAACATTTCTTTAATGCCGCGCACCGCCTGTCGGGTGCGTTGCTCGTTCTCGATGAGCGCAAAGCGAACGTAATCATCGCCGTACTCGCCAAAGCCAACACCGGGTGAAACGGCTACTTTGGCTTGGGCAAGCAGTTTTTTTGCGAACTCAAGGGATCCCAGGGCACGGTATGCCTCTGGAATTTTTGCCCAGATATACATGGACGCCTTCGGAATATCAACCATCCAACCTGCATCATGCAAGCCTTTGGCCAAAACATCGCGACGACTTCGATATTGCTCGACCACTTCACGCACGCAATCCTGCGGTCCTTCCAGTGCCGCTATGGAAGCCACCTGAATCGGCGTGAACGTACCATAGTCATGGTAACTCTTGATCCGAGCCAGCGCATTGACCAGTTCCGCGTTCCCCACCATGAAACCCACGCGCCAGCCGGCCATATTGTAGCTTTTGCTCATGGTAAAAAACTCAACGGCAACGTCGCGCGCACCCTCAACCTGCAGGATTGAAGGCGCAACATAACCATCGAAAGTGATATCGGCATAAGCCAAATCGTGCACCACCAATATATTGTGCTCTTTGGCCAGCGCCACAATACGTTCAAAAAAAGACAGCTCGACACACTGGGCGGTCGGATTGCTGGGAAAACCCAGGATCATCATCTTGGGCTTGGGAATGCTTTCTTTAACCGCCCGCTCGATTTCCTCGAAGAAATCCAGGCCCGGTGTCATGGGCACGGAACGGATATTGGCACCGGCAATGACCGCGCCATAGATATGAATCGGGTAACTGGGGTTGGGCACCAGCACCGTATCGCCACGATCGAGCGTAGCCAGCATCAGATGCGCCAGCCCTTCCTTGGAACCAATGGTCACAATCGCTTCAGTATCAGGGTCGATCTGGACATCGTAGCGTCGCCCATACCAATCGGAAATTGCCTTGCGCAAACGCGGAATGCCCTTGGAAACCGAATACCCGTGCGTGCTTGGGCGCGACGCCACCTCGACCAGCTTGTCGACAATATGTTTTGGCGTGGGGCCGTCGGGATTGCCCATCGACATGTCGATAATATCCTCGCCACGACGCCGCGCCGCCATTTTGAGCTCGCCGGTAATGTTGAACACATAAGGCGGCAGGCGCTCAATACGAGGAAAATTCGTCATGATGAATCCTTGTTTTTTTCTTAAGGGGTCAGATAAAGCAAATAACCTAGTAGTTTAGCCGATTGAATACGGCAATAAAAGCGAAGCGCGTTTGCACTACAGGTTTCAGATTGCGATATGATCACTGATGAACAAAGGAGTTTTTTGTGCAACTGCAAGCTGAATCGAATCCGGCACTTAATACCGTCACGGCCTATGGCGAACGCTTCATCGAAATTAATGCGGTTTCCTACGAACATGCCGTGTATTTTGCCCCGGAAGGTCCGGTTAATACCTGGAAAGTCAGCAGCATTGCCGATATCAACGGCGCTGTGCTACAGGAAATAACCGGGGTGGACAAACGCAAGCAAGATCCACTGGACTTTCTTGACGGGCGCAGCGGTCTGGCCAAAGCCGACGATGCCCCCGAGGTATTGCTGATCGGCACCGGGCAAACACAACACTTTTTACCGTCACACGTTACCCAGCCGCTGCTTGACGTTGGCATTGGCGTGGAAACCATGAGCACTTACGCCGCAGCGCGCACCTACAATATTCTGATGAGCGAGGGGCGCAATGTGATTGCGGCGCTTTTACCACTGGAGCAAAAATGAGCGAAGTCACTTTAGGTAAAGCTATTCCCGAATTTTCTGCCGACAGTACCGACGGCACTGTCGACAATGCGCGCCTGAAGGGCAAATGGACAGTACTCTATTTTTATCCCAAAGACAGCACCCCTGGCTGCACCACACAAGCCCAGAACTTTCGCGACCAAATAGATGAGTTCGAAGCGCTCGACTGCCAAATCATCGGCGTTTCGCGCGACTCTCTTAAATCGCACGGCAACTTCACCAACAAACAATCGCTGCCCTTTCCCCTGATATCCGATCCGGAAGAAAAACTGTGCGAAATGTTCGGGGTAATGAAACTGAAGAATATGTACGGCAAACAAGTACGCGGGATCGAACGCAGCACCTTCCTGATCAACCCTGATGGCCTGCTTGCCCAGGAGTGGCGCGGACTGAAAGTGCCCGGACATGTCGACCAGGTCTTGCAAGCGGTAAAAGACGCCAGTTAAAGCCAACAAAATACGTTTATCGTTACGGAACGCCGTAACCAACCACGCAGTTACTCTGGAGCCACTCCCCTTATGCCACTGCCAAAGTTGCCCTCCCGCATGGGAACTGTCGTTAACACCGCCGAAACACCCGCAGTAAAACCGGCCGCGGCAAGCAAGCCGGCGCCTGCTGCGGCCGCTCAACCGACGGCACGTCGCCAGCAAAAGCCCCAGACAGCACCACCCGCCAACAAGCGAGCAAGCGAAAAGCAACCGGCCGGCCAGCCCAGTCTTGCCGTCGTTGGCAGCAACGGTAATCGCAAGAAGCGGCTGCCAGAGAACCAGCGCAAACTATTCGTGCTCGACACAAACGTGCTGCTGCACGACTCGAACTGTATTTTCAAGTTTGAGGAACATGATATTTTCCTGCCGATGCTCGTCCTCGAAGAGCTCGACCACCAGAAAAAAGGCATGTCCGAAGTGGCCCGCAACGCGCGTCAGGTCAGCCGCTATCTCGATGGTCTGGTCAGCGAACAGGGCAAGCTCGATAAAGGCGTCCTGCTCGATAAACTTGGCAATATAGATGCCCTGGGAACGCTGCACTTCCAAACCACGGCACTCAGCTCCGAGCTGCCCATTTCACTGCCCATCGGCAAAGCCGACAACGTGATTCTGGGTGTTGTCCATGCCCTTCAGGCGTTACATCCAAAACGCGAAGTCACGCTGGTGTCCAAAGACATCAACATGCGTCTCAAAGCCCTGTCCCTGGGACTGCGCGCAGAAGACTACTATAACGACCGCGTCATCGACGACTCCGATTTGTTGTATGAAGGTGTCATGCCATTGCCCGACAACTTCTGGACCAAACACGGAAAAGACGTGGAGTCCTGGCAGCAAGGCGGCGTAACGTACTACCGTATCAAAGGACCGCTATGCTCGCAGTTCATGGTCAATGAGTTCGTCTACTTCGAAGGCGAATTACCCCTGTATGCCCAGGTAAAGGAAGTAAGCGGAAAAAGCGCTGTTTTAGCCACCATTCGGGATTACAGCCACGGCAAAAACAACGTATGGGGCGTCACCGCCCGCAACCGCGAGCAGAATTTTGCCATGAACCTGCTCATGAATCCCGAATGTGATTTCGTTTCTTTGCTGGGCCAGGCCGGCACAGGCAAAACCCTGCTTGCGCTGGCCGCGGGCTTAACTCAAACGCTGGAAACCAAACGCTATACTGAAATTATCATCACCCGTGCCACCGTGCCGGTTGGCGACGACATTGGCTTTCTTCCCGGTACTGAAGAAGAAAAAATGCTGCCCTGGATGGGTGCGCTGGAAGACAATCTGGAAGTGCTTCATCTGGGCTCGGGCAATGCCGACAACAACCTGGACTGGAGTAAGAATCCAACCATGGAGCTGATCCGTTCACGCATCAAGGTCAAGTCGATGAACTTCATGCGCGGTCGTACTTTCCTGAATAAATTCCTGATTATCGACGAGGCACAGAACCTGACACCCAAACAAATGAAGACCCTGGTCACTCGCGCGGG
This sequence comes from Pusillimonas sp. UBA3987, assembly GCA_002384935.1. GTDB lineage: Bacteria > Pseudomonadota > Gammaproteobacteria > Burkholderiales > Burkholderiaceae_B > Neopusillimonas. Next base: position 43,811 of record DGCD01000008.1, read on the forward strand.
CCCGGGTACCAAAATCATCTGCCTGGGTAATATTGCGCAAATTGACACACCCTACTTAACCGAAGGCAGCTCGGGGCTCACCTATGTCGTTGACCGTTTCAAAGGTTGGCCGCATTCGGGTCATATCACGCTGCAGCGGGGCGAACGCTCAAGGCTGGCCGATTACGCCAGCGAAGCACTTTAAACAACCGGTCGATCAATGAATGCGCAAGCCCGTCCCAGCCACAAGCCCATTGGCATTACCTTGGGTGATGCGGCAGGGATCGGGCCGGAGATTATCGTTAAACTTTTCAGCCAACCACTGCCGGCACCGGCAGTGGTTTATGGCGACGTCGGTGTTCTGAAAAGAACAATTGAACAGCTTGCGCTCAGTGACGCACCCGCCGTCACTGAACTCGATGACATTACGTCATTTGCGCCCAATCGAAATCTACAGGTTATTTCACGCATCGCACCACTGCCTGACTCCATTCAGGCCGGTGAAATAAGCGCCGAAGCCGGGCGCGGCGCGTATGAATATTTATGCCATGCCATTGACGACGCCAATGCGGGGCACCTGAGGGCCATCGTGACGGCCCCTTTGCACAAGGAAGCCATGCAACTGGGCGGTGCCGATTTTCCGGGACATACAGAAATTCTGGCACAACGCACCCGCACCCGGCACTTTGCCATGATGCTGGCCAACCACGAGTTGCGGGTTATTCTGGTTACGATTCATATCCCGCTTACCCGGGTCAGCGCCAGCATTACTACAGACCGGGAACTGCAAACCATTCGCCTGGCTCACCAGGCCTGCAGGCAAGCAGGCATTGCACAGCCTCGCATCGCTGTTGCTGGCATTAACCCGCATGCAGGCGAAAACGGACGTTTCGGCCAAGAGGAAAACGAGATTATTACGCCTGCAATTCAACAAGCGCAGCGTGAAGGAATGAATGTCACCGGGCCTTTCCCGGGCGACACCGTTTTTATGCGGGCACGACGTGGTGAGTTCGACATTGTGGTTGCCCAGTATCACGACCAGGGCTTGATTCCGGTGAAATACCTGGGCGTAGACGAAGGTGTCAACGTGACTGTGGGATTACCTTTTATCCGCACCAGTGTCGATCACGGAACCGCATTTGATATTGCAGGCAAAGGGCTGGCCGACCCTGGTTCATTACGCGCCGCCTTTGATCTGGCCATCACAATGACACCATCGGAAACAGCTTAAAAACGAACACAGCCGGCTATAGCCAGAACAACGCCAGACAAAAACAACCTGAATTACATTGAAGCCGCTGAAAAATTCAGGAAACGCGTGCTGGACCCCTGGAATGTTAGGCGTACTGTGCCAATGGGGCCATTCCGTTGCTTGCCGACAATGATTTCGGCCGTGCCTTTATCGGGTGAATCGGGGTTATAGACTTCATCGCGATAAATAAACAGAATGAGATCGGCGTCTTGCTCGATCGCACCCGACTCACGCAGATCGCTCATGACCGGCCGCTTGTTGGGCCGCTGCTCCAGGCTTCGATTCAACTGCGACAAGGCAACTAAAGGGCAATTCAATTCTTTAGCCAGGCCTTTCAGCGAACGGCTGATCTCGGAAATTTCGGTTGCCCGGTTCTCGCCACTGCCGCTGGCCGACATCAACTGCATATAGTCGATAACAATCATGCCCAACTGCCCGCACTGGCGTGCCAGCCTGCGCGAACGGGCCCTCACCTCCATGGCACTTAGTGCAGGCGTTTCATCGATATAAATCTGCGCTTCCTGGACCTGTTGAACGGCATGAGTGAGGCGTGGCCAGTCTTCCGCGGTTAACTTGCCGGTTCGCATGCGATGCTGATCCAACATGCCTACCGAACCCACCATGCGCATGGCTAACTGAACAGCGCCCATCTCCATTGAAAAAACCGCGACTGGCAAACCTTGCTCGATCGCCACATGCTCTGCGATATTCATTGAGAACGACGTTTTACCCATGGAAGGACGACCCGCAACAATGACCAGGTCGCCCGCCTGCAACCCAGATGTCATGCGATCGAGATCAACAAATCCGGTTGGTACGCCGGTGACATCGGAATCACCTTCGCGATGATAAAGTTCATCGATACGCTCAACCACCTGGGTCAGCAAAGGTTGAATTTCCTGGAACCCGACTGTACCGCGTGATCCCTCTTGCGCAATTTGGAAAACCCGGGCCTCGGCTTCGTCCAGCAACTGACGCGCCTCTTTACCCTGGGGACTGAAAGCGGCCGCAGAGATTTCATCAGCCACCGACACGAGCTTGCGCAACATTGATCGTTCGCGAACGATCTCGGCATAGCGTCTGATGTTGGCCGCCGAAGGCGTATTATGCGCCAGCGCATTCAGATAACTCAGACCCCCGAGCTCTTCGGCCTTGCCCGCACTGGAGAGTGACTCGTGTACCGTAACCACGTCGGCCGGTCGGGTCAGGCTGATCAAGCGGGTAATATGCTGCCAGATAAGGCGATGGTCATAACGATAGAAATCATCATCACCCAGAAGATCGGTAACACGGTCAAACGCGGCATTGTCCAGCAGCAGGCCGCCAAGTACAGACTGTTCTGCCTCGATTGAGTGAGGCGGAACGCGCAAGGCTTCCAACTGTGGATCAAGTACCGAACCAGAGGTTTCCATATTTGCCATTAATTCATGTACCAAAAAAAAGCCGGCTTGCGCCGGCTTTTAACTGAAGCTCACGGCACACCGCCCAAGAGGCAAATTTACCACGAGCTTCGCTTCAGGCTGAATGTACAATTTAAGCCATTTCGCCTTGAACATTAACGGTGATATCAGCAACGACGTCGGCGTGCAATACGACCTGCGCCGGGAACTCGCCCACAGCCTTGATCGCGCCGTCAGGCAGACGAACCTGCGACTTCTGAACGCCTTCAAAGCCGGCCTCAACCAATGCAGCGGCAATATCCATTGTGGTCACCGAACCGAACAAACGGCCATCGACACCGGCTTTTTGCGTAATGCCTAACTGGTATCCACCCAGCTTCTGGCCTACAGCTTCAGCCGCAGCCAGGCGCTCGGCCTGTTGTTTCTCCAGTTCGGCACGGCGCTCTTCAAACTCCTTGAGCGCAACTTGCGTTGCACGACGGGCGATTTTCTGGGGAATCAGGTAATTACGGGCGTAGCCGTCACGAACACGAACGACATCACCGAGGTTACCCAGGTTACTGACTTTTTCGAGCAGAATAACTTGCATAATGATGACCTCGGATTACTTGTGGTTATCGGTATAAGGCAACAAGGCCAGGAAACGCGCACGTTTGATCGCCGTGTCGAGCTGACGCTGGTAATGCGCTTTGGTACCGGTTAAGCGGGCAGGAATGATTTTGCCGTTTTCCTGAATGAAATCACGCAGCGTGTCGAGATCTTTGTAATCGATCTGTTCGGTACCCGCCACGGTAAAGCGGCAGAACTTACGACGCTTGAACAGCGGGTTCTGCTGCGAAAATTTACGTTTGTCTTTGCCTTTTTTAAAGTAAGCCATAATGTGCCTCTTGAATGTTCGGGCGATTCGCCCTCGCAATTTTGTTAGGGCGTCGGCCAGCCAGCCATACGCCAAATGAATACCAGGTCAGACTTCAGCCGTTTTGTCGCCAGGGTAGCGTCGTGACGCCTGCTGAATATGCAGAATCAACTTGGTTGAGCCTTTTCGGGCCGGGGCCAAAAACCCCTGTGCCTGCAAAAGCGTACCCAGCGGCGTGTCCTGCAGCATTAAAGCTGTATCACCCAAAGCAACAACTGAAATCAGCATGTTGACTTGGCGATCGTGACCCGCCTCACTGACAACCGATTGATGTTCCAGTTGCATTTCCAGAACAGGCACACCCGCCGGGGTATGACGCAGTGGTGCAATTTCAACCACACTGCCCTGCAAGGAAAAATGATTCACCTGAAACCTGACCTGCGATCCGTTTACTCAGCAGATGCGTCGGAAGACGTATCGCTGGTTGTTTTACGGGCCTCTTCACGCTCCACCGACTTCATCATGACGGAAGGCTCGGTTTCGGCATTCTTTGTCTTGGTAGCCATGTGACGCAGAACGGCATCGTTGTAACGGAAAGAATGCTCGAGTTCATCGAGCGTGGGCTGATCGCACTCGATATTCATGCACACATAATGTGCCTTGACCAATTTCTGAATGGGATAGGCCAACTGACGGCGGCCCCAATCTTCCAGGCGATGAAGCTTGCCACCGTTACCGGTGACCAAAGACTGATAGCGCTCGATCATGGCGGGCACTTGCTCGCTTTGATCGGGATGCACAATAAACACTACTTCGTAGTGACGCATACAATTTACTCCTTGAGGATGGCTTTCACAGGCACCCTGCCTGTGAAAGGGTCAGCCCGCCGGCAAGCAACAGACCTGGCTGTGCCGCTCGATCGAGCAAGAAACCGCCTATCATAGCATAAAAATAGAAAATGCTTGAAAAATCAGCCTTCTACCACGGCATAGGCGGAGTGATTGTGAATGGACTCGAAATTCTCCGCTTCAACACGAAAACGCTGTACATCAGGCAATGCCTGCAATTGAACCGCAACGTCACGGACGAGATCTTCGACAAACTTGGGGTTTTCATAGGCACGCTCGGTAACGAATTTCTCGTCACCACGCTTCAATAGCCCCCACAACTCACACGACGCTTGCTGCTCGACGCGCTGAATGATGTCATCCACGTTTATGAGACCGACCTCGTCGTAAACGACATCGACTGTCACGTGGGAACGCTGATTATGAGCGCCATATTGCGATATGGCCTTGGAACAAGGACACAAACTGGTCACGGGCACTTGAACCGTCAGGTAGAACTGGACGTCGTCGCCGGTTGCAACGGCTTTCCAGGTGACCTCGTAGTCCATCAGGCTTTCAACTTCAGAAACCGGCGCCACTTTTTTCATGAAGTAGGGAAAGCGCGCACAGATATCGCCCTTTTCGGCATTGAGCAAGGGCAGCATTTCCTGCGCCATTTCGCAAAACAAAGCCGGTGTCATGGCGGTTGTACGGTATTGCTCAAGCAAAGCAACGAAACGCGACATGTGCGTGCCTTTTTCTTGAGCGGGCAGCGCAACAGTGAGCTCCCATTGGGCTACGGTGGGCAAAGCCGAGTCGGCTGCCTGGACCAGCATGGGATGACGAACACCGCGCACTCCAACGCGCTGAATAGGCATGCTTCGGGTATCAGCCGAGCTTTGGACATCTGGCATCGACGTTGCGGAATCTGTTATTGAGTTCATAATTCAACCTGTATTGACCCGAAACCGGGTGTGTGTTTAGTGAATCTGACCTTCATTATGGACCAGTTCGCCAAATATCGGCATAAAACCGCACAAATTATCAGGGAATGAGCCCCGATTAACGTGACACGACTTTGTCCTGGACAGAAAAAATATCCGCAAAGCGCGTCCGGATACGGGCCTCGATGCCGGAAGCGTCCAGACCGTGCTGTTTCAGTAGTGTAGGCTGATCACCGTGATCGATAAACGCGTCGGGCAAACCCAATTGAAGAACGGGACACAAGACTCCTTGTGAACCGAAAAACTCGGTCACCGCACTACCTGCCCCACCCATGACAGCACCCTCTTCAACCGTGACAAACGCATCATGTGTCGTCACGAGTTCATTCAAAAGATCCGCATCAAGTGGTTTTACAAACCGCATATCAACCACTGTCGCGTTCAAGGCATCCCCGGCGGCGAGTGCCGCTTGAGTCAGGGTACCAAAACCCAATATGGCTAATCGCCGGCCTTTGCGCAAAACATTGGCCTTGCCGAGCTCAACCGTATCAAACCCCGCGGTGACCTGAGCACCGCAACCGGCGCCCCGCGGATACCGAACCGACGCAGGCCCGTTATATTCGTAACAGGTGTTCAGCAGCAAGCGTGCCTCGTTTTCGTCGGATGGCGTGGTCACCACCATATTTGGGATACAACGCAAATATGCAATATCGTAGTTACCGGCGTGAGTCGCACCATCGGCCCCAACCAGCCCGGCACGGTCGAGCGCAAACGTCACATCAAGGTTTTGCAAGGCAACATCGTGGATAAGCTGGTCGTAGCCACGCTGAAGGAATGTTGAATAAATAGCCAGGACAGGCTTCAATCCTTCGCATGCCAACCCTGCCGCAAAAGTCACGGCGTGCTGCTCGGCAATACCCACATCAAAGTAACGGCGCGGGAAACGGTGATGAAACTCAACCATTCCACTACCTTCGCGCATGGCGGGAGTAATACCAACCAGGCGGGAGTCCTGCTCGGCAAGATCGCACAACCACTGGCCAAAAACCTGTGTAAACGTGACTTTGGCCGGCTTCGAAGGCTTCTGCACCCCGACGGAAGGATCGAACTTGCCGGGCCCATGATAAAGAACGGGGTCGGCCTCCGCCAGTTTGTACCCCTGACCCTTGCGAGTTACGACGTGAAGAAACTGCAATCCCCCGAGAGACCTCAAGTTTTCAAGTGTGGGCAACAGCGAGTCGAGATCATGCCCGTCGATCGGGCCGACATAATTGAACCCCAGCTCTTCAAACAGCGTGGCCGGCGAGACCAGCCCTTTTGCATGTCCTTCCACCCTGCGGGCCAGTTCAAGCACTGGCGGTACGTGCTGCAACACTGCACGCCCCATATTCTTTGCAGTGGCATAGAAACGACCGGACATTAACCGCGCAAAATATCGATTCAAAGCGCCCACAGGCGGAGAAATCGACATATCGTTATCGTTAAGGACCACCAGCATATTGATGTCGGGCGTTACCCCGGCGTTATTGAGCGCTTCAAACGCCATGCCCGCCGTCATTGCGCCGTCACCGATAACCGCAATATGCTGGCGCTCTTTCCTGCCCAGGTTGCGCGAGGCAACCGCCATACCCAGAACAGCGGAAATCGATGTCGACGAATGGGCAGTGCCAAACGCATCGAACGCCGATTCGCTACGCTTGGGAAAGCCCGACAGGCCGTCCAGTTGGCGCAAAGTCCCCATCGCCTCGCGTCGCCCCGTTAGAATCTTATGTGGATACGACTGATGCCCGACATCCCAGACCAGGCGATCGTCGGGCGTGTTGAACACGTAATGCAACGCCACGGTTAACTCAACCGTACCCAGGTTGGATGACAAATGGCCACCGGTTCTGGATACGGACTCAAGAATGAATGCGCGCAACTGATCGGCGACTTGTTCAAGCTGGTCACGATCCAGAGCCCGCAAATCGGGCGGAGAATTGATTTGTTCTAAATTGGGATTCGGCATACAAAAGTTCAAAAAGGCGTTTCACGCCACAGGCATAAGCCTTATTTTAGTTGACTTGCACGGCACGGGGGCAACTTAATGCCGGCGCCCGACAATGTAATCGGCAATTTCACCCAAACGCTGACTCGCAGGCCCCAGGGGTCTTAGCGCTTCGTGCGCTGCCTCGCACAATTGTGCCAGCAACGAGCGCGCACCTTCAACGCCCAACAAGGATACATAAGTGGGCTTGTTGCCGGCCTCATCCTTGCCGGCTGTTTTTCCAAGCGTTTGAGTGTCGGCAGTCACGTCGAGAATATCGTCGGCGACCTGAAACGCCAAACCGACGGCATCGCAATATGCCTCCAACCCTTCGCGCGTTGTCGAACCGGCGCCCACGACCACGCCTCCCATGAGCACACTGGCCTGTAGCATGGCACCTGTCTTCATGCCGTGCATGGTCTGCAAGGCGTCCTGGCTTAACGCCAGACCAACGCTGGCGCAATCAATTGCCTGCCCGCCAGCCATACCCTGGCTGCCGGCAGCACGCGCCAGGACATCGATTGACTGCACTGTCAACGCGGGGGCAACCGGCATTTGCGCCAACAGTTCGAATGCAAGGGGCTGCAACGCATCACCCGCCAACATCGCGGTCGCCTCGTCGAACTGACGGTGCACTGTTGGCCTGCCACGACGTAAATCGTCGTTGTCCATGCAAGGCAGGTCATCATGAACCAGGGAATAAGCGTGAATCAACTCGACGGCCGCAGCCGCCAGATCGAGCGCCTTAGACTGGGCAGACGACAATGCAGTACCTTGATGATGCGCCGATGCCTCCCCGGCCGCATACACCAGCGCCGCCCGCACACGCTTGCCACCACCCATTACGGCATAGCGCATGGCCTCGTGCAAATGTTCCGGTTCGTCGGTCGCGTCCGGCATGGCATCGTCAAGCACATTTTCGATGCGCACCACCACGTCGGCCAGCCATTGCTCGAACGGTACGGTTGCGTTGGTCATGACTGGCTGTCATCCGTTGTTTCGTCTGCGTCAAGCGGCTTTAGCAGATTACCCTGCAATACCTTGACCTGCTGTTCAGCCGCATCCAGCAAGCTTTGACAACGTTTTGACAGCGCCACTCCCCGTTCGTAAGCCGCCAGGGATTGCTCCAACGGCATTTCGCCGTCTTCCATTTTTGCCACCAGCGTTTCGAGCTGTGCCAGCGCCGTTTCAAAATCCTCAGGCAAAGGCGCCGTGTCCTTTGATTTCGGTTCCGACGAGGTCTTTTGCTTATCAGCCATTCATCTATTCCAATACTTTTTGCCTTTGGGGATTGTACGAAATCATACGGACTTCGTACGAAACGCGCTCCGAGGCCTTGTTTTATAAGATAAAAATTAGGGTACAATTAACTTTTATATTGTACTGAACGCATCGGCCAGTCCGATTTTTTTTCTTCGCACCAGTGCCCGTTACGGTCTACGCCGCCACGGGTTTTTTGTTGAACTGGTATCAACCAAGCGGGGGGAATCATGACCGATATAGGTCGTGAAGCGCAATTCACGCTGGCACAATCTCAATTACCCGTCGAAAACTATTTCGACGAAAAAACGTTTGAACTTGAAAAAAGCCGCATTTTTGGCAACTCAGCAATCTATGTAGGCCATGAGAAGCTCGTCCCGGAACGTGGCGACTGGTATGCCCTTGCCCATGAAAAAAACGGACGGGCATTGGTGCGCTCGGCTGCGGGCGTCGAGCTTATGTCGAATATCTGCCGGCACCGGCAGGCAGTTATGCTGGGCTTCGACACTGAGCATCCTCAAGGACACCAGGCCAGGCAAGGAAACCTGAAGGAAACGGGCGGGAATATTGTCTGCCCGATTCACCGCTGGACATACAGCCAAAACGGCCAGTTGCTGGGGGCGCCACAGTTCCCGGAAACACCCTGCATGAACCTGCAAACATTTCCATTGCAGAACTGCCATGGGCTTTTGTTTGAAGGGCCACGCGACCCGGCGGCCGACATGGCAAAACTGTTTTCCCGCCCGGAATTCGATTTCTCCGACTACGTGCTCGACCGGGTGGAAGTCCATCGCTGCAACTATAACTGGAAGACCTTTATTGAAGTCTATCTGGAAGACTATCATGTGGGACCTTTCCACCCGGGCCTGGGTCGGTTCGTTACCTGCGAAGACCTGAGCTGGGAATTTGGCGACTGGTACAGCCTGCAACAGGTTGGCGTTCACAATGCGCTGGCGCAACCCGGGTCACAAACATACAAGCGCTGGCACGACAACCTGCTAAGTTTCCGCGAAGGGGAAACACCCGACTTCGGCGCAGTATGGGTTACTTATTTTCCCACTCACATGATTGAGTTATACCCTCATGTATTGGTGCTTTCGACTTTGCATCCGGTCAGTCCGCAGGAAACTGTCAATATTGTCGAGTTTTACTACCCTGAAGAGATTGCTGCTTTCGAGCGCGACTTCGTCCAGGCCCAACAGGCTGCATATATGGAAACGGCTGTTGAAGACGATGAAATTGCCGAGCGCATGGACGCAGGCCGACGTGCCTTAATGGAACGTGGCGCTAATGAAACCGGACCTTATCAATCTCCCATGGAAGACGGCATGCTGCACTTCCATGAGTGGTATCGTCGCTTAATGAAAGCCTAAGTTCCGAGTAAAGGCTAATTGCCTGTCGCAATGGGGCGAGTGCTGTCGCTGCACCACTCGCTCCATGAACCTGGGTATAAAACCGACCCTTCCAGCCCGGCAATTTCCATAGCCAGCAGGTTGTGACAAGCAGTAATACCCGAGCCACACTGGTGAACAACTTCCTCGGGCCGGATATGACCCAGCACTTGAGTAAATGACTCATGCAGAGCCTGCGGCGATTGGAAACGCCCTTTTTCATCCAGGTTCAATGTATTGGGGCGATTCAAGGCGCCTGGAATATGACCCGCCACCGGGTCCATGGGTTCTACGTCACCCCGAAAACGGTTTTCCGCGCGTGCGTCAAGCACGGTAAAGCGTGGTGCTTGTATATTACGCAAAACCTCATCGCAACTGACTGTAGGCATCGCCGGATGCAATCGTTTCTCCGTGTGCTCGGAGGTACTCGAAGGCGCAGGGCCGGGCACCTCGACACTGACGGCACCGCCTTGCTCCTGCCATGCCTGCCATCCGCCATCCAGCACCGCAACATTTGAGTGACCTATCCAGCGCAACATCCACCATAAATGTGCAGCAAACATGCTGTTGCCGGCGTCGTAAACAACCACCTGCACTCCCTCGCGCACGCCATAACTTTGCATCAGTGTCGCAAACGCATTGAGCGGTGGTAGCGGGTGACGGCCGTTTTTGCCGGTTTTGGGTGCACTTAAATCGGCCTCATGGTCAAGAAAAAATGCACCGGGTATATGGCCCGACTCGTAGGCACGGCGCCCCGCACCGTGATCTGCCAGGTCGTGCCGGACATCGAATACAAGCGTGTTGCTGTCATCCAGCAAAGACCTTAATTGATCGACACTTACCAGTAATTTATACACATTAACCTCTCGTCAAACTTTCACTGTCTTTGTTGCTTGCCTGCGAATGCGACGACTTTCCATATAAGTACGCCACGTGGAAATCAAGCCCGCGGCGATAATAAGCGCCATTCCGAACCAGGCAACCGGGTCGGGGTACTCGGCCCAGAAAACAATACTGATAATTGCCGCAAAAATAATGGTGGTGTATTGAAGCGCTGCCGTCAACAATGCCGTGCCCATTCCAAAGGCACGAGTCATGGCCAATTGCCCGACCAGACCCGACAACCCCAACCCCACCAAAGCCAGCCAGGCCTCCAGACCTAGTGGATTCCAGCCCTGAACCCACAGACCAATCGCACTGGATGCACAGACACAGGATGAAAAGATCATGACCGTGCGCCACTCGGGCTCACCTGCACGCCCCAATTGCCGAACCTGCATCATGGCGACAGCGCCGAGCGCACCCGAACCCAACCCAGTAAGAGCGGCCAGGAACTCATCATTGCCGATACTGGGACGCAACACCGCCAGCACCCCTGCAAAACCAATGCAAACCGCAATCGCGCGCAGGTAGTCTCGTCTGGCGCCACCCCAGGCCAGCATCCAGCCGGTAATAAAAAGCGGCGATGTATAGTTCAGGCTGACCGCCGTGGGCAGCGGCAAATGAGATATCGCGTAAAAACCAAGCCACATTGCGCTCACGCCCGAAATATTGCGCCAGAAATGGCGTTTCCAACTGGATGGGCGAATCACGCGACGCGTTATGACCGCCCAACCCGATAACAGCAAGATTGAAGGAATACCCCGAAACAAGACTATTTGTGCCAGGGAAGCACCAAAATCCGCCGCGACCTTGATGCAGGCACCCATAAGGGCAAACATGGCGCAAGCCAGAATCATCCACAAAGACTGCATTTGGCGAGGTCTCGTCCCGAAAAATCACAAAGACAATACTATACTGCGCTTACGTCATTATTTTTCTTCAGCTGGCTGTCAGGTTTTGCATTCAAAGCCTTTGAAATTCGTGAACCTGACCCCATATTTTGTGTCAAACTTCGCGCATTAACATCCTGCAGGAACCACCGAGCATGAAACGTATCTTCCTTTTCCTCATGACCAACATCGCCGTGATGGTCGTACTGAGCGTCACGATGAGCATTCTGGGCGTTGGACGCTACCTGGATGAGCAAGGGTTGAACCTGACCCAACTACTCATCTTCTCGGCCTTCATCGGCTTTGGCGGCGCATTTATTTCCTTGCTGATCAGCAAATGGATGGCCAAACGCACGACGGGTGCCCGGGTTATCGACCCTCAGGCACCAGGCAGCCGGCAAGAGGCCTGGCTGGTTGAAACGGTACACCAATTGGCCGACCGTGCCGGCATCGGCCACCCGGAAGTGGCGATTTATGATGGTCCCCCCAATGCGTTTGCCACCGGTGCATTTCGCAACGATGCCTTGGTGGCAGTGTCAACTGGACTGCTAAGCAGCATGACGGAAGAGGAAGTCGCGGCGGTTTTGGGGCATGAGGTAGCCCACGTGGCCAACGGCGATATGGTCACCCTCACTTTGATCCAGGGCGTGGTCAATACATTCGTGGTTTTTCTGGCCCGGGTGGTGGGTTATTTCGTTGACCGCGTCATTCTTAAAAATGAACGCGGCATGGGTCTTGGTTATTTTGGTGTTGTTATCGTGTGCGAAATCATCTTTGGTTTGCTGGCGTCGATTATTGTGGCCTGGTTTTCACGTCAACGCGAATACCGCGCTGACTCAGGTAGCGCAAAATTAATGGGCGCTCGCGAGCCCATGATGAAGGCGCTGGCACGCCTGGGCGGGCTTCAGCCGGGCAAACTGCCGGAGTCGTTTGAAGCGGCAGGCATATCCGGCGGAGGCAGCAGAATTAGTGCTCTTTTCTCCACTCACCCTCCTATCGAAGAGCGTATTCGGGCGCTACAGAATACGCAACTTAACTGACTTAACCGTCAGGTCACAACGAAAAGAATATCTATTTCTTTCTAGCAATTAGCCGAAAATGGCCCCATCAACCTGATGGGGCCATTTGGTTTTTACGCCAGATAACGCTTGAACCAGTCCAGTGCCCAAGTCCAGGCATCTTTGGCATCAGGCTCGTTATAACTGGGCCGATAATCGGCATAGAAGGCGTGGTTCGATTCGGGATACACAATAATCTGCGACGCCTTGGCCATCTCATTGCCCCCTGCCAGCGCGTCTTGCATCTGGTGCACATCGTCTAGCGGAATACCGGCGTCTTGCCCGCCATACAGGCCCAACACGGGTGCCTTGAGGGTGTGTGCAATATCAACCGGGTTGCGCTTTTGCAATGGTCCGTGCCCTACTGCCAGCTTCCCATACCAGGCAACCCCCGCTTTACATTCCGGATTGTGTTCCGCATACATCCATGTAATACGGCCTCCCCAGCAGAAACCGGTAATGCCCAACCTTCTTGTATCGGCGCCTTGCTGTTTAGCCCAGGCAACACTGGCGTCCAAATCGGCCAGGACCTGTTCGTCCGACACTTTCGAAACAATTTCCTGAATCAGCGTGGGGATATCGCTATATTTTGACGCATCACCCTGGCGTTCGTACAGCTCAACCGCCACGGCAAAATAGCCTTCTTTTGCAAAACGGCGGCACACGTCCTGAATATGCTCATGCAAACCGAAAACTTCTTGCACAACCAATAATACCGGCGCATTCTTCTGGTCGGCCGGAGCGGCGTAATAAGCGGAAATTTCGCCGTCGAAGGTTGGCATTTTGAAAGCGCCATGAGCCAAACCTTCAGTTGAGGTATGAATCACAGTGGGTGCAGCACCAGTGATAGGTGAAAACGACATAAATCCTCCTTAGTGGGCCTGTTCCCAATTCGGGCCGACTCCAACCTCGGCCACAAGCGGGACATCAAGTTTGGCCACATTACACATCAGATCCGGCAACGCGCTGGCTACCGTATCCACCTCTTTTTCGGGTACTTCAAATACCAGTTCATCATGCACTTGCATGACCATCAGCGTTTCAAGCTTCTGCCGGGCAATCCATTTCTGAACGGCAACCATTGCCATTTTAATCAGGTCGGCCGCAGTGCCTTGCATGGGCGCATTAATGGCGGCCCGTTCGGCCCCTGCCCGCCGTGGCCCTTTCGATCCTTTGATATCGGGTAGCCAGAGGCGGCGACCAAACACCGTTTCAACATAGCCGAGTTCATGAGCACGTGCCTTGGTGTCTTCCATGTACTGGGTCACGCCCGGATAACGCGCAAAATAGCGGTCCATATATGACCGGGCGGCGTCACGCGTAATGCCAAGCGCATTGGCAAGCCCGAACTCACCCATCCCGTATATCAAGCCGAAATTGATGGCCTTGGCAGAGCGACGCTGCTCTGAAGTCACATCATCGAGCGCCACGTTGAAAATCTCGGCCGCAGTCGCGCGATGAATATCCAGGCCATCGGCAAAGGCCTTCTGCAGGCTCTTGTCGCCCGACACGTGTGCCATTACCCGCAATTCAATTTGCGAATAGTCGGCCGACACAATTTTTCCACTTTTGGATATAAAGGCGGCGCGAACCCGACGTCCCTCGGGTGTGCGAACCGGAATATTCTGCAAATTGGGATCAGACGAGGCCAGGCGCCCGGTAATCACCGCGGCCTGCGAATAACGCGTATGTACCCGGCCCGTATGCGGGTTGATCATTTTCGGCAGCTTGTCGGTGTATGTAGACTTCAGCTTGGCCAAACCACGGTAATCCAGAATAACCTGCGGCAGCGGGTAGTCGTGAGCCAACCGGGTTAAAACCTCCTCATCGGTGGAAGGCGCTCCGCTTGCTGTTTTGCGCACGACCGGCAATTTCATGGTGCTGAATAAAATTTCACCCAATTGCTTGGGTGAATTCAAATTGAATGGCTGCCCTGCCAATTCCTGCGCCTTGATTTCCAGCTCCCCCATTTTCTTGCCAATTTCGCCGCTTTGTTCAGCCAATAACCTGGCATCGATAAGGACACCGTTGCGCTCGATTATCGTCAGTACAGCTGACGCTTCCACTTCCAGCGCGTAGATTCGCTCAAGCTCGGAAGACACTTGTATTTTAGGTAACAACACTTCCTGAAGCTGCCAGGTGAAATCAGCATCTTCGGCACCATAAAAAGCCGCCTTTTCAACCGCAACCTGTTCAAAACCAATTTGTTTGGCACCCTTGCCACACAAATCCTCGTAGCTGATCCCTTTGCGCCCCAGCCAGCGTTCGGCCAACTCCTGCATGTTCACACGACGATGAGACTCAAGCACATAAGCCTGCAACATACTGTCGTGTGCAATACCCGCCAACGTAATGCCTTCATTCATGAAAACATGGGCGTCGTACTTCGCGTTATGCAATAACTTGGGCGCTTTTTCGTTCTCGAGCCAAGGACGCAAACGGGCCATGACCTCATCAAAAGGAAGCTGGTCTACCTGATCGGGACCGCAATGACGCAACGGGATGTAGCATGCCTTGCCTGCAGAGATCGACATCGACATCCCCACCAGGCGGGCCGCCATGGGATCGAGCGACGTCGTTTCCGTATCAAGCGCAACCAATGATGCCGACTCAATCCGCTCCAGCCAGATATCGAACGCTTTCCA
Source organism: Pusillimonas sp. UBA3987 (assembly GCA_002384935.1). Lineage (GTDB taxonomy): Bacteria > Pseudomonadota > Gammaproteobacteria > Burkholderiales > Burkholderiaceae_B > Neopusillimonas. Next base: position 59,221 of record DGCD01000008.1, read on the forward strand.
ATCGACAATCGTATCGTATTCCACATTGTCGGGTTCCGCAGGCGGATCGGCGGCCACGCGGCTGTCCTGGCTGGGTACGCGCTCATCGTCTCCGGTCAGTTCCCGCAACCAGGTTCGAAAGCCAAACTCGTCGTACAACTGCACCAGCTTTTCACGACTTGGCTCCTTGGGCACCAGGTCGGAGAAATCATCGGCCAGAAACGGAATATCGCAATCGACTTTGACGGTTAACAACTGGCGTGTCATCTCGAAATTAGGGATGGCTTCCCGTAAATTCTGACCCGCCACACCTTTTATGTCGTCGGCATGCTTAACGATTTCTTCAATTGACCCGTACTGATTAAGCCACTTGGCAGCGGTTTTGGGGCCCACTTTTTCAACACCGGGAATGTTGTCAACGGTATCACCGGTGAGCATCAGATACTCCACGATCTGGTCCGGACGCACGCCGAACTTGTCGATGACGCCCTGAACATCCTGCTTACCGCCGTTCATGGTATTGACCAGCTCCACGTGCTCGTTCACCAGCTGGGCCAGATCTTTATCGCCGGTGGACACAACCGTGTAAATGCCCTTTTCAGTTGCATGATGTGCCAAAGTACCAATGATATCGTCGGCCTCAACTCCCGAAACCGTCAATACGTGCCAGCCCATGGCTTTTACGGCTTCGTGGATCGGCTCAATCTGCAAGGCCAGGTCTTCAGGCATGGAAGGCCGATGCCCTTTATACTCAGGGTAGATTTCGTCGCGAAACGTGCTGCCTTTCGCATCAAAAATACAGGCAGCGTAATCCGCCTTGTAATCCTGAGACAGCCTCCGTAACATTGATATGACACCATACAAGGCTCCGGTTGGCTGACCTCTGGCGTTTCTAAGGTCGGGCAGCGCGTGAAACGCCCGGTACAGATAACTGGAACCATCAACAAGTAACAAGGTTTTTTTCATGAGTCGTAATAAAGTCGTACGTACGCCGGTCAACCGGCAGATCCCCGTGATTATGTCAGAGATGCAAACCGCTGCCGACACACTTCAGGAAATTGGCTGGGGCGTGAGCGTTTTTGGCAGTGCCCGTATTAAACCAGATTCACCATACTACGCCATGGGAGAAGCGTTGGGCACCAAATTGGCACAAGCGGGCTTGCCATTGATTGCAGGGGGCGGCCCAGGAATTATGGAAGCCGCGAACAAAGGAGCTTACACAGCAGGCGGGCAAAGCATCGGGTTGAATATTAAACTACCCAAAGAAACCAAGAACAATGATTACCAAACGCATAGCCTGCATTTCGAATATTTTTATTCCCGCAAAGCCACTTTTTTCATGCACAGCGCAGCATTTATCGCCTTGCCCGGGGGCTTTGGAACGCTTGATGAACTGTTCGAAGTCCTGACATTGGTCCAGACCGGAAAGATTCCGCATGCGCCCATCATTTTAATGGGAAGCGACTACTGGACAGGCCTGCTCGATTGGATTGCCGCCGAACTCGAACCGCGCAAGCTGATTGGCCCGAACGATCTGCAGCTCATGACAATCACAGACGATATCGACGAAGCCATGCATTTGATTCAGTCATTCCTGCAAAGCCAGGCAGACCAGCTGGGCTATGCAGCGATCATTCCGGAATAACGACGCTTTCTATCTCCCAGGGCGGCAGGCGAATCACGTCGCCATCGTAAAAACACCCCAAATCGCGGAAGTGAATCCGGTTTTGGGGTGCTATGTAAACCACACGGGGTTTTCTTTTTTCGCCGGCCCGGTTAGTTTGTAACCGTTTCACGCGCCATGCGGCGACGCTCATGCTCTTGCAAATAGCGTTTACGCAAACGAATCGATTTGGGTGTGACCTCGACCAATTCATCATCGTCGATAAACTCAACCGCATACTCCAGTGTCAGCCTAACCGGCGGTACCAGGTCGATATGCTCGTCTTTGCTTGTGGTGCGGATATTCGTCAGTTTCTTTTCTTTAATCGGGTTAACAACCAAATCGTTGTCACGGCTGTGAATCCCGATAATCATACCCTCATACACCGCCTCGCCCGGACTCACAAACATACGGCCACGCTCTTGCAATTTCCATAATGCATAGGCCACCGTATTACCATTATCCTGGCTGATCAACACGCCATTGCGACGTTCTCCCACACCACCTTCGCGCATGGGACCATACTCGTCGAAATTGTGGCTCATCAAGCCGGTACCACGTGTCAGGGTAAGAAATTCGCCCTGAAAACCAATCAAGCCGCGTGCAGGAATACGATACTCCAGACGCGTACGACCACGACCATCTGACTGCATGTCGAGCAAATCGCCTTTGCGACGCCCCAACTCTTCCATGACGCCACCCTGATGGGCTTCTTCAACGTCAACGGTAAGCAGCTCGAAGGGCTCCATTTTTTGGCCGTCAACTTCTTTAATCAGGACCTGTGGACGGGAAACCGCCAACTCATAACCTTCGCGACGCATGTTCTCCAGCAGAATGGTCAGGTGCAACTCACCCCGACCGCGCACTTCAAACACCATATCGTCGTCGGTGGGATCCATGCGCAACGCCACATTCGATTTCAGTTCCAGCTCCAGGCGGTCGCGCAACTGGCGGCTCGTAACGTATTTGCCTTCGCGGCCTGCCAAGGGTGAACTGTTCACCATAAAATTCATGGTCAGGGTTGGTTCGTCGATACGCAACAAGGGCAAGGCATCGGGTTGAGCCGGATCCGTGACCGTACAACCAATACCTATTTCTTCAATACCGTTAATCAGCACAATATCGCCAGCCTGCGCTTCGTCGACCAGTTCCCGCTCCAGACCCCGGAACTTCAACACCTGATTGATGCGCCCTTTGATGGGTGCACCTTCAGGCCCGAACTGAACCAACACGTCCTGGGCGGCTCTTACCCGCCCGCGATTAACCCGACCAACACCGATCTTACCGACGTAACTGTTGTAATCCATTGAGATGATCTGCAACTGCAACGGGCCGTCTGCATCGTCGTCACGTTCGGGCACATGATTCAAAATTGATTCGAACAGCGGCCGCATATTGCCTTCGCGAACATCGGGCTCAAGGCCTGCGTAACCCGACAAGCCGGATGCATACACAATGGGGAAGTCCAACTGCTCTTCCGTCGCACCCAGTTTATCGAACAGATCAAAAGTGGCGTTGATAACGTGATCGATACGCGCGCCGGGCCGATCGATTTTATTCACAACCACAATTGGCTTCAGACCTAATGCAAGTGCTTTGCGAGTCACAAAACGGGTTTGCGGCATCGGCCCTTCAACAGCGTCAACCAGCAGCAATACACCATCAACCATCGACAGCACCCGCTCAACTTCGCCGCCGAAATCAGCGTGTCCCGGTGTATCAACAATATTGATATGCGTGCCCTCATACTCCACGGCACAATTCTTGGATAAGATCGTAATACCTCGTTCGCGCTCGATATCGCCCGAATCCATCACACGTTCAGAGACTTGCTGGTTGTCACGAAACGTACCGGACTGGCGCAGCAATTGATCGACCAGCGTCGTTTTCCCGTGATCGACGTGGGCAATAATGGCAACATTACGCAACGCTCGGCTCATAACTTTCATCCTTTCTGTTTAAGACCCGACGGCAGCAGGCCATCGGGTAAATTTTCCAGCGATATCAGCGCAGCTTGAGGCGCCGACATCGCTTGTAGCGTTTCTAAATCAACCGCATCCTGTAACTGAAACGGTCCGACGCACGTGCGCCTCAATGCAACGAGATGGGCCCCGCAGCCCAGCGCCCGCCCGATGTCCTCAGCCAAAGTGCGGATATACGTGCCTTTGCTGCAATGCACGTATATTGTGGCTTGATGCGCATTAAAATCGCGTGTCAGGAGCTCGCTGATGACAACCTGGCGCGGTGCTCGCTCTACTTCCACCCCTTGACGTGCATATTCATATAAAGGGCGGCCGTCTTTTTTAAGCGCCGAATACATTGGCGGGATCTGCGAAATCTCGCCCCGGAAAGCATCTAAAGCGGCTTCGAACTGAGCGCGCTCTACTCCCTGGAAATCCTCTCCTGCCCGACTCACAATATTGCCGGTCAGATCGCCGGAGTCGGTTTCCTCACCGAACGACAAAGTGGCTTCATATGCCTTGTCGGCGGCCAGCATATTGCCGGCCATTTTAGTTGCACGCCCAAGACAACATACCAGCAGACCGGTAGCAAAAGGGTCCAGCGTCCCCGTGTGCCCCGCCTTGCGGGCATCCAGGGTGCGCTTGGCCCGTTGCAACGCGTGATTGCTTGACAAGCCCTGAGGTTTGTCAAGCAACAGTACGCCATCGAGCAATTGCCCGCGTCGGGATGCCATCGTTAATAACTCTAAAGAAAATACGACAGCCCGAATCAGGACCGTTCGTCGGGTTCGTCGGGCTCGACCCCAGCTTCCTGGGAGCGCGGCGCATTGGCCTGGTCAATAAGCCGCGAAAGCGCCAGACCTTTCGCAAGCTGATCGTCGTGATGAAAATGTAATGTCGGCACAGTATGAATGTGCAACATCTTGAATAACAAGGAATGCAGCCAGCCGGCTTTCTCATCGAGCACAGACTTGGCTTGCTCGGGCTCGGCTCCCATCACGGTGAAATACACCTTGGCGTGGGCGTAATCGGCCGACAACTCAACGCCGGTCAACGTAATGAGGCCAGCCCGCGATACATCAACCTCTCGTTGAATCAATATCGCGAGATCCTTCTGTATCTGGTCGGCCAGCCGCGTATTGCGGCTGGTAGCGGTTTTTGTCTTGTGACGTCCCATATTTACAGCGTCCGAGCGACTTCCTTGATTTCGAAGACCTCAAGCTGGTCGCCCACTTCAATGTCAATACTACTTTTCAGGGTAATACCGCAATCAAAGCCGGCTTTGACTTCCTTGACGTCGTCTTTGAAGCGACGCAACGAGTCGATTGCCCCTGTCCAGATAACGACATTGTTGCGCAACAAGCGTACTTGCGCATCACGACGCACGACACCGTCGGTAACCATACAACCCGCGATGTTCCCAACCTTGGAAATCGTGAACACATCACGGATGTCAACCGAGCCAATAACCTCTTCACGTTGCTCCGGCGCGAGCATGCCGGACATCGCCTTGCGCACATCGTCGATTGCATCGTAAATGATATTGTAATAACGCAAATCGATACCGTTATTCTCAGCCAGTTTCTTCGCACTTTGTTCCGCACGCACGTTGAAACCAATAATGACGGCGTTCGAGGCGATCGCCAGATTCACATCACTTTCCGAAATACCGCCAACGGCAGCATGCACAACCTGCACCCGAACCTCGTCGGTTGAAAGTTTCAGCAACGACTGAACCAATGCCTCCTGGGAGCCCTGAACGTCGGTCTTGACGATCAGTGCCAGCGTTTGGCTGCCTTCTCCCATGTTTTCAAACATGGACTCAAGTTTGGCGGCCTGCTGACGAGCCAGCTTGACGTCGCGGAACTTGCCTTGACGGAACAAGGCAATTTCGCGTGCCTTGCGCTCGTCGACCATGGCAATGACCTCGTCGCCTGCAGCAGGAACCTCCGTGAGACCCTGTATTTCAACCGGGATGGAAGGACCCGCGGTATTCACGGGCTTGCCGTTCTCATTGAGCATGGCGCGAACACGGCCGTAGCTGGCACCCGCCAGAATGGAATCACCACGGGTTAATGTTCCGCTTTGAACCAATACTGTCGCGACCGGACCACGTCCTTTATCAAGACGCGCTTCAATTACGATCCCTTTCGCAGGTGCTTCTACAGGCGCCTTGAGCTCAAGAATCTCTGCCTGCAACAACACATGCTCAAGCAAATCATCAATACCCTGACCGCTCTTGGCCGAAACCGGCACGAACGGCACATCGCCACCGTACTCTTCCGGCACTACCTCTTCCGAAATCAATTCCTGCTTGACGCGGTCGGGATTCGCCTCGGGCTTATCAATTTTGTTCACTGCCACAACCAATGGAACCCCTGCCGCCTTGGCATGGTGAACGGCTTCCTTGGTTTGCGGCATGACGCCATCATCGGCGGCAACCACCAGAATGACAATATCGGTGGCTTTGGCACCGCGTGCTCGCATGGCCGTAAATGCTTCGTGGCCCGGCGTATCCAAAAACGTAACCATGCCACGATCTGTTTTTACACTGTAGGCGCCGATATGCTGGGTAATACCACCCGCCTCGCCTGAAGCCACTTTCGCACGACGAATGTGGTCAAGCAAAGAAGTTTTACCGTGATCAACGTGACCCATCACCGTCACAACCGGTGCGCGCGGCAAGGACTCTGCCTGGACTTCAGCTTCAGGGGAAACCAGAAAGGCTTCAGGATCATCAAGCTTGGCCGCAATGGCAATGTGCCCCAGCTCCTCAACGACAATCATGGCCGTTTCCTGGTCGAGCACCTGGTTAATGGTAACCATTTGGCCCAATTTCATCAGGTGTTTGATGACCTCAGCGGCTTTAATTGCCATTTTGTGCGCCAGATCTCCCACCGTAATGGTTTCGGGCACATGAATTTCACGCGCAATAAACTCGACAACTTGTGGTTCTTTACGCTCTGGCTGGGCCTGACGATTGTTGCGTCCGCGGCCGCCTTTACCGGCTTTGCCGGCTTTGCCGCCGGCGCGCCAGCCTTCACGCCCTGGAGCAGGCGCAGCCACGGCTTCGCGAGCCGCCGGCTTCTTGCGAGCCCCCCCTTCTTCAACCCAACCGGAATCACCTGCGCGACCTTTCTTGACATCGGCAGCCTTGCCATCTTTCTTGCCGGCCTTACCTGCAGGCTTGTGCAAAGTACCCGATATGCCGCCTTCGTCTTCAGGCGCCTTAAGCACTTTGCGTGGGCGATTCAACATTTGACGCAACGCAGCCGCTTCTGCTTCAGCCGCTTTACGGGCACGGTCACGACCTTCATCCGGCTCGGCCTGATCTTGAGCACCAGGCCGCCGGGAAACGGGCGCCTTAGCTGCCACTTTCCTGGCCGCAACCTTCTTGCCGGGTTCCAACGGCGCCGATTTGCTATTTTCCGCTTTTGTACCGTCCTGGGCCGCTTTTTCCGCCACGTTCGATTCAGTGTCGGTAACCTCGGCGGCCTGACCTTGGGCTGGTTTCTTATCCTCAGCCGGTGCTGCCTGCTCGGCTTCCTTGGCCTGAACAGCCGGCTCCGTCGCGCTGCTGGCCTGATCTGCATCAGGCGCGTCAACCGGCTTTGCCGCGCTCTCTTTGTCTTTCGACTCCGTTGACGGCTTCGCTTGTGCCTCGTCGGCAGCCTGTGTCACAGCGTGATCATCGGCTGCTGGCTGGCTGGAAACCTCACGAGTCTCGTCTGCATCCGTTGCCTTGGCATGATCCACGGCTTTATTCGCAGTCGAATCGGCAGCGGGCGTCTGCGCCGCAGACTCTTGCGCTTTTACCGGTTCAGCCACTTGCGTCTGCGGCGGGATATCAGTTGCGGTTGCAGTGGTCGCAGGCGCGACAGCTTGTTCCTGCTGGCTTTCGGCTTTTTGCGCTGCAATCACCTCGGACTCGGGTGCTTTACGCGCACTATCCTGCTCGGGAGATTCGCGTTTCACAAAAACCCGCTTCTTGCGCACCTCTACCTGAATCGTACGGGAACGACCAGAACTATCGGCTTGCCGGATCTCGGATGTTTGGCGTCGGGTCAAGGTAATTTTCTTTCCATCGCCGGCTCCTTTGGAGCGACGCAACGAATCGAGCAGTTTCGCCTTGTCTGCATCGGTGACACTATCATCAACCGATTTCAAATCAACGCCTGCAGCACGTAACTGCTCCAGCAGTGCGTCTGCGGGCATTTTCAGTTCAACGGCGAACTGGGCGACGGTGTTACTCGACATTCGACTCTCTCTTATACGACAACTTTATTCAATACATACAGGCTCAAAAACGAAGCGCACAAAATCAGGCTTCATCGCTGAACCAATGAGCTCGCGCCTTCATGATCAGTTCACTGGCATCTTTTTCATCAAGTTCACACATTTCCGCCAACTCATCGGTAGCGAGCTCGGCCAGGTCATCTCGTGAAAACACATCGTGTTCAGCCAAATGGGCCGCCAGTTCGGGGGTCATTCCCTCGAGCTCAAGCAATTGCGGCTCGGTACGCTGCACTCGCTCTTCCTGAGCGATTGCCTCGGTGAGCAAGGCATTCCGGGCACGGGAGCGCAACTCATTGACCGTGTCTTCATCAAACGACTCGATCTCCAGCAGTTCCTGAATCGGCACGTAAGCCACTTCCTCAAGACCTGTAAACCCTTCATCTATAAGGATATCAGCCACTTCCTCGTCAACGTCAAGCTTGCTCATGAACATACTACGCAGCTCAGCGCGCTCCACTTCAAGACGACTTTGACTTTCTTCGGGTGTCATGATGTTGATCTGCCAGCCCGTCAACTCCGATGCCAAACGAACGTTTTGGCCGCGGGCACCAATGGCCTTGGGCAGGTTTTCTTCATCGACCACCACGTCCATGGCATGCTTGTCTTCATCGACAACAATCGACTCAACCGTTGCAGGTGCCAGCGCACCAATGACAAATTCGGCCGGATCCTCAGACCACAGGACAATGTCCACCTGCTCGCCGCCCAGCTCATTTCGAACTGCGGTAACGCGTGAGCCACGCATCCCGACACACGTGCCGATGGGGTCAATGCGCTTATCGTAAGCAACCACCGCAATTTTGGCACGCACACCCGCATCGCGGGCGGCGGCTTTAATCTCGAGCAGGCCCTGCTCGATTTCAGGCACTTCGTTCTCGAACAACTGGCGAATGAAATCGGGTGCTGTGCGCGACAAAATAACCTGTTGCCCGCGAGCGGAGTGATCAACACGCAACACCCAGGCACGAATGCGATCACCCACCCGGATATTTTCTTTGGGAATCATCTCGGAACGAGGCAAGCGCGCTTCAATCTTGCCCGCTTCGATAATGGCATCACCTTTATCGATTCGTTTGACCGTGCCGGAAATAATGGTTTCGCCACGCTCAAGGAAATCATTCAGCAACTGCTCACGCTCTGCATCGCGGATACGCTGCAAAATCGCCTGCTTGGCGGCTTGTGCACCAATACGTCCGAACTCTACCGGCTCAAGCGGCTCTTCGATATACTCATCTACCTCGATACCGGGAACAATTTCCTGAGCCTCGGAATACAATTCCTGCTGATCGGGTTCCTGCAAACCCGCCTCATCGGGCACAACCAGCCAACGCCGATACCCCTCATGCGAACCTGTATCTCGGTCAATCGAGACACGAATGTCGGCGTCTTCCTTGAAGCGCTTTTTCATAGCCGAAGCCAAAGCGTTTTCAAGCGCACCAAAAACCACTTCACGTGGTACGTTTTTCTCACGCGCCAAGGCGTCAACCAACAGAAGAATTTCGCGACTCATCGCTTTTTACCCTTGAAATCAAGTACGGGATCCAGTTTGGCACGATCAATGTCGTCCAACGTAAAACTAAGTTCTTCAGCAGGGCTTTTCTTTGACTTGGGCTCGAGCTCCAGCCGAAAAGCCACTGGTGAAGTACCATCAGCCTTCTCGTCCACACGCAGCATTCCGGCAAAAACCTTGCGATTATTAACCGGCTGGCGCAGCCGAATTTCGATTCGCTCATTGGCAAACCGAACAAAGTCCTTTTCCTGGCGAAGCGGCCGGTCAACGCCCGGCGACCCCACCTCAAGACGTTGATAATCGACATTTTCAACTTCGAAAACGCGGGACAATTGTTTGGAAACCATTTCGCAGTCTTCTATTCGCACACCACCCGGCCGATCAAGCGTAATACGCAACAACCCCATGGGCGCGCGTTCAATGTCGACGAGCTCCAGGTCGGTACCGTGCAAGACTTCCTGTGTTAAAGCGAACAGATCTGCCATAAATTCAAAAAAAAAGGGCTGTACACCAGCCCACTGTTATTACGCCTTCAAGGAATCTGAGTCAGCCACGCTGCCCAAATCCATAAGACCCATAAGATGCACTTGTAAATGCATCGCTATATGATCGCCTGTTGTGGCCGAAAACTATATAGCTGGTAAAGCCCTACATTCTAACAGATTTTCATAGAAAATCCTGTTTTGACGAAGGCTTACATAAAAAACTTTATTTCAGTACACCCAGGCGGGACTCATGTGCCGATGCGCTTTTAGGCTGCCAATCGTCTCCCTTGGCCCCACCGCGAACACCTTTGTTACCGTGACCAGAGCGGGCTGGCTTGGACGTTCCGGTGCGCGAATTGCGCGGCGCCGTTTTGCGGGCCGCTGTCGGGCCTGCAGCAGCAGACGGCTGTTTACGCTCCTTGCGTTTTTTATTCTTATTGTTCCCTGAGCCCTCGGGATGGCCATTGGGCAACCCGCCGGACAATGTCAGACCTGTACCGTAAGGATCGGAAGGATACGACGCGCCGACCGCTGACGCCCCACGCCCTCCGGACAACTTGCCGCGCCGGCTGATTTTTGCGCCACTCAGGCCATTTTGTTCCAGGGTGCCGAAGCCCGGCGGCAAGGCACTGTCGTGCGAGACAGGCTGCTGCGAACTACGCCCACGACGCCCCTGGGGCTGCTCTTCGCCATCGCGGATCAAGCCGAACTTGACCATCAAAGCGGTCACTAACGAGGGATCAAGCTCTTCCCAGCGACCGCGACGCAAATTGCGCGGCAGAATAATTTCACCAAAACGCGTGCGAATAAGACGGCTGACCGTGACACCCACCGCTTCGAACATGCGACGCACTTCACGGTTGCGGCCTTCAGCCAGCGTAACGCGGTACCAGCGGTTGCTGCCCTCGCCACCCAAAAACTCGAGAGCGCCAAATTTCGCCTCTCCGTCATCAAGTTGTATACCCTGGACGAGCGACTTTTGCTGAGCCTCATCCAATTCGCCCAGTACCCGAACCGCATACTCGCGCTCGGCACCATAACGCGGATGCATGAAACGGTTAGCCAGATCGCCGGAAGTCGTCAGGATAAGCAAGCCCTCGGTATTCAAGTCGAGGCGCCCGACAGACAACCATTTACCGACTTTCATTTTAGGCAGCCGGGCAAACACATTCGCACGACCAGCGGGATCGTCGTGACTGACGATTTCCCCGGCCGGTTTATGGTAAAGAATGACTCGCGGGGGCTTGGCCGGATTTCTGCGTGTTATGGGCTTGCCATTGACCCGAACCTGATCGTTTGGCTTGACACGCTGACCGATATGCGCCGGCTCCCCGTTAACCGAAACACGCCCTGCAATAATGAGCTCTTCCATTTCACGGCGGGAACCGATGCCCGCATCGGCAAGCACCTTGTGCAATTTCGGCGCAATCGCGTCGCTACCCAGATACTTGCTCAAGCGCTGTTCCGTTTTCTGGGACTTCTCGAGGTACGACAATGCATTATCGCTATCACCATCGGCAGACTCGACTTTTTTGCGTGGTTTGCGCGGTGCGCGTTTACTCGCCCCCCTGGGCTGCTCGGCAACACTCTGTTCGACTGCCGGCGCTGGGGCCTCGCCCGCTGGCGTCGCCGAACCCTGTTCCGTTACTTCCGCATCGCCCCGGCGACGTCGAAAGGGCGTACGCAACTTTCGCCCCCGCCCTTTCGCGTTAGACGTGTTTTCTTTATTTTCGTTTTGGACGTCAATGCCCGACTTGAGCATCTCGGTAGTAGATTCGTTCATAGGTAAAAAGCAAACTCCGTTTTAATCAGAACTGCGTGTCGGCGAATCAGTTTCGCCTGTTTGTGGTGGATCTTCAGCCGTGCCCACCGGGTTTTCGTTAACACCATCCATTGACTGGCTCGCCTGTTCCCCAAGATCAAGCCCCTGAAGGGCATCAATCGCCTCGTTCGACTCGACGGCCGGCAACTCGTCGAGAGAGCGCAAACCAAGATCGTCCAGAAACTGTTTTGTTGTACCAAACAAGGCCGGGCGCCCGGGAGCATCACGATGCCCCAGAACCTCGATCCACCCGCGCTCTTCGAGCGAGCGGATAATCTGGGATGACACTGTCACACCACGAATATCTTCAATGTCACCCCGAGTTACCGGCTGACGCCACGCAATGATTGCAAGCGTTTCCAGGACGGCTCTGGAATAACGAGGAGGCTTCTCTGGATTAAGGCATTCGAGGTATCGCTGCATTTCCGGGCGGCTTTGAAAACGCCAGCCGCTTGAAAGAGATACCAGTTCAAGACCCTTTTCTGCCCAGTCTAGCTGCAACAGAGACAATAACCTGCGGATGTCATCATGGGAGACTTCCCCCGATGCGAAAAGTTTTCGCAGCTCTGTCGTGGACAACGGTGCATCGGCACACAATAGTGCCGTTTCAAGCACCCTTATGATTTCGTTATCTGTCATGTATTTGAATAGATTTAATTTTACGCTGTAATTGAACTAAGTGCACAGTATTCAATGAATCATTGTGCACTATTTACCACGCGACTTGCTATGATCGTAATAGTACGTTAATATTATGTTTTCCAGACGCGGGGTGGAGCAGTCTGGCAGCTCGTCGGGCTCATAACCCGAAGGTCGTAGGTTCGAATCCTGCCCCCGCAACCAAATTGCACATTAAAGCCTGCTTTCGAGCGGGCTTTTTTGTTTTATGCGCCTTGCCAGCGCAAGGCAACGCAAGCGGTACAACCGAATATTCTGCTATTTAATGGCGTGTCTCCGGCGATGAGTCGGGCCCGGTATTAATTGCCATCCAGCTTTTCTGCCTTGGCAAATGCCGCTTCAATCACACCGACACAAGCGGACGGTATCTTTTCCCCCGTACCAATGTATTCATACCTGTCGGCCAAAAAAGGATCCAGCTCAAGCGCACGCCCCAGAGAGATGGCGTCCAGAGCCTCTGTTGTATGAACGACCACAACCGGGAATGGCGCAAGCTTTCGATGCAGTGCCTGTAAAAACAAGTCGCGCAATAGCGCCAGTACCGGGCCTTGCGCCTTGCAGCAAAAGCAAACATACTCGTTCAACGAAATTTCACGCCGATAGTGCCAGGCCCTGCCGGTGGCGTTAACCAAAGACGCCGAGCAAGACAACAGGACGGCTTGATCATTTTCCAGTTTTTGCCATAAGGGGTCGGCCTGTGCCTGGACATCATTCTCGGCAACCAGAACATATACCTTTATTTTCGCCATCGCTCTTGCTCCCCGAGCCGCACGTTATCTACATGCTGTTATGTCGTTCTAAAATAGACCGGATATTTCTGATTTTTAGCTAACCGAGCCCGCCATTGTCTGAACAATACTCTTTAATTCGCGACCTGACAAAACTGAATCGTGAAAGCTGGAACCGATTAGCAGGCAGCCAACCCATGCTGCAACTTGAGTTTTTACAGCTACTGACGCAAACACAATGCGCCTGCGACCAAACGGGCTGGGCGCCCCATTTTTTGGTGCTGGAACGTAACGGTGTGCTGGTCGCCGCCATGCCGATGTATGTGAAAACACATTCACGTGGCGAATATGTTTTCGATTATGCGTGGGCGCGAGCATTTATGCAGCACGGGCTGGAATACTACCCAAAATTGTTAAGCGCCGTTCCGTTCACACCGGTTCCCGGACCCCGGCTGCTTGCCGAAAACCAGGAAGACCGCATCAAGCTTGCAATTGCCGCACAATCTATCGCCGAACAGAACAACCTGTCCTCAGTGCACGTTCTATTTCCAAACGATGAAGACCGCGACGCGTTGCTTGAGGCGGGCTACATGTTGCGCGAAACCGTCCAATTTCACTGGCTGAATCAAGGCTATACCTCATTCGAGCATTTTTTGGAATCGATGAACCAGAAAAACCGAAAGAAAATTCGCCAGGATCAAAAAAAGGTAGACAACGCCGGCATTACGTTTAAATGGCTAAGCGGTAACGAAATCAGCCCAGCCGCCCTGTCGTTTTTCTATCAATGCTACGAAAATACGTATTACGAGCACGGTAATCCGCCCTATCTGAGCTTTGAGTTTTTCCAGCGTCTGCACGAAGAGATTCCAGACAGCATCATGCTCGTGCTCGCAGAGCGTGCAGGTCAGCCCGTAGCCTGCGCCTTGAACCTGAAAACGCCCAGTCGCCTGTATGGTCGCTACTGGGGCAGCATGGAATTTATTCCCGGCCTGCATTTCGAAACCTGTTATTTGCAATCGATTGCCTATTGCATCGAAAAGGGAATAGAAAGCTTCGAAGGCGGCGCACAAGGCGAGCACAAACTTTCACGGGGATTGCTGCCAGTTAAAACGTGGTCGGCCCACTGGGTTGGCGAGCCGGGCTTTGCCAAGGCTATTGCCCGTTTCCTCGACGAGGAAACCCAGGCAATCGACCATTACGCTCAAACCTTGTCGGCACACAGCCCTTTTCGCAAAAACACCTGAATACGCCCGCCAGCATCACGCCAGGAATCAGGAGTCGTCGTTTTTCTTGTTCTGTGGCGCCGCCGGATTAAAAGGAAACGTGGAAAACAGGTTCCGGGTTTGATCCTGCATCTGGTCCTGCATCTGGACGAATAGATTTTTGCTTTGGTCGATGTACTGGCTCATCATGTTCTGCAGCACAGGGGTTTGTACGCTCATGAACTGCGTCCATGCTTCAGGCCCGGCTGCGCCTCCGTACAGGTTTTTCGACTGATCGGCCATACCTTCCTGAATCTCGATGAACGCCTTGATATTCTTTTCCAGGAAAACGCCCATGACCGATTGCATCGAGTTGCCGTAAAAGCGGATGATCTGGGCCAGCGCATCGGCGGAAAACATCGGCATGCCGCCGGTTTCCTCTTCAAGAATGATTTGCAGCATGATACTGCGGGTAAGGTCCTCTCCCGATTTGACGTCGACCACAGAAAACGGTTCGCTGTCGAGCACAAGTTGCTTGACGTCGGCCAGCGTAATGTAGGCGCTGTTGCGCGTATCGTATAAGCGCCGGTTGGGATACTTTTTAATTAACCGGCTTTGCGATTCGGCTGATTTTGCTGCTCGTGCCATAGTTGCCCATTATGAATTGAACTTAACCCATGTGCAGGCCGCCGTTCAGGGAAAAGTCGGCACCTGTTGCAAAGCCCGCATCGTCAGATGCGATCCAGGCAATGATGGAACCGATTTCCTCTGGTGTGCCAAGGCGACGCACAGGAATCGTATTAACGATTTTCTCGAGAACATCCGGGCGCATTGCCCGAACCATTTCCGTACCAATATAACCCGGAGACACTGTATTAACGGTTACGCCCTTGCCGGCCACTTCCTGGGCCAATGCCATAGTGAAGCCATGAATACCGGCCTTGGCAGTCGAGTAGTTGGTTTGCCCGAACTGCCCTTTCTGCCCATTGACGGAACTGATATTAATAATCCGACCCCACTGCTTTTCCACCATGCCTTCAATAACCTGCTTGGTAACATTGAACAGGCTGTTCAGATTGGTATCCATGACAGCATACCAGTCATCACGCGACATTTTGCGAAATAATCCGTCACGTGTAATACCGGCATTATTCACCAGGACGTCGACGGGCCCGATTTCAGATCTGACCTTGTCGAAGGCGGCAACGGTGGAGTCCCAGTCGGCTACATTCCCCATTGAAATGTGAAATTGATAACCCAATGCAGCTTGCTCTTCAAGCCACTGCCGGTAATTGCGTTTCGGCCCGCAACCGGCCACCACGGTAAAACCCTCTTTGGCCAGGCGCTGACAGATGGAAGTGCCAATACCCCCCATGCCACCGGTTACGTACGCTATTTTTCCGCTCATGGTTATCTCCTGCTTTTATCTTTATTAGGCGCTATCCGGCAGGGGCACGGTTGCCCCGGACCGGGCATTTGCCTGCCGCCCCCGAACAACTATACAGCCCGAAGCTGCACATTACGGCCCGGCGCGGCCTCCACAGGACGATGCCTGACATTGCCCATACGTTTCACAGCGCGTTTTTTGGCACCCGAATGTGTTGCCAGCCATTCAGACCAGTCGGGCCACCAGCTTCCCGGCTGTTCTTTTGCCTGCTCAAGCCAATCCTGCGGATCAGCACTTTTATTGGGCGGCAACTCTGTCGTCCAGTATGAACGCTTTTTTCGGGAGGGCGGATTGACGACTCCCGCGATGTGCCCTGATGCTCCAAGGACAAAGCGCTGAACGTTCGGCAACCATTTGCTGCTGGCATAGGCCGACTTCCACGGCACAATGTGATCTTCTCGCGACCCGTACAAATAAACGGGCATTTCCAATTTACCCAGATCAAGCGGGGTGCCGTCGACCGTGACCTTTCCTGCCTGAACCAGGCTATTTTCCAGATAGGTATGCCGCAAATACCAGGCAAAGAAAGGCCCCGGCAAATTGGTGCCGTCGGCATTCCAGTACAGCAAATCGAAAGCCGGCGGGGATTGCCCCTTCAGGTAATTGTTCACGACATAGTTCCATACCAGTTCATTGGGGCGCAGAAACGAGAACGTGGTGGCCAGCTCGCGTGCTGACATTAAACCGCCCTGCGCAAGTTGCAACTCACGGTAGGCCACATGCGCGTCGTCAACGAAAATATCCAGGATCCCGGTTTCGGAAAAATCAAGAAAGGTTGTAAGCAGGCTCAAGCTGTTGATCGGGTCTTCGCCGCGCGCCCGGGAAACAGCCAGGGCGCTGGCCAATAATGTGCCGCCCACACAAAAGCCCAAGGCATTGATTTTTTCTTCCCCGGAGATATCGCGCACGACATCAATGGCCTGTAGCACGCCATGCTGTAGGTAGTCGGCCCAGGTGGCCTTATCGATACCATCGGTATCTGTCGGCTGGGGATTGCGCCATGAAATCATGAACACCGTGAACCCTTGCTCAACCGCATAGCCCACAAAGGAGTTATCGGGCTGAAGATCAAGAATATAGTATTTGTTGATGCAGGGCGGCACCATGAGCAACGGTGTTTTATAAACCTGGGGCGTTTGCGGCGTGTACTGAATCAACTGGAACAAGGTGTTTTCATATACAACCTGACCAGGTGTTATCGCCAGGTTCACACCCACTTCGAAACTGTTTTCATCCGTTTGCGACATGCGCCCTTTTTGCATGTCCTCGAGAAAATTCGTCATCCCCTGGAGCAATGACATCCCCTTGGTTTCAAGCAAAGTTTGCTGCACGTCGGGATTTGTTGCCAGATAATTCGATGGCGCGATGGCATCAAGCCATTGCATGGCTGAAAACTTTGCGCGCTCACATTGCTCTTCGGGCAAATCGGCTGCCTCAATCATTTTCTGCAACGTTCGCGATGCAAGCAAATGCGCATGCGCCAGAAAAAGATAACTAGGGTGCGCCTGCCAGGCGGAACTGCTGAACCGGCGATCTTTGGGTGCAGACAGAGAACCTGATTGAGCCTGTGCCAACAAATCTTGCCAATTAGCCATGAACTCGGCCTGGATATGGGCCAGATTATCGGGAAAACAAGGTGAATTCATTACAACGACCTGCCTGCATTTTGTGATGTGCCAGTTTCATAAGGATAGTGACCGCCATTGATAAAACTGTCAATTCGGGTTAGTCGGTAGCACCGCTCAGCCAGGCCACAGTCGCCATTCGGCCGGTATGCGGCGCGCGTCGATAGGAGTAAAAAAGTGCCGACTCGCGATATGAGCAGTGTCCACAGAGTTCAATATTATCCACGCCCGCAGCCGATAGACGATGACGCGCCAGCCCCGGCAAATCGGCCAGCCATTTGTTCCAGCTAACGTGGCGCCCGGCCTTTTGCCCGACAAAATATACCGCCGTCGAAGCTTCTTCCTCGACAAATGCCGCGCGCACCTCAGGCCCGACTTCGAAAGCGGCTTGCGATATACCCGGGCCAATCCAGGCTCTTAGCGGGCTTGACGCACCCTGGTTTCTGCGCATCACGGCAACCGTATTTTCCAATACGCCGGCCGCCAGGCCCCGCCAGCCAGCATGCGCAACGCCAAGCACAGACCCCGCTTCGTCAGACAGCACAACAGGCAGGCAATCGGCCGTCAGTATGGCAAGAACGCGATGCATGCGGGTCGTGACGGCAGCGTCGGCACGCGCCATCGGTTGAGTGCCCTGGCCCGTGCGATCGTCGTTGAACTCGGCCACATCAACCCCATGTACCTGTTCAAGCCAACAAGGGGCTTCAGGCAGCAAGGCTGTTAAACGCGCCCGGTTGGCGGCGACATGATCGGCGTTATCGTCGACATGTGTTCCCAGGTTCAAGCTATTGTAGGGAGATACACTCACGCCACCTTGGCGGGTTGAGCAAAAATAATGAACGCCGGGCCAGGCAGTACCGGTAATGCATGACAGGTTTTGTTCTTCGTTCATTTACCTTATCTGCCTCGCTTTGTGTCGTGCATTGCTGCCTATTACGTGTCCCAGACCAGTTGTTCCATCACGGCCCGAAAATCAGGCGGCAACGGCGCTTCAAATGTTACCGGCGTATTGGAGGCGGGATCAACGAAGCTCAAGGAATGTGCATGCAGCATTTGCCGTTGCGCGCCCGCAATACATTTCCCACCATACAGGACGTCTGCGACAAGAGGATGACCAATACTTGCCATGTGAACCCGAATCTGATGCGTGCGACCGGTTTCCAATTCACATTGCACATGCGACACAGGATGGCCGTCGGCATCCTGGCCGCACGCCAAAGGTACATAATGCGTAATGGCTTCTTTGGGCGCAACCGGCCGTTCGACACTCACGCGCACCGGCACGTTCGGGTCACGACCGATTGATCGGTCGACCTTGCCGGGACGGGTGATGGCGCCATGAGCCAGCGCCGCATAGACACGTTTGACGGTTCTGGCCTGCAAAAGACGCACAAGATGGGTTTGGGTGGTTTCGTTGCGCGCAACGACCAGCAAACCGGAAGTGTCTTTATCAAGACGGTGAACGATACCTGCACGTGCCACCGAACCCAGTTCGGGAAAACGGAAAAGCAAGCCATTCAGAAGTGTCCCGCTCCAATTGCCCGCCCCGGGATGGGTAACCAGGCCCGCCGGCTTGTTTACAACGACCCAATCAGGCGATTGCGCGACAACATCGAAATCGACATCTTCCGGCGTAAATGCCTGCTGCTCGGGCGCGGGTTGTACATGAACTTCAATGACATCGCCCGGCCCCACTTTCTGCCGTACTTTAGCCGGAGTACCATTGACCCAAACCTGACCAGCCTCGATCCAGCTTTGCAGCCGGCTGCGCGAGTGTTCTGGAATATGTAGTGCCAACACCTTGTCCAGCCTGTCGGAGCCTGCCGTAATGGGCAGCCGGAAAGTCAAAACCTCGGGGGCGGAATCAACGCATTGCATAATCTTTAGTAATATCTGTGTCAGGCATATCGACAAATCATATAATCTGCGTGCAATGCTAACACCAAGGATGCTTTTGTGACTCGCTCTACTCTGATGTTTTATTCACCCCTGGGAATGTCCCGCCTGTTTCGGCTGGCCGCGCTATTCGCGTTTTCCATTCTACTTGCGGCTTGCGGTTCGCTTAGCAAGCCCGAAGGCGACCCCACCGCCGGCTGGAGTGCCGAGCGGCTTTATCGCGAAGCCCGCATTGAAATCAGCGACGCAAACTGGACCGACGCGCGAACACACCTTGAATCGCTGGAAGCGCGCTACCCGTTTGGCGGCTACGCCCAGCAGGCGTTGATCGACCTTGCGTACGTCAACTGGAAAGACGACGAACCCGAACAGGCATTGGCGGCAATCGACCGCTTTCAACAGCAGTACCCTAACCATCCGGGTACCGACTACATGCTGTATCTTAAAGGGCTGATCACCTTCACGCCGCCCAGCGCGATTTTCTCTTCTGTGACGCAGCAAGATCCCAGTGAGCGCGATCCAAAGGGCCTGCGCGAGTCGTATGAGGCCTTTACCGAGCTGATTCGCCGCTATCCCGACAGCCGGTACACCCCCGATGCGGAAAAGCGCGTGACGTGGCTGGTAAACACGCTGGCTGAAAACGAAGTACACGTTGCCGAATTCTATTATGAACGCGGTGCCTACCTGGCTGCCATCAATCGTGCGCAAACGGTCATTACCGACTTCAAAGGCGTGCCTATCTCCGAGAAGGCGCTGTACATTATGTACATGGCCTACGGCAAGCTGAAAATGCCCGAGCTGCGCGATGACGCAAAACGCGTGTTAGACACCAACTTCCCAAACAGCAAGTACTACGAGCAGGGCATGGACGCCCAGCAAGGCGGCTGGTGGAACCCGATATACTGGTTCTAGTGTCTCAAACCTCGGCACAATGCCGTTTTGCCATGAACACGAGAACCTGTTCAGGATCGCGTGTTCTGGCAAACGGCGGCAGACCGCGCCACAACAACTTTCCATAAGGCTTATCCACCAGCCTGCGGTCGGCCACCATGAGTACACCCCAGTCGGATTCTGAGCGTATCAAGCGCCCGGCCCCTTGTTTCAGGGCAACGGCAGCCTCCGGCAACTGATATTCCATGAACGGATTACCACCCTCTTCGCGGCATGCGTTAAGCCTTGCCTCGAGAACCGGGTCATCGGGTGGCGCAAACGGCAGTTTGTCGATGGCAACCAGCGTCAGCGCGTCACCCGGCACGTCGATACCTTCCCAAAAGCTGGCGCTACCAACCAACACGGCATTTCTGGAAGCCTGAAAGCGCTCGAGCAGACCGCGCCGCGAGCCCACGCCCTGCTGCATCAACAAACGATCGATTCCCCGGTCTTCGAAAGCCTCTTTCAACAGGTCGGTAACCCGGTCAACCGCCCTGAGGGTTGTACACAAAACCAGCACGCCCCCTGAGGAAGCCTCAATCAGCGGAACCAATTGCTTAACAAACTGTTCGGTAAATGCAGGGGTATTGGGAAACGGCAAATTGGATGGTACGAACAACATCCCCTGCGTTGCATAATCGAAGGGAGACTCCCAGCGTTCGGTGGTGGCGTGGTACAGGCCCAACTGGCGCTGAAAATAAGAAAAATCGCCGTTAACCGACAAGGTGGCAGAGGTAAAAACCCACGACTGATCGGGTCGGCGAAAGCGCGAGAACAATTGCGCGACCGACAGCGGGGCACTATGCAAGCGAAAATGCTGAGGGCTGGTTTCAACCCAGCGCACCAGCGGTGTCGTCGGGTGCTCTTGCGCAGCCTGCACGCTATTAGCGGCCTGTGCCCATTGAAACACGCGTGCTGCCAGTTCAGTGCAAGTGCGATGCAGGGCCTGCAGATCGGGATGCTTTTCGGACACAACGGCCAGGCGTTCATTACAGGCCGAGACAATTTCGTGCAACTGAATCAAGCCTTCTTGTACTGTCTGGACAGACGGCATGGCCTCGTATGTAGCCCTTTTGGCCGGCAATTGATCTACCGGCTCCAGACGTAAACGCAACTCACGCGTTGCCTGCTGAATTTTCACGTGCCATTGGGGCCAATCTGTGGCCTCTCGTGCCTGAGCCAGGCCCACGGCCTCGACCTGCCGCGCCAACTCGAGCAACTGATTCGACGACACGCTGGTGCCCAGAAATCGCGTGGCAATATCGGGCAGCTGGTGTGCCTCATCAAACACGACCAATTGCACTTCCGGCAGCAAATCAGTAATGCCTTCGTCACGCAACGCCAAGTCGGCCATGAACAAAGCATGATTCACGACAATGACGTCGGCTTCCTGAGCCTGCCGTCGCGCCTTGTACACGAAGCACGACTTCAAGTGAGGACACGCCTGGCCCAGGCAGTTATCGCGTGTTGAAACCACCCTGTTCCAGATGTCGGCGTTATCGGGGACCTGCGTCAACTCAGCTTTATCGCCGCTTTGGCTCTGGCTTGCAAATACCTGTATGTGACGCAGTTGCGCAACCTCCTGGCGCGACTTCAACGCGCGATCATCGCCTTCAAGCCGTTCAAGATGATAATGACACACATAATTGCTGCGCCCCTTCAGCAGGGCAGCCGCCACCGGCAATGCCAGGGCCTCGCGCAGACGCGGCAAATCGCGTCGAAACAACTGGTCTTGAAGCGTGCGTGTGCCGGTAGACACCAACACTTTGGCACCGCTTAGAAATGCAGGTACCAGATAAGCCCAGGTTTTACCGGTACCTGTTCCCGCTTCGGCGATCAGTACGGACCGATCATGGACCGCCTGTTCAATTGCCTGGGCCAGCGCCAGTTGAGCCTGGCGTGGACGATAACCAGGTACCGAGCGGGCAAGCGGCCCGTCATCGGCGAAAGTTGTAGCAAGGGCATCGTCCAACATCCGTTAATCCTATTCTGTCATGTCAAGACATCATCATAACTGGCGAAGAAGACTCGACTGCGCTCAATGTGGCAAAATGCCCCGCTTGAAGTTAATAAAGCCTTACCCGAAAAATGTCGACAATTGCTGAAAACAAAACATCTTCCAGTCAAGCGAATCTGAACGCCGGCCCTGATTTCATTATTGCGTTATTGGCCCAGGAGCTGAGTGTGCGACCTGCGCAAGTGCGTACCGCCGTTGAACTCATGGACGGCGGCGCCACAGTTCCCTTTATTGCACGTTATCGAAAAGAAGCCACAGGCGGGCTGGACGATGGGCAATTGCGACAACTGGAAGTTCGCTTGCTGTACGTACGCGAACTCGAGGATCGCCGCCATACAGTTCTGGAATCGATTGAGCAACAAGGCAAACTAACAGACGCATTGAGGCAAGACCTGCTTGCCGCCACCACAAAACAGCGGCTGGAGGACTTGTATGCGCCCTACAAGCCCAAGCGCCGGACTCGTGCACAAATTGCCATTGAGGCCGGTCTGGAACCCCTGGCCGACACGATCCTGAACAACGTCAATAGCGACCCGAATGCGTTGGCCAGCACCTATTTAAATGCTGAAGCCAATATTAATGACGAAAAGTCCGCCCTGGATGGTGCGCGAGATATTCTGGCCGAGCGCTTTGCCGAGAATGCCGACCTGCTGGCGCATATGCGTTCCTACATCGAATCGAACGGCATGCTCTATGCCAAGGTTGTTGAGGGCAAAGAGCAGGAAGGCGCGAATTTCCGGGATTGGTTCAACTTCCATGAAGCGCTTAACAGCCTGCCTTCACACCGCATTCTGGCTTTATTGCGTGGACGCCAGCAAGGCGTACTCGACCTGCGTATCGGCCTGGGACCCGAGCTGGACGAGCAGACACCTCACCCCTGCATTACGCGGATCGCCGAATTTCTGCACCTGGGCGCCCGTTTCGACAGCCAGGCACTCGCGCGGGCCAAATGGCTGGGAGAAGTATGCCGCTGGTCCTGGCGCGTTAAATTGCTGACCACGTTTGAAACCGAATTCATCGGCGTTTTGCGTGAACGCGCCGAACACGAAGCAATCCGGGTTTTCGCCAACAACCTGAAAGACCTGCTGCTGGCGGCACCTGCAGGCCCCAAAGCCGTCATCGGCCTGGACCCGGGCATCCGCACAGGCGTAAAAGTCGCAGTCATCGATGCAACAGGCAAACTGCTGGATACCGCCACGATTTATCCCTTTGAGCCCAGGCGCGATCGCAAAGGTGCCTTGAGTACCCTGACATCGCTGGTACAGCGCCATCGCGTTGCGCTGATCGCCATCGGTAACGGAACCGCCTCGCGCGAAACAGAACAATTGGCAGCCGAACTGCACGACCTCCTGCCAGAACCGCATCCAACCCGCGTCATTGTCTCCGAGGCCGGTGCCTCGGTTTATTCCGCATCGGAACTGGCAGCGCTCGAGTTTCCTGATCTGGATGTCAGTTTGCGTGGCGCCGTGTCCATCGCACGACGCGTACAAGACCCCTTGGCCGAGCTCGTGAAAATTGAACCCAAAGCCATTGGGGTGGGACAATACCAGCACGACGTCAATCAACGTGAGCTGGCACGCTCGCTTGATGCTGTTGTTGAAGATTGCGTGAATGCGGTCGGGGTCGACGTCAACACCGCCTCTGCGGCTTTACTCAGCCGCGTATCGGGATTGAATGCCGGCCTGGCACGCCAGATTGTCGCCTGGCGTGACGAAAACGGCGCCTTCCCAGACCGTAAAACACTGCTAAAGGTACCTCGTTTCGGCGACAAGACATTCGAACAGGCCGCCGGCTTCCTGCGCGTTCCCAACGGACAAAATCCGCTCGACAGTTCGGCAGTCCACCCCGAGGCATACCCGGTCGTCGAGCGAATACTGAAGAAAATCAATGCACAGGCCAAACAGGTCGTGGGCCAGTTTGGCGCCCTGAAAGGCTTATCGCCCAGCGAGTTCACGGATGAACGCTTCGGGCTGCCTACCGTGAAAGATATTTTTCAGGAGCTGGAAAAACCCGGCCGCGATCCTCGGCCGGAATTCAAAACGGCGCAATTCAAGGAAGGAGTCAATGCTTTAAGCGATCTTGAACCCGGCATGGTTCTTGAAGGTGTCGTGACCAACGTGGCGAATTTTGGCGCTTTCGTCGATATTGGGGTTCACCAGGATGGCCTGGTCCATATTTCGGCCCTGTCTAACCGATACGTAAAAGATCCGCGTGATGTGGTTCGTGTCGGCCAGACCGTTCAGGTCAAGGTAATGGAGGTCGACCTGAATCGCAAGCGTGTTGGCTTGAGTATGCGTCTGGACGACACGCCCGGCGAAAATGCAACGCCGGCCGCCAGGCACGGGGGCAAGCCATCAAGCCCAAAACGCCCGGGCGCATCGAAAAACAGCAATCAGGCTCAGCCATCCAACAACGCCATGGCAGCCGCTTTTGCAAAGCTTAAGCAAAAATAAGCCATGTCGGGTTAATCGGCTTGCTGATTCAGCTGGTTGATCGCCTCGACTACGGCGTTCATTCGGTCGTCAGGCAAAAGACAAAACACCTGCCCCTCCCATGCCAGTTGCCACATCCCCTGCTGGCACTGGCCCAGGGCAGTTGGCCCCTGCTGCTTAAGTGCCCCCATGGCCAGACCAGCCTCTTTGGGGCTATCGAAGGCGTTCGACAAAAGCAGTTCGTCGCCTTGTGCAGACAACAGGCGGAAATGAAATTTTCCGTCTTCCCGAAAACTGACAAAGCGTGCAACCTTACTTTTGGCTTTGTCTTTCTTGCCGTTTACCACTGAGCTTAAAGCCGGCGCACGCAAACCCACCGCCTCGCGCAAACGCGTCATTAAGTCGCCGGACTGCTTGCGTGCCTTTAACGCGCCGGCCTGCAAAACCGCCTCAATTTGCGCAGGGTCGGCCATTAACTGATTATATTTTTCACGCATGGGTCCAATAATAGACTCCAGCAGTTCAAGCAATTGCGTTTTCGCTTCCCCCCAACCCAAGCCTTCTTCAAGAGAACGACGAAACGCGTTCGTTTGTTCCGCAGAGGCGAATGCACGATACAAGCCAAACACGTGCGAACTATCGGGATCCTTGGGCACACCCGGCTCGCGTGAATCGGTCACAATCTTCATGACCGCGCTGCGCAGCGCCTTGGCACCGCCCTCAAATAATGGAATGGTGTTGTCATAGCTCTTGGACATCTTGCGTCCATCCAGCCCTGGCAAAGTGGCTACATGCTCATCCACCAGCACTTCAGGCAACACAAAAAAAGCCTCGCCCTTGCCATATAAATGATTAAAACGTTGTGCAATGTCGCGCGCCATTTCAAGATGCTGGATTTGATCTCGACCAACCGGTACTTTATTGGCGTTGAAAATAAGGATATCGGCAGCCATCAGGACCGGATATGAAAACAGCCCCATGGTCACGCCGTCATCCGGTTCTTCACCTTTTTCATTATTCTGATCGACTGAAGCTTTATATGCATGCGCACGATTCATCAGGCCTTTAGGCGTCACACACGACAACATCCAGCACAGCTCGGTCGTTTCCGGAATATCCGACTGACGATAAAAAGTGACTTTTTGGGGATCCAGCCCCGCTGCAATCCAGGTTGCCGCAATTTCCAGTCGTGACCGTGCCACTCGTTCTGAATCTTCGCATTTAATCAGGGCGTGATAATCTGCCATGAAAAAAAAGGCGTCAACATCGTGTTGGCGACTTAATTCAATGGCTGGACGGATCGCGCCAGCGTAATTTCCCAAGTGAGGGGTGCCGGATGGGGTAATGCCGGTCAAAACACGAGTTGTCATGGTAAGAATAAAATTAGTTCAATAAAGATAAATGTGCCGACACGCTTTAAAGCGTTACGGCGGCGCGCCGCTCGGCATCAAGGTATTCGCGCGACTGCATCTCAAGCAAACGCGATATCGTGCGATGAAATTCATTGGCCATCGGCCCTTCGGTATAGAGCTCGTCGGGCTCACACTCGGCGGACATCAGCAATTTGACCTTGTGATCGTAAAACACATCAACCAGCCAGGTGAAGCGCCGGGCTTCCGAAGCCTGACGCGCGCCCATACGCGGCACATCGGACACAATAACGGTTTGAAAACGGCTGGCCAATTCCAGATAATCGTTCTGTGATCTCGGGCCGGCACACAAGGTCGCGAAATCGAACCAGACAACACTGCCTGCCAGGGCAACGGCAGTCAACTCGCGATGCTCGACCGTCAACACCGGCTTCTGAGGCGCGGTGTCTGCCAAACGGTTGAATGCCTCCTGCAGGGCCTCCCGCGTCTTCGCATTCAATGGCGTAAGATACATCTTGACCTGTTCGAGTGCGCGACGCCTGTAATCGATCCCGGTGTCCACGTTAACAACGTCGAGCCGCTCCTGAATCAATTTGATTGCCGGCAAGATACGGTCGCGATGCAAGCCGTCCGGATACAAGGTCGACGGCTCATAATTTGACGTCATCACAAACGAGGTGCCGTTTTCGAAAAGCTTGAGCAACAACCGATACAAAATCATGGCATCGGCAACATCGGACACATGAAACTCATCGAAGCAGATTAAACGATAACGTTTGGAAATACGCTGCGCCACTTCATCCAAAGGATCTTGCCGGCCTTTAACCTCATCGAGTTGCCGATGAACACCACGCATGAACTCATGAAAATGCAGGCGCCCCTTGCGTTTAAGTGGCACGGTGGCATAGAAGGCATCCATGAGAAAACTTTTCCCTCGGCCAACACCGCCCCACATGTAAACGCCGCGCGGGATATCGGGCCTGCGGAAAAGCTTTCGCAGCGGAGACGAGCGCGCCTGTTTATAGACCACCCAGTCATCATAAAACTGCTGGAGGCGATCAATTGCCGCATCTTGTGCCTGATCGGCGCTAAAGCCTCGCTCGTTTAAGGCCTGCTGGTAATATTCTCGTACATTCATAAGAAAAGTTTGAACGCAAAAAGGGGCGATGCCGCCCCTTTTTGCAGTGCCTCACGACAGGATCGGCAACATTAGAAGTTAAGCGCGCGCTTATCAACCGCCAATGCAGCTTCCTTCATCGATTCGGATAACGTCGGGTGAGCATGGCAAATGCGTGCAATATCCTCAGCCGCACCGCGGAACTCCATGATCGTCACGGCTTCCGAGATAAGCTCAGATGCCGAAGGACCGATAATATGAACACCGAGCACCTCATCGGACTTGGCATCGGCCAGGATTTTTACGAAACCTGTCGTATCGCCCAGTGCACGCGCACGCCCATTGGCCATAAACGGAAACGAACCCGTATTGTATTGGACACCCTCTTTCTTCAATTGCTGTTCGGTCTTGCCGACCCAGGCAATTTCGGGCGAGGTGTAAATAACATTGGGGATCGTGTCGAAATTCACATGACCATGCTGGCCTGCAATACGCTCGGCAACGGCCACGCCCTCTTCCTCTGCTTTGTGCGCAAGCATCGGGCCGCGCACCACATCACCGACCGCCCAAACATTGGGCAAGTTGGTGCGGCAATCCTCATCGACCACGACAAAACCGCGTTCATCGAGTTTCAAGCCGACCGTATCAACGCCCAGGCCTTCAGTGTGCGGCACCCGGCCAATTGACACAATCAGGCGTTCAACCGAAATAGACTGTTCCTCACCTTTCGAGTCGGTGTAAGGAACAGTAATTGATTTAGCCGTTGTTTTGACTTCACCGATTTTCACGCCGGTTTGAATATTCAAACCCTGTTTAGTGAACACTTTGAGCGCTTCTTTTGCCACCGCCTGGTCGGCCACCGGCAAGAAGTCGGGCATGGCTTCCAGCACAGTAACTTCGGCACCCAGACGACGCCAAACGCTTCCCAGCTCCAGGCCAATGACCCCGGCGCCGATGACGCCCAGTTTCTTCGGTACACCTTCGATCCGCAAAGCGCCATCATTCGAAAGCACTTTCTTTTCGTCAAAAGGCAGGCCGGGCAGTTCGCGCGGTGCCGAACCTGTTGCCACCACCACATTCTTGGCGACCAGGTCTTCTTCCTTGTCGCCCGACACTTTCAGCGACCAGCCACCGTCGACCTTGGCAACGAAAGAACCCGTGCCGTTGAAGTAAGTCACTTTGTTCTTTTTAAGCAAAAACAGAATGCCTTCGTTGTTTTGCTTGACCACAAAATCTTTGCGACCCAGCATCGTGCCGAGCTTCAGGCTGGCGCCCTTGACCTCGATACCGTGCTCGGAGAAATGATGATTAACCTGTTCAAAGTGCTCGGACGACTGCAGTAAAGCCTTCGAGGGAATACACCCAACGTTCGTGCAGGTACCGCCCGGAGCAGGTTTGCCTTCCGATGTTTTCCAGGCGTCGATACACGCAACCGACATGCCCAGTTGGGCGGCACGAATTGCCGCGATATACCCACCGGGGCCTGCCCCGATTACTACTACATCAAAATTCTTAGCCATTGTTTATCCCATTAGGTTTGGCTCAACAAAATTATCAAACGTCGAGCAAAAGACGCTGTGGATCTTCCAGCGCTTCCTTCATTGCCACCAATGCCAGTACCGCTTCACGGCCGTCGATAATACGGTGATCGTACGACAGCGCAAGATAGTTCATTGGGCGAATCACAATTTGTCCGTTCTCGACGACAGGACGATCCTTCGTCGCGTGGATACCCAAGATGGCCGACTGTGGCGGGTTAATAATCGGCGTAGACAACATTGAACCGAACACACCACCATTGGAAATGGAGAAAGTACCGCCGGTAAGCTCTTCCAGACCCAGCTTGCCATCACGGGCACGGGCACCGAAGTCGGCGATTTGTTTCTCGATCTCGGCAATGGAGAGTTGATCGGCATTACGCAGAATAGGAACAACCAGACCGCGCGGACTGCCTACTGCAATGCCAATGTCGAAATAGCCGTGATAGATAATGTCTTTGCCGTCTACCGATGCATTCACAACGGGGTACTTCTTCAAAGCCGCAACCGCTGCCTTCACAAAGAATGAAGTGAAGCCCAGTTTCACACCATGCTCTTTTTCGAATTGGTCTTTGTAACGCGAGCGCAGATCAAGCACGCCCTGCATGTTGACTTCGTTAAAGGTCGTGAGAATTGCATTCTCGGTTTGAGACTGCAGCAAACGCTCGGCCACACGGGCACGCAAACGGCTCATGGGCACGCGTTGTTCGGGACGCCCATCCAATGACAGACTGGCGGGCGCCGGCGCAGAGGCCTGCTGTTTCTTGGCACCGGCTTCGGCCGACATGGCATCGGATTTGGTCACTCGACCACCACGCCCGGACCCATCCACATCGGAAGGGTCAATCCCTTTCTCGGCCAGAATCTTTCCGGCAGCCGGCGAGGCAGTTGATGAAGCCGACGACTTGGCGCTGCTGGCGGGCGAAGATTTAGCGCTGCTGGACGCCGGGGAACTCTCTTTGGCCGGCGCTTCTTCTTTCTTGGCCGGCTCAGCTTCTTTCGCAGGTTCTTCTTTGGGCGCGCTGGCTTTGCCTTCGCTATCGATGCGAGCCAGTACCTCGCCCGAACCCACGGTGCTGCCATCACCTTTAACAATTTCAGACAAAACGCCGGCAGCGGGTGCCGGTACTTCCAGCACAACCTTGTCGGTCTCAACTTCAATCAGGATTTCGTCGGCTTCCACGGCTTCGCCGGGCTTTTTCTTCCACTCGAGCAACGTTGCCTCTGAAACAGATTCCGACAATTGGGGAACGAGAACTTCTGTAATAGCCATAATATTTTGATTCCGTAATGTTAGATATTCGTTTATCGGGTCTGGGCAACGCCTTTGAACTTATCGGCAAACGCCTGTTCAATCAGCGCCTTCTGTTGCTCAACGTGTTTAGCCAAATAGCCCACTGCCGGAGAAGCCGAAGCAGAGCGCCCTGCATAGCCCAGGCGCTGACCATCGGTCATATTCTCGTACAGGTGATGCTGGATATAGAACCAGGGTCCTTGATTCTGCGGCTCGTCTTGCACCCAGATCATTTCCTTGGCATTGGGATATTTTTGCAATTCAGCCTGGAACGCCTTATGGGCAAAGGGATACAACTGCTCGATGCGCAGAATCGCGACGTCGTTGCGCTCACGCTCTTTGCGGGCGTTCATCAGGTCGTAATAAACCTTACCGGAACAAATCAGTACGCGTTTAACCTGCTCTGGATTGATCTCGTCGTGCGTCTCGCCAATAACCGGCATGAAATGCTTTTCAGCCAAATCAGTTAATGGTGAAGTGGCGTCTTTATTACGCAGCAGTGACTTGGGTGTGAACAAAATCAAAGGTTTGCGAAACGGCCGGATCATCTGGCGACGCAACACATGGAAAATCTGCGCCGCATTGGTCGGTTGAATGACCTGCATGTTGTTGTCTGCACACAACTGCAGGAAACGCTCGATGCGTGCGGATGAATGTTCAGGACCCTGGCCTTCGTAACCATGTGGCAACATTAGCGTTAAACCGCACTGGCGGCCCCACTTGGCTTCACCCGACGAAATAAACTGATCAATCACTACCTGGGCGCCGTTCAGGAAGTCACCAAACTGCGCTTCCCATATCGTTAGCGTGTTGGGCTCCGCCGAAGCATAACCATACTCAAACGCCAGCACGGCCTCTTCCGACAAGACCGAGTCGATGACGGAAAACAGTGCCTGGTTTTCAGAGACATTTTGCAGCGGAATATAGGCTCCGTCGTTCCAACGCTCACGCTTCTGGTCATGCAATACGGCATGACGATGAGTAAACGTACCGCGACCTGAGTCCTGCCCGGTGATGCGAATGGGATAACCCGAAGCCACAAGCGTCGCAAATGCCAGGTGTTCGCCCATGCCCCAATCCAGAGGCTGCTCGCCCCGAGCCATTTTCTGGCGTTCGCCCAGCAGGCGTTTGACCAAAGGATGCACCGTGAGGTTATCAGGCACCGTTGTGAGGCGTTCGCCAATGCGCGTCAGCTCAGCCAGGGGAATCGCAGTGTCCGCCTGATCAGTCCATTTCGCATTCAGGAATGGTGACCAATCGGTGGCGTGCTTGTTCTTGTAGTCGGTTAGAACCGGCTCAACCGTTTTCTGCCCGTCTTCCATGAGTTGACGATAATCTTTGACCATATCGTCAGGCTCGTTGTCGGACAAGACACCCTGCGTAATCAGTTTGTCGGCGTAAAACTTGCGCGTGCCGGGGTGCTGGCCAATGCTCTTGTACATCAGCGGCTGCGTAAGAGACGGTGTATCTTGCTCGTTGTGCCCCAGTTTGCGGAAACAGACAATATCAACAACGACGTCGTGCTTGAATTTGCGACGATAATCAAGCGCCAGCTCGGTAACATACACCACGGCTTCCGGGTCGTCGCCATTGACGTGAAACACCGGAGCCTCAATCATTTTCACAACGTCGGTACAGTAAAGCGTAGAACGCGAGTCACGAGGATCGGACGTGGTAAAACCAATTTGGTTGTTAATGACAATGTGGAATGTCCCGCCTGTACCGTAACCCCGCGTTTGCGCAAGGTTCAGTGTTTCCATTACAACACCCTGCCCGGCAAAAGCCGCATCGCCATGAACCAGCACGGGCATGACCTGATCGCCCTCTTCATCGTTACGACGATCCTGACGGGCACGCACGCTACCCTCAACCACCGGATTCACAATCTCCAGGTGGGACGGGTTGAATGCCAGCGACAGGTGAAGGGGGCCACCGCGTGTAGAGAGATCGCTTGAAAAGCCATTGTGATATTTGACGTCGCCGTCGCTAAGCACCTGGCTGTATTTGCCTTCAAACTCGGCAAACAGATCGCCAGGCATTTTGCCCATGATGTTCACGAGCAGGTTCAGACGGCCACGATGGGCCATGCCCACGACAAGCTCCTGAACACCGTTGTCGCCGGAGTGGTTCACCACTTCATCCATGGCGGCAATAAAACTTTCCCCCCCTTCAAGAGAGAAACGCTTCTGACCCACATACTTTGTGTGCAGGTAGCGCTCAAGGCCTTCCGCCTCGGTCAGTTGCTTGAGAATGTGGCGCTTGCGTTCGGCGTCGTAGGTAGGCACCCCCAACGTCGACTCAAGGCGTTCCTGAATCCAGCGCTTGGCAGCCGGATCGGAAATATGCATGAATTCAGTACCAATTGAACGACAGTAAGTGTCGCGCAACGCCTTGAGCATGTCGCGCAAGGTCATGGTTTCGGATTTGGTGAAATACGTGTTGGTTGCCGAATAAACCTGGTCAAGGTCTGACTCGGTAAGACCATAGAAAGCGGGATCAAGCTCGGGAATATTCGGGCGATCCTGGCGCTTCAAGGGGTCGAGGTCGGCGATACGCGCACCTAGCGAACGATATGCCGCAATCAGCGACTGAACATAAACCTGCTTTCCGGCAACAGCCAGATCGGGTTGAGCCGACTGACGCACAAAGGCATTGTTTTTGGCGCGTTCGGCAAACGACTGCAAAATGGGCGCGTGCGCTTGGTCGCGTACACCCTCTTTGCCATCTGGGGCGGGAAGATGCTGAAGCTGGTCGAAATAATTTCGCCACTCTTCTTCTACCGAACCGGGATTATCGAGATAGGCTTCGTAGAGTTCCTCTACGTAAGGAGCATTACTGCCGAACAGGTAAGAATTACTTAATGATTCAAGTTGTGATGACATATATTCGCTTCACCGATCGAGTGCTTCACTCGTTATGATGCAGGACAACCTTCCGCGACACGGCCAGACCGAATAGCGGATAGCGGGGGGCAGAAGGCAACGTACGACGCCTCAAGTGCCGTATTGAACTTAGTATAACCAGAAACAAAATGGAATGTAACAGCCAGCCCGGAAAGTCCGCTAATTTAAAAGCCCAACGTTGAAATTAACTGACACCTGCCCACGTTCGGGGTATTTCAAGATGCATGCATTTCCCAGATAGTGTATTTTTTAAGTTTATTTTAATTTTTAAGATTGTTTTCAGGAGCATCACTTTATGGACGCCAAGGCGGACCTCTCTAAACTGGCCCTCGACTACCACGCCAACCCGCAACCCGGAAAGATTTCCGTTACACCCACCAAAACATTAGCCAACCAGGACGACTTGTCTCTGGCCTACTCGCCCGGTGTTGCCGTGGCCAGCATGGCTATTCACGAAGGCGGAGAGGAAGCGGCTGCCAAATACACATCGCGCTCCAACCTGGTGGGTGTCATTACCAACGGGACGGCCGTGCTGGGGTTGGGCAACATTGGCCCACTGGCCGCAAAACCGGTCATGGAAGGCAAAGGCTGCCTGTTCAAGAAATTTGCGGGTATCGACGTTTTCGATATCGAACTGGCTGAAAACGATCCCGACAAACTGGTCGACATCATCGCCGCCATGGAACCCACCCTGGGTGGCGTCAACCTGGAAGACATCAAGGCGCCCGAATGCTTCTATATTGAAAAGAAACTGCGCGAGCGCATGAAAATCCCGGTCTTCCACGACGACCAGCACGGCACTGCCATTATTTCGGCTTCGGCCATCCTCAATGGCCTTAAAGTCGTGAACAAGAAAATGGACGAGGTCAAGCTGGTGTGTTCAGGCGCGGGGGCCGCGGCCATTGCCTGCTTGAACTTACTGGTGCACTTGGGGTTGAAGAAAGAAAATACATACGTCGTTGACTCGCGCGGGGTCATCTGGGAAGGCCGTGACGAAAACATGGAACCCACGAAAGCAGCTTATGCGCAGAAAACCGACGCCCGCACATTGGCCGATGTTTGCGTAGATGCCGACGTGTTTCTGGGCTGCTCGGCACCCGGTGTACTGAAAGCGGATATGGTCAAAAGCATGGCCGAGCGTCCGCTGATTCTGGCACTGGCCAACCCGGAACCTGAAATCCGACCTGAGCTTGCAAAGGAAGTACGCCCCGACTGCGTCATTGCAACCGGCCGTTCCGACTACCCGAACCAGGTCAACAATGTACTTTGCTTTCCGTTCATTTTCCGCGGCGCCATGGACGTGGGTGCCACCGTCATCAATGAAGAGATGAAACTGGCATGCGTTAAAGCCATTGCCGAATTGGCTGAAGCCGAACAGAATGATGAAGTGGCAATGGCTTATGCTGGCCAGGATCTGAGCTTCGGGCCCGACTACATTATTCCCAAACCGTTCGACCCGCGCCTTATCATCAAAATAGCCCCTGCAGTGGCCGAAGCGGCGAGCGCCTCGGGCGTGGCCCGTCGCCCCATCGAAGACATGGAAGCGTATCGCCAGAAGCTCATGAGCCTGGTGTATCACACCGGCCAATTGATGCGTCCGTTATTCATGCAGGCCAAGCTGGCACCAAAACGGGTAATCTACGCCGATGGTGAAGACGAGCGCGTGTTACGGGCAGTACAAACCGTCGTCGACGAAACCATCGCCAACCCCATACTCATTGGCCGCCCTGCCGTCATTGAAATGCGTGTACGCAAATTCGGCTTGCGCCTGATTGCGGGTAAAAATATAGAAATTGTGAACCCGGAAGACGATGAGCGTTTCAATGAAACCTGGACGGGCTATTACAAACTTCAAGGACGCAATGGCGTAACACCCGAAATCGCCAAGGCCATGGTGCGCAAACACAATTCGCTGATCGGCGCGATGCTGCTCCAGCGTGGCGACGCCGACGCCCTGATTTGCGGGGTATCCAGCCGGTTCGATAACCAGTTGCGTTACATAGATGAAGTAATCGGACTCAAGCATGGCGTTCAAACCTATGCCGCCATGAATGTGCTTATGTTGCCGGATCAAACCCTGTTTGTCTGCGACACGCATGTCAACGAAAATCCTTCAGCCGAAGATATTGCCGACATGACGATCCAGGCCGCTGCGGAAATACTGCGCTTTGGTGTCGTGCCGAAAATCGCGTTGCTGTCACACTCCAACTTCGGCAGCCGCCCCACGGAATCCTCACGCAAGATGTCCAAGGCACGCCAGCTTATTAACGAACGCGCGCCATATTTGGAAATCGACGGCGAAATGCATGCCGATGCGGCCCTTTCGGAAAAAATCCGCAACAAGGCTTATCCCGACTCCACATTGAAAGGGCCTGCCAACTTGTTGATCACCCCTAATCTCGATGCCGGCAACATTACCTACAACATGTTGAAAATGACCGGCAGCAACGGTGTTTCGATGGGGCCGGTTTTATTGGGAGCGGCACGTCCGGTTCATATCCTGACCACCAGCGCCACAGTTCGACGGATTGTGAACATGACTGCTCTTGCGGTTGTGGATGCCCAGCAAGAAGCACAGGACAAGCACGCCAGCGGCACATGATCATACTTTTTTCTTGATGCAGGCAGCATGCATTAATGCGCAGGGGCCCGATCCGGCACCCTCCGCATTTTATTTACACTACGAAAAAAGCAAAAGGCAATTGGGAACACCCCAATAAAAAAGGCTGTCGGCAGAACATACCGACAGCCTTTGTTCTTACTTCGTACTGCGCTTGCCGCATTGAAACGCCCTGGCGCAGACAACGAAAGTAAGAGGCGTGCTTATTTGATATCGCGAACCGAAGCACCGGTGTACAACTGGCGCGGACGGCCGATCTTGTATTCAGGATCGGACAGCATTTCGTCCCACTGAGCAATCCAGCCAACCGTGCGAGCCAAGGCAAAAATGGCAGTGAACAACGGTGTGGGGATGCCAATGGCGCGCTGAACAATACCCGAATAGAAATCAACGTTCGGATACAGCTTGCGATCAACAAAGTATGGGTCTTCCAGCGCGATACGCTCAAGCTCCATGGCCAGTTTGAACAAGGGGTCATTTTCCAGACCCAATGCAGTCAGCACTTCCTTGCAGGTTGCCTGCATCAGCTTGGCGCGTGGGTCATAGTTCTTGTAAACGCGATGACCAAAGCCCATCAGGCGTACGCCTGATGATTTGTCTTTGACCTTCTCCATGAACTCGCCGACTTTGTCGATACCGCCTTCTGCCTGAAGCTGCTCGAGCATTTGCAGGCAGGCTTCATTGGCACCACCGTGGGCAGGGCCCCACAAGCAGGCCACGCCGGCTGCAATCGCTGCAAACGGATTGGTTCCCGACGACCCACACAAACGAACGGTTGAGGTGGAAGCATTTTGCTCGTGATCGGCATGCAGGATGAAGATGCGATCGAGCGCACGCTCGACAACCTCATTGACCTGATAATCTTCGCACGGCGTGGCAAACATCATACGCAGGAAGTTGCCTGTATAAGACAGGTCGTTGCGCGGATAGATGTACGGCTGGCCTTGATTGTATTTATAAGCCATTGCCACCAGTGTCGGCATTTTCGCAATAAGGCGAATGGCCGAGATCTCGCGATGACGCGGATTGGTAATGTCGGTTGAGTCGTGATAGAAGGCCGACAGCGCGCCAACCATCCCCGTTAACACCGCCATGGGATGCGCGTCGCGACGAAAGCCGCGCATGAACAAATGTAATTGCTCATGCACCATGGTGTGGTGGGTAACGACACTATCGAACTCTTGCTTTTGTCCGGCATCGGGCAATTCGCCATTCAGAATCAGATAGCTTACGTCCATGAAGTCGCAATTTTCCGCCAACTGCTCAATAGGATAGCCGCGATACAGCAACTGACCTTTGTCACCATCGATATAGGTGATCGCCGACTCGCATGAAGCCGTGGCCAGGAAACCTGGATCATAGGTAAACATGCCAGTTTGACCGTACAACTTGCGAATGTCGATAACGTCGGGGCCGATTGTCCCCTTATAAACCGGAAATTCAACCGATGCGCTATCGTCTGAAAACGATAAAGTGGCTTTTTTATCTGACAATTGCATTACTTTTCCTCAAAAAATTTACAGCTTCCGCATTTGCGTTACCAGGCGCTGGATATCGGGTGTGCTATACACCCCTTCCAGCTCCTTGCGGCCCAGCAATACGTCAAGCAAATCGTTATCGCCCATATCGAACAAACAGGTCAACGCGGCGACATCGGCAGTGGTCAGTTGAGTCTCGTACTGATCAAGAAATTTTGTAATGATCAGGTCGTTCTCCAACAAACCGCGTCGCGCCCGCCAACGAAGTCGGGCGCGCTCAAGTTCAGTCAGTTCTTTGCTCATAAGCTCACAGCACGTTAAATGCTGCGACGAACCAGCAACTCTTTGATCTTCCCGATTGCCTTGGACGGATTCAACCCTTTCGGACAGACTTCCGTACAGTTCATGATGGTGTGGCAACGGAACAAACGGTAAGGATCTTCAAGATTATCCAGACGTTCGGCCGTTGCCTCATCACGTGAGTCGGCAATAAACCGGTAAGCTTGCAGCAAACCAGCCGGACCAACGAACTTGTCGGGATTCCACCAGAATGATGGACACGACGTTGAGCAACAGGCACACAGAATGCATTCATACAGGCCGTCGATCTCTTCGCGGGCAGCAGGCGTTTGCAAACGCTCACGCTCGGGCGGAGGCTGATCGTTGATCAGGAACGGCTTAACGGAATGATACTGGTTAAAGAAGTGCGTCATGTCGACGATCAGGTCGCGCACAACGGGCAGGCCAGGCAACGGCCGCAACACAATTGGTTGCTTCAGCTCGCGCAAGTTTGTAGTGCAGGCCAGGCCATTACGTCCATTGATATTCATGGCATCGGAGCCACATACCCCTTCGCGACATGAACGACGAATAGCCAGGCTGTCGTCTACATCATTCTTGATCCGTATCAGCGCATCGAGCAGCATTTTGTCGGTGGGTTGCAGCTCAACCTCGAGTTTCTGCATGTACGGACGCTCGTCCTTGTCGGGATCGTAGCGATAAATTTCAAATTTGACGATACGTTTTTCGCTCATTTCAATTCCTACTTAGAAGGTCCGTGCCTTGGGTGGGACGCTTTCAACCGTTAACGGCTGCATTTGAACCGGCTTGTAATCCAGCTTGCCGCCGTTGGAATACCACATGGTGTGACGCAACCAGTTTTCATCATCACGATCCGGATGATCGCTCAAGGCATGGGCACCACGGCTTTCCGTACGATTTGCCGCCGACTTGATCGTGGCCCGGGCCACTTCAATCATGTTGGTCACTTCCAGTGCTTCGATACGCGCTGTGTTGAACACTTTGGACTTGTCTGAAAAATACAGGTTGTCAACGCGCGGCACCAATGCCTCAATTGCGTCAACACCCTTATTCAGCAGCTCCAGCGTGCGGAATACGCCGCAATGGAACTGCATGGCATTGCGCATATCGTTGCCGACATCCTGCGATTTCTCGCCGGAGGTGCGGCTTTCCAGCTTGTTCACGCGGTCAAGGGAGTAATCGATACTGGACTCGGGAATGGTCTCGTGTGCATGTTGGCGTTCAGGGTGAGCATCCACAATATGATTGCCCGCTGCACGGCCAAAGACAATAAGATCCAGCAAGGAGTTCGTACCCAGACGATTGGCGCCGTGAACCGAAACGGCGGCACACTCACCAATGGCATACAAACCGTTAACCACCTTCGACTCGCCATTGTGCGTTTCAAGCACCTGGCCATGGTAGTTCGCCGGAATGCCGCCCATTTGATAGTGAATGGTCGGCACGACAGGGATCGGCTCTTTAATGGGATCGACGTTGCCGAACTTGATCGCGATCTCGCGAATGGAAGGCAAGCGCTTGTTGATCACATCGGCGCCAAGATGATCAAGCTTCAACAAAACGTAATCACCATTGGGGCCGCAACCACGACCTTCCTTGATTTCCTGGTCCATGGAACGCGACACGAAGTCGCGCGGTGCCAAATCCTTCAGCGTTGGCGCATAACGCTCCATAAAGCGTTCGCCGTCTTTGTTCAGCAAAATGCCGCCTTCACCGCGCACCCCTTCCGTAATCAGCACGCCGGCGCCGGCCACACCCGTTGGGTGAAACTGCCAGAATTCCATGTCTTGCAACGGAATACCGGCACGCGCGGCCATGCCCAGGCCATCGCCGGTATTGATAAAGGCGTTGGTGGAAGCCGCCCAGATACGCCCGGCACCGCCGGTTGCCAATACCGTTGTCTTGGCCTCGAGAACGTAGATATCGCCGGTTTCCATTTCCAGCGCGGTCACGCCCAGGACATCGCCAGCGTCGTTGCGCAACAAATCGAGGGCCATCCACTCGACAAAAAACTGCGTGCGTGCAGCCACATTACGCTGGTACAGGGTATGCAGCATGGCATGGCCGGTTCGGTCGGCCGCAGCACAGGCTCGCTGCACAGGCTTTTCGCCGAAATTGGCCGTATGACCACCAAAAGGACGCTGATAAATGGTGCCATCGGCGTTGCGGTCGAAAGGCATGCCGAAGTGTTCCAGCTCATACACCGCATTGGGCGCTTCCCGGCACATGAATTCAATTGCGTCCTGATCGCCCAGCCAGTCGGACCCTTTCACGGTGTCGTACATATGCCAGTACCAGTGGTCTTCACTCATGTTACCCAGTGAGGCACTGACACCGCCCTGAGCGGCTACCGTGTGAGAGCGGGTGGGAAATACCTTGGACAACACCGCAACCGACAAACCCGCTTGCGCCAGTTGCAAGGAGCAACGCATGCCGGAACCGCCGGCGCCTACAACCACCACATCAAACTGGCGGCGAGGTAAGGATTTTTTGACTTCAGCCACGGTTTATAGACTCCAAAGAACTTTAGCGAAATAGACAACAGAACCAATCAGCCACAACACCGTCAGCACCTGAAGGAAAAGGCGCAGACCTGCCGAAGTGACATAGTCCATCCAGATATCGCGTACACCAATCCAGGCGTGCCAGGCCAGCGACACGAACGCCAGCGTTGCCAGCAACTGCCCTACCGGAATCACTCCCAACTGGAACGTGAACAAATTCTGCCAGCTTTCAAAGCTCATGCCCGAGGTGAAAAGCACCCCGAAGAACAGAACCAGCGTGTAAACGGCCATGATAATGGCGGTGCAACGCTGAACGATGAAATCAAATGTGCCGTAATGGGCACCTACAACCAGACGTTTTGTGCCAATGCGTTCTTCAGCAGCCATTACCAGACTCCAAACAGTTTAAGACCAAAAACCAATGTAAGCGCAAGGCTGACCCCGAACACGACACCGGCGCTCTTTTGGGCAGATACTTTATCCATGCCGATATGCAAATCGAGAATCAGGTAGCGAATACCCGCACAGAAATGGTGCAGATAGCCCCAGATAAGGACCAGCAACACCAGCTTGAACAAGGGATTGGCAACCCAGCCCTGAATCGAAGCAAATGACTCGGGTGACGTCACGCTAAGTGCGAACAGCGGCACGATAACCAACGGCAAACAGAGGAAGAGTAATGCGCCGCTCACGCGGTGCAAAATAGAAGATTTGCCCGCCAGAGGCAGGTGGTAGCTGAGAATCTGCGGCACGCTGAGATTGCGATACTGCGGACGCGGCTTGGAAGCTGAATCGGACATGATGGCCTCGAGGTTAAACAAACAATTTATTGCAAAATGCTATTGGTATTTTCGCTTATTTCAGGGAAAGGGA
Source organism: Pusillimonas sp. UBA3987 (assembly GCA_002384935.1). Taxonomy (GTDB): domain Bacteria; phylum Pseudomonadota; class Gammaproteobacteria; order Burkholderiales; family Burkholderiaceae_B; genus Neopusillimonas. Next base: position 99,910 of record DGCD01000008.1, read on the forward strand.
TCAAATACAGTAACAACATCAACTCAGCGTATTACGGTAATGAAACCGATCGGTCAGGTATAAGCCCCTTCTTAACTCCATGGGACGGTCACCATAAGTGAATGAAACACGCTCGACCTGCAGCACCGGGCTGCCTGGCGCCATGTTCAGGAATCCGGCCTGATCATCAGACACGGCAACCGCCTTGATTTTCTCTTCGGCCCGCACCATGCTTACCCCGTACTCTGACTCAAAAAGGGCGTACAAAGGGCCACGATAACGGGTCAACGACTCTGCCGTTAACCCCTTGAATACAGTAGCAGGCAACCAGATATCATCGAGAATCGTGGGTGTCTGCTCGAACGACAGAACGCGACGCACACTCACTACGCTGTCGGATGGACGCAAATCCAGCAATCGCGCGATGTCTGTTGGCGCCTTGATTCGCTTGCAATCGATAATCCGGCTGCTCGACGGCTTGACTTTGCTGTCGTCGGGCGTAAGGCGCAAAAACCGGAACCGCACCTTTGCCTCGTTATGCGTTGCAACAAAAGTACCTTTGCCCTGGCGGCGAATCAATAAATGATCGGCAGCCAGTTCGTCGATTGCCTTGCGCACAGTACCCTGGCTGACGTTAAATCGCGCAGCCAGCTCGAACTCGCTGGGAATTGCCTCGCCCGGCTTCCATTCGCCCTGATCGAGGCTTTGCAGCAACAGCGCCTTGATTTGCTGATACAACGGGCTATAAGCCGCGCTACTTGCTGCGCGACCCGCCATAACCGCATCGTCGATGGAAGAAAAATCAGCCATACTTGTATCAGAATTTTGAGCTTGGTACCAGAATCTAAAACGCCCGCCATTCTCGCATGCTTCGCGTTTTCTGTCTAATACTCTTTTGTCTTATATAAGATATAAGATATTTGACGACTGCGATAATTTCCACTAATCTGCAAACGATTTTAAACTGCAGGGTTGAGTTACCCCATTTAATTCTGTTTTCTTTCTTTCGGAGATTTGCTCATGTCAAAACCCGCCATGCGCGTTGCCGTAACCGGCGCTGCCGGCCAAATTGGTTACGCTCTTTTGTTCCGCATTGCTTCCGGCGAAATGCTGGGTAAAGACCAACCGGTCGTTCTGCAACTGCTGGAAATCCCAGACGAAAAAGCACAAAAGGCACTGAAAGGCGTCATGATGGAGTTGGACGACTGCGCATTTCCATTGCTCGAAGGAATGACAGCTCACAGCGATCCGCGCGAAGCATTCAAGGACGCCGACGTTGCCCTGCTGGTTGGCTCGCGTCCTCGCGGCCCCGGCATGGAACGCAAAGACCTGCTGCAAATGAATGCCAAGATTTTCACCGAGCAAGGCAAAGCCCTGAACGACGTTGCATCGCGCGATGTGAAAGTGCTGGTGGTAGGCAATCCTGCGAACACCAACGCATACATCGCAATGAAATCGGCGCCTGACCTGCCCGCCGAAAATTTCACTGCCATGCTGCGCCTGGATCACAACCGTGCCTTGTCGCAACTGGCTGAAAAATCCGGCAAGAAAGTGGCCGATATTGAAAAACTGATCGTTTGGGGCAATCACTCCCCCACCATGTATCCCGATATCCGTTTTGCCAATGCCAACGGCGACAAACTGGCCGAAGTCATCAACGACGATGCCTGGAACCGCGACACCTTCATTCCAACAGTCGGCAAGCGCGGCGCCGCCATCATCGAAGCACGCGGTTTGTCTTCAGCCGCGTCTGCTGCCAATGCCGCTATCGACCACGTGCGCGATTGGGTGCTGGGTTCAAACGGCAAATGGGTCACCATGGGCATCCCCTCAGACGGCTCCTACGGCATCCCTGAAGGCATCATGTATGGCTTTCCTGTCACAACCGAAAACGGCAAGTACAAAATCGTTGAAGGCCTGGAAATCGACGAGTTTTCGCGTGAACGCATGGACAAGACACTCAACGAATTGCTCGAAGAGCGTGATGGTGTCAAGGATCTGTTGAGCTAATCGCAGGCCTTTTGCGCCAGGTATTACTACCTTCCTCCAAAGGCCTCTTCATGAGGCCTTTTTTTCAGGTGATCAACGATATGGATAAGATTCACTCAGCCGGTGCCCGCTTTCGCGCAGCACTCAGCCAGGAATCACCGCTACAGGTCATTGGCGCCATCAACGCCAATCATGCCCTGCTTGCACAACAGGCCGGATTTCGCGCCATCTATCTTTCAGGCGGCGGTGTTGCGGCCGGTTCGCTGGGCATGCCAGACCTGGGGATCAACACACTGGACGACGTTTTAACGGATGTTCGCCGCATTACCGATGTGTGCGATTTACCGTTAATGGTGGATATCGATACCGGCTTTGGCCCGTCGGCCTTCAATATCGCCCGCACCGTCAAAAGCCTGATCAAGTTCGGTGCGGCGGCATGCCATCTGGAAGACCAGGTTGGCGCTAAACGTTGCGGCCATCGGCCCGGCAAAGAAATCGTCAGTACCCAGGAGATGGTTGACCGCATCAAAGCGGCTGCCGACGCCCGCACCGACCCCGACTTTTTCATTATTGCGCGAACCGACGCCATTGCCGTGCATGGCATACCTGCGGCGCTTGAGCGAGCACAGGCGTGCGCGCAGGCCGGCGCCGATGCCATTTTTGTGGAAGCCGCCTGCGATCTTGACACTTATCGTCAATTCACCCAGGCTTTGCCTGTACCGGTCCTGGCCAATATCACTGAATTCGGCCAAACGCCACTTTTTTCCATTGAAGAACTGGGGCAGGCCGGCGTTGGTATTGTGTTGTATCCGTTATCGGCATTTCGCGCCATGAACAAGGCAGCACAAACCGTTTATACCGCCATTCGCCGCGACGGCCATCAACGCAACGTCGTGGATATGATGCAAACCCGCGAACAGCTTTATCAATCGATCGGCTACCACGAATACGAGTCGCGGCTCGATCAGCTCTTTCAGCGCCAAAACGGAACAAAGAATACGTAAGCCACACACATAGATATTGCGACGCCATTCCGGCAACCGCTTGTCAGCACGTTCAGGAGACAAAACATGGCTACATCACGCTCACGCAAAAGCAAAACGACCACCACTCAACAAAAAGAGACCACCGCGGTAACACCCGATCAAAGCGCAAACGCACCCGCCAGCGGCCCCAAACCCAAGAAATCCGTTGCCCTATCGGGCGTAGTTGCGGGCAATACCGCTCTATGCACGGTTGGCCGCAGCGGCAACGACCTGCACTACCGCGGCTATGACATCCTGGATATTGCCCAAGCCTGCGAATTCGAGGAAGTCGCCCATTTGCTGATCCACGGCAGCTTGCCCACCAAAATTGAATTGCAAGCCTATAAGGCAAAGTTGCAACGCCTGCGCGGATTGCCGCTGCACGTTCAACAAGTCCTGGAAGCCTTGCCTGCCGCCAGCCACCCCATGGACGTGATGCGCACCGCCGTGTCGGCCCTGGGCTGCGTTTTGCCTGAAAAGGACAACCACAACCAGGCTGACGCCCGCGATATTGCCGATCGCCTGCTGGCCAGCCTGGGTTCGGCACTGCTCTATTGGTATCAATACAGCCATCGCGGTGAAATGATCGATGTCGTTACCGACGATGACAGCATCGGCGGCCACTTCCTGCACCTGCTGCATGGTGAAAAACCCAGCAAGGAATGGGTCCGTGCCATGCACACCTCGCTTATCCTGTATGCCGAACATGAGTTCAACGCCTCCACGTTCACGTGCCGCGTCATTGCAGGCACCGGATCCGACATGTATTCCGCCATTGCCGGCGGCATTGGCGCCCTGCGCGGACCCAAGCACGGCGGTGCCAACGAAGTGGCATTCGACATACAGAAACGCTATGACACACCCGAACAGGCCGAAGCAGATATTCGTGAGCGGGTCGCCAACAAGGAAGTCATTATTGGTTTCGGTCACCCCGTGTATACGGTATCGGATCCGCGCAACGAGGTCATCAAGCAAGTGGCCAAAAGACTTTCCGAAAAAGCCGGCGACACCAGGATGTTCGACATTGCCGAGCGCCTTGAAACAGTGATGTGGGATGCCAAGAAAATGTTCCCGAACCTGGATTGGTTCTCGGCCGTGTCGTACCACACACTGGGTGTACCGACCGCCATGTTCACCCCCTTGTTCGTGCTGGCCCGCACCGCCGGCTGGGCCGCTCACATTATCGAGCAACGCGTGGACAATAAAATCATTCGCCCCACCGCCAACTACGTGGGGCCGGAAAATCAAAAATTCGTCCCGATCTCTCGCCGTAAACGTTAATACTCATCAGGAAGTTTTATGTCCGCCGACACCACTCATATCTCCAATGTACGCCCCCAGCCCGACCAGGTTTTAAGCGACATTGCCGACTATGTTCTGAATTACACCATTCACAGTGACCTGGCCTACGAAACCGCCCGTAACTGTCTGATCGACACACTAGGCTGCGGCCTGGAAGCATTGGAATATCCGGCCTGCACCAAGCTGCTTGGCCCCATCGTGCCCGGCACGACGGTACCGCACGGCGCCAAAGTACCCGGCACCCCGTTTCAGCTTGATCCGGTTCAGGCAGCCTTCAATATCGGCACCATGATTCGCTGGCTCGACTTCAACGATACCTGGCTGGCGGCCGAATGGGGCCACCCTTCCGATAACCTGGGTGGCATCCTGGCGACAGCCGACTGGCTTTCACGTACTGCCGTCGCGGCAGGCAAGGCACCGCTAACCATGCACGATGTCCTGACCGCCATGATCAAGGCGCATGAAATCCAGGGTTGTATTGCACTGGAAAATGCGTTCAACAAGGTGGGACTTGACCACGTTGTACTGGTGAAAGTGGCATCCACTGCCGTGGTTGCACAAATGCTCGGGTTGAACCGCGACGAAATCATTAATGCACTGTCGCTGGCGTGGGTCGATGGACAAAGCCTGCGTACCTATCGACATGCGCCCAATACCGGGAGTCGCAAAAGCTGGGCGGCCGGCGATGCAACCAGCCGGGCTGTTCGCCTGGCACTGATCGCCAAAACCGGGGAAATGGGTTATCCGTCGGTGCTTTCCGCCAAGACCTGGGGCTTTTACGACGTCCTTTTCAAAGGTCAGCCGTTCAAATTCCAACGCCCCTACGCAAGCTATGTCATGGAGAACGTCCTGTTCAAGATCTCGTTCCCGGCCGAGTTCCATTCGCAAACGGCAGTGGAATGCGCCGTGCAAATCCACGACCTGCTCAAGCAACATGGCAAGTCGGTGCAAGACATCAAGCGCATTACCATTCGTACACATGAAGCCTGCATCCGGATCATCGACAAGAAAGGGCCGTTGAACAACCCTGCCGACCGTGACCACTGCATTCAATATATGGTGGCCGTGCCGCTCTTGTTCGGACGCCTGACGGCGGCCGACTACGAAGACAGTGTGGCCAACGATCCCCGCATCGACGCATTGCGCGACAAAATCGTCTGCGTGGAAGACCCTCAATTTACCAAGGACTACCATGACCCGGAAAAGCGGGCGATTGCCAACGCGCTGACAGTGGAATTCAACGACGCCAGTTCGCTGGACGAAGTGGTATGTGAGTACCCTATTGGCCACAAACGTCGCCGTGAAGACGGTATCCCCCTGCTCGAAGCCAAGTTTCGAACGAACCTGGCGCGCCGCTTCCCTGAAAAACAACAGCGACGTATTCTGGAAGCCTCGCTGAACCAGACCCAACTGGAACATATGCCCGTTCACGAATACGTCGACCTGTATGTCATTTGATTTGAGCTGCGTAATACGTGAATTGCACATGATTCAGGACCAATATCAACGCCGGACAAAGCAAGGTCTTATATAAGATATAAGACATTTGCCTGAATACCGGCGAACGCTTACAATTACCTTTTTCCCTCCTCTTCGATCAAAGGGCAAGTCACATGCTGGATAATTACCGCCAACACGTTGCCGAACGCGCTGCGCTTGGCATCCCTCCTCTTCCTTTGTCTGCTCAACAAACGGCAGACCTTATCGAATTGCTGAAAAACCCGCCGGCCGGCGAAGAAGACAACCTGGTTGAGCTCATCTCTTATCGGGTACCGGCCGGCGTTGATGATGCCGCCAAAGTCAAGGCATCGTATCTGGCCGCTGTCGCCTTCGGTACTGAAAAATGCCCTTTAATCACCCCTGAAAAAGCAACCGGGCTTCTGGGGACGATGCTGGGTGGCTACAACATTCAGCCCCTGATCGAATTGCTCGACAACGAAGCACTGGCACCGATCGCCGCAAAGGGCCTGAAAAGCACTTTGCTGATGTTCGATGCCTTCCACGACGTTCAGGAAAAGGCCCAGAAAGGCAACGCCTACGCCAAGGAAATTCTGCAAAGCTGGGCCGACGGCGAATGGTTCACACAACGCCCGGAAGTGCCGGAAAGCCTGACACTCACCGTATTCAAGGTCAGCGGCGAAACCAATACCGACGACCTCTCGCCTGCACCCGACGCATGGAGCCGCCCCGACATTCCTTTACACGCGCTGGCCATGCTGAAGAATCCACGCGATGGTATTGAGCCAGACGAATCCGGCAAAATCGGCCCGGTCAAACTCATTCAGGAACTGAAAGAAAAAGGCAACCTCATTGCCTACGTGGGCGACGTGGTGGGAACAGGTTCCTCGCGCAAATCGGCAACCAACTCCGTATTGTGGTACACGGGCCAGGACATTCCATTCGTGCCCAACAAGCGCTTTGGCGGTGTCTGCCTGGGCAGCAAGATTGCCCCGATCTTCTATAACACCATGGAAGACGCCGGTGCCCTGCCTATTGAACTCGATGTATCGGAAATGGAAATGGGCGATGTCATTGAACTGCGCCCTTACGAAGGCAAAGCCCTGAAAGACGGCAAAGTCATTGCCGAATTCCAGGTCAAGTCCGACGTACTGTTCGACGAGGCTCGCGCCGGCGGTCGCATTCCGTTGATTATCGGTCGCGGCCTCACGGCCAAAGCACGGGAGACATTGGGCTTGCCGCCTTCCACGCTGTTCCGTCTGCCCAAGAATCCCGAAGACAGTGGGAAAGGCTTCAGCCTGGCACAGAAAATGGTTGGCCGCGCCTGTGGCTTGCCGGAAGGCCAGGGCATTCGCCCCGGCACCTACTGCGAACCCAGAATGACGTCAGTGGGCAGCCAGGATACCACCGGTCCCATGACACGTGACGAACTCAAGGACCTGGCCTGCCTGGGCTTCTCGGCCGACCTGGTCATGCAGTCGTTCTGCCACACTGCGGCTTACCCCAAGCCGGTCGATATCAAGACCCACCACGACTTGCCTGACTTCATCAGCACCCGCGGCGGCATTTCCCTGCGTCCGGGCGACGGCATTATTCATTCGTGGCTGAACCGCATGCTGCTGCCCGATACCGTTGGTACCGGCGGCGACTCGCACACCCGCTTTCCGATCGGTATCAGTTTCCCTGCCGGTTCCGGCCTTGTGGCTTTCGCAGCTGCCACTGGCGTCATGCCGCTGGACATGCCCGAATCGGTGCTGGTTCGCTTCAAAGGCGAAATGCAACCTGGCGTCACCCTGCGCGACCTGGTCAATGCCATTCCCTACTATGCCATTCAGGAAGGCATGCTTACGGTTGAAAAGAAAGGCAAGAAAAACATTTTCTCAGGCCGTATCCTGGAAATTGAAGGCTTGCCCCAACTGAAAGTGGAACAGGCTTTTGAACTGTCCGATGCGTCGGCCGAGCGTTCTGCTGCCGGTTGTACCGTGCACCTGGACAAAGAACCAATTATTGAATACATCAATAGCAACATCACCATGTTGAAATGGATGATTGCCAATGGTTATGAAGATAAACGCACCATTGGCCGCCGCATCAAGGCCATGGAAGCGTGGCTTGAGAACCCCGAGCTGCTGCAGCCCGATGCCGACGCGCAGTATGCCGCAGTCATTGAAATTGACCTGGCCGACATTCACGAGCCCATCGTGGCATGCCCGAACGATCCTGACGACGTAAAAACAATGTCTAATGTGGCCGGCACACCCATTGACGAAGTGTTTATTGGTAGCTGCATGACCAATATCGGTCACTTCCGCGCTGCTTCAAAACTATTGGAAAACAAACGCGATATTCCGGTTAAATTATGGGTCGCGCCGCCCACCAAAATGGATCAGAAGCAACTGACCGAAGAAGGCCACTATGGTGTTCTGGGTACAGCGGGAGCCCGCATGGAAATGCCGGGTTGCTCGTTGTGCATGGGCAATCAGGCACAGGTGCGCGAAGGCGCCACGGTGATGTCGACCAGTACGCGCAACTTCCCCAACCGCTTGGGCAAGAATGCCAACGTGTTCCTCGGTTCGGCTGAACTGGCTGCCATTTGTTCACGCCTGGGCCGCATCCCCACCCGGGAAGAGTACCTTGCCGATATGGGTATCCTGACTCAGCACAGCGGTGAAATTTATCGCTACATGAACTTCGACCAGATCGAAGACTTCACTGAATCGGCCAAAACCGTCAACATCTGATCTCTTTCACCGGAGTTACATACTGCCTCCCCTGCCCGCACTGCGGGTAGGGGATTTTTACTTTCGGCACGCGTTACACTATTACTGTTATTCACCCAGAAACACTCATGGCCTTAACCAACAAAATGCCCCAATCCCGACTTTCCGTCGATGTTCGTCGTTTGCTCGAACTCACCGAGGCCCTGACATTGTCCGGGAGCCGACTGGAAGACCTTTATTGGGAAGAACAGCTTAAGCAGCTTATAGCCAAGCTTTACAAAGGGCGTAAAAACCGGCATGTGGAAACGGCACTAGACCAACTGATTCCAAATCAGATGCAGGCTTATGAAGTCCTGGTCGAATTGGCCGAGACTTTTTCTGAGTCAGCCGAAATACAGCATACGGTCGATTACGAAGTTCTTCTGGTCAGTGCACCGGTCCTGATCTGGACACGCTATCAGTTGCCCCTGCCGGCGCCATTTCAAGATAAAGACTTTAAACTGATTGAAACAGCATTTCGCGACCATATCGCAGCGCCTCAGGCGCACGTGGCACTATTGCCTCAGGCAATCAGCTTTGAACAAATGCCACAATCATTTCAAGACACGGCGCGCCTGACTCAACAACTGGGTAAACAGGCGGTAACCGGCGAAGTGAAAACCATTGATATTGCGCCGTTGGCACACACCGAAGGGATGCTTGCCGACGCCCGTTTCATCATCGCCGCGATCGCAGTCCCGAAAGGAGAGCCGGTCTTTCGCTGGCAAACTCCCTCGACACCAGCGGCACAGATGCGAGCACAAAGCCTGCAAAGCTGGCAGCTCACCATCGAGCCTTGTTTCAACCGGCTTTTCGCCGGTTGTACGATCGACTACCAGCAGCCTGAAGCCTTTTTCGTAAGCAGCCGGGAAGCGGACCGCCGCATTCGCCCGATGGCACTCAAGGCGGCCGCCATCTGGCTGCAAAACGCGGCAAACCTCAATGGGGCCGATATTCGTGCCACCATCATCGGGTGCGGCGACAGCATCATCGAAGAATACAGGGTTGGCTTTACGACACGGCAATCCAATCAGGTTATCTACGGTTGCGTCTGGCCTATTCTCAGCAAGGAAGAAGCCAACCTGAACAACGAAGGCATGCCGGATATTCCCGACCATATCGCCGAACAGCTGGCCGAAGCCGGCATTAAAGAAGTCAAGCGGCTGAATGTCATGGCGCACGGCGAGATCTGCGACGATTGCGGGGCGCCTTTCTTCCCCAACACGCTGGGTGAAATGATGCACCCCGAACTACCCGAGGAAATTGACCTCGAGCCGCGTCACTTTCATTAATTTGCCATGTCCGACATACCGGCGCATCACGCCGCGCCAACCGCCCCGTTGTTAATCGACTTGTTTTGCCAGGTCGTCGACAATTATGGCGATATCGGCGTGTGTTGGCGGTTGGCCAGGCGCCTGACCCAGAACACGCCCCACCATGTCAGGCTATGGGTCGATAACCTGGTCGCATTTCGCCGGCTGGAACCGCAGGTTGACACGTCTGGCTGTCAGGCATTGACCGACCAGATTACCGTATGGCACTGGGAACGCATCAACCAGGTGAAGTTAGCGGGTGACGTTGTAATTGAAGCTTTCGGCTGCGAATTACCCGACGCTTTTTTGCCCCTCATGCTGGAAAAAAACAGCTTGTGGATCAATCTTGAATACCTCAGTGCTGAAAACTGGGTGAACGACTGTCATCAAATGCCTTCTTTGCAGCCCAATGGCTTGCGCAAATATTTCTTTTTCCCCGGCTTCACGCCCGCAACCGGGGGCTTATTGCGCGAGCCGACACTGCTTGAACAACGCGATGAGTGGCTGGCAACGCCGCATGCAAGATGGCATCAACTTCAGGAACTGGGCGTTCCCGCCGAATTGAACTCGATCCTCCAACGCGGTGCTCGCCAGGTATTTTTGTTCAATTATCCAGATGCGCCAACGCAGGCCCTGATACGCGCTTTAAGCAACGATTCCAGACCAACGGTCATTCTGCAACCCAAAGAAGGCGCCACCCGGATATCAAAGCTCACCCCCAACGTTGACCAGGTCGAGATCCCCTTTGTGCCGCAAGTGCACTTCGACAGCCTGCTGTGGGGCAGCGACTTGAACCTGGTGCGGGGCGAAGACTCGCTCGTACGCGCAATGTGGGCAGGCAAGCCGTTCCTCTGGCATATTTATCGGCAAGACAATGACAGCCACCTGATCAAACTTAATGCATGGCTGGACAAAAGCCCTTTTGAGGTCGGCATCAAACAACTGCAGATCGACTGGAACCGTGGCGAGCTCGCCGGTTGCGAAGACGCGTTCAATGACCTGCTGAACCATCCCGGAAAATGGCGAAACTGGCATCAATCATGCCGCAGTTGGGCTTCCAAGCTGGCCCGGCAACCCGACTTGGCCACGAATTTACTTTTCTTTTTTACCCGTCACTCAGGAACACGTTAAAATAGACGGTTTTGGGTTGTGCTCGCGGAAACTTTGCGATGCTTCAGGCACGCGCTTGGCAAGCGAACAAGGCATAGCCGCACTTTTTATCCCCGGAGTTTGAATACATGAAAACCGCACAGGAACTGCGCGTAGGCAATGTTGTCATGGTAGGCAACGAACCATTGGTGGTGCAAAAAGCTGAATACAATAAGTCGGGCCGCAATGCTGCGGTCGTCAAACTGAAATTCAAAAACCTGCTGTCGGGTTCAGGCAGTGAGTCGGTTTACAAAGCGGATGAAAAATTCGACGTTGTCATCCTGGATAAAAAAGAATGCACCTATTCTTACTTCGCCGATCCCATGTATGTCTTCATGGATGAAGAGTACAACCAGTACGAAGTGGAAGCCGACAGCATGGGCGACGCACTGGCCTACCTCGAGGAAGGCATGACGGTTGAGGTCGTATTCTACGAAGGTCGTGCCATTTCGGTAGAGCTGCCCACCATCATTGTGCGCGAAATCACCTACACCGAACCGGCTGTAAAAGGCGATACGTCGGGCAAGGTCCTGAAGCCGGCAACCATTAACACGGGCAAGGAAATCAGCGTACCCCTGTTCTGCAATATCGGCGACAAAATTGAAATTGATACACGCACGAACGAATACCGCAGTCGCGTAATGTAAATCAATGAAAACGAAGTTCGGGCGGCTTGAGGCGCCCGGAAACTGAAAGGTCGCGCTTTTCATAAACGCGGCCTTGTTCTTTATTGCATGCGCTCGTCGTCGAGGTAATCGGGCACAGGCAGCACTGTTACCCCTTCTTCGGCCAGTGCGGTACGTTCCTCTTGAGTTGCCGTACCCCGGATAGGCCGCTCTTGTGTTTCGCCGTGATGCATGCGCAACGCTTCCTCGGCAAAACGCGGACCCACATTTTCCGTATTACGCACGATTTCACGCACTTGCTGCATGACTTGCGCCTGTAGTTTGGCCAGTTGCTCCATGGCGGGCGCAGCCAATACCTGCTCGCCCGATGCAGCAGCAGAAACACCCGCAAGCTTGGCAGCGTGCTCAAGCCCTGTTTCCTGGCTACGGCCGCGATTGATGCGCGATGCAGTCAGTTTCTTGTTCACTTTGGCGCTATTGCAGACCGGGCACGACAACAAGCCGCGCTCTTTCTGCGAGTCAAAGCCGTCTTGAGATCCAAACCAGCCTTCGAACACGTGCCCAAGTTCACATTGAAGGTCAAAAACTTTAAGTGTCATATGACACCATTATATGCGAGGTCGGCGTTTTCAGGCACACGGCCCGCACGACACGTGATGAATTATGTTTTTACAGGCGCGGCACGGCGGCAAGCAATCGGCGCGTTTGCTCATGTTGCGGCTGCAGCAATACCGACACTGTGTCGCTCATTTCAACCAGTTTGCCCGCATCCATGATGGCAATGCGATCCGACAAATACTCCACCACGCCGAAGTTGTGCGTGATGAACAGATACGCCATTCCCAACTCCTGCTGCAGGTCCTGAAGCAACTCAAGAATTTGGGCTTGCACCGAAACGTCAAGTGCCGAAGTCGGCTCATCACAAATCAGTACCTTCGGCTCCACCGCAAGGGCGCGGGCAATGGCAATTCGCTGGCGCTGCCCGCCCGAGAACTCATGTGGATACCGCGCCACCGTATTGGCGGGTAAACCCACCCGGTCAAGTAAGTCGCGAATGCGATTCGCACGCTGCTTTCTGTCGAGCTCAGGCCGCAAGGCCGCCACCCCTTCTTCAAGCACCTCCCCGACCACCATTCGCGGATCCAACGAAGCGTACGGATCCTGGAAAACAATTTGCATGGATTGACGCAAGACACGCCGTTGCCGTGCATTTGCCTTGAAGATCGATTGCCCGTCCAGCCATACTTCCCCGGAAATTCGCGCCTGACGATCCAGCAGCGACATCAGGGTTTTGGCGGTTGTCGTTTTTCCGCAGCCCGACTCGCCCAGTAACGCCAGTGTCTCACCGGGATGCAGATCAAAGGAAACGTCTTCCACTATCTGCTTATAGGCCAATACACGACGCAACAGTCCGCCACGTTGAGGATAGGCCACCGACAAATTACGTACCTGCAGAACCGGCGCAGGCATGCTTTCGGTTGCGTTACCCGCTTCAACAAGCGGCTCGCCGGTTACCAGCGAGCGCCCCCGCTTCTCATACGCAGGAATGGCATTGATTAATTGCCGTGCATACGAGTGCTGCGGATTCTCGAAGAAGGACTCAACCAGACCTGTTTCCACGATCTCGCCCTGCTTCATCAACGCGACATAACGCGCCACTTTTTTCACCACCGCCAGATCGTGTGTAATCAATAAAATGGCCAGCCCCATTTCCGCTTGTATATCGGCCAGCAAATGAAGTATTTGCCCCTGTACCGTAACGTCGAGCGCAGTGGTCGGTTCATCGGCGATCAGCACGGCAGGTTCTGCGGCCAAGGCAATGGCGATCATGATGCGCTGCTTCTGGCCGCCCGAAAACTGAAAGGGATAATCGTTAAACCGGGTTTGTGCGTCGCGAATTCCTACACGAGTCATCCAGTAAATGGCGCGCTCGCGGGCGGCGTGGCCACGGTAATCGGTATGCGCAAGCAGCGTTTCCACAATTTGACGCCCCACCGGCATGACCGGATTCAGGCTGGTGGAGGGCTCCTGAAACACCATGGCCAGTTGCCCGCCCCGAAACTGGCGCATATGCGATTCCGCCAATCGATTCAAATCAGTCTGCTCTAACAGGACCTTACCGGACGTAATTCGGGCGGCTTCAGGCAGCAGGCGCAGCAGCGCCATGGCCGTCATACTTTTGCCGCAACCCGACTCACCCACCAAAGCGAATGTTTCGCCGCGACGTAGCGCCAGATCAAGCAGATGAACCGCATCGTGCGCCCCGGCATCGGTGCGCAATTGCACCGACAATTTCTCAACCTGGAGGATCAGGTCATTCACTTTTGCCTGCTGCGAAATTGCCATCGTCTGACTCATGGGTGCCCCTTGGCAATAAGCCGTTTGGCACGCAAGGGCTGGAAATTGCGCATGCGCGGATCAAATGCTTTCTGCACCGCGTCGGCGAAAATATTCGCCGCCAATACCAGCGCCAGCATGAAGACAAACGCCGCGAGCAAATTCCACCAGATCATGGGATCGCGCGACATTTCAGTACGAGAGGCATCGATCATGGTGCCGAAAGAGGCCATGCTTGGGTCCACACCAATACCCAAATACGACAGGACTGCCTCGTAGAGCACCAGACCCGAGAACTGCAAGACCATGGTAATGAGCACGATATGCATGACATTAGGCAGCAAGTGATGACGCATAATACGCCAATGCCCAACGCCAAAAGCCCTGGCTGCCTGAACATACTCCAGCTCCCGCAGTTTCAGCACTTCGGCACGCAACAATCGGCACAATCCGGCCCAGCCGGTTAAGCCAAGAATCAGGCAAAGCATGAATAAACGTAAGTCGGCACGCGCGGTAACCGTGGGAAACGCTTCAGGGTGCGTATCAATGTAAACCTGCATCATCAGCACGCAGGCGGCAATCAATAACACGCCGGGAATCGAGGTCAAGGTGGTATACAAGTACTGGATGGCATCGTCTACCCGACCTTTGAAATAGCCAGCGGAAATACCAAAAAACAACGCCGGCGGCAGCATGGCCAGGGTGGTAAGCGTGCCGATGACCAACGCCGTCCGGACGCTTTTCAACGCCTGCTTCATCACGTCGTTGCCAACGCGATCGGTACCCAAAACGTGATAATCGACACTCAAGGCAACCAGCACGCCGGCCAGCAATAGAATCAGGGCACTGGTCAACCACATGGCACGAACCGGTATCTGGGTATCACCGCACCACCAGCGCATGAACGCATCACGCATTGAAACTGCGCGACGCCGATGCATCAAAGTTAACAAAAACGCCAGGGCGGCACTGATGCCCAAACCCACCAGCACGCCCAACGCCGCCCGCAACCATAAGTCCCGGTAGTGCAGCGCATCGTCTTCCAGTTGAGTGCCGGCATGCTTGAGCCGCGGATAATCACGCACTGGCTCATCATTGATAATTTGGGTTTCTTTCGTGAACTGGCGAATAGCCAGCGGCGCGGAATACGTTGCCTCCGGTTGACTCAGACGGGTCCAGCTCAACATGTCATCAAGCGCCGAGCGCAGCACCGGCGCGTAAACCGGCCCATTCCCGGCGTCGCTCTGTGCCAGACGAGGGCGATAATGCACCGAATCGAGCACTGCCACCAGCGTGAACAGCAACAATACCACCGCAGCTGACATGGCCGATGCCGAGCGACCCACTTGAGCCCAGGCGCTGCGCAACGACGGCGTGCGCCTGACATGGACAACATACAAGAGCACTCCCGCCACCAGTACCAGTACAAAAATGTCTGTCCAGAGGAAAACGAATTTTGGCATGGCTCTACTCGAATCGAACGCGGGGATCAACCAGCGTATAAGAAATGTCTGCCAACAATAACCCCACGATGTATAACGCCGAACCCAAAAATACCATGGCCCGCACGATTGAAAAATCCTGGGCGTTAATGGCATCGATGGTATAGCTGCCCAAGCCGGGAATACCGAAAAACGACTCGGCAATCAGGCTGCCCATGAACAGCAAAGGAATCGCCGACACGGTACCAGTTAGAATGGGCAGCATTGCATTGCGCAATACATGCCGGAACAAAACGACATGCTCGGCCAGGCCTTTCGCCCTGCCCGTGCGCACGTAGTCTTTACCGATTTCCTCCAGGAAAAGTGTGCGATAGAACCGGGACTCACTGCCCAGGCCCGAAATGACCGCCACGGCCACTGGCAGAACCAGGAACCGCAAACTGTCCCAGCCATCGGTAAACCCGGAATACGGCACCCAACGCAGTATCTTGGCGAACAGCCACTGCCCCGCAATAATGTAAAAAAGCCCCGAAATGGATAACAGCACCACACACGCCACAACGCCGGCGAAATCCAGTTTCGTGGCGCGGAAAAAAACCAGCAGCAACGCAAAAGACACACTCACCAGCATACCCAGCACAAAACTGGGAATCGCCAGCGCCAGGCTTGGGCCAATCCGTTCGCGGATTTCATACCCGATATCGCGTCCCCCATCCGAAAAGCCGAAGTCGAACACCAAAAGCGGCGCGGACCGCTCATAAAAAACCGTATCCGTGAAGGCGTGCACGCCCTGTGCCGATGTGTTGTAGAACAGCGGCTTGTTGTACCCGCGCTCTTGCTTCCAGTGCTCAATGGCATCCTGGCTTACGCGTTGCCCTCCAATGGCCATGCGCGCCATGTCGTCGGGCGTATTAACGGCAAAGAACAGGACGAAGGTCAGTAAATTTACGCCAATCAGTACAGCAATGCCGTAAAACAGACGACGAACAATATAAGCGGTCATAAATCGCGCTTCCCTTCAGAGTGATCCAGCGCGGTGGCGCGCTCACGACGTTGAATAATCCGCCAGGCCGGCCAGGCGCCAATCAGGCACAAAACCAATAAGAGCCATAGCGGCCACCAACGCGGCGTATTCCACTTGTCCACACTGGCTACCCGTTGATCGGCGTCGACCCGCAGATATTGCAACGTATTGCGAACCATTTGGGTCGGCTTGGCATTAGACATCCAGGCCTGATAGGCGCCTCCGGATTTTGGATAGAAACCAAACATCCAGGGCATATCGCGCTGCACGATTTCAACCATGCGCGCGACGACGCGATCTTTCTGCGGGCCATCATCCAGAAATCGAAGTTGTTCAAACAAGGCGTCATACTCGGGATTCTGGTAATTGGCCGCATTCTCGCCACCCGTTTTGGCTTTGGCGTTACCCCCATACAGCAGGAACAGAAAATTCTCTGCGTCCGGGTAATCGGCCACCCAGCCCCACATGAACATTTGCGCATTGCCCTGGCGCATTTTGTCTTGAAAACGGTTGTAATCGGTGGCTCGAATCTCCAGCTCAACGTTCAGCTTCTTCAACTGCCTGCGCATCCAGTCGAGCGTTGCATTTGAGCCCATTCCGCCTGCCGAATCAAAATGCAGGATCAAAGGTTCCCCCGTGGCAGCGTCTCGCCCATTGGGGTAACCCGCCTGGGCAAGCAGTTCCCGGGCCTGTTCAATGGGCCGTCGAACTGCCCGGTCGTCCTCCCAACTGTATACCTGGGTATTCAGCCCCTTAGGCAAAGGCTGGTAGCCCGGCACACCGGGAGGAAGCGGCCCTTGTGCCACCTGCCCCTGGTCATTCAAGAAAATCGAGACGAACTGCTCCCAATCGAATGCAATGCTGATAGCCTGGCGCAACTTGCGGTTACGGGCTTGCTGCTCGGGCGTATCGCCGCGCCCCACCACGGGGTCCAGCCAATTGAAACCCATGTATGTAATTTGCGGCTCGGTCGAGGACAACAGCTGCAAACCCCGGTCGGCGTAAAGCTCGGCCTTCTCGGCGGAGTCGCCTGCTGCCACCTGCATGGCTACGCCATAACTGCCGCCATCGACCTCGGGAACGTCGTAATACCCCTGCAGGAACTTACCCATCAGGGGAACGCTTTCCTTTTCCAGCGAAAACACGATGCGGTCAACGAATGGCGTGGGTTTGCCGCAGTCAGCCAGCAAACCCGATTCCTCGTCTCCCGGCTCCCCTTCGCAGGGATAGGGAGAGGACCTGAAATGCGGGTTGCGCACCATCACGTGTTGTCGATTCTGAACCGACGTTTCCAGCATATAAGGCCCGGTACCCGCAGGCCAGGTATTCAGCGATAAGTTGCGTTGTGCCATGCCTGGCTGATGATAGAACCGGTCTGCCTCCCATGGAACAGGCGCGGTAAAGGTCATCGCAAGCCAGTACTTGAACTGCGGGTACTTGCCTTTTACACGTATGCGCAAGGTATGATCATCGAGCGCCTGTACCCCGCTGAACTCATACTGGCGCAAATCAAGCCATTCGGGGCTGCGCCCTTGTTCTTCCCACTGCTTGTCCAAAGCCTGCAGCTCCTGGGCATATTCACTCAAGCCTTCAATGTGGGACGACAGAACCCCAAACGCGGGCGAAACGACCCGCGGACTGGCAAGCCGCCGAATACCGTAGACATAGTCATGGGCTGTTAATTCGCGCGTACCCGTTTCTTCGAAATCCGTTAAGACGTATTTGTTCTCCAGCGCACCCGGTTTCAAAGGCCAATAGCGATAGTTGCCTTCTTCATTGCGTGCAAAAGCCGGATGAGGTGCAAACTGAATGCCTTTTTGTATGGGAATGTCGTACACGCTGACGGCAATGTCTTCACCCGGCGCATTATCGGGCAGGCGATTGCCGTTTTCGTCATAATAGCGGGGGCTGACCACCGCCTGGGCGGCGCGGGGAATCAGTTGATAGGGACGCTTTAAATAATGATAGCCATAAAGCGGTTCATAAATGGAGTAGGTAAACGGCGTTTCGTCGGTGGAATAGGAACTGGCGGGGTCAAGATATTTGGGAGAGCGCTGGGAAAATGCCGTAAACAAAGTGTTTTGCGCCAATGCGCCTTCCTCATACGGCGTATTCACGGGCTGCGGCGAGCAGCCTGCCAAGACGGCAGCAACCCAAGCCATAACGCACACACCAACAATGTTCCGGAACCTGTTTTTCACGCAAATACCATTTCCAATTCTTATTTGAATCCACCTTGCGGCCGGACCCCGCTTGAGCGGGTTGCGGCTAACATGATATACAAATCGGACCAACGCAGGCCATGCCTGCAAACCCGCAGGACAAAAAATGACAGAACGACAACTTGTTATATTAGGCGCGCTGATGATGTTGATTGGTGTTGGCGCGGGCGCATTTGGCGCACACGGCCTCAAACGTGTGCTTTCGGCCGACATGCTGGCCATATGGCAAACAGCCGTACTATACCAACTGGTTCACGCCCTGGGCATCATACTAATTGCCGCGCTCAGCACCCGAATAGGCGGAACGCTGCCGGGTTGGTCGGGGCTGATCATGTTTGCAGGCATTGTGCTGTTCAGCGGCAGCCTTTATATCCTGGCATTAAGCGGCGTGAAATGGCTTGGAGCCGTCACCCCGCTGGGCGGCGTTGCCTTCATTGTGGCCTGGGCCCTGCTCATGATTGCCGCGTGGCGCCATTTATAAACTGAACACCCCTTGCAACTGCATAAAAGTCGGAAAAGAACATGATTGACTCGAAACTGGATGAATTCATTATTGCCTTGCCCAAAGCCGAGTTGCATTTACATATCGAAGGCACGCTGGAACCCAAGCTGATTTTTGAGTTGGCTCGTCGAAATAACGTCAGGCTGAACTACGCCTCGGAAGCCGAACTTCACCAGGCCTACGCCTTCAAAGACCTGCAATCGTTCCTGGACTTGTATTACGCGGGCGCCAGCGTATTGATTACCGAGCGCGACTTCTTCGACATGACAATGGCTTACCTTAAAAAGGCCCACGCCGATGGTGTTTGCCACACCGAAATCATGTTCGATCCGCAAACACATACAGAACGCGGCGTGGCCATTGAAACAGTCTTTGCAGGCATTGCCCGCGCGGTACGCCAAATGCAGCAGGAAACCGGGCTCACCAGCTATTTGCTCATGAGCTTCTTGCGCCACCTGTCGGAAGAAGCGGCATTCGAAACGCTGGAAGCCGCCCTGCCCCTGCGCGAGCAATACAAAGACATCTGGATTGGCATCGGCCTTGACTCGGCCGAAGTGGGCAACCCGCCCGACAAATTCCAACGCGTATTCAACCGGTGCAAAGCGCTTGGTTTCCGTCTGGTCGCGCACGCCGGCGAAGAAGGCCCGGCGCAATACGTGCGCGATGCACTGGATTTATTGCACGTTGACCGCATTGATCATGGCGTGCGCAGCGAAGAAGATCCCGATCTGGTCAAACGCCTGATCCGCGAGCAAATACCGCTTACCGTGTGCCCTCTTTCAAATCTGAAGCTTTGTGTGGTTGATGATATGAAAGACCACAACATTGCCCGCCTGCTGCGCCAGGGCCTGGTCGTAACAGTGAACTCCGACGACCCGGCCTATTTCGGCGGCTACGTGGGCGACAACTACCGTGCCATTGCAGCGTCGCTGAAGCTTTCCAGGGCTGAACTGGCCAAATTGGCCGACAACAGTCTTGTTGCATCGTTCCTGCCCGGCTACCGCAAAAGCCAGTTGCGCCGGCAACTGCAGGCCATGCTGTAAATTTTTCCATTGGGCAGGTGGCCGTGAAATCAGCCATCCAGCGGCCACACCAGCAGCAACATGGGTATTGCCGTTGCAACCACAAGAATATCCAATGGCAGGCCCATGCGCCAATAATCGCCGAAACGAAAACCGCCCGGCCCCAGAATAAGCGTATTGTTCTGGTGGCCAATCGGCGTTAAAAACGCACAAGAAGCACCAATTGCAACCGCCATCAGAAAGGTGTCCGGATTGACACCCAGTTGATTGGCCGCCCCCAACGCAATGGGTGCCAACACCGCTGCGGTGGCGGCGTTGTTCATCAAGTCCGTCAGAATCATCGTGGTCACCAGAATCACCACCAGCGCGATCACCGCATTACCCTGCGCGAAATAATCAAGCAGGAAACCGGCCACAAGCCCCGCTGCACCGGTTGATTGCATTACACCCGCAACCGGCAGCAACATGGCCAGCAAGACAATCACCGGCCAGTCGACCTGTTCATAAACCGACCTTAAATTCACTGTGCGCAGGGCCATCGAGGCCAACACACCCGCCGCAAACGCCACAGCCGCCGACACCCAGCCCGACACGGCCAGCAGCACCGCACCCAGCATAATCGACGACGATAAAATCACATTGCGCCGATCCGGAATGCGCACCTTGCGTTCAGCCAGCGGCACCGCGCCCATGCTGGACGCAAAGCTGCCCAACGCGTCGGGTGGCCCCTGCAAAAGCAGAAGGTCACCGGGCCGCAGCTTGATCGCCCTGAGCCGCGACAACAAGCGCTGGCCCTGGCGCGAAACTGCCAACAAATTAATGCCATAGCGCGTGCGCAGTAACAAGTCACTGGCGGATCGGTTCTCCAGACTGGAGGAGGGCATAATCGCCAGCTCTTGCAATATGATCTCGTCATTTGTTTCTTTCTTGGATTCGGACAACGGCGCCTCTTCCTCTTCCTCGAGCTCCAGGCCAAAGGTGGAAAGCACATCGGCCAGGGACTCGGCATCGGTTTCAATGACCAGAATATCGTTCGCCCGAATCACGCGAGCGGCACTGGGCGCCATCATGCGCACTTCATTGCGCACCAAACCCACAATTTGCGCGTCAAGCTCGTCCATTTCATCGTCAAGCTCGCGCAACGAACGGCCTACCAACTTACTGTCTTCCGGCACGCGGGCTTCAGTCATGTACGCTTCCGTTTCAAACCCTTCAATACCGGCCTTTTGACGGGTCGGCACCAGCCGCCAACCGATCAAGGAAATAAACATCACCCCCACCAGTGCGACAACGGCGCCAACCGGGGTGAAATCGAACATTCTGAACAAGCCCAGTCCGGCCGACTCGCGAAAGCCCGACACAATCAGGTTGGGCGGCGTACCGATAAGTGTGGTGGTTCCCCCGAGGATCGATCCGAACGCCAGTGGCATGAGAACCTTGCCCGCCGGCAACTCAAGCCTGCCGGCAATTTGAATGGCAACCGGCATTAATAACGCCAGCGCACCGACGTTATTCATAAAGCCCGACAAAACAGCCGCCAGTGTCGTAAGCGCTGCAATACTTAAAGTGGGGCCCGCCTTCGAGGGCAAGATAAAACGGGTCAGCACATCGACCGCACCCGACGACTGCAGCGCACTGCTCAGAATCAAGACGCAGGCCACTGTCACCACCGCATTGTGGCCAAACCCCAGAAAGGCATCAACAGGCTGGATGAGCCCCACGCCCACACAGGCCAGCAACGCACCGGCGGCAACCATGTCGTGGCGCCACTTCCCCCATAAAAACATACCCACGGTAACAGCCAGGATGGCCAGAATCATTGTTTGCTCGAAATTCATGGAATGGGTCAATAAAGTAGAATCAGGGGAAATGTCGCGCTACTATAACGCCACATTTATGCTATTTTTACACTTCACGTAAAGGAGCTACAGATGTCAAACGAAGGCTATCACGAACCCATATCAGAACTTTCAGATGAAACACGCGATATGCACCGCGCTATTGTGTCGCTAATGGAAGAGCTTGAAGCCGTCGACTGGTACAACCAACGCGTCGACGCCTGTAAAGACTCAGATCTGAAAGCCATTCTGGAACATAACCGCGACGAAGAAAAAGAACACGCAGCCATGACGCTCGAGTGGATCCGCCGTAAAGATCCCAAGTTCGACAAAGAGCTGCGCGACTGGTTGTTCACCGACAAGAGCCTGGATCACCATTAAGCATTCATGCTGAGTTCGGTTAAAACCATAATCCCGGCAACCGCCGGGATTTTTTTATGCCCTGCGCAAAATAGAGGCATCCACCTTGTTGATATCGTTGTGGCCGCAAAAGGCCATGGTTAAATCCAGCTCTTTAGCCAGCATCTGCAGGCATTTCGTAACCCCGGCCTCGCCGCCGGCGCCAAGAGAATACAAGAACGAACGCCCGATCAGCGTGCCTTTGGCTCCCAGCGCAATTGCCCGCAATACGTCCTGCCCGGAACGAATGCCGCCATCCATCCAGACTTCGATATCGTTACCCACTGCATCGACGATATCCGGCAGGACTTTAATGGACGATGGCGCCCCATCCAACTGACGCCCCCCGTGATTCGACACCACCAGGGCATCGGCACCCGACTGCGCCGCCAAACGGGCATCCTCGGGGTCCATCACGCCCTTGAGCACCAGCTTGCCGCCCCACAAATCTTTAATGCGCTTGATATCGTCCCAATTGAGGCGGGGGTCGAACTGCTCGGCCGTCCACGCCGCCAGCGAAGACACATCGGTAACCCCCTGGGCATGACCGACAATATTGCGAAATGTACGCCGTTGCGTTTGAGCCATCTGCCAGCACCAGTGCGGCTTTGTCGCCAGATTAAGCAAATTTCCAAAAGTGGGTTTAGGCGGCGCACTAAGCCCGTTCTTGATATCGCAATGACGCTGCCCCATGACCTGCAGATCGAGTGTGACCACCAGGGCTGAACAGTTCGCCCGCTGGGCCCGGCGAATCAGGTTTTCCATGAACGTTTTATCGCGCATGACATACAACTGGAACCAGAACGGCGCCTGGGTATGCTCTGCCACGTCTTCAATCGAGCAAATACTCATGGTCGACAGCGTAAACGGTATCCCGAACTTCCTGGCGGCCATCGCACCGTGCATTTCGCCATTGGCATGCATCATCCCGGTAAGCCCCGTAGGGGCAATGGCCACCGGCATTGCCACTTCTTCGCCCAGCATGTGCGTACGGATAGATCGATGCTCGATATCCACCGCCACACGCTGGCGAAACAGCCACTCCTGTAAATCGTGCTCATTGGCGCGCAGCGTAGACTCCGTCCAAGAACCCGAAGCCGCGTAATCATAGAACATGCGAGGCATCCGGCGCCGGGCCAGCCGATGAAAATCCTCAACACACGTAAATCTGCTCAAATCAGCCAACCCTGCCTCCTGTTGCACGAATGATTCATTTAATGGCCTGCTATATTCGACTTCCCGCTTTTGGCTGTCAACCGGCCAACGAAAAATGACAACAAAAATTTTATGTGTTATAGTTCTGCTTCTTTACGCGGCTGTAGCTCAGTTGGATAGAGTACTTGGCTACGAACCAAGGGGTCGTGGGTTCGAATCCTGCCAGCCGCGCCAGATATAAAAAGGGCTTTCCCACAAGGAAAGCCCTTTTTCTTTTGGCCAGCTTTCGTCAAGACAAGCGTTCAGGCTCTACTCCATAAACGGGG